>JANXBH010000029.1 GCA_025060695.1 Caldifarciminota bacterium | reverse complement strand
TTTATCGTCCCTATGAGGGATTGAAACTAAAATTGGTAAATATGCTTGGTTTGGATATAGAAAAAGTTTTTATCGTCCCTATGAGGGATTGAAACTGGTTTTTATGGCAGGGGTTGGATTTGGGATTTCGTTTTTATCGTCCCTATGAGGGATTGAAACTATCACGCACGCTCCACAATCAATATATGCAAATGTTCGTTTTTATCGTCCCTATGAGGGATTGAAACTTTTCTAGAATTGGTATTTGCTCTATTCTTTCTTTTTCGTTTTTATCGTCCCTATGAGGGATTGAAACCTTTGTAGAGAACTTTTTGCATTGGCGAATAGAAATAGTTTTTATCGTCCCTATGAGGGATTGAAACTTGGTATTATGTTGTTTTGTTTCGGTCCGCTATCCCCGTTTTTATCGTCCCTATGAGGGATTGAAACAATAGCCACTTTCTTGTTGCCAAACAACTTGCTTTCTGTTTTTATCGTCCCTATGAGGGATTGAAACCACCAAACATTTCACTTGCTGGCACTAAATATCCCATGTTTTTATCGTCCCTATGAGGGATTGAAACATTCATCCTAATGAATATCCTGGTTATGCTAGCACTAGTTTTTATCGTCCCTATGAGGGATTGAAACCTTCCCAGAGCCCAAAGAAATTTTTCTTTAATTGGGCGTTTTTATCGTCCCTATGAGGGATTGAAACGATGGACATCCATTAGATACAATAATCTCATTTGGTGTTTTTATCGTCCCTATGAGGGATTGAAACATATATGGCTTCTAAAAAGGAGGAGGTAAGAATATGAGTTTTTATCGTCCCTATGAGGGATTGAAACTGGTTGCAATGATATATGATAAAAAAAGTATTACTTAGGTTTTTATCGTCCCTATGAGGGATTGAAACATTTCGTTCCCTACTTCCTCAACAATTCTTCTATCTATTGGTTTTTATCGTCCCTATGAGGGATTGAAACTTTCATCTGGTGGATTGTCTACGTTAATTCTATCTTTTCGTTTTTATCGTCCCTATGAGGGATTGAAACCAATAGAGAGAAAAGGAAATTTCTTAGAAGCCGACTGTTTTTATCGTCCCTATGAGGGATTGAAACATAAATGAACTAGTAGCGATATTTTTGGGTTTGTTAGCGTTTTTATCGTCCCTATGAGGGATTGAAACTTTCTAGAAGTCATGATATACAAAAATACCAAAAAGCGTTTTTATCGTCCCTATGAGGGATTGAAACTGGTTTAAAAAGGCACATGTTTGATATTATCACAAAAATGTTTTTATCGTCCCTATGAGGGATTGAAACTTTTATTTTGTGATGTATCTTTAATAATGTTATAATCGTTTTTATCGTCCCTATGAGGGATTGAAACATTTATAAAGGCTTTTATGGAAAAGGGCTAGAATTATGTTTTTATCGTCCCTATGAGGGATTGAAACAAAAGAATTAAAGCTTATATAAATTCAATTTTATCGTTTTTATCGTCCCTATGAGGGATTGAAACTGCTTTGATATTCTCTCACTATTTTCTCTATTACCCTTCCAAGTTTTTATCGTCCCTATGAGGGATTGAAACACACTTATTC
>JANXBH010000028.1 GCA_025060695.1 Caldifarciminota bacterium | reverse complement strand
GTGGTCTTTATACCAGTTATTTCGTAGGTCTCCAGCGCTGCCTTCATCCTGTTTACTGCCACCTCCCACTGAGGTGCCCACACTATGAGCTGTTTCAATCCCTCATAGGGACGATAAAAACTGTTTCAAAATTTTAAAGCACACCAATTTGTCAAATGTTTCAATCCCTTATAGGGACGATAAAAACTTGTCCAAAATTTTAAAGCCCAAATTTAGACACTGTGTTTCAATCCCTCATAGGGACGATAAAAACCCAAAAAATACAAGAAAAATACAATCTTTCCGACTTTCACTAGTTTCAATCCCTTATAGGGACGATAAAAACTTATGAAATGATACAAAAATACAAAAAAGATGCTAAAAGTTTCAATCCCTTATAGGGACGATAAAAACATTGAAAAATCATATGAGCTTTTTAAAATTGAAATAATGTGTTTCAATCCCTTATAGGGACGATAAAAACCAATAATATTAGCAATAGGTCTGCTTTTCTGGGTCATGTTTCAATCCCTTATAGGGACGATAAAAACAAAGTATCACAAACATTATATATGGAATATATGAACTAAGTTTCAATCCCTTATAGGGACGATAAAAACATGTTTTGTATGGGATAACAAGAACATTTGAAATGATGTTTCAATCCCTTATAGGGACGATAAAAACCTTATACCAATCCTTACCATGCGTTTTAGCTAAACGAGTTTCAATCCCTTATAGGGACGATAAAAACCTATGGATTACAAAGGGCGCTTGAATTACTAGAGACAAGTTTCAATCCCTTATAGGGACGATAAAAACAAGCAATGGTTTTACTATTTTCTCATGTATATTTGCCGAGTTTCAATCCCTTATAGGGACGATAAAAACATCTATTTCATCTTCATTTATTTCATTTTCATCTTCGTTTCAATCCCTTATAGGGACGATAAAAACAATATTTTAATGAAAATTCATTGTATAAGGATTACAAGTTTCAATCCCTTATAGGGACGATAAAAACCTCCTTCTCATCCAGTCCAAAATTTTACAGCCCAAATTGTTTCAATCCCTCATAGGGACGATAAAAACTACCCCCCCAGTTCGCTTTTTGCAGAAGATATGTGAGTTTCAATCCCTTATAGGGACGATAAAAACAAAATGGAAGAAAAGATGAAAGATGAAAGGGAAAGAGGTTTCAATCCCTCATAGGGACGATAAAAACTGTCTAGTTCAGAAGCACGTGCTTTATCCGATGAAAGTTTCAATCCCTCATAGGGACGATAAAAACCTTTATTCATAGCTACATGTTCTATATAATTTTTTAAGTTTCAATCCCTTATAGGGACGATAAAAACAAAATAAAAACAAGAACAAGAAAAGAAAAAAGAAAAGGTTTCAATCCCTTATAGGGACGATAAAAACCTTCTTTTGGTTGGGATTTTTGTCTGCTCCAAATTTGTTTCAATCCCTTATAGGGACGATAAAAACAAGCAACAATCATTCTAGCAAATCCGCATATATCACTTAGTTTCAATCCCTTATAGGGACGATAAAAACAATTTCTTGAGGAAAATAAAAATATATTGGCAGATGGTTTCAATCCCTCATAGGGACGATAAAAAC
>JANXBH010000027.1 GCA_025060695.1 Caldifarciminota bacterium | reverse complement strand
AAAAATTTCTTGTGATAGAGAAAATTAGCTCTCTATGAAGTATAGCTGTTTCAATCCCTCATAGGGACGATAAAAACCAACATGAGTCTTAAAAAATAGCAATGATTATAATAAGTTTCAATCCCTCATAGGGACGATAAAAACCATAAAAGCTGGCGAAAATCATGAAAAATAATTTTAAGTTTCAATCCCTCATAGGGACGATAAAAACTTTCCAATAGCATTTGACCATCATCAAGATTCAAAATGTTTCAATCCCTCATAGGGACGATAAAAACTCTAAAAAATTGGTGGGTTGGACAAAGTCTAAATTTGGGCTGGTTTCAATCCCTCATAGGGACGATAAAAACAATCGTTATTGAGAAAGACTCCTCCACCTCTCTTTTCAGTTTCAATCCCTCATAGGGACGATAAAAACTAATGGATATTCTCTTTTTGTTTCTTTCATGTCTTCGTTTCAATCCCTCATAGGGACGATAAAAACGCTTGTAAATGATAGCATGTCTAGAGAAAGAAGCTTTTGTTTCAATCCCTCATAGGGACGATAAAAACAAATACATATAGAAAGAATTCTCGTTGGGAAATGTGGGTTTCAATCCCTCATAGGGACGATAAAAACTATATCCCAAGAGCACAACACAAGCATATGGCTTTTTGTTTCAATCCCTCATAGGGACGATAAAAACTTAGAAGAAAAATTCAAGAACAATTAGAAAAACAGAAGTTTCAATCCCTCATAGGGACGATAAAAACTAAAAATTGGCAATGTTAATTTGAACATTGCAATTGAGTTTCAATCCCTCATAGGGACGATAAAAACATTAGTATTTGATGTTATTAGCGATAGCATTGAAAGTTTCAATCCCTCATAGGGACGATAAAAACATTTGCGTAGAAAAATTGAAATGGAAAGATTGTTGATGTTTCAATCCCTCATAGGGACGATAAAAACTCATCCCCATATTTTGCAAGCATATTCATTACTTGGAGTTTCAATCTCTCATAGGGACGATAAAAACGCGCAAATAAAAAAGGAGGTAAAAAAATGAAACGAGCGTTTCAATCCCTCATAGGGACGATAAAAACAAGACAGTTTGTCATTAGAGTTATGACTACTGCAGGCTGTTTCAATCCCTCATAGGGACGATAAAAACCCGTCCTTGTGTTGCCCGGTAGAAATATGATTTCTGCGTTTCAATCCCTCATAGGGACGATAAAAACATATTAGCATTTTTTGTTATTTTATAGCGCCCTTTGGTTTCAATCCCTCATAGGGACGATAAAAACAATATGCATCTCCAAATCTTTTAATTTCAAGAACTTGAGTTTCAATCCCTCATAGGGACGATAAAAACGCACTCCCTCTGCTGTCGCAGAGGTATATTCAATGTCGGTTTCAATCCCTCATAGGGACGATAAAAACTTGTCTGTCTCGATGTATAACTATTGTCTGTCTCGATGTAGTTTCAATCCCTCATAGGGACGATAAAAACACTCAAGAAAGATTTTTGGGGTATGTGGTATTTAGAAGAAGTTTCAATCCCTCATAGGGACGATAAAAACCAAGACTCATAATAGAAAAATCAGAAAACGAATTTTTCTTGTTTCAATCCCTCATAGGGACGATAAAAACAATTACCCTTCTTGACCACAAACACGCCGGAAAGGGTTTCAATCCCTCATAGGGACGATAAAAACCCGTGCCTTTTTTCGTCCCCTTTAACCTTTAACTAACATCCATACAG
>JANXBH010000026.1 GCA_025060695.1 Caldifarciminota bacterium | reverse complement strand
GATAAAAACTCAATTCAAGGTGCTAAAGAAAGAAGACTTATGGAAGGTTTCAATCCCTCATAGGGACGATAAAAACAATGGTCTAGGGTTTTACAAAAGATACAAAATGGTCCAGGTTTCAATCCCTCATAGGGACGATAAAAACTAAAAGAGATTGCAGAAAAAGGAAAGGCTGTAATAAGTTTCAATCCCTCATAGGGACGATAAAAACTTATATAGCGAATTGTATGAAAATAATGAAAGTGAATAGTTTCAATCCCTCATAGGGACGATAAAAACGCACGAGTTAAAGGACTTACCTTTCGGGAGCAAATGTTTCAATCCCTCATAGGGACGATAAAAACAATAACAACGAAGTGATAGTCCGTTTGTCCTATCTCACATGTTTCAATCCCTCATAGGGACGATAAAAACATAATACTACAAGCCTTGTCAAAGTCTCATCATCAATGTTTCAATCCCTCATAGGGACGATAAAAACTCATTTATTTACCCATAACGCAGACTGAATGGGGTTTCAATCCCTCATAGGGACGATAAAAACCTTCCTGCTCGCCGAGAAAAATTCTATCAGTATATTGGGTTTCAATCCCTCATAGGGACGATAAAAACACTAAATGGTATTAAATTAATGATTTTTGGCTTATCGGTTTCAATCCCTCATAGGGACGATAAAAACTTTAAAACAGTCAATATCAATTGTGGCATTGATGATAGTTTCAATCCCTCATAGGGACGATAAAAACTCATTGTTTTGTTCATTTTCTTTTTTAGCATATTCTTCGGTTTCAATCCCTCATAGGGACGATAAAAACAGCTAAAAAATTTATCCCCCCGAACCATTGAAAATTCGTTTCAATCCCTCATAGGGACGATAAAAACTCCGGGTGGGGAACCCGGGAAAAGAACCCCCCCAATGTTTCAATCCCTCATAGGGACGATAAAAACTTTTCTATGTTTAACCCAAGCATATTTACCAATTTTAGTTTCAATCCCTCATAGGGACGATAAAAACAATTCCTCTTCTGAACCGTGAATATCAAAGCTAATCTTGTTTCAATCCCTCATAGGGACGATAAAAACTTTTTTTTAAAGGAGGGAAAAAGGGATGAAAGGAATGTTTCAATCCCTCATAGGGACGATAAAAACAATTCGGAGCAGAAGCCCTAGGAACTCCCGGGAACCGTTTCAATCCCTCATAGGGACGATAAAAACTTCAAAAAAGCATAACAACAAATATTAGCTATCCATAGTTTCAATCCCTCATAGGGACGATAAAAACGAATTAGTCTCGTATACTACTTCATCATTCCTGAATATTGGTTTCAATCCCTCATAGGGACGATAAAAACCAAATGCCTTAAAATCTTTTCTAACATTTCGTCAATTTGTTTCAATCCCTCATAGGGACGATAAAAACTTTATTTTGAATTCATAATCAATTACTGGCTTAGATAGTTTCAATCCCTCATAGGGACGATAAAAACACGCGTAATCCAAAGACTCCAAAACGGTCCCGTCACTTGTTTCAATCCCTCATAGGGACGATAAAAACAAGAGCGCAGTTTACAATTTTTAGAAACGGTGATGGTTTCAATCCCTCATAGGGACGATAAAAACACAAAAAAGAAAATGCGCAACTCAAGAAGCAAAATGAAGTTTCAATCCCTCATAGGGACGATAAAAACACTTCAATATTGATATTTATTACAATGCTAAAAGACGTTTCAATCCCTCATAGGGACGATAAAAACTGATTGGGTTGTTGGCAGCATGGAACTTTCTCAAGAAAGTTTCAATCCCTCATAGGGACGATAAAAACTCAATTCAAGGTGCTAAAGAAAGAAGACTTATGGAAGGTTTCAATCCCTCATAGGGACGATAAAAACA
>JANXBH010000025.1 GCA_025060695.1 Caldifarciminota bacterium | reverse complement strand
TAAAAACATTGTTGTTGTGCATTTTGTGTCCCCAAAATTTCATTGTTTCAATCCCTTATAGGGACGATAAAAACTGTCACCAAACACTCCCAACATAGTTAATTTACCGATGTTTCAATCCCTTATAGGGACGATAAAAACTCCTGAAATTCCAAGGGGAAGAGAAGGAAATTATAGTGTTTCAATCCCTTATAGGGACGATAAAAACAATACAACATAGACGAATTTTTAGAGGTAATCACGAGAGTTTCAATCCCTTATAGGGACGATAAAAACTGTAATGAATTAGTCTCGTATACTACTTCATCATTTCGTTTCAATCCCTTATAGGGACGATAAAAACTTTGAGCCCAGACACTCCCAAGCTCGCTTACACGCCTAGTTTCAATCCCTTATAGGGACGATAAAAACACAACGAACGAACACTCTTCACGGGTGTTAGTGCTAGTTTCAATCCCTTATAGGGACGATAAAAACCTCCTGATGTTGGCGATTTCTGTCTAGTCCAAATTTTGAGTTTCAATCCCTTATAGGGACGATAAAAACGGCTTATATTTGCTTCTACTTTTTTCCAGCCACCCAAGTTTCAATCCCTTATAGGGACGATAAAAACATATTTATCAAAATCGCTTTCATTAATGTAATATTTGTTTCAATCCCTTATAGGGACGATAAAAACGAATGTAAATTCTACTAATTTTATTGCTTTGGCTAAGTTTCAATCCCTTATAGGGACGATAAAAACATCAATCTCTAATCCATTATTGGCTATTGTAAACGGTTTCAATCCCTTATAGGGACGATAAAAACGATTGCATGTATATTACAGACCGTGGTTTAGAAAAGAGTTTCAATCCCTTATAGGGACGATAAAAACCTACAACATTCCAAAATGCCAACTGTTTGGCTAAAGGAGTTTCAATCCCTTATAGGGACGATAAAAACATGCACCATGCAAACAACCATTTCTCACTGAACGAAAGTTTCAATCCCTTATAGGGACGATAAAAACTGTTCTAAATGACAATAAGCTTGTTCAAATGTTTTGTTTCAATCCCTTATAGGGACGATAAAAACACTTTTGCTCAAAAATGATAATAAATACCAGCACCTTAGTTTCAATCCCTTATAGGGACGATAAAAACGTCCAGATTTAGTAAAATCATTTTGCGAAGTAGTATAGTTTCAATCCCTTATAGGGACGATAAAAACATGCACCATGCAAACAATTACTTTTCGCTGAACGAAAGTTTCAATCCCTTATAGGGACGATAAAAACAAATGAATTTGTCATTGATGTTGTTCATTTGAGTTGCGGTTTCAATCCCTTATAGGGACGATAAAAACAAACAAGAAGACAAAAAAGAGAATAAAAAACAAGACCTGTTTCAATCCCTTATAGGGACGATAAAAACTTTACATTGCCAATTTTATCATAAATTACTAAATAATGTTTCAATCCCTTATAGGGACGATAAAAACTCATAATTCAAAATATCATCTTCTATAGCTAATGCACGTTTCAATCCCTTATAGGGACGATAAAAACAAATTATTTCGGATTGTGGGAACTGGAATCATCCTGACATGTTTCAATCCCTCATAGGGACGATAAAAACGGAGGTGCAACCATGAAAAAGGTGGATAAAGAAAAAAGTTTCAATCCCTCATAGGGACGATAAAAACAATAAAAGCATGCAGAAAAAATTTCAATGAAAATACAAGTTTCAATCCCTT
The DNA here is from genome assembly GCA_025060695.1 of Caldifarciminota bacterium. GTDB lineage: Bacteria > Hydrothermota > Hydrothermia > LBFQ01 > DSFT01 > DSFT01. Next base: position 1,078 of record JANXBH010000025.1, on the reverse strand, counting down.
ATAGGGACGATAAAAACCTATTCCTTTGCTAAGATCCATAATAGTGCTAAAACCAGTTTCAATCCCTTATAGGGACGATAAAAACCTACATTTGCAAATAATCAACAATTCCAACAATATGTGTTTCAATCCCTTATAGGGACGATAAAAACATAGTGTATATGCAAAGTTGAAGCAAAAATACGATGAAAGTTTCAATCCCTCATAGGGACGATAAAAACAATTTTACGCCTTCCAACTCCCTTACTCCGTCAGAAGTTTCAATCCCTTATAGGGACGATAAAAACCCGATAAGATACATTCAAAAACATTCTCAAAGACTCAGTTTCAATCCCTCATAGGGACGATAAAAACTGCTTCAACTCCATTCTTTTTTTATCTAAGCCCACCAAAGTTTCAATCCCTCATAGGGACGATAAAAACTGTAAACATTATAACTACCTAAATTATGCGTATTTGTTTCAATCCCTCATAGGGACGATAAAAACTAACATCAAATACGCCGGAAAGGGTTGGGTTGCCAATTCTGTTTCAATCCCTCATAGGGACGATAAAAACCTATCCTAGGTATCCCCATTAATTCTTCAGAGTGGAGTTTCAATCCCTCATAGGGACGATAAAAACAATATTGTAAATTGAGCACTTGGATTATTGCCTCCTTTGTTTCAATCCCTCATAGGGACGATAAAAACACAATTGTTGATTTAGAAGAACCGGGTGGTCCAAGTAAGTTTCAATCCCTCATAGGGACGATAAAAACGTGATTGTTGAAAATCTCAAAATTTCAATCGGGTATTTGTTTCAATCCCTCATAGGGACGATAAAAACAATAAAGAGTTGTTTGTAAATATAGCATATGGAATATAGTTTCAATCCCTCATAGGGACGATAAAAACAAAAAGGGAAGACATAAAGAAAAGCATAGAGGAGACGGGTTTCAATCCCTCATAGGGACGATAAAAACGGACCGTTTTGGCTGTCAATTTTTTGTATGATCTCATAGTTTCAATCCCTCATAGGGACGATAAAAACGCTTTCCATGTGCCCTTTACAAAATTGGCTATGTTTTTGTTTCAAT
>JANXBH010000024.1 GCA_025060695.1 Caldifarciminota bacterium | reverse complement strand
TTAAGCAGTTGGAATTATCTATGTTAAATTGTTGTAAATCAATAAAAAATAATGTTCCTAAAATGACAATTTAAAATAACATAAATTTTTGTATTTATAAGAAAATATACAGTTTTATAAACTTTTAACATATAAGTTATTGATAATTAAAAATTTTTGTTTTTAATTTGTCAAAATAAAATTTGTCAAGTTGATTTATTAGATAAAGTAGTCTTCACTACTTGGTTTTTTAATACCAATATCTTCTCTTTCAAAATAAGCTTTGGTCCTGAATTTATAAATTATTACTGAGTCCTTTGTTTTATCAATAATTTCCTTTAATTCATCCTTTAATATTCTTAATTGAGCCTCTGTTATTTCTCCTTCAAAAACGCTATTTTGGACCCAAGTAAGATATTTACTACATATCTTGTGAACCTTATAAACTCTTTTTTCTTCTACATCATAAACTAAAATTACAAACATATCATTCTTTTATTACAAAAGGCTTATAAATCTCCTCTCCTATAAAATGTTTATATAGCTTATAGCATTCAATCCTAATTAGTCTTCTATAGCTAACATTTCCTAAATTCTTGTACCTTATTGTAGTAGAAAGTTTGTCATTGAATGCTTTTATAAAAATTTTCATACCTTCTTCATTTAAATATATACCCTCTAACTCACTTCTAAAATGCTCAGATTTAATTTGTCTTTTGTTTAGCAGTGAAAATATTACCCTATCAACTACTATAGGTTTAAAAATCTCTGATATATCTAAATTTAGTGAAAACCTTCTGTAGTTTGCTTCATGTAAATAACCTATTCTTGGATCTAAATATGTTCTATATATTTGGCTTAAAGTGGTAGTATAAATCAAACTATTTCCAAAACTTATAAGTGCATTTATTGAATTCTCTGGAGGTCTTTTAGTTCTTTGATGCATTCTAAAATCTTCGTTTTTAATAATATTATTGAATGTCTGATAGTATATTTTCTTTGCATTTCCTTCAATTGCCCTAACTTCATCAATTGACTTAGCATTTTCTAAACTTTTCAAAAACTCCTTAATTTCCTCTTCCTTATCCTTTAAATTATAAGCACTAAGATTTTTCATAATATTTAAAATTGAGCCAAGCACAAAACTTTTCGCTAAAAACAATCTTTTTTCAAGTTCTAAATAATGTTTAACTTGCTCAAGAATAATAAAGCCAGAATTATAAAATTCTCTTGGATAAAACGAGCCAATGTAATACTTAGAACTATTGTAAAAATGGATACATATTTTATTTTTAGTAGCAAACTCTAAAAATCTCTTATTTAAATCTACCTCTCCAAAAATATGGATATCTAAAATGGCATTTACAGGAGAACTCTTTTTTTCTTTTTCATTTTCAAAATATATAGTATTTTCTTTTCTGTATATTTTCCCACTTCTGAAAATATATAAACTTTTACGCATCTAACTCCAACATAAATCTTTATAGGCACATTTTCTACAATATTGAATTTTTATAGGTTTTGGTGGTAAGGCTTGATTTATAATATTTTGTATATCAGAAATTGCACTTTCTATTTCTGATTCTATATCTTCGTCTAAAGCTATATCTATGATTTTATTTTCTTCTGGTATAACGAGCTTTCCAGATAAACTAAGGTTTTTATACTTCTTGTGATAATATAAATAAAAACATAGTTGCATTTTTGATGCCTGTAAATACTTTGAACTTTTCTTAACTTCTACTATTATTTTATCTTTTACATAATCTAACTTTATTTTATTATCAATTACTATCTCTTTTAAACCTAACTTATGTCTTTTCTTAAAAATGTCAAATATATGCTTTCCAAGTATCATAAGTTCATTTTCTTGGTCAGAACCAATTGAGCGGGAAATTAGCCAAACTTGTCTCTTGCAAATATAATAATACCAAATTAACGTTCCGTTTACCATTTTATATATATAAATTTTATAGCATTGTCTTTGGATGGTGGAATAAATCCGCTAATATATTAAAAAAACTTTTTAGCCAAGCTGGTTAATTATGGATTTTGTAATAGATGTTCTAAAAGCTTGAAAGAATAACATTATAGGGGTAACTTGAGGGTTTTAATTATTATGCTATAAAATTTTCAAGGATCATGTTAAGGGGGATAATACAAGTAGGCGAATTAGATAAAAGAACAGACATAATTAAATCCTATGTAGAGAGTATAAAAGAGGAGAATACAAAAACCAAGGATAAAGGCTTAATAATTGAAATTAACTTTGATACTGAGAGAAGGAAAAATTGAAATGAAATCTATAGATTATAGCAAAGGAAAGGAAAAAGAATACAATTTTGTAGAATTGGGGCTAACTGGAAAGTCAAATCAATTCTATGTAGTTTTTAAGGGTAAAGAAAAACTTAAAGAAAAACTTATTGAAGGCGAGGAATACTCACTTTGGATTTCATTAGCCAAGGAGCTTGAAAATGGAGATTTAAAAGATAAAGTTGAAGAGGTTATTAGAATTTTTTACGAGGAAGAGAAAGAGGATGAAAATAAAGTAAAAATATACTCACTGAAAAATGACAAAAGAGAGGGCCTGAAGGATTTAGAAAATTATAAAAATGTCGTATTTTATGCTATTAGAATAGATGGTGAACCAATTTGGGAAAATGAGGAATACCTAAATTTAATAAAAAAGAAGATTTTAGAGGAAAAACTTAAAAAAGGCAATAGAATAGTATGCTATGTGTGTGGTAAGAACGTTGATGAATACTACGATAGTTTTGAAAGGTTAAAGTTAAAAATTTATATAAACGATAAAATAGGATTTTCTCAAAAGCTTAGTGATAATTGGCATGGTAATTTTGCGGTTTGTAGAGATTGTTATGTTAATCTCATAAAAGGACAAAATTTCATTCTAAATGAACTTTCTGGAAAAATAGGAAAGATAAACTACCTTGTAATACCTGAGTTTATTAAACAGGTTGAATTTAGTATTAAACATTTGGAGCATTGGAGCAATGAAGTAAAGGATATAAACAAAAACCTTTTTGAATTATTTGAATATCAGAAATTTAAAAATAAATTGAATAATTATATTCAAATTATTGACAAAAACTATTTTAATCTGAATTACATATTTTACGAACAGGAAAGGTCTCAATTTAAGGTTTATAATATAGTAAGAGATGTGCCCATTGGGAGGATTGAAAAAGTGATAGAAGATTTCAATATAATAGGAGAAATATTTGGATTTCTAGAAAAAGAATATAAACTTAATTCGCTTGGAGATATATATTTTCTTGTTCCTTCAAGAGTTTCAGGTGGAAAGCTAATTGATATAAGAAAAATAGTTGACTTATTCGTTCATATACTAAATAACTATCCTATAGCTTATGAAAGCTTAATATCTGACTTTGTGCTTGGTGCAAAGAGTATATATTTTGAAAATAAACAATATCACATAGTAGAGGAGTATAAAAATTCTAATACTGACCTTGTTAGATACATCATAAAAACAAATCAGTTATTAACTTTTTTAAAAGTTTTAGAGGAAGAAAAAGGAGGAAGTGCTATGAGATTGGATAATCATTTGGATGATTATAGGGAATATATGCAAAAATGTTCACTTAGCCCGAAGGAGCAAGCCTTGTTCTTGCTTGGAGTTGCTATTGCTAAAATAGGCGCATTAGAATACAAAGACTACGGATACAAACCTGTATTGAATAAAATAAACTTCAATGGTATGAATATACAGGAAGTGAAAAACTTATATATTCAAGTTTTTGAAAAAATCAAACAAAGGGAATTATATTCCGCTGAAAAGTTTTATAGTGAAAGTAAAGAACTATTTAATCAACATGTGAAATCTTGGGATTTAAATCCTTTAGAAAATACATACTATATAATTTCAGGATATGCTTTTGAAACTCATAGAATAATGACAAAAGGAGGGCAAGATGAACAAAATAAACAATAGTGAGATTTTGCTAATATATGAAGCAAAATATACAAATCCTAATGGGGATCCCGATAACGAAAATAAACCAAGGATGGACTATGCTACTAGTAGAAATATTGTAAGCGATGTAAGGCTAAAGAGATTTATTAGGGATTTCTTTTACAAACACTTAGGTATGGATATTTTTGTTAGAAAAGAGGATGATGGTTCAACAGTAGATGCAACTACAAGGGCAAATAATATAGCACAAAAAAAAGGGAAAAAGGGTGCAGACCTTGAATTGCTAAAGGAATTTATAGATATAAGATTTTTTGGTGTAACACTTCCTTTAAAGAAACAAGGAAAGAAACAAGTAAAGGAACAAGTAGAGAAACAAGTAAAGGAACAAGGTAGCAAGGGTAGTTCAATTACACTTACAGGTCCTCTTCAATTTACTTGGGGATATTCTCTAAATGAGGTAGAAATATTAAATAGTCCAAGTATTACTAGTCATTTTGCAGGTGCAAAGGAAACAGGTGGTTCAATAGGAAAATTTTGGATAGTAAAGTACTCACTAATTTCTTTTTATGGTAGGATAAATGGAAAACTTGCAGAATATACGGGTTTAACTTATGATGATATAAAAAAGCTTGATGAAAATATATTTGAAGCAATACTATGTGAAACTTCAACACGTTCAAAAATAGGTCATCATCCACTTTTATATATGAGAATTGAGTACAATGACAATCTTGTATTACTTGGAGATTTAAGAAGGTTTGTAGATATTGACAAGAAAAAAGGAATTGAAAATACAAGAGACTTTGAATTAGATATATCAAGGCTTATAGATAGAATATTGAATATACAACATAAAATAAGTAAGTTGGTAGTAAGGCTTGACACTAATATGAGCTATTTAGAAAATGAGATTAAAAATAAACTAAGTCAAGTATATGTTAATTTCATTTGAACTAAAGGGCAAATTCGCACACTTTAGGGCATTTTATTCAAATGCAACTGCTATAAGTTATTACTTTCCTCCAAGGACTACACTTGTTGGATTAGTAGCAGGTATTCTTGGACGCGAGAGAGATA
>JANXBH010000023.1 GCA_025060695.1 Caldifarciminota bacterium | reverse complement strand
AAGGTCCTGTTCTTGCTGTATATGTTCCATATGTTCCAAGATCATTTGCTGAAAGTATATCTACATACCATTGTAAGAAGTTATTTGATAGTAGATAAGGGTCTGATATACTTATAGCTTGTGTTGCAGTCCATCCTCCATCATTTGCGTTAAAGTCGTATGATGCAATAGTGGTCTGTTGATTTTCTATAACTACATCATCTATATACCATCCATAGTATTGAATTGAAAAATCACTTCTAAATCTAAATGCTATTCTTAACTGAGATGTATTTTGACATTGTGGAGGTAAATTTAGATTAGTGTTTATCCATCCATTTGAATTACCTTGAATTGGTCCTGCCACTAAATACCAATTATTTCCCCCATTAGGTGAGCATAAAATAAAACCTTGATCAAAGTTATTTTCAGTGTAATACCATTGTCTAAATCTTAGTACAATGCTGCTATATCCACTCGCATTTATTATTGGTGAGTATAAAGTGTCTTCCATATTTGGAGGATAATTTCCATTTAATATAGTTCCCCAACATCTATTGGCACCAGTACATGCTGGTCCTCCGTTGTCATTTCCCCATTGCCATCTTTGTGTAGTAGAACCGCAGTTTATATAACTAACATTTATATTTGGAGGATTTTTTTCTTTTGGACTATTTAATACGTCTTCTTTGATAATTTCTGCATATCTATATGCTTCTTTTATTGGACTTATAGACCAAAAATCTTGAATATAACTTGCAAGAACGTAAATATCTGAGCGTTTTATAAACTCCACTACTTCCTCGTGTGGAGTGTTGTATCTTTCACTAAACAAAGATATAAATTTTTCTGTAAGCTCACTGTATGATATCAGCAATATTATCATTTTTTACCCCCTTTATTAAATCTCATAATTTTAAAGCATAAAAAATTGTGAAATTGAAGTAAAGTCTATTAAAGCTCTGAAAAACTTTAATAATTCCTTATAATTAATTCATATCTTCCCTTTTTACGCCCCGAACCTTTGCAATTGATAGCCCTTATGGAGTCCAGCTCTTCTATAATATATTCCTTATACAGATTTTTTATAAATTCAGTATTTGAATTGCTAAGTAAAACTTTGCATCCTTTCTTGTCTAATTCTTTAAAAGTGTGGAACAGTTCTATATGATCTTTTTCAGTAAAGTTATGCATTGTGTATTTAGTAAAAGAATAGCTTTCGTTTATAGGATAGTATGGCGGGTCAAGGTAGATAAAGTCTCCACTTTTTGCCATACTGCAAACTTCTTTATAGTCTGCACATATGATAGTTATATCTGCACTATTGAGGTAATTTGATACTGCTTTTAAATTGTTTTCATCTAATATTTTAGGATTTTTATATCTACCAAAAGGGACATTGAATTCACCTTTAGAGTTCTCTCTGTATAGCCCGTTATAGCATGTTTTATTGAGATATATAAACCTACTTGCTCTCTCAATAGAACTAAGCTTATCTGGACTTACAGCCCTTATATAATATAGGCATTGATGAGTTCTTTATTTATATCACCTATTATAGCTTTTTTGGGTAGGAGTTCAAAAAGTAAAGCACCGCCACCTACAAAAGGCTCTATATATCTTTCATATGAATGAGGAACTTTTGATTTAATATGCTTAATAATTTGTCTTTTGCCACCAGCCCATTTGACAAAAGGTTTAGGTTTTATAAAAAGCTCTATAGTCCGCAGCATGTGCTCTATCTACCTCTATGTGTTGCTATACTAACTATTTGAAATATAGAATCCCCCTTTTTAAGGCTTCAAGAAGATTTTTAAGCATGTATGCATCTTCTCTATTTGTTTTTTCCTGTGTCATAATTAATTCTGCAAGAAATATCCGTGTTTGCTTAAGTCTTTGTAGTTATCCAATTCTTTAGCATAGCGATATATTTATAACTTGTTCTTAATTCTCTATTTTCCTTTGATTGAATTGGTGTAATTTTTCCCTATCTTTCTAAGAGAAAGTTTATGAATTCTTGGGCTTTTTCCCTATTCATTTGCATTTTCAAAAGCATATCTACAACCCAATGTAGGGGTTCTTATTCTTGACCACCTTCCTCTCTCTTTTTGTCTGTATTTTATAAGTATATCATAATTGCTTATTCTTCCCTCGTATATACCTACTATATAGTCGTCGTCTATCTTGAAAACATTTATAAGGGAAATACTCCTTATTTTCATACACCTTTTTAGATCTTCTGTATTTTGAGAATTACAGAACCTCATATTATTTTTTTACCTTTTCTCCTAAACTTTATAAGTTCAAAGCACGAAACCTTAAAATTATAGTATTGAAGTTTTTATTAGAGATACTATATCACGTAGGAGGAATGTCGGTATTTATTTTAAGGTCAATAAAAGCTGTTTCAGACGTTTATAAGAGTTTTCCTCAGATTGTATATCAGGTAATAAATGCTGGTATAAATTCTATTCCAATAGTAATATTGACTTCTGCATTTACTGGTATGGTTGCAGCACTTCAAACCGCATATCAATTGAAAAATTATGTCCCTGAGGATTTGATAGGTGCGGGTATTTGGAAGGCTGTATCAATTGAAATGGCACCAGTTTTTACCGCTATAGTTTTGGCAGGCAGGGTTGGTGCAGGTTTTACTGCAGAGCTTGGAACTATGAGAATATCTGAGCAAATAGATGCACTTGAAATAATGTCAATAAATCCGTATAGATTCTTAGTTCTTCCTAGGGTTATAGCAATAACTATATCAACTCCGTTGCTTGTAATACTTTCTATGATAGTATCAATATCTTCCGCTCTTGGTTTGAGTTATTTTCTTTTTTCTATGGATGTTTCAAATCTTATTATGGGTATGAAGAATTTTTATAACTTTAAGGATGTTTTTGGTGGTTTATTAAAGGCTTTTTCCTTTGGATTAAGTATAGGAATTATTAGTTGCTACTTTGGATTTAATACAACAGGCGGAGCTGTCGGTGTTGGGAAATTTACCACTATAAGTGTTGTAGTATGCGCATTTATGATATTGTTTTTAGACTACTTAATAGGTTTAGTAGTTTTTGGTAATTAGTAATTACTTTAAAATTTTAGTGCATATGGATTTTGTAGCAATAGAAAAGAAATGGCAACTATTTTGGAAGGAGAAAAATTTATTTAAAGTAAAAGGAAATGGAAAGAAGTTCTATGTTTTAGAAATGTTTCCATATCCATCTGGTGATTTGCATATGGGGCATTTGAAAAATTATGCAATTGGAGATGTTGTTTCAAGAATAAAATTTATGCAAGGGTATGATGTGTTGCATCCTATGGGTTGGGATGCATTTGGACTACCTGCGGAAAATGCTGCAATTAATTATAATATTCATCCAAGAGATTGGACTAATAGAAATATTAATATATTTAGAGAAACACTGAAAAAAGCAGGTATGAGCTATGATTGGGAGAGGGAAATTTCTACATGTGAACCAGATTATTACAGATGGACACAGTGGATATTTTTATTACTATATAAAAAAGGACTTGCTTATAGAAAGAAAGAGTTTGTTCATTACTGTGAACATTGTAAGACGGTTTTGGCTAATGAGCAAGTAATAGATGGAAAATGTGAAAGATGTAAAAGGGCTGTAGTAAAGAAAGAATTTGAACAATGGTTTTTTAAAATAACTGCATATGCAGAAAGACTGCTAAACGACTTAGAAAAACTTAGGGGGAACTGGCCAGATAATGTAATAAAGCAGCAAGAGGAGTGGATAGGAAAAAGTGAAGGAGTTTTAATAAAGTTTAAGTATAGAGATAAATTCTTGGAGGTGTTTACTACAAGAGTAGATACCATATTTGGTGTGAGCTTTATATCAGTTGCACCTGAGCATCCAATAGTAAAGGAAATAATTAAGCATTCAAGGAATAAAGAAGAAATTGAAAAATACGTTAATATTGCTTTAAGCAAGACAGAAATTGAAAGGAGGTCTCAAACTACGAAAACTGGAGTATTTACGTATGAATATGCAACTCATCCCCTTACGGGTCAAGAAATTCCTATTTATATTTCTGACTATGTAATATACGACTATGGAACAGGTATAGTTATGGGTGTTCCAGCGCATGACCAAAGAGATTACGAATTTGCAAAGAAATTTAATTTAAGAATTATTCCAGTTATTAAGCCTAAAGAAGGTAATTTAGATGAAATTTTAAAAGAGAGAGCATTTGAAGATTATGGAATTTTAATAAATAGTAGTGAGTTTAACAATTTAGAGAGTAAAGATGCAATACTTGAAATTGCGAAAAAGTTAGAAAGTTTAGATTTAGGCAAAAGAAGTACATCTTATAGACTAAGAGACTGGTTAATTTCAAGGCAGAGATATTGGGGCTGTCCAATACCCATTATTTATTGTGATAATTGTGGTATAGTTGAAGTTCCAGAAAGTGAACTTCCTGTACTACTTCCTGAAAGGCTTGAAAGCTGGAAGCCTATATATGGCTATTCCCCATTAGAAAATGATTTAAATTTTGTATATACTAACTGTCCAAAATGTAAATCTAAGGCAAGAAGAGAAACTGATACTATGGATACTTTTGTGGATTCCTCTTGGTATTATCTTAGGTTCATAGATTCTAAAAATGAAAACGAGATTATAAGTAAAAGCTTAGAAAAATTGTATATGCCAGTAGACTTGTACATTGGAGGAATAGAACATGCAACTAAACATCTAATTTATGCAAGATTTATATATAAAGTTTTATACGATGAAGGTATAGTTAATTACGATGAACCTTTTAATAAATTATTTACACAAGGTTTAGTATTAAAGAGGTTCTATTGGGATCCTGTAAACTATAAGACTGTTGATGAAAGCGTTGTAGTTGAAAAAGAGGGAAAGTTTTACCATGCTGAAAGTGGTATAGAATTAGAAGAAAAAGTAGAAATGATGTCAAAGTCAAGAGGAAATATTGTCCCACTTTCTAAGTTCTTAGATGAAAATGGTTCTGATGTTGCACGAATTGCTATACTATTTGCAGCACCACCTGAACAAGATTTTGAATGGACAGATTCAATAGTCCAAGGTGCAAAAAAATTCCTAAATAGAGTTTTAAGTTTGTATAGCAGCTTGGAATTTACTGAAGATATTGAAGACTATAAGCTTAAGTCCTTCATCCATGGAAAAATAAAAGAAATTAGAGAAAGGATGGATGATTTTAGGTTTAATACTGCTATAGCAAAGCTTATGGAATTTTTAAATTATCTAAAGGACTATCCTAACAAAAAAAGCTATCAGTATAAAGAAGCATTAAAAATATTTTCAATATTACTTGCACCATTTGCTCCTCACATAGCAGAAGAAATTTACCATAGACTTGGTTATGAAAATAGCGTATTTGAAAATCCTTTACCTGATTACGATGAAAAGTATATAATCCAAGAGGAAATAAAAATAAGTGTTCAGATAAATGGTATATTTAGAGGGGTAATTAGTGTAGGTGTTAATAGTGATGAAGATGAGGTTTTTGAAGTTTTCAAAAATTCTCAGATTTACGAAAAATACATAAAACATAAAAAAATTGTCAAAAAAATATACGTAAAGAACAAAGTTTTAAGTTTAGTAGTAGCATGAGTTTTGATGAAATATCTACAGGTTTTATACTTTTCTATATTGAAAATAGTAGAATATACTATTTACTTTTAAAGCATACAAGTTATTGGGGATTTCCAAAGGGTAAAATTGAAAAGAATGAAAATGAATTGGAAGGTGCAATAAGAGAGCTTTACGAAGAGACTGGTATATAGGTTAATAAATAAGAAGTTAATATTATTTCTTGCAAGATCATTAGAAAGGAAATTTTGTATAAGTAATGAGCATTTTGCAGGAGGTTGGTTTAGTTTTGAAGATGCCATAAAACTTGTAAGACATGAGAATAACAAAAGAGTTTTAATAAATGCAAACAAGTTTATATTAGAGCGTATCAAAATTGCTTTTTAACGTCTTCACTTTAAAATTTTTATTCCCTTGAACAAATATTTTGAATATTTTATATTTTTTTTGATTATTTTAAATGCAGTTTTACTTGGTCTTGAAACTTATCCAAGCATTTACCAAAAGTACGGAAAAACCATAGAGTTTATCGATAAAATTATTGTTTACATTTTTGTAATTGAGCTAATTTTGAGGTTTATTAATACTAAACCTAAATTATCATTCATAAGAGATGGTTGGAATGTATTTGATAGCTTTATAATTCTTATTAGTTTACTTCCTACAAATTCTGCCTTTTCAGTTTTGAGGATTTTTAGGGTTCTAAGAATTATGTTATTAATAACAAGGATAAAAAAACTCAAAATGCTAATTAGTGCCTTATTTAGTATTATTCCGTCAGTTTCATATATTATTTTACTGCTAATTATTATGATTTATATCTATTCTATCATCGGCGTGCATCTATTTTCAAGGGTTGCACCAGCCTATTTTTCTGACCTTTCAAGAGCATTTATAACACTTTTTTCAGTCATTACGCTTGAGGGTTGGTTTGATATATATTTAGAAATTGCAAATTACTATAGTTGGGCTTGGATTTACTTCGTTAGCTATATACTATTTGGAACTTTTATAGTTCTAAATCTATTTGTAGGTATAATTGTAAATGCACTTTCTGAGTATCAACAAGCTAATGAGAATAGCAAACCTTAAAATTTCAAAGTGATTAAGATTTATAGAAATTCTGAATTTTCTAAGTATAGGGTAGCATTCAATGAAAGCCAAGGTATAGATCTTTCAAGCATAGAAGACTATATAATTGAGCCACTTTCAAGAAAAGCTATAAGAACTGGTATTCATATATCGTTACCTTTTGGAACTTTCGGTTTTATAAAGGAAAGAAGTTCTGTTGCATTAAATAAGGGCTTAATTGCTATAGCAGGTGTAATTGATAACAACTACAGAGGAGAATTACTGGTTGTTCTCTATAATACGAATAAAAATGAATATGTGAAAATAGAAAAAGGGGAATTTGTTGCTCAGCTATTAATAGTAAAAGTATTAGAACCAAGGGAAATTGTTGAAGTTGGTAATATAGAGGAGTTAGGTCAGACAAAGAGAGGTATTGGAGGTTTTGGAAGTAGTGATAGATAAACTAAAAAATAAAATATATACAATTATCCATAGTTCAAAGAAAGGAAGAACGATAAGCGAAATTTATAAATCACTTAAGAACAAAGTTTCAAAAAGTAAATTAAAAGCTATCCTA
>JANXBH010000022.1 GCA_025060695.1 Caldifarciminota bacterium | reverse complement strand
CGATAAAAACGTGATGATCCAATAGCCGTCCAATCAAAGTGGAACTAGTTTCAATCCCTCATAGGGACGATAAAAACACGGCTATTGGATCATCACAAAGTTGACGCATATCGGTTTCAATCCCTCATAGGGACGATAAAAACCATGTCTATTCACCTTGAAAATTATTTCTATGAATCGGGTTTCAATCCCTCATAGGGACGATAAAAACTCTTTTACATCTTTATATTTCAGGGCTTGCAAATATATGTTTCAATCCCTCATAGGGACGATAAAAACAATAAATTCTTCTTGTGGAATTGTCAATATTTCTTGGTTTCAATCCCTCATAGGGACGATAAAAACCTCATATTCTTACCTCCTCCTTTTTAGAAGCCATACATGTTTCAATCCCTCATAGGGACGATAAAAACAGGAACAACTCTGGAAATAATATTTTTGCACGGGAAAGTTTCAATCCCTCATAGGGACGATAAAAACCACGAGATAAAAAGGCAGAGATCTGAAATACAAAAATAGTTTCAATCCCTCATAGGGACGATAAAAACGCATGACTATTATTTATTGAAGCTACTTTTGGAACAATTTCAAGTTTCAATCCCTCATAGGGACGATAAAAACCGGTCTCTGGATTGTTGAATTATGATTTTCATTCCCGTTTCAATCCCTCATAGGGACGATAAAAACATTGCAAAAACAAGAATGTATATATGCACCACGCAAAGTTTCAATCCCTCATAGGGACGATAAAAACAAAAACGAGTATCATCGCAACTACAACTATTTTCCAGTGTTTCAATCCCTCATAGGGACGATAAAAACTTGCCATCTTTTATTTCTAAATCAATACCAAGCGCATTGTTTCAATCCCTCATAGGGACGATAAAAACTCCGCTTCCACTCTGATTCCTCTGATTCCTCTTCTGAAAGTTTCAATCCCTCATAGGGACGATAAAAACTCCCTGCTGTTATAATTGTGATTATGGTCGCTAAAAGCTTCAATCCCTCATAGGGACGATAAAAACGGGTTGGATTTCCACTGATGCCTGAAAGCTTGCAAAGTTTCAATCCCTCATAGGGACGATAAAAACTCTCTACAAGAACTATTTCGGATTATGGGAAGTAAGTTTCAATCCCTCATAGGGACGATAAAAACGAGGAAAATAGGGAAACAGTAGTTGACGTTTTGTATGGGAGTTTCAATCCCTCATAGGGACGATAAAAACCCGTGCCTTTTTTCGTCCCCTTTAACCTTTAACTAACATCCATACAGCAAGATGTTTAAGTTCTAAAAGTTTAAAGTACAAAATTTCAATTTTTCAACTTCTATTTTCGGAAATCTCCCCCCACCCTCCTCAAATGAAGAATTTTATATTTATAAATTGTCAAATTTCAAAATAAAAATCATTTACTATCAATAGTTTACTAAAATAGAAAAAACCGAAAATTTTTATCTTTAAAAAAATCATAAAATCATTTACTGGTCATAGTTAGAGATATACATTTTGTTTTAATTTTTTATTTTTAGTTAAATTTTGAAAGTAGGTTCCCGAAAGAGGTCTAATTAAGGTGTATTCTTTATTAGCTTTAATTTATACAAATTAAAAATTTAACAAAAGTTTCATATTTCAATGGACATCCAGCAAATGGAGATAGAAACTATTTTATAATATCGTGTCGAATTAGGTATTATTGATAAAATTCTTGTTTAAATTGGATATTTAATTTAAAGTTGATTGCAAATAGAGATTGAGAAATATTGACAAATTAGAAAAACTTCAAAGTAATAGAGTTTTATTTTAAAGTGATTAATTAAGCAGTTGGAATTATCTATGTTAAATTGTTGTAAATCAATAAAAAATAATGTTCCTAAAATGACAATTTAAAATTGAATGAAATAAAAATTTTTTCGTAAAAATGATATTTTTAAGCTTTATAAAAGTCTAAGTTATTGGTAAACAGTTATTTATTTTTCTAAATTGTCAATATTAAATTTGTCAAATTAAGTAAAAACTTCTTTTTGAGATTAGGATTTAAAATTATAGAAATGTTTGAATATACCGCAGAAAGTATAAAGCGTTTAAAGGGTCTTGAGGGAGTTAGGAAAAGACCTGCGATGTATATAGGGGATGTTGGGAAGAAGGGTTTTCATCATTTAGCATTTGAAATTATAGACAATGCAATAGATGAAGTATTAGCAAGATATGCAAACTATGTAAAAATTACCATACATAAAGATGGGAGTATATCAGTAGAGGATAATGGAAGAGGTATTCCTGTTGATATACATCCTGAGACTAACACTCCTGCTATTGAAGTAGTATTTATGGAGCTTCATGCGGGTGGGAAATTTGAAAATAGCGTATATAAAATATCAGGTGGATTGCATGGGGTTGGTGCGAGTGTAGTAAATGCTCTTTCAGAATGGACAGATGTATTAGTAAAGAGGAACAATAAAACTTATAAAATAAAATTCTCAAAAGGCAAAAAAGTTGAAGATTTAAAGGTAATATCAGATGCAAAAGATACAGGAACTATTGTAAGGTTTAAACCTGATCCAGAAATCTTTACAGAATATCCAAAGTTAGAATTTGATTACGAATACTTAGCGGATAGACTAAGAGAAATTTCATTCTTAGTACCACAAGTAAGAATAGAATTAGTAGATGAAATAACTAATAAAAAGCAAGTATTCCATAGTCCTGAAGGTCTGAAGGACTTTATAAAATACTTGGATATTACAAGAAAACATATAACACCAATATTTTTAACTACTTTTATTTCTAATAGCAGTGAATTTATGGAAGTTGAGATAGCTCTTTGTTATAACGATAGCTACGATGAAGTTATAGTTTCATTTGTCAACACTGTAAATACTAAAGAAGGAGGAACGCACGTTACGGGCTTTAAGTCATCATTAACAAGGTCAATAAACGATATTGGAAGAAAGATGAATTTAATAAAAAAAGAACCACTTCAAGGAGATGATGTAAGAGAAGGATTAACTGCAATTATTCATGCAAAACTATCTAACCCTATATTTGAAGGTCAAACTAAAATAAAACTCGCAAATGATAGTGTAAAAAGTTTTATTGAAAAAGAATTTTATGAAAGATTTTCAAGGTGGTTAGAAGAAAATCCAAAAATTGCCCAAATTATTATAGAAAAAGCTCTTGAAAATCAAAGAGCAAGACTTGCTGCAAGAAAAGCAAGAGAAGCAGTAAGAAGAAAAAATTTCATAGAAAGTGATGTTCTTCCGGGAAAGCTTGCGGACTGCATAACGAAAGAAAAGGAGATTTCCGAATTGTTTATAGTGGAGGGTGAAAGTGCAGGTGGTTCTGCAAAACAAGGAAGAAATAGAGAATTTCAAGCAATACTTCCACTGAAAGGAAAAATCCTTAATGTAGAAAAGAAGGGATTAGATAAGGCATTGGATAACGAAGAGTTAAGATCCATAATTTCTGCAATTGGATGCGGTATAAAGGACAGTTGTAAACCTGAGGAATCAAGATATGGAAAAATTATTATAATGACAGATGCAGACATTGACGGGGCACATATTAGAACTCTTCTTTTAACATTATTTTATAGATACTTCTATAATCTCATAGAAGCAGGGATGTTATATATAGCACAACCTCCACTATATAGAATACAAAAAGCAAAAACTATAAAATATGCATATTCTGACGAAGAATTGCACAAAATTCTAAAGGAGTTTAAGGACGATAATGTTATTATTCAAAGATATAAAGGTCTTGGAGAGATGAACCCTGAACAATTATGGGAAACTACTATGAATCCAGAGACAAGGATATTAAAAAGAGTTACGGTTGAAGATGCAGCTCAGGCGGAAAGGTGGCTTTCAGTATGTATGGGACTCGATGTTGCACCAAGAAAAGAATTTATTGAAAAATATGCATTAAGTATTAAAGACTTAGACATATGAATATAAAAGGTTTAATTGAAATAAAGCAAAGTATGAAGGAAGTTTACAATAACTTTGAAAAGATTAATAGTTTATATTTTAAATACATGCTTTTTCAAGGTCCAAGAATTAAATTTCAGCTTGTTTTTTGTCTATTATTATTAATAATTAACATTATGCTAAGCTTGGTTTTGATATGGATTTTTCTAAGTTTGATTTTAAGAATATAAAATTAAGGACTAGGCACTTTGAGTTTGAAGAGATTGAGGACGGTTTTATTGTAAGAGATCCATTTGGATTCTTTGATGACCTTTTCTTTACACAATATGCCATAATTCTTCTTTCTCTATTTAATGGAAATAGAACAATAGATGAAGTAAAAACGGAATTTTTTAAAATAACAAACATTTTACTTTCAGAGCAAGAAATAGTAGACTTCATAAAAATGATGGATGAATACTATCTTTTTTACAATGAAAGATTTATAAATAAAGTAGAGGAAGAGAGGAAAAAACTTTTAAATTTAGAATATAAGAAAATAACGCTTGTTGAAAATATAACTCAGTTAAAGAATTTTATTAAGGAAAATCTAACTGATGAAACTGAGGAAAACCTTATAGGTTTAATAGTTCCACACATTGACGTAAAAATTGCTATGGATTTATATTTAAAAACATATGCAAAAATTAAAAAAACTAAAAGAAGGATATTTTTTATATTTGGTGTTGCTCATAGCTTGCACCTTACACCTTTCTCAATCTTTCCAAGAGATTACTATACTGATAAAATAGTGAGGGTAAACAAAGAAATATTAGAAAAAATACAAAGACAATTTGGCTATGAAATAGACTACGATGTGCTTGCATATAGAAACGAGCATTCAGTGGAATTTCCCATAATATTTCTTGATAGTTTCTTAGAAGATATAACAATAATTCCATCAATCATTGCCTATACAAATAAGAAGGACGATTTAAAGATAATATCTGAGAGAATATACAAAGCAATAGAACCATATAAGGATGAAATATTTTTTATATCAAGTATAGATTTAAGTCATGTTGGAAAGAAGTTCGGAGATAAATTCTATTTTGATACAAAAGAGGTAGATTTAATGTATATTGATATGCTGTCTAATCTAAAGAATGATGAAGCATTTGACTTTTTAAGTAAGTGTGAAAATCAAACTAGAATAGATGGACAGTTTACGAACTATGTATTTTTAGAAGTTTTAAAGATGATTGGAACAAGTAAGGGAAAACTAATTGACTATAGGAATTATTATGAAAGCTTAACTGACTCTGGTGTTAGCTATTGCTCTGTTGGTTTTTATATCTAAAACCTATTTAGAGCTTTAAGTCCCTTAAGGAAAATTATTACACCTGTTCATTAACTTTTCAAAAAGCTTTTTTATAATTTGAAAATCTTATAGTTAATGCTTTAAAATTTTGAGAGCCTTAAAAGGAGGTGATAAGTATGGAAAAAAAGAATGTTAAAGGGGAGATTATAATAGTAGGAAAAAGAAAAGTAGTAATTCCTGAGTGGGAAGAGGAAAAGGGGACAAAAAGAAGAATTATTGTATTACTTTTTGTAGCATTAATATTTCACTTAGTAATTGGTTTATTCTTTGGAAGCAAAGTTGTCAAAAGAGCTATTGAAGAGGCAAGATTAAAAGAAATAAAACTATTAGAGGAAAAGTCCGACTTTCTAAATAGAAAACCAATTGAAATGATACAACCTATTCAGCAAGAGCAAAGAAAAGAAATCAAGCAAGATATACTAAAGGAGCTTATGAAACAAAAGACGATTCAGCCAGAACAACAAAATGCTAAAATAAATGAAGAGGATATATTGAAGAATTTAGAGAGTCAAGCAAAATTTGATGAGACTACTGATGAAAACGCAGATGTAATAGTTGGAATAACGAATCAAAGAGATATTAGTGATTTACTTTCTACTGAAGCTTTACCTGCTATTACAGGTGGGGGAGGGGGTGGTATAGGCGAATACTATGACTTTTTTAAAGTAGAAGTTAAACCAGAGCCTGTCAAAACTGTATTGCCTGAGTATCCAGAAGTTGCAAGAAAGGCAGGTATTGAAGGAAGAGTTACAGTAGCTGTAATAGTTGATGAGAGTGGTAATGTAATTCATGCGGAAGTCATTAATAGTTCCAATAAAGTTTTTGATGAAGCCGCCTTAAAAGCAGCTTATGGTTATAAATTTAAACCCGGAATGATGAAAGATAAAAAAGTTAAGGTAAAGGTAATAATACCATTTGCATTTAAATTACAAAGTTAAAAAATGAAAAAAAAACACATAATTATTCTTGGTATAGTAGCAGGAATAGTAGTTAGTATAATTGCTTTTGTTAGTGTCAATGCTAAGAAAAGCAACTATAGAGAATACGATATAATTATAAAGAATGCTTTAAGTCCTACTTTAGGATATGAAAATTCAAAAGATTCAATTGTTGAATACTTTGATTTTACTTGTCCTCATTGTGCAAACTTTCATTTAGAAAACCTACCTAAGTTATATGAAGAGTATATTAAAACAGGAAAATTAAAGTTTATATCTAAAATTTTTTTACTTAGACCTCAGTCTATTTATCCTGCACTTGCAAGCAGATGTGCTTACGAACAGAATAAATATTGGTCCTATTCTAAAAGACTATTTGAAGAATTTTTAAAATCCGGACCTTTTTCATACAACAGGGCAAACTATATAAGAATTGCAAGCGAATTAAATTTAGATACAATAAAGTTTAGGGAGTGTTTTGATAGTCAAAAGTATAAAGATGTAATTTTAAATGAAACTAATGAAGCATTAAAGAGAGAGGTAAAAGCTACACCAACATTTTTTATCAATAATCAAAAAGTAGAAGGAAATTTGCCATACGATGAATTTGTTAAATACATAAGGTGAAAATTGCTCTCCTTCACGACTGGATAATAGATATTGCAGGCTCAGAAGTTGTATTTAAAGCACTTTGCGAAATATTCAAAGATGCAGATATCTGGACAATCGTATATGATAAAAGAAGTATTGAAAAATTAGGAATAAATGACAGAAAAGTATTTCATTCACTTGCACAATATCTACCTTTTTCAAAAAAACTATATAGATATTACTTCTTTTTATATCCAATCATTGTTGAACAAATAAATCTTTCTAAATACGATATTATAATTAGCTCCTCGCACTCGTATATAAAAGGTGTTTTAAAGCAGTCGCATCAAATTCACATTTGCTATTGCCATACGCCAATTAGATACTCTTGGGACTTATATTTTCAGTATATGGAAAGTATAAACTTATTTTTTAGAATTCTTTCAGCTTACTTTTTGCATAAAA
Organism: Caldifarciminota bacterium; assembly: GCA_025060695.1. Classification (GTDB taxonomy): domain Bacteria; phylum Hydrothermota; class Hydrothermia; order LBFQ01; family DSFT01; genus DSFT01. The sequence goes on along the minus strand of JANXBH010000022.1, from coordinate 9,352 downwards.
TTAGAATTTGGGATTATATCTCAGCTCAAAGAATAGATTATTTTATAGCAAATTCCAATTTTGTTGCAAATAGAATAAAGAAAATATATAACAAACCAGCACATGTAATATATCCACCTGTAGAAATAGAAAAATTTGAAGTTGAAACGAAAAAAGAAGATTTTTATATTACAATCGGTAGGATGGTCCCGTATAAAAAAATAGATGTTATAGTTAAGGCATTTTCTAAATTAAAAGATAGAAAACTTATAGTAATAGGAAGCGGTCCTGAGATGAAAAAAATAAAAAAACTTTCTAATAAGAATGTGGAAATTTTAGGTTATCAAACTCAGGAAAATCTAAAAAATTACTTAAAGAAAGCAAAAGCTTTTATATTTATGGCTGAGGAAGACTTTGGTATATTGCCTGTTGAATCACAAGCTTGTGGCACTCCAGTAATAGCATATAGAAAAGGTGGTGTTATTGAGACTATAATAGAAAATAAAACGGGAATATTCTTCAATAGTCAAGATGAAGAAAGTTTAATAGATGGAATATTAAGGTTTGAAAAAATAGAGAATAATTTTGACCCGTATGAAATAAGAAAGAATGCGGAAAGGTTTTCAAAGGAGAGATTTATAAAAGAATTTATGGAATTTTTTAGAAGGATTTAATTAGACTTTCTTGTATTTCTAATAGTTTTTTGCTAATTTTTACAGGGTAGACCATTTCTTGAGTTTTTATATTCTTTAGGTATGGTGGTATTTTTAATAAATTTTCCATGAATAATTTTCTTGAACTTTCAAGTGCTATCCTTTCTACTAATTTCCCATTTTCTATATACTTTTTTAATAGTGGTTCTCCATTTATTTTGTCATCCTCCAGTACAATTATATCCTCTTTCATAAGTCCGTTTTCATAAATTCTATATACTTGCTTTTTCCCAGGAAGCGTAAGTTTTTGTGGTGATGTTTTTATTTTAAAACCATATTCATCCTCTACAAGTTTATATACTCCATTTAAATATGGTGCATCTGAGCTTGTCCCCATTTTTGTTCCAATACCAAAGAAGTCTGCAACTGCTCCTTCATTTAGTATATTTTCAATTACATACTCATCTAAGTCTCCGGAAAGGAAAATTTTAATATTTCCAAATCCTTCGTTTTCAAAAATTTTTTTTACTTCCTTAGATAGCTTTACCAAATCTCCACTATCTATTCTCACACCCTTTATTCTATATCCTTCCTTTAATAACTTTATAACTTTTTTTGCACCTTCAATAGTGTCGTAAGTATCAATTAAAAGAACAGGTTCACTAAATCTCTTTAAAAACTCTCTAAATGCTTCTTCTTCACTATCAAAGCTCATGATATACGAATGTGCCATTGTCCCATAAACAGGTATATTGTATAGCTTTCCTGCAAGTAAATTAGATGTTCCTATAAAACCGCACATATAGCTTACTTTTGCTACTTTTATTGCACTATCTATACCGTGGTCTCTTCTTGGTGAAAAATCAACACATGGAATATTTCTACTTGCTAAAGTTATTCTTGCACACTTGCTTGCAATCATTGATTGGAAATTGAACTGATTTAAAACTATGGTCTCAAACATTTGTGCTTGTATTCTTGGTGCTGTAATTCTTATTACAGGTTCATTTGGAAAGTAAATTTGTCCATTAGGCATGGCATATAAATCACCTGTGAATTTAAATTTTTTTAAATACTCAAGAAAATCCTCTGAAAATATTTTTAAACTTCTTAAGTATTTAATATCGTCTTCTTCAAAACGAAAATTTATGATAATTTCAATAATATCGTCAATACCTGCACTAACTAAAAAATTTCTATTCTCTGGCAAGTTTCTTATAAATACTTCAAATGTAGAAATTTCATTTCTACTTGATTTAAAATAGCTATATGCCATAGTCAATTCATATAGGTCCATAAGCATAGATACATTCATGTCTTAAATTTTATAGTTTTCACACAACTACTCTCTTCACTCTACTTCCAATAGAAGATAATATTACATATGGAATTTTATTAATACTTTCGGAAATATCCAATAAATTTATGTTTTCTCCAAAAATCTCAACCATATCTCCTTCCTTTAGGTCCTCTCCTTCTATTACACTCATGTTCATAGAAATTCTTCCAAGAACCTTTCTAAATCTACCCTTTGCATATACACTTGTAATATTAGAACACTCAATAGGAAATCCATCTGCATAACCGAAGGAGATAATAGCTATTTTCATATTACTTTTAGCCTTAAATGTTCCTGAGTAACCTACACTTTCACCTTTTTTTAAAGTTTTAACTTGAATAACTTCACTTTTTAGTGTCATTACCGGTTTTAAGTCTAAGAACTTTGACAAGAATCTATTTGGATAAACCCCATAAATACCAATGCCAATTCTTATAGCATCTAAGTAGTATTTATATCTTAGTGATGCAGAAGTGTTTGATATATGCTTTTTTAAATTTTTGTCCTTTACAACACTAATAAATCTTTGATATTGAATATTACTAAATTCATCGTTCATATTATCTGCATTTGAAAAATGTGAATAAACTCCCTCAATTTTAACAAAATTTTTTGCACTATTATAAAAATTCTCAAATTCTTCATACCATATACCTGTTCTATTCATACCTGTATCTACTTCAATTTCTACTCTCGGTTTTATATTTAATTTTTTTATAACTTCAAGTTGTTTATATGAGCACAGGTTGAATATAAAACCATTTTCATAGGCGGTAATTATTTCATCTGTAGTATAAATGGGCTTTAGGATAAGAATATTTCTAAATTTTATCTTAAGTGCTTCATCTAAATCAAATACAGCAATTTTATCTACTTCTTTACTAATTATCCTAAATACTTCTTCTATGCCATGACCATAAGCATTTGACTTTAAAACTGGGATTATAGAAGTATTTGTATATTTTTTAAACTGATTTAGGTTATATAGAATATTCTCTGAGCTTATTTGTGCTATGGTCAACGTGAAAATTTTATACTGCTTTAAAATTTCGGCTCTCAGTGTTTAACCTTTTTTCTTCTACATTGGGTATAGACTTAGGAACAGCATATACCCTTGTATATCAAAAAGGTAAGGGTATAGTGCTAAGAATTCCATCAGTGGTTGCTTATGATAAGGAAAGGAAAGAGGTAATAGCTATAGGAGAAGAAGCAAAATTGATGTATGGAAAGACACCTGAAGGAATAATTGCAGTAAAACCAATAAAAGATGGAGTAATAGAAAATCTTGAATTAGTTCAAGAATTTTTACATAGAATAATTAAAAGATTTTCAGGGTTTTTTAGTCCTGTTCTTGTAGTTGGTGTTCCATCAAGTGCAAATGAAGTGGAAAAGAAAGCTGTTATAGATGCAGGATTAGGTGCAGGAGCAAGGGATGTATATTTAGTCTATGAACCTATAGCATCTGCAATTGGTATAGGTTTGGATGTATCCAAATCAAAGGGCTATATGATAGTTGATATTGGGGGAGGTACAACTGAAATAGCTATTATTTCTCTAAGTCAAATAGCTCATCAAAATTCTATTAAAGTTGCTGGTGATGAGATGGATGAAGCTATAATGGAGTATATAAGAAGGAAATATAATATTAGCATTGGCTACCTTACTGCTGAAGAAATAAAAATTAAAATAGGCAGTGCATATCCTCAGGAAACTGAAGAATATATGGAAATCTCGGGATGGGATGTGATACAACATAGAACTAAAACATTTAAAATATCTTCGTCTGAAGTAAGAGAAGCTTTGAATGGACCTATAAATCAGATAATAAATGCAATTTCAAGATTATTTGAAAATTCAAAGGCAGACTTGCTAAGAGATGTATTAGAAAATGGTATCTATCTAACAGGAGGAGGTTCACTTATAAAGGGTTTAGACTTGAGAATAAAGGAAGAGTTAAATATAGTGGTTAATAGAGTGGACTATCCACTTGAAACAGTTGGTAGAGGAATAGGAAAAATAGTTGATGACTTTAATAAATATAAACCATTGCTTTCTAAAGGTAAAAAAATTCTAAAATCTAGGTAGTGTGAAATTTAATGATATCTTAATTTTCGTATTATCACTCTTATTCTTTTTTAAACTACCAAGAGTTTTAGTTTTTGAAAATTTTAAATTTCTTTATTTTCCTATAATTGAACTTTCAAATTTTATATATCATATTCAGAATTTAGAGGAGAGTTTTAAAAAGCTTATATTAGTTGATAGTGAAAATTTAACTAAAGCTTATGGACTTTCATTTATTCCCCCTATTAAGCCAAAGGAAATAGTTTTAAATGTAGGTAAAAATGAAAATATTGAATATGGCGATGTTTTACTAATAAAAAACATACTAATTGGAAAAATTACGGAGGTTTATGAAAACTCAAGTATTGCTATTACAATGTTTAATACGAATTTCTCCGCGTCTATTATTATAAAAAGAAGTAATTACTTAGGGGTATTGGAAGGTGGTGATATACCAAGAATATCATATATTTCAGAGGGTTCAGATATTAAAGAAGGTGATAGTATTTTTACATCTTCATTAGATAATATGTATCCTTTTGGACTTTATATTGGTATAGTTGGGAAAGTTATAGAAAAAAAAGGTGCTTTTGAAGCAAGGGAAGTAATACTACCTTATAAATTTGAAAGACTCGCACTATTTAATATATTAAAACGAAAGCTTTAAAATTTAAAAATATGAATGAACTTCATTTAGTAATTGGAGATAGTGAAATAAAAGTAAATAAAACTCACTTTGTATTGGGAAGTAGTGATGATTGTGATTATGTTAATAAAAAACTATCCTTAAAGCATATGAGTTTTTCGTTTATTGAGGGAAACTGGATTTTAAATGCAATTTCTGAAATAACTATAAACGGTAATAAACTAATGGGTAAAACTGAAATAAAAGATGGAGATGTAATTGAATACGAAGATTTAAAAATAGTTGTTAAGTTTGTTCCGTTAAATAAGCCATATTTTAGAATTTTAGTAGGAAATCATGCTGGAAGCATGATAAAGGTTGAAAAATCTGGTATTATTGGTAGAGATCCAAGTGCGGACTATATAGTAGAAGATGAATATGTTTCAAGAAGGCATGCAAAAATAGCTATAGAAAATAATAAAGTTTTATGGATGGATTTTGAAGCAAAAAATCCAACACTAATAAATGGAAAAGTTTATAAAACCCCAAAAGAATTAAGTAGTGGTGATGAGATTGTTGTTGGAAAAACAAGACTAATGTTTATAGACCCTATACAAAAACCAGAGCATGAAATTTACAAAAAACCTTCAAAAAGACCAATTTTTATAGCTTTGTTATCTGTTTTTGTTTTAATTTCAGTATTAGCAACGTACTTTTGGACATCATATAGGATAAATAATTTTTACATTCACTACAATAGTGGAAAAGAAAGTTTATCTCGAGCTTTTGAAACTTCAAAAATTGAAGAAAAAATACAACTTCTAAAGTATGCCATATATGAATTTGAAAAAGCAAAGGGGTTTGCAAAATTACAAGACTTAGATGAGCTAATCAATTTAGCAAATAAAAGACTAAAGTCTTGGGAAGAGGTTTTAATGCTAAAGAATGAACTAAATAAGGGCAATTTAGATGAAGTGAAGAGGAAATTGGAAAGTCTGTCAGAGTTTTTGTCTAACGACGGATTATTTAATGAAATCTATAGTCAGATACTTAGGGCAAGGTTTATAAGTGAAAATCTTAGTGTAGCAAGAGCGTTGAAGGAACAAGGTAAAGAAGAAGAGGTAAAGAAAATTTTGGAAATTGTTGAAACTAAACCTGAAGTTGAAATAACTCAAACGAAATCAATTGAACTTAAAAGCACTATAGAGGAGGAAAAGATACAAGTCAAGACTACGAAAATAGAAGAACCCAAATTAATTTCAGATATTAAAATTGATGTCCCACAACTTGGAGGTTTTGAAATAAAGCCTGAAAAACAAAAAGCAGGGTTTAGTGGTTCTTTGGACATGGTAATGAGGTTAAAGGAGCTATATCAAGATAAAGGAAATTTAGAGGAAACGATTAAGCTTGCAAATGAAATATTAAAAAATGAACCAAACAATGCAAGTGCAGAATTTTATTTAGAATTAGCGCAAAGGGAATCAAGGGCAATTCAATTAGAAAATGAGGGAAGATACAAAGAAGCAATGGAAGTTTGGTCAAGTATTTTAAAATTAGACCCTAATAATATTAGAGCAAAAAAAGCAGTAGTTAGAATAGGAAGTAAGTTATGACAACTGATGCAAGTTTAACTTTACTATCTCTAAGTTATATATTCATTCCGTACTCCATGTATAATTTTGACCAAAATATCAAAAGCTTCTCAAATAACATAAAAAGTTCATATTATGATAGGGCATTTAGTATTATAGATAAATTCGGTGAAGGTCAATATCATATTTTAGGATATTCGTTAATTCATATTTTTTCAAAAATAAAGAAAAACAAGGACTTAGAAGAGTTTTCAGTTAATGGAATAAAAAGTTTTTTAATTAGTGGTGCTTTAGTTCTTTGCATGAAGACTATTTTTGGTAGATCAAGACCATACATGAACGAAGGCAGTTTATCTTTTAAACCATTTAATTTAAAAAATGACTATCAATCATTCCCATCAGGTCATACAATTATTGCATTTACTACCGCAAGTTATTTATCAAATAAATTTAAAAATAAGGTTTTTAGCATTTTTGTATATTCATTAGCAACTGGTGTAGGTCTTGCAAGAATTTATAAAGACCAGCATTGGTTATCTGACGTTATAGGTGGTGCTACACTTGGGATTTTAGTAGGTAATACAGTAAGATGAAACTTATTCTTCCTACAGCAGGAAAAGGAACAAGGTTAAGACCATTTAGTCTATATAGGTCAAAATCATTACTAAAAGTATATTCAAAGCCAATTATACAACATCTTATGGAAAGTATTGAAAGATGGACAAATTTTGACGAGATTATATTAGTTATTTCACCAGATGAAAATGGCTATAAAACTTATGAATTTTTAAAGTCAATTTATCCTAATACTTCCTATAGAATTCAAGAAAAGACGATTGGTCTTGCGGATGCAGTATATGTAGGTATAAATAACATAGAGGAAGACGTTCTTATAGTTTTACCAGATGCATTATATAGTGGAAGTTTTGATTTTAGCGAGAATTTTATTGCGGTTAAAGAAGTAGAAGACCCAACAAGATTTGGTATTGTTATATTAGATGGAAATTATGTAATTGATTTAGAAGAAAAGCCTGAAAATCCAAAAACCAACCTTGCTATTTCTGGTATTTACTATATAAAGGATACGAGGAATTTAGAAAAAAGTATAAAAAAGCTCTACGAGATGAACGTGAAGACTAAAAATGAATATCAATTAACTGATGCTTTAAGGATATTTATTAAAGAAAACAAAATTAGGGCAATAAAGATTGATGAATGGTACGATTGTGGAAAAGTTGAAACTTACTTAGAAACAATGTTATACATTTTAAAAAAAGAGGGTACTAATATCCTTTCAAGTAGTGAAAGTTCTACTATTGTAGACCCAGTGTTTATAGACAAAGATTGTCATATTGAAAATTCAACTATTGGTCCATTTGTTGATATTTCTCAAAATTGCATAATTAAAAACTCAAGCATAGAAAACTCTATAATAATGGAAAATACCATTATTGAAAATTCAAATATTGAAAACTCTATAATTGGTTCAAATTGTAAAATTGTAAACTTTAGTGGTGAAATTATATTGGGGGATTTTGGTAAGTTAATATCTAAATAGCTTTTATTTTACTTCCATGTATCTATCTGGGCTTTTTGTAGTTTCTGTGAAAAGTCTATATATACAGTTTTCCATTCAGTAAATATATCAAATACAGTCCAGCCTCCTTCTCTATAACCATTTCCTGTTTCCTTTACTCCACCAAATGGTAAGTGGCTTTCCGCTCCAATTGTCGGTGCATTGATATAAGTAATGCCTGAGTCTATCAGTTCAATAGCTTTCATTGCTTCATTTATATCGTTTGTATAAATAGAAGATGATAGTCCATATTTTGAATTGTTTGCAACTTCAATCGCTTCTTCAAAACTTCCAACTTTAATAATGCTTAAAATAGGTCCAAAGATTTCTTCTTGAAATATTCTCATATTCTCTTTTACATTTTCAAATATTGTAGCTTCAAACCAAAATCCCTTTGAGTAATATCCTTCTTTTAGTTCATTCCCTCCATAAGTTAGTATTGCTCCTTCTTGTTTTCCAATCTCTACATATTTTTTAATTTTTTCAAGTGCATTTTGATTAATAATTGGTCCCATATTGGTTTTAGGATCTAATGGGTCTCCAATTATTATTTCAGATAGTCTACTCTTAAATTTTTCCATGAATTCACTGTATATTTTTTCATGTAGTATTAGTCTTGAGGTAGAAGTACATCTTTGACCGCTCGTTCCAAAAGCTCCCCATATTGCTCCATCTACTGCAAGGTCTAAATTTGCTGAAGGCATTACAATCTGAGGATTTTTTCCTCCAAGCTCAAGCGAAACTCTCTTTAAATATTTACTCGCATTTTGATAAATTATTTTTCCTGTTTCGGTCCCACCAGTAAAGGCTATAACTTTTATGTCAGGATGCTCTACTATGTATTTTCCTATCTTATGCCCATATACTATGTTAAATACACCTTCAGGTAGTCCTGCTTCTTCAAATATCTCTGCAAATATAGAACCAACTGCAGACGCGTCAGGAGCAGGTTTAAATACTATTGTATTTCCTGCTAATAGTGCAGGGAAGATTTTCCAAGAGGGAACTGCAATGGGAAAATTCCAAGCAGTAATAACTCCTACTACCCCAATAGGTCTTTTAAATGTTAGTGCATATTTATTTGGAAGTTCAGATGGTGTAATATATGAAAATAGTCTCCTTCCTTCTCCCGAAGCATAAAATGCTGTATCTATCGCTTCTTGAATATCCCCTTCCGCTTCTACTATCGTCTTTCCTATTTCTTTGCTCATTAATATAGCAATTTCTCTTTTTCTCTTTAAAAAGATTTCTCCGGCTTTTCTAATAATTTCTCCTCTTTTTGGTGCAGGTATTTTAGACCATAATTTAAACGCTTTCTTTGCACTTTCTACAGCAAGATTTAAGTCTTCTTCATTTGACTCAGGAAATGTACCTATAACTTCTTCCCAATTTGCTGGATTTCTACTTTCAAACTTTTCATCACTTCTTGATTCTTGATATTTCCCACCTATGTAATTTTTGTATTCTTTCATGGCTTGGAAATTTTAAAGTGTGAAAATTTTTCAATATCTTTATGAAATTGAC
>JANXBH010000021.1 GCA_025060695.1 Caldifarciminota bacterium | reverse complement strand
TTCTATCTTTATTATGTGATACCTCGCATCACGCCCTATGTCGTAAATACTACCCTCATCTACTTCATGCCCATTTACGTAAAGTGATGATATAAGATAGACCACCACACTTCCAACCTCCATTAATTAATATTTTAAATTTTAAAGATAAAAGATTAACCTTGAGTTAGAATTTTCTCACCAAATTTTTCAATATAAACCCTTAATATCCACTGCGCTCCCTCTCCAAGTGCACAAAAAGTCTTTCCTTTAATGTAATTACAAATTTCATAAAGTGTATCTAAATCCTCTCTTCTACCATTTCCTACTTCAATTTTTCTTAAAATCCTTGTAGCCCATGGAAGACCATCTCTACAGGGAGTGCACCAACCACAACTTTCAAATGCAAAAAATTGTATTGACCTTCTAATAATTTTTGCTAATGGTATCTTATCGTCAATTACTATTACTGCACCACTTCCAAGCATAGTATTCTTTAAAGAACAATCTTCATAAGTGGCAGGAATATCAATTTCATCATTTATTAGAATTGGTGCGGAAAGTCCTCCTGGAATAACTCCTACCAGTTTAGAACCTTCCCTTATTCCACCAGCATACTCAATAAGCTGTCTAAATGTAATTTTTCCTAATTCAAATTCGCATACTTTTGGTTCTTTTACCGCTCCACTAATTGTAAATATCTTAGTTCCTGTGCTTTTTTCAGTTCCAAGCTTTTTATACCAATCTCCACCATTATTTATAATAATTGGAATGTTAGCTATTGTTTCCACATTATTTACTACTGTAGGTTTTCCATAAAGACCCTTTATTGCAGGAAATGGTGGTTTTAATCTTGGTATGCCTCTTTTCCCTTCAAGAGAATTTAATAGTGCGGTTTCTTCTCCGCATATGTATGCACCTGCACCTGGATATAAATGTAAATCAAATGAAAAATTACTACCCAAGATGTTTTTTCCAAGCAGACTATTGTTATAGGCCTCAATTATAGCATCTTTTAGAATTTTGAATGCATCCATATATTCCGCTCTTAAATATATAAATCCTTCATTTGCTTTAATTGCATATGCTGATATGATTGCACCTTCAATTAAGAGATGAGGTGCCTTTTCTAATATTTCTCTATCTTTAAAAGTTCCAGGTTCTCCTTCATCTGCATTTATTACAAGATAATGCTCGTTTCCGTCATTCGGAACAAAAGACCACTTTTGTCCTGTAGGAAATCCTGCACCACCCCTTCCTCTAAGACCAGACTTTTTTACCTCCTCTATAATTTCTTCTGGTCGCATTTCCAGTGCTTTTCTCAATGCTTTATATCCACCTTTTTTGATATAATTTTCTATAGTAATTGAACCTTCATCGTCAGTATATGATAGAATTAGTCTCTTTTCTACAAGTTCCATGGGTTAAATGGATTTTCATCGTATTTATAAATTACACTCTTCTTTTCTGTAAATAAATCAATAGCATCTAATGAAAGTTCTCTTCCAAAACCAGACTGCTTATATCCGCCGAATGGAAGTCCTGGTATTGCAGTTAGTGGATGATTTACAGTAATGCTTCCTGCTCTTATAGAACTACTTACCCTAATTGCACGTTTTACATCCCTCGTCCATATTGTTCCTGCAAGACCATATTTACTATCATTTGCAAGCTCTATAACTTCTTCCTCTGTTTCAAAAGGCATTATTACTACAACAGGTCCAAATATTTCTTCTTTAAAGCATGTATTGTTAGTACTTTCTAACTCCAATATAGTTGGTAAATAATAGTTTCCATCTTTTAAATCCTCGGTTTCTATTTTCTTTGCACCATAGACAACTTTTGCTCCTTCTTCTATTCCTCTCTCTACTATACTATGGACATTGTTTAAATGAGTCCTTGTTATAATTGGTCCCATTTGGGTTTCTTTTAAAATTGGATTTCCAATTTTTATTTTTTTAGTTTTTTCAAGAAAAGCTGATAAAAACTTATCATATATGTTTTTCTGAACAAATAGTCTACTCCTTGCTTCGCAAGATTGACCAGAATTATAGAATATACCCCAAATTGAACCATTTACCGCTTCATCTATGTCAGCATCTTCAAATACAATATTTGCGGACTTTCCACCAAGTTCTAACGAAATCCTTTTGACAGTATTACTTGCTAATTTCATAATTTCTGAACCAGTTTTAGTTTCTCCTGTAAATGAGATTTTATCTACACCTTCATGACTTACAAGATAAGAGCCTATTGTATTTCCCGGACCAGTTATAACATTTACTACTCCATCAGGAATACCTGCTTCTTTGCATAGTTTTGCAAGTTCAATAGCTGTTAATGGTGTCCAACTTGCAGGCTTAATAATAACACTATTTCCACAAGCGAGAGCGGGAGATATTTTCCACATCGTTAACATAAATGGATAATTCCAAGGAACAATAAGAGCACAAACACCTATAGGTTCTCTAATAGTATAGTTAAATAAACCAGGTAATGTAGGAATAGTTTCACCCATAATTTTATTTATAGCACCTATATAAAAATCTAAAACATTTATTCCTGCAAGAATTTCTCCCTTTGAGGCATTTATGGGTTTTCCTACATTTAAACTTTCAATTTCCGCAATTTTGTCAACATTTTCTTGTAGTAATTTTGATAAATTTTGAAGTATTCTAATTCTTTTATTTATAGGAGTATTTCTCCATTTTTCAAAGCCTTGTCTTGCTGACTTCACAGCTAAGTCTACATCTTCTTTACTTGCAATGTAGTATTTAGCAATTACCTTATTATCGTGTGGATTTATAACCTCGCCCATACCTCCATTTCCTTCTATGAAATTCCCATTTATAAAGATTTTATACTCGTTCATAACTACAAAATTTTAAGGCATTCTAAGGAGACCAACTACTATGAATTATTGCTAATAATGCCCGTCCCCTAAAGACTAATATTAAACTATGCCAGTCGTATTCTTCTTTTCCCTCTAAATAGTATTCAACAAACTGTGCATTTTTAAAATACTCCAAAATATTATTTTTTACTGAAGTTTTTCCGATTAGACTATTTATTGACTTTTTACCCTTTATATAATCTTTGTTTAAGTATTTTTTATAGAAATCGTTAAATGTCATATAAATTTCTCTTCCTGAACCACTTTCATATCCAAAAAATAGCTTTGTAGTATCCTTTAGTATAAACTTAAGTTTTTTTGCTGAAAGCTTTGGGTCTAATGAGTCAATGTAAATATCTATAGAAAAAATTATTCCTTCCTTAGTTGCATAATTAGAAATATTCTTAAAGTCTCCCTTCTGAATTAATAATACAATTTTGTCAGCCAAGCTTGATATGTCATCTTTTGAAAATAAGAAAATAAGAAACATTTTAAAATTTTATAACATGAGGAAAAGGGAGATTATTTTGACATCTCTATTAGTCCCTTTAAGCAATGAAAGAGTTAATATATACTCATTCAGCAATAGAATTGCAGAATTTATTAAAAACTTAACTAACAACACGGTAAATTGTACCCCTTAATATCTAAATTCTTATGCCAATTATGAAAAGCTTCTATAAGGTCAGGATATAAATCTATTGCAAATATTCCCAATGGATTTTCAAGACCAAAAAATTCAATAAAACTAACAAATATAAGTGTATCCTCTAAATACTTATACTCTTGAACTAAGGGCAATTTAAATTTAATATAAATGAATTCCTTAAGATAGTCCATAGCTATGAACCTCTACTTTGTATAATCTTTGAAATAATATTTACTGAAAGAACCACTATAACTATTAGAAAACTTGCAGACCATGCAAGTCTATGCCATTCTTCATACGGAGACATTGCATAGTTAAATATACTTACAGTTAGTGTTGCCATAGGTTTAGTAATATCAGTTTCAAAAAACATATTATTAAAACTTGTAAATAATAAGGGAGCAGTTTCTCCCATAATTCTTGCAAATGCTATAAGAAATGCGGTTAATATACCAGTTCTAATGTACCTCCATATAATTTGCGTAATAATCATCCATTTCGGTGCACCAAGTGCATATGCAGCTTCCTTGGTAATATTTGGGACAAGATTTAGAAGTTCATCAATAGCCTTTAATACTATTGGTATCATTATAATACTTAAAGCTATTGAACCACTTATTGCGGAAAATGTCTTAAATGGTTTAACAAGTAAAGCATATACATAAGCACCTATTACTATTGAAGGAGCGGACAACATTATATCAGTTATAAACCTTATAATTCCTGATATTTTTGTTCTATACTCATTTATATAAGTCGCACCTAATAATCCAATAGGAAATGCTATAATAACAGCAATTGTAGCAATTATAATACTTCCAAAAATTGCATTTTTCAAACCACCGCCTTCAATACCAGGGGGTTTTGGATTTTCAAGAAAAAACTCTAAGTTTATTGACTTTATACCAAAAACAACTACGTCTTTAATTATCCAAATAAGGAAAACAATACCTACCATTGCGGAAATAATAGATAGTATCTCAGACAAATTATTAATAAAAATTCTCCTTCTCATATAGGAACCCTTATTCTATGTATTATAAACCGCGAAATAGATATTATTATAAACGAAATAAGAAATAGCAATAGTGATAGATAAAATAAACTTGATAAGTATAAGTCTGTAGTTGCTTCTGTAAATTCGTTTGCTAATGCAGATGCTATAGTAATAGTTGGATCGTAGATATTAGATGGTATTTTATAACTATTTCCTATAACGAAAGTAACCGCCATAGTTTCTCCAAGTGCCCTTGTAAGACCAAGTATAATACCACCTAATATACCCACCTTAGTATAGGAGATAACCACTTTACTTATTACTTCAAACCTTGTAGCACCAAGAGCATATGCAGACTCTTTAAAGACATTTGGTACTAAGTAGAACACTTCTATTAATATGGAAGATATTATTGGGATTATCATTATTGCAAGAACTATTCCCGCACTAAGAAGACCAATACCAAACGGTTCTCCTTGAAATATCTTCATAAAACCAAAATATTTAATTAAAAATGGCTCAACGTAGTTCTTCATAAAAGGGACAAGCACAAACAATCCCCATATTCCATATATAATGCTCGGTATTGCAGATAACAACTCTATAGTTGTTCTTATTATATTTCTTAAATATACAGGGCATATTTCAGTAATGAAAATTGCAATACCAATACTTACAGGAGTAGCCAAAATAATAGCAATCATTGAACTTAAAATTGTACCCACTATTGGTATCAAACCACCAAAAATCTCCCTTACTGGATCCCAAATAGGTTTAAACATAAAAGCAATTCCAAATGTTGATATGGAGAGTTCTGCTTCATAGTATAGCACCACAAAAATTGATATAAATACTACAGCTAATAATAATGCACAAAAAAGAGATATTAATTTAAATAGTATATCTAATACGGAATCTCGCATAGTGTGAAATTTTAAATGTGGTTTTTTAGCCTAAAAGAAAATGGTATAAGTTCCTTAATTTTATATTCAGACTTTCTTGTAATAATACTTAGATTATCCGAAAATTCAATCATAACTTGCCTACATGCACCACAAGGCATAATATCCAATACTTCAAAACCTTCACTATCAACTGCCACCAAATAAAGAGCTTTTAGAATTTTATATTCCTCAGATATTGCTTTAAATATTGCTACTCTTTCAGCACATATTGTAAGACCATAAGAACTATTCTCTACATTTACACCATAAAACTCTTTATCCTCATTTCCATTTGAAGCAATAAGAATGCACGCTACTTTAAATTTAGAATATGGTGCATATGAGAATTTTGTATATTCTAATGCTTTATTTAATAGATGCGAGCTTTCTCTCATACCAACTTTTAATATAGATTATTATATCTTCAAGTGGTGTCCCCGGTCCAAAGATTTTATTTACTCCTATCTTTTCTAATTCAACTGCATCCTCTTCTGGTATAATACCACCACCTATTAAAAGTACGTCATCTAAATTGTTTTCTTTCATAAGTTTTAATATTTTTGGGAAATACGTCATATGTGCCCCAGAGAGTATTGATATTCCTATTACATCTACGTCTTCATCTATTGCCATTTGAATAATTTCTTCAGCAGTTCTATGAAGACCACTATATACTACTTCCATACCTGCATCTCTTAAAGCTCTTGCTAATACCTTCGCACCTCTATCGTGTCCATCTAAACCCACCTTACCTATAAGCACTTTAATAGGCTTATTCATATAGCTCTACAATTATAAAGCATTAAAATTTTAGGAATGTTTGATTTTCATATTCACATTTTACCTAACGTAGACGATGGTTCAAGGAGTATAGATGAAAGTGTTATGATTATTGAATTTTTAAAGAAAAATAGATTTATTGGAGCTGTTGCAACACCACATGCAAATAGTTTATACTATCCACCAAGAGAAAAACTAAATAAATTAAAAGAAGAAATATCAAAACTTGTGGAGTTTAAAATTCTTGTAGGTTATGAAGTAAGAATTGATGCTATTGAAATATACGACCCAAAGATATTTTCAATTGAAAATACAAATTTAATATTACTTGAATTTAGCATTAGCAAAAGACCAAATGACATACTTCAACCATTTTTAAAAGTACTTAAACATGGCTTAAGACCAATTTTAGCACATCCTGAAAGATATGAATATTTAAGTATTGACGAGATTTTAAAGTTAAAGAGTGATTTAGAGGTTATTATTCAAGTAAATCTAAAAAGCTTACTTGGAGTATATGGAGAAAGGATAAAGAAAAGAGCAATTCAAATTTATGAATTTAGTGATTTAGTCGGTTCAGATATTCATAGTATTGAAGAATGCAAAGATCTGAAAGATTTTGAACTTTATAAAAACAGAGATTTTCTAAGAATTATTCAACATAATCCAAGTCTTTAGCAAATGTTTCTTCCATAAGTAAAGTAGATATAAATGCCACAAGAATAATTATAGTTCCAAGAATAACTGCTGAAGTAATAAAATCAAAATAACTTTTTATATAATTAAAAGAGAGTGTTATCAAAACCACAGAACCCCTAATAAAATTTGGTAAAGTGCTAACAACAGTTGCCCTTATATTTGTTCCAAACTGCTCTGCACCAGCGGTTAAAAATAATACCCAATACCCTGCAAAAAATCCAAGTAGAAAATTATAGAAATAAAAAACAAAGTAACTTTCTTTATTGAAATAAAGATAAAGTAGCACTACAATAAAAAGTAAAAGAAGAAATATATATATGGGCTTTTTTCTACTTTTAAGCCTTTGACTTAAAATTCCGCTAACTGCATCACCTAAGGAAATACCAAGATATGCAAACATTATACTTTTTCCAGCAGAGATATTTATATTTAGATTTAAAGACTTTGCAACCTCAGGAGAAAAAGTAATTAATATACTAAATACAAACCAAATAGGAAGACCTGTAATGAGTATAATAGTGTATCTTCTAAACTTGCTTACATTTGTAAATATTCCTATAAAATCACCTCGCTTTATATTTAAAACTCTTGACCTTTCAAATATTGAACTTTCCATAGTTTTAAGTCTTAAGAAGAATAACAAAATTCCAAGAATACCACCAATGAAATACATCACTCTCCAATGGAAAAATTCAGCGGTTATACTTGCAAACACTGCACCGAGAAGACCAAAACTTGCAACTATTGTAGTTCCATATCCTCTAATCTCTTTATCCAAAATTTCTGAAACCAATGTAATTGCAGCACCTAATTCACCTGCAAGACCAATACCTGTAATAAATCTTAATATTGCATACTGATATATATCAACTACAAAAGCATTTAAAATATTACCAATAGAAAATAGCAATATAGAACCAAATAGAATAGTTTTTCTTCCGATTGTATCTCCAATAATCCCCCATATTATTCCTCCAACCAACATACCAAACATTTGCATATTCAAAAGCAATACCCCATAATCAAATAGTTTATTTTCGTATCCTAAGTCTATTAAACTTTGAACTCTTAATATACCAAAAAGCGATAAATCGTAAATATCTACAAAATAACCAAAAGCAGATACTAAAACTGTTATGCTAAATAACTTACTAACTATTTTAAAATTTTAAGGTAAGTTTAAAATTTTCAATATGTTTAAGAAAATTATATTTTTGAGCTTGGTCTCTTGTTCTTTTGTGGAAAATAAATTTATTGAAAATAAATATGAGGACTGGTTTTCCGCATACATTAGGGGAAACAAAGTCGGATATTATCACTACTATATTAGGAAAGTATTTAATAGTTATGAAGTTGTAGAAAACTCTATTCTTAGACTAAAAATGTTAGATCAGGATAAGGAACTTCAGACACTTACTAAAATCAAGTTAGATAATCAATTAAAAGTAAAAAGCTTTAGTTTTGAGCTAAAAACAGATGTATTTGTAAAAGTAAATGGAGAGGTTAAAAATAATAAGCTTATAGTAAAAATGGAAGGAAAGAATATGCCAAAAACCGAAAGAATTCACGATTTAAAATATGAATTCTATCTCCCACAAGCATGGTGGGCTCTTTTAATACTTGGAAAGGAGCCTCCAAAAGAAATGAATGTATATGATCCTACAAATTTTGTATTAGGAACGGCAAAAAGTGAAAACTTAGGATTATTAGAAACTCAATACAATGGTAAAACTATTAATGCAAGAGTATATAGAACTAATATGTTTGGTGCAGAAACCAAAGTTTATATCTATCAAAATAGAATAATAAAAGTTGAAATGCCATTTGATATTACATTAATTAGTGAGCCAAAGGAAATTGCTACAAAAACTGAAAATAAAAATTTAGATGTTCTTTTAACATTTGCAATACAACCAAATGGAACATTTGATCCAAATAAGGACAGCGTTTTATTATTAAAACTTGAAAACTTAAGGGGAGAGCTTGTATTGGACTTTGGAGCACAAAAAATTATAGAAAAAGACAGCAACGGAGTAATTATAGAAATAAAAAGACAAAACATTAAAGATATAAAAGAAGATAGCAATATACCTGATAGTATCAGGCAATATTTGAAGGCTGATGCATTCGCACAGTCAGATGACCCAAGAATAAAAAAACTTGCACAAGAAATAGTAAGCAATAAAACATCAATTTTAGAAAAATCAAGAGCAATAATGCACTGGGTATATACGAATTTAGAAAAAAGACCTACAGTAAGTGTTCCAAATGCTATAGAGGTTTTAAATATGGGTTATGGAGATTGTAATGAGCATTCTATACTATACACTGCTCTTGCAAGAGCAGCAGGTATCCCAACAGATATAATAGTTGGACTAATATATCAAAACGGAAGATATTACTATCATGCGTGGAATGCAATTTATATTAGTGGAAATTGGATATGGATAGACCCTACTTTTAATCAGTTTCCTGCGGACGTAGGTCATATTATGCTCCAGAGAGGTTCTATTGATAAACAAGCAGAAATTATGGGAATTGTAGGAAAATTGCAAATTCAAGTCCTTTCAACTAAATAATGAATATAAGAGTTGCAATATGTCAAATCAATCCTATAGTAGGAAATTTAGAATACAATAAGGAAAAAATTATAAGTTATATTCAAAGGTCAAGAGAATACAACAGCGATTTAGTAGTATTTCCAGAACTTGCACTAAGTGGCTATTTAATTGAGGACTTAGCATTAAGACCAAGTTTTGTAAAGAAGAATAAGGAAGCAATGGAGGAAATCTCAAAATTTGTAAATGATGAAGTAGTTATCGTAGGGTTTGTAAATGAAAAGAATGGTTTTGTATACAATAGTGCAGCTATTTTATATAAGAATAGAATTGTAGATACAATTGAAAAGTTTCATCTACCAAACTATACAACTTTTGATGAAAAGAGAATATTCAAGAAGGGTAATGAGTATAAGGTTATAAATATAGGTGGATATAAAGTAGGTGTTGTAATTTGTCAAGATGCTTGGCATCCAGATGGACCACTAAGAAAATATAGTCTTTATGGTATTGACCTTTCAATAGTAATAAATGGTTCTCCATTTTATGTAGGAAAGCAACAAGAAAGAGAAGCACTTATCATCACAAGAAATATAGATAATCTTGTCCCGATAGTTTATGTAAACTTAGTAGGTGGAGAAGATGATTTAGTATTTGACGGAAGAAGCTTTGTAGTAAATGAAAAAAAAGTAATCTCAAGAGCAAAATCATTTGAAGAAGACTTAATGATTATAGATATACCGAAGTTATGGTCATTAAATCAAAAATCACACGAAAATAGATTATATGAGCATATACTACATGAAGAAATAAAGGAAGTTTATATCCAAAAGGAGTTAAAAAACGAAATTAAATTTCTTGGAAGTTTGAGTGATAATTTAGTTTTTGAAGAAGAAGTTTATAGAGCGATTTTGCTTGGTTTGAAAGATTATGTAATAAAAAGCGGATTTAATAAAGTTGTTGTTGGAATATCTGGAGGTATAGATTCTGCAATAACTAGCGTTTTATGTAAAGATGCTTTTGGAAGTGAGAATGTAATTGGTGTATGGATGGGAAGTAGATATAATAAAATTGAAAGTTATGAAGATGCAAAGAAAGTTGCACAAAATCTTGGTATTAGTTTTTATGAGTTTAACATAGATGAGATATTTAAGGTGTATCTATCTGAACTCGATAGGGTATTTAAGAATTTAGAAAGCGATACAACTGAGGAAAACTTACAATCAAGAATTAGAGGAAACATTCTAATGGCTATATCAAATAAATTTAAGGCATTAGTTATTTCAACTGGAAATAAAAGTGAATACGCGGTAGGATATGCTACTTTATATGGAGATATGGTAGGAGCATATGCTCCATTGAAAGATGTATATAAAACTTGGATATATAAAATTGCAAAGTGGAGAAATCAAGAGGAATTAGTAATTCCTGAAAGAATTATACTAAAAAGACCTTCAGCCGAACTTAAAGAAAATCAATATGATGAAGATGAAATTGGACCTTATGAATTATTAGATAGAGTTATCCAAATGGCTGTCGAGGAAGACTTGTCAATATACGATATTTTAAATTATGTAAATGATGAAAATTATGTCATAGAAACTCTAAATAGAATTAGAATAAATGAATTTAAAAGAAAGCAATCCCCAATAGGCCCAAAAATTACAAAAAGAGCATTTTATAGAGACAGAAGATATGCTAATACCAATAAGTTTCTTATTTAAAAAACTCTAATATGTTATTAATAGAGTGATGCTTTAAAAGATACTCATAAGCCCTATTTGTAATATCATTTCTTAGCTCTTCGTCTTTTACTAATTTTTCTATAATTTCTATTGCATTATCTATATTTCCGACTACAAAACCTATTTTATTATTCGTTAAAATATTATCAGGGTCAACCTCTAAGGACACTACAACGGACTTATATTTAAATGCTTGTAAAAATGTGTTAGGAAAACCCTCTCTATCACTTGTATTTACAAAAATCCAAGATTTTTTAAAATATTCATTTGTTTCCTCTAAGCTAAGACCCCCAAGATATATCAAATTATCAGGTTTATCTTTTAAAACCTCTTCCTTTGGAAAGTTTGGACTATCTTTTCCAATTATTATAAATTTATAATTAGGAAGCCTTCTTGCAATCTTTAAGAAAAGTTCTGGTCTTTTTCTCTGACCAAAGTGAGAAACCCAAAGAACTATAGGTTCTTTTGACTTTTCAAAACTCTCTTCAGATACTTCTATAATAGAATAAACTATCTCGCTATCTAAATTAAAAATTTTTTTTAGTTTTGCCTTTTGAATACCATTTTGAACAATTCTTTTATCCATTAAATATATTCCAAGCGAAAAGCATATATCGTAAAGAAGATAGTTTAGGAACAAAATTGGAACTTTGTAAAATTTTTTATAGTTTCTTAGATATTTAAAAAAATTCTTCGTGTGGTAAAACCTATCTATAGTAATATCTTCCGTAGAAAACCAAATAGTTTTTGATTTTATAATTTTTGATACTATTCCAACAGGAAGCAAAAATGGATAATTCACTCTTAAGTAGACTATGTCGGGCTTTAGCTTAAATAAGTAATATACAATTTTTGGAAAATCAAATATTGCATAAATACTTGTATTTTTTAAAACCCTCATAATCACCATACTTTCAAAAATTTCATAGTTATTCTTTTTTAAGGGATTTGATGTTATATAATACACTTCGTATAATTTTGAAATACTTTTTGCAGTCAAATACGCCTGAACTTCAGCACCACCTCCGTAGTTATCCTTTATGAAGTAAGGCATTATAAATACAATTTTCTTAATACCTTTATAATTTTAAGGTTTTTATGATTAAGACATTTGAAAGAAGAGTTCAAAAAGATAGTGAAAAAATGAGATTGGACACTTATCTTACTATTAGTGGAATTGGGGTTTCAAGAAGTAAAGTTAGCGAACTAATAAAAGAAGGAAAAGTAAAGGTAAACAATAAAGTTATAGATAAACCTTCATACAAAGTAAAAGCAGGAGATCATATTGTAGTGGAATATGAAGTTGAAAAAGAGCCAGAAATATTACCTGAAGACATTGAAATACCAATAGTTTATGAAGATGAATACATTATTGTTATAAATAAGCCTATGGGTATTGTAGTGCACCCTGCAAAGGGTCATTTTAAGGGAACAATTGTAAATGCAGTCTTAAAAAAAATTTTAGAAATTCAAGCTGATAGAACAAGACCAGGCATAGTTCATAGATTAGATAAAGATACAAGCGGTTTAATGGTTATAGCAAAAACGCAAGATGCAGTAAGAAATTTAGCAGAACAAATTCAAAAAAGAACTATGAAAAGACTATATAAAGCATTTGTATGGGGAGCAAGTATTAAAGATAAAGGGACAATACAAGCACCAATTGGAAGACATCCTGTAGATAGAAAAAGGATGGCAATTACTCCAATAAATTCAAAGATGGCTATTACACACTATAGAGTAATAGAGAAATTTTCTTCTGTTGCTACACTTTTAGAATTAAAATTAGATACAGGAAGAACTCATCAGATAAGGGTTCACATGGAATATATAGGTTTTCCAATTATAGGAGATAGTGTTTATAGTGGAAGAGATTCAAGGAAAATATTTAAGGTTGTTCCTTCTATTTATAGAAGTATAGTAAATGAAATTCTAAATACCATAAATAGACAAGCTTTACATGCATATAAGCTTATTTTTATGCATCCTATAGAAAAAAGAGAATTAATATATGAAACTCCCTTACCAGATGATATGCAAAAACTTTATAATATTCTAAAATATCATCTTAAAGACCTAGACTTGTAGAGAATATAGCCAGTTTTATATTTTTCAATTTCATCCTTTAAATTTTTTATCTGTCTCTCTACTTTGTATAACGAATATAGCGATGTAATTAAAGAAAATACAAGCCAAAATACCATAATGTATATAAAAGTTTCAAAAATTGAGAATTTTTTCATTTAAATAGCAAATTTTATTTTCTAAATCAATGCACTTTATAAATTTCTTATTAAAAGGTATATATAGCTCATCATCTTGAGTTCTTATTTTAAATAAAGTATAGTTATTCTGAAGTATTATGTCTTCTATATAACCAATTTCCTGACCTTCATAGTAAACCCTTAGATTTTCAAGCTCGTAGACATAGTATTCACCATTTTCTTTCGGAGGAAGCAAATTTTCATCTATATAGATTTCTAAACCTTTAAGTTTTTTTAGTACTTGCAAATCATGAATATCTTTGAACTTTAGAATACCGTAATGTCCTTTCAATATTTTAAAGTAATCCACTTCATAGTCAATAAAGCCAAATTCATTAGTATATATAGATACTTTTTTATAGTTCTTAAAGTACTCAGGGGGAGAAAAATATACTTTTACTTTTAACTCCCCCTTTATACCAAAATCCTTTAAAATTCTTGCAACTGGATATCTATTCAATAATTTCTACGACCACCTTTTTACCTCTTTTAAGAGAAATTGCCGCAAGTATAGTTCTTATAGCTTTTGCTGTTCTTCCTTGTTTTCCAATAATTTTACCAAGATCTTCTCTATCAACTTTCACTTCATATATTACAACTTTTTCACCAGGAATTTCCTTTATCTCAACATTTTCGGGCTTATCAACTATTGATTTTACTAGCTGTTCCAAAAGGTCTCTTGTGCTATTCATTGCTGAACCTCCTTTTTCATTTGAAGCTTAACTATAGCTTTTACTCTCGCGGTAGGCTGAGCTCCCTTTTGAATCCAATCATTATATGCTTTTAGATCTAATCTAAAGTCCATTTCTCTTTTCGGATTATAATATCCTAACACTTGAATAACTTTTCCATCTCTTTTCCACCTTGAATCCGCAACTACTATTCTATAAACAGGATCTCCCTTTCTTCCATGTCTTTGAAGACGAATTTTTACCATATTTGAAAATTTTAAAGCATAGCTATTTCCCTATCCTTTTTCAAAAGAAATAACAAAAACCCTTACTTGAAAAAACAAGAGTTTAATTCCAAAGACTATACCACCCAAAAATATTGTACTTGAAAGTTCAAAAGGTAAATATAGCCCCACTGATATTGCAAGTGCATTTATACTCAATATTTCAAAGCAAAGGGCAATTAATCCACCTGTTATTAAAAGTATCCAAGTTCCCTCCAAATGAGGTTTTTAGTATAATAGACATTAACGTCGCTTGTAGTGCAGGAAGATTGCTTGAATTTATAACATATAAAACCCCAACAAGCTGGGCAATCTCTTGGTTTATAGGTTGAGATATATCACCTGCTATTGCTGCAGAAATAAACATTATTGCACCAATAGTAAGTGCGATGAATATACCTTCATATCCACTATATACAAGATTTTTAACAATAATAGAAACAATAATTTGACGAACTTCCAACAATACCAACAATTCTACCCGAAATACCAGTAAAAATTATACCCAATATGAAAGCAAGAACTATTCCAATTATGTGAAACTTATGCAAGTCATACTTTAACCCTCCAAACTTTAAAAAACTATAAAATGCTCTATAGTTTTTTATAAAGGCTATTATTCCTCCTAATATGAAATTAACAAAATTAGAACAAACCAAGACAGAACTCCACTAGTGAAGATATAGGAACTTAATATATAGCTCACTCCCAATAAAGCAGGAGAAGTATCTATAGAAAATATGGAAAACTTTGGAATATTATAAAAAAAGCTTGATTTTGAAAATACATTTATAGCTATTCTTACTATAAAGCCGAACATAAAACCAATCAGAATGTATATTACATCATTTCCTCTGGATGGACTTGTAAGTATTTGAGCACAAGCTCTAACTTCAGGATAGGGCAAAGTTTTATCTTCATCTACAAGCAACTATTATAAATCCGCAGAGGTAAGCAAGGTTATGCTATTACACCACTTGCTTATAGCATTGAAACTTTGCTTACCACCTGCCCTATGAATCTGTCCTCCTTGCTCTTATACACCTCAGCACTTTCTATCAAATGCCTAAACCAAAAGCTCTTTGTCTTTTTCATCCTGTAGGCTTTTGCTTCATGGACATTGGTATAAGAAACCACACGTCATACACCACCCAATCTTCATCATATAAGACCATTACAAACATACTAAACAAGAGCTCTTCAAACTGTACCTTCTTGCCATAATGAACTTTGTCCAGAAAACCTTACCAGAAAATCTTCTTATTCTTTGGTGTAAGTAAATTCTTTTCCATATTGCTTTTCTGAATGTGTAATAGGAGTTTATGCTTAGATTTATGAGAAGTCTGGCAAGTGTAAGGTATGAGGGCATGAAAAGGTCCATTATTTGCTGGTCTGAAACTTTGGGCTTTCTCCCTAATGTAAAGCTTTTTAAAGCAGGCTTCTTCGCACTTTGAACTTCTCACATATGTATATTACAAACTTTGTCGTTCTTGCTTTGGAGGAATTTAAAACATTCTTTCATGATGAGTAATATTTTGCCACCTTTTGGAATAGAGAGGCTTGCTTTTGTAAGGCTTTGAAGCTCTCTTTAAGTGAATAGTTGGCTATAAGTAGCTCGTCCCCCTCTCTTAGGTAGTTTCTTCCGTAGTTTGTCATTCCGTACTTTAGCCTCCATTCCACCATATAGAAGCCTCTGTAAAGATTTCTTATGTATTGGCTGTTATCATAGGTTACCATAAGCTTATGGGGACACTCCTTTACTAAACTGGCAAGCCGCTCGTGGTCAAAGCCCGTATGCAGGCTACCCTTTCTACCGTATAGTTTAGAAGCTGTCGCTGAGTAGTAGGGTGGGTCAAGGAATATGAAAACCTCGTTGCCCGGCAAATTAAGAAGATGCTCGTAGTCTCCGTGGTATAGCTCAACTCTTTGAAGCACATTGCTTACAGTCCACAACCTTTCTATAGAGCTTTCTGTAAACCTTTTCTTAAAAGCTTCCTCCGAATAGCCTCCGCAGTCCACA
Organism: Caldifarciminota bacterium; assembly: GCA_025060695.1. Lineage (GTDB taxonomy): Bacteria > Hydrothermota > Hydrothermia > LBFQ01 > DSFT01 > DSFT01. Next base: position 386 of record JANXBH010000021.1, on the reverse strand, counting down.
GTCCCAGAAAAAGTAATCCTGTTAAGCACGAAAAAATCTACAGCTCTTTGGAAACAGTCCAAGTTTAAGGTTCTTCTTGTTAGAAGCTCCTCAAAGAGTTTTCTACCTTCTCTAAAGTTCTTTTTTACGAGTTTTATCTCTTCTATGAGCTTACCTGGCCTTTCCTTTAGCTCTTTCCAGAAGCAGAAAAGGTCGTAATTAATATCACCCATGATAAACCTTGCGGAAGGTCTTTTTTGGGCAAGGTAAAGGGTCATGCTTGCACCGCCACACATAGGCTCTCTGAATTCCTTAAATTCAGGAATAAACTTCTCAAGAAATCTTAAAGCCTTTGATTTTCCACCAGGATATCTGAGAGGAGATTTAACCATAGCCATAGTAAAGCA
>JANXBH010000020.1 GCA_025060695.1 Caldifarciminota bacterium | reverse complement strand
GGAAGTGATATTAGATAACAGGAAAGAAATTATTAGATTTGTCAAAAACTAAGGGGCGTTCTGCCCCTTAAAATTTTGAAGATGAAAAAAATTGGTATTTTAGCAATTCAGGGAGATTTTGAAGAGCATAAGTTGGTTTTAAAAAAGCTTGGTGTTGACTATAAATTTGTAAAGGAAAAAAGAGACTTTGAAGATATACATGGGCTTATTATACCTGGTGGAGAATCTACTACTTTTAGAAAAATTATAAGAAACTATAGCTTAGAAGAAGAAATAATTAAGTGGAGAAATGATAAAAAGCCTACTTTTGGAACTTGTGCTGGAATTATTATCATGTCAAGTCAGATACTAAATGATGAAGAGGGGTTTGGATATGGTTTTTTAGATATAGTAATTGAAAGAAATGCATATGGAAGACAGAGAGAGAGTTTTATAGCTGAGGTTGAGTACAATTTTAATCATAGGGCAAAAGTAGCTTTTATTAGAGCACCAATTATTAGAAAAGTAAATAAGGGAGAAGCAATTGCAAGATTAAATGGACGTCCGGTAGGTATTCAAGATGAAAATTTCATAGGCATAACATTTCATCCTGAAATTACAGGAGATATAAAATTGCATGAATATTTTTTAAAATTAGTAAATTCTTCTGGCTAATTTTAAATACTTTCCAATATATTTTAAATCTTCAATTATCACGCCTCGATTTCTTGATGCATGAATTATCTTATTGTCTCCTATGTAAATTCCTACATGGTCGTAGTCTTGCTTAAAACTAAAAATTAGAACATCACCAGGTTTTACACTGTCAAGTGAAACTGGTTTTCCAAAGTTTAAATAGTCAAATGAAGTTCTCGGTGGTTTTATATTAAATTCAGAAAGCACTCTATACAAAAATCCACTGCAATCCATTCCATTTTCATCCATTCCACCATATTTATATTTTGTCCCTAAATATTTTATTGCCACATAGTAAAATGGATGAAGTGTATCAATACTAATTGAAAAGAGTAAAACTGACAAGCGAAAATTATAAGGCATTAAAAAGCTTGCCCTGAAGAAAACGAAATTATTCCATTATTTGCATAGTCAATTCTTATAACAGGTACAGAGACTCTTGTAATTTGAAATCTCATACCAATACCATATACTGAAATGTTCTTTCCGTAGTAAGCAAAATCGTAAAAAGCTATTGGTCCAAGTGCAATAAGACTAAAAATCTCTTTTGAATAAGTTCTAATTTCTAATGAGAATCTATATATCTCATTAGAAAAGCCTTCAAAGTAGTTTACTCCTCTAATACCAATTAATCCACCTACTCTAAAACCAACAGCTGAAGTCGTATCTTTTATATTCATATTGCCAAGGTATAGATAGCCTGCAATTGTTATAAAATCAGTTATCTTATAGTATATTGCATTTGACAAAGTAATATAACTATAATTTGGATTGTTTTCAAATTCTGAATTTAAAACGGAAGTCAGATTTTTAAAAACAAAGCCATAGCTTGTATTTAAATTAAAAAATCCATATCCAAAAGCAACATAGTTATCAAAACCATACTTAAACATTTCATCCCTTGAAAAGCTATTTATATTCTTTAAGAAAGCATATTTTACGTTGGAAAACTTATATCCGATAATTCCTGTCCCTTTCTTATAGTTATATATCCTAAATCCAATAAATGGCTCATTTCTTGGCTCTTTAATGTTATATCCGACATTAAGTCCTACAATGTCGGATGACTTCTCTTTATAACTATCTTTACTTATCCAAAAGAAGTAAGAAAAGCTTTTTATATTACTCCATGAAGCTCTTGAAGAATAGAAGAAAAAGTCCTTTTCGTAGTTTGTAAGCTTTGTGTTTATACCAAATGATATTTGTCTTATAATGGAGCTTGTATTAAACTCTCCATAAAATCCGGAGCCATCTGGACTTATAAATCCTGAAGATAGAAAATATGTCCCAAGACCAAGTAGGTTTAAATCTGAAAAACCTATATCGATTCTTCTATCTCTTTCTGAACCCTCCAAATTTGTATATATTCCAAGTGTCCATAAGTCTTTAGTAATAATTTTCAAGTCAATAGTATCTCCTCTAATTTCACTTTTTATATCTACAGAGTAGAATATTCTCATTGAATATAGTTTTGATTTTATTTCCGAAATTATAGAAGTATCGCTTATTTTTGAGCCTTCCCTTATTGGAATTGTATTGTATATTACAAATGGTTTAGTTTTTATGTGAAGTTTGTTTGCAAGCCTGTATATCCCCTTTTCATTTTCAAATATATTCTGAGTAATAACTTCTATCTTTCCAACAGTATAGCAAATTAAGTGTATTAACAAGACTATTTGCTTGCTAACTCTACCGCCTTTTTTGCACCTTCTGACATGCTATCTACAATAATTAAATTTAATCCACTATTTCTTAGCATATCCTTTGCAATTTCTTCATTTGTACCAGTTAACCTTACTACAACAGGAACATTTATTTCTATTTCCTTATATGCCCATATAATACCATTTGCAATATCATCAGTCCTTGTTATACCTCCAAATATGTTAATAAATATACTTTTTACATTCTTATCGGAAAGAATAATTTCTAAGGCTTTTTTTGTTTTCTGTGGATTTGAAGAGCCTCCTACATCTAAAAAGTTTGCAGGTTCTCCTCCATAGTATTTTATAATATCCATAGTAGCCATTGCAAGACCTGCTCCATTTACCATATTACCAATATTACCATCCAATTTTATAAAAGAAAGTCCATATGCTTTTGCTTCAATTTCATATGGATTTTCATAGTCCATATCTCTATATTCTTCAAGAAATTTCTTTCTAAATAATGCATTATCATCAGTTAGAATTTTTGCATCCACTACCCAAACTTTGTTATGATTGTCAATTACAAGTGGATTTATTTCTGCAAGTTGTGCTTCTAATTCTATGTAAACCTCATATAAACTTTTTATAATTTTTGAAATTTCACTTGCAATAATCTTGTCTTCAATAAGACTATAAGCGATGTCTCTTGCTTCATATTCCCTTAAACCTAAAAATGGATCAATTTCATGTTTTATTATTGCGGAAGGATTAGTTCTTGCAATTTCCTCAATGTCTACACCACCTTCTTTTGATGCAATTATTACACTTTTGTTTATTCTTCTATCAAGTGCAATAGAAATGTAAAACTCTTTCTTTATATCCACCGCCTTTGCTATTAAAACTTTCTTTACTGGTATTGATTTTATACTCATATTTAAAATATTACCTGCTTTTTCAATAGCTTCCCTATCATTATTTGCAAGTTTTACTCCTCCAGCTTTGCCTCTTCCACCAACAGGAACTTGTGCTTTTATTACAACAGGAAAACTTAGATTTTTTAAACTTTCATTTACCTCTTCTATGTTTTTACATACATATCCCTCTGGAACGGGCATGTTGTATTTTTTAAAAACTTCCTTTGCTTGATATTCTAAAAGTTTCATAACAGAAATTTTAAGGGATAATTATAAAACCTTAAAATTTTCAATCTATGGAGTATCACATAAAGGATATAAACTTAGCTGATATTGGAATAAAGAGAATAGAGTGGTCTGGAAATTTTATGAAAGTATTGAAAATGTTATCGCAAGAATATAAAGATAAACTAAATGGTATAAGAATTTCCGCATGTCTTCACGTTACAGCTGAAACTGCAAATTTAATAATAGCACTAAAGGAATCTGGGGCAAGTGTTAGACTATGTGCAAGTAATCCACTTTCTACTCAAGACGATATTGCTTCTGCACTTGTAAAATATTACAATGTAGAAGTTTTTGCAATTAGGGGAGAAGATAATACTACATATTACGAACATATTTATAAGTGTTTAGAATTTAAGCCACATATTACATTGGACGATGGTGCAGATTTGACAAGTTATGCACATATTAATAATATGACAAATGGTATAGTTGGAGGGACAGAAGAAACTACAACGGGTGTAATTAGACTAAAATCAATGCAAAAGGAAAATATTTTAAGATATCCAATTATTGCTGTAAATGACTCAAGAACTAAATATTTATTTGATAATAGATATGGGACGGGTCAATCTACTATAGACGGTATTCTAAGAGCAACTAATATACTTATTCCTGGAAAGGTTGTTGTAATTTGTGGTTATGGATATTGTGGTAAGGGTATTGCAATGCGTGCGAAGGGTATGGGAGCAAGAGTAATTATAACGGAAATTGATCCAATTAGAGCACTTGAAGCATTTTACGATGGATATGAAGTAATGCCTGTTAATCAAGCTATAAAAATAGCGGATATAGTTATTACTGCAACGGGAAATAAGAATGTAGTAGATAAAGAAGATTTATTAAGTGCAAAAGATGGAGTAATTCTTGCAAATAGTGGTCATTTTGATGTAGAAATAAACAAAAAAGCACTATATGAATTATCTGAGAGCTACGAACAAATAAGAGAAAATGTTATTCAGTTCAATTTAAAGAATAACAAAAGAATTTTCTTGCTTGCGGATGGAAGGTTAGTTAATCTTGTAAGTGCAGAAGGTCATCCTGCTGAAGTAATGGACATGAGCTTTTCAAATCAATACTATTCGGTTATCTATATTTTAAATAATAAGCTTGAAAATAAGGTGTATACTTTACCATATGAAGTAGATATGAAAATTGCAGAGTTGAAATTAAAGTCATTAGGTATTCAAATTGATAAGCTAACAAAAGAGCAGGAAGAATACTTAAAAAGCTGGAGAGAAGGGACATGATAGAAAAACTTATAGTAAAAAATAATAAAAAGATTGTAATGTTGGTTGTAGATGGACTTGGAGGAGTTCCGTACATTGAAGGAAAAACAGAGTTAGAGTATGCAAAGAAGGAAAATATAGATAATTTAGCAAAGAAAAGTATGCTTGGTTTAATTGAGCCTGTATTTGCGGGTATTACTCCTGGAAGTGGTCCTGCACATCTTAGCTTATTTGGATATAATCCAATAGAATATGAAATTAAAAGGGGTATACTTGAAGCACTTGGTATAGGAATGGAGCTAAAGGATGAAGATATTGCAATTAGAGGAAACTTTGCAACAATAAAAGATAATAAGATTATAGACAGGAGAGCAGGAAGAATTTCAACAGAAGAAAGTTATAAGCTTGTAGATTTATTATCTGAAAATATTAAAAAAATTGACGATGTTGAGATATTTTGGGGAAAAGGTATAGAACATAGATTTGTAATTGTTTTAAGGGGAGAAGGATTAGGTGATAACTTAAATGATACTGACCCAAAAGTAGAAAATTTAGAGCCATTAGAGTTAATACCAAAAGATGAACTTTCTAAAAAAACTGCTTATATTTTAAATAAAATAATAAAAACTTCAAGTGAAATATTAAGTAGTCAAGAAAAAGCAAATTATATATTACTTAGAGGAATTTCAAAAATGCCGGATATTCCAAAATTTTATAAAAGATATCACATGAAAGCCCTTGCTCTTGCAAACTATCCTATGTATAAGGGACTATGTAAAATGCTTGGAATGGATACCCCTGAGCTTGGTATGGAATTTGAAAATCTTATAAAATACTACTTAGAGCAATATGAAAACTACGATTTTATTTATATTCATTATAAAGAAACAGACAAAAAGGGAGAGGATGGAGATTTCTTCGGAAAAGTAAGAGAAATAGAGAAAATAGATAGTTTTATTCCAAAAATATTATCAAAAGACCCAGATGTGTTTATCCTTACAGGAGATCATTCTACACCAAGTGCTTTAAAGTCTCACTCTTGGCATCCTGTTCCGATTTTAATATACGCAAAAAGTGGAATTTTTAATGATGAAAATGCTAAATTCGATGAAAGGAGCTGTCTTAGAGGATATTTAGGTATAAGAAAGAGCTACGAAGTATTTTATATAATACTATCGCTTGCAGAAAGACTTGAAAAGTATGGAGCATAGAGATTTTCTATTAGAGTTAGGTTTTGAAGAACTCCCTGCATTAGAAATTGAAAGTATAGAAAAGCAATTTAAGAATAATTTAATTAATATCTTGACTGAGCATGGTTTTAAATTTTCAGGCTACAAAACATTTTCAACACCAAGAAGAATAGCTATGTTAATTTATAATTTATCTTCAAAAGGAGAAGATAAACTATTAGAAAAAATTGGACCACCAGCAAATATTGCATTTGATGACAATGGACCTACCTTAAGTGCAATAAGCTTTGCAAAGTCCATAGGAGTTAATATAGATGAACTATACATTGTAGAGAAAGAAGGTAAAAAATATGTAGCAGGAAAACAAAGAATTTCAGGGAAACACATAAAACAAGTATTATCTGAAAACTTAGAAACTATTATAAAAAATATAAAAGTAAAGAAAACTATGTTTTGGTTGAAGGACCAAAAAGTAAGATTTATAAGACCAATGAGATGGATAGTTTGTTTGTATGAAGATGAAGTTGTTGATATAGAGATATTTAATTTAAAAAGTGATAGGTATACTTATGGGCATAGAATATTGTCAAACAAAAAGTTAGAAATAAAAAGTCCAATAGAATATGAGAAAATTTTAGAGAGAAATTATGTAATTGCTGATTGGGAAAGAAGGTATAGGAAGATTATTCAAGATATAAGCGATAATTTAAAAGTTTCAGTTTTACCTGACGAGAATTTATATAAAGAGATAAATGGACTTGTAGAATATCCATTCGTTGTGTTATGTGAATTTAACTCTAAGTATTTAGAGCTTCCTGAGAAAATAGTTATTACTTCAATGAAGTCTCATCAAAGGTATATTCCAGTATTTGAAAATGGAGTTATTGTAAATAAATTTGTTGCTATAATAAATAATAAGCCGAATGAAAGTATAAAGTCCAATTTATCTAAAGTTTTAGAATCAAGATTGGAGGATGCTAAATTTTATTTTGAAAATGACCTTAAAAAACCAATTATATCTTATTTAGAAGACTTAAGGGAGATAGAATTTGTAGAAGGTGGAGGTAGTTTATACGACAAGGTATTTAGGGTAGAAGAAATGGTATATAAGTTTTCTAGGCACTATAACTTGGACATGGAAAAACTAAAAAAAGCAATTAGACTATATAAAAACGATAGGGCAACAAGTATTATAAGGGAAAGCAAGGAATTTGCTGAGCTTGAAGGATATATGGTCCTTGAATATTTAAGAAAAAATAGCGAAGATACCTATGTGATAAATATAATACGCGACTGGTTATTAGAAGGAGAGCCATTGACTATAGAAGGTCTTATTCTTGCAATAGCTGACAGGATTGATAGTATTTATACTATTTTAAAAACAGGTTATACAATTAGAGGAAACTATGACCCTCTTGGTTTAAAGAAAATTACATATGAACTTTTTTATGCAATTATAAAAGGGAATCTTGAATTTGATATTAGTCAAATTGTGGATGACAAGAGGTTTTTGGAATTTATAAAACAAAGACTTGAAAACTATTTAATTGAAAAGCTTAACTATGAATACGATATTGTAAATAGTGTTTTAGCTATTAATATTTGGAATATCAATGAAATTGTAAAAAGAGTTGAATTTCTAAATAGATACAAGAAAGAAAGTTATGACGAATTTTATAATATTGCACTTACTCAAAAAAGACTATACAATATTACAAAGGACTACACTTATAATAATCCTGTAGATGTAAGTCTTTTGCAAAATGATAAAGAAAGAGAATTATATAATGTAGCAAAAGAAATAGCGAGAAAAGTGGATAGTTTGATATCTTCAGGTGAATATGAAAAACTGTTTACTCTATTTCTGCTATTTAAAGAACATATTGACAACTTTTTTAACAATGTATATGTTATGGTTGAAGATACTCAAATAAGAAACAATAGACTTTCACTTATTAAATTTACTAAGAGTTTGTTTGATAAGTTTGCTGACTTTAGCAAAATACAGCTTTAAAATTTAATTTATGTCAAATAAACCAGAGGAATATTATTTAAGGTTAAGGAAAATTCAAGAATTAAGAAGTAGAAATATTGAGCCGTATGAGTATAAATTTGAAAAAGAATATAGGGCAAGTGAAATAAAAGAAAAGTTCGATGAATTAACTGGAAAATTAATAAAGTTTGCAGGAAGAATTGTAAGTGTAAGAATGATGGGAAAAAGTGTCTTTGCAACACTTAGGGATGAGACTGATGATATTCAAATTTATATAAAAACAGTAGAAACTGAAAATCCTTTTCATGATATAGAAAATACTGCAAAATCTTTTGATAAGTTCTTTGATGTTGGAGATATAATAGGAGTTGAGGGAGAGTTGTTTAAAACGAAAACAGGAGAGATTACTATTTTTGTAAGAAGATTTAAAATGCTATCAAAGTGTCTCTTGCCACTTGGAGATAAGTGGCATGGTCTAAAGGACTTAGAAACACAATATAGAGAAAGATATTTGCATTTAATAATGGATAAAAGAGCAATAGATGCATTTAGAAAAAAGTTTCTAATTATTAAATTGACAAGGAAATTTTTTGAAGATAAAGGATTTATTGAAATAGATACGCCCACTTTACAACCTATTTATGGTGGGGCAAATGCGAATCCATTTGAAACCTACTCTCATTCTTTAGAAACCAAACTATACTTAAGAATAGCGAATGAACTATATTTAAAAAGACTGATTGTAGGTGGATTTGAAAAGGTATACGAAATTACTAAGAATTTTAGAAATGAGGGAATAGATAGAACTCACTATCCTGAGTTTATTGCAATGGAAGCGTATAGTGCATATTGGGACTATTACGATATGATGAAACTTGCTGAAGAATATTTAAACTTTTTAATTAAAAATCTCTACAATAGCGAGGAAATTGAATATCAAGGAAATACAATATCCTTTAGATTACCATTTAAAAGAGTAGATTTTGTAGAAGAACTTATTAAAGTCCTTGGATTTGATCCAACTGAGGAAGAATTAGAAACGTTGAGAGAAAAGTCAAAAAAGTATATTCAAAATGTTGAAAAACTTCATAAATGGAAAATAATAGATAAGCTATTTGATGAGCTTGTAGGTAGAAAACTTATTCAACCTACTATAGTTATGAATCATCCAATAGAATTATCACCACTTGCTAAAACACATAGGGAAAACAAAAAAAGAGCTGAAAGATTTGAAATATTTTTAGCAGGTCTTGAAATATCTAATGCATTTAGTGAGTTAAATGATCCAATAGAACAAAGAATAAGACTTGAAGAACAGATAAAGCTAAGAGAATATAGTCAAGATAAAGAACTCCCATCTGAAATAGACGAAGACTTTATAAACGCCTTAGAGTACGCTATGCCACCTACGGGAGGTATTGGTTTTGGAATTGACAGAATTTGTATGATTCTGTTAGATAAACCATCAATTAGAGATATTATTCCATTTCCACAATTAAGACCAAAATGATAATTAATCTAAAACCAGATATTTTTAGTAAATTTTTGGACAATGAGCTTATTCTTGAAAATAACGAGATAGGTATTTTTCTGTTTTTAAATGGTGATCAATATTTACTTGGAAAGTTTTCAAAGGAATATAATTTAAGCTCAATTATTGATGAACTTAAGGAGTTTTATCATAAAATTAGCTTTTTTGATAGATATGAAATTAGTCAGGAGGATATCGAGTTTTTTATAAAAGACTCAGAGATAGGAACATATATAAAAAATGGAGAGGTTTCAAAAATGAAGCCTTCTCAGAATCAATTAAAAATTAAAATTCCTTATAAAGTTCAAGTACTTTGTGGAAATGATACAGCACATGTTTATATGATAAATTCAATAGATATGGATTTTAATGAAATTATTGATCGTATTGAAAATTGTGAAAAAATTTTAAATCCAATATCTTTGACTTTAAAATGTGATGGGCTATCAATTGTACTCTTTAAGGACGGAAAAGCACTAATAAGAGAGAAAAATATAAACGAAGAGAGAGTAAAGCTTATTTATGAAAGAATAATATTTCATCAAACTTTAAAATTTTTATTAGATGCACACAATAGAAATACTTGAAAAGTTTAAAAGTAAAGATAGAATTGCACTTTCTAAAATTATTACAAGAGTAGAAAATAACATTGATACGGAAATTATACTCTCTGAGATTTACAAGAATATAGGAAATGCACATAGAATTGGAATTACAGGACCACCAGGTGCTGGAAAATCTACACTAATAAATAAGTTGTCTGTATATTTTAAAAAGCAGGGTTATAATCCATCAGTAGTAGCGGTTGATCCATCTTCTCCTTTTTCAGGTGGTGCTTTGCTTGGAGATAGATTTAGAATGATGGAAGCCACTAATGAAGGTATATATATCAGAAGTATGGCAAGTAGAGGAAGTCTTGGAGGTATTGCAAAAACTACTATTTCTGTAGTTGATGTGTGCGATGCATTTGGCTTTGACCCAATATTTATAGAAACAGTAGGAGTTGGTCAGATAGAGCTTGATATAATAAAAGCATCAGATACAGTTATAGTAATACTTGTGCCTGAGTCAGGAGATGGAATACAAGCTATGAAAGCAGGATTAATAGAAATTGCAGATATATTTGTAATAAATAAATCAGATAGAGAAGGTGCGGATAGATTCTATATGGATTTGAAAACTGCTGTTGATATGGGCTTTAGTACTAAAGATAAGAATTGGAAACCCATAATTATTAAATCTAGTGCAGTCAGAGGTATTGGGATAGATGAGATATATAGTGCAATACTAAAACATAAAGAATATATAAGAGCAAATAGAAGATTGGAAAAAATGAGAAAAGAGAGGTATTATGAAGAGTTTAAAGAACTTGCCAAGGAAAAACTATGGGAAACCTTTGTTTCAAAGGTAGATGTAAACAAAATATTAGAAAATGGTTTTATTTCAAAGAAAAGTCCATATGAACTTTTAAGGGAAGTTTTAGATAATGAAAACCATATTAGAAAATAAAAAAGCAAAATCAGAATATCAAATATTAGAAACTTATGAGGCGGGTATAGAACTTAAGGGCTCAGAGGTAAAATCTATTAAAATGGGAAAAGTGTCCTTTAAGGATAGTTTTATAATTATAAAAAAAGGAGAGCTTTTTGTAATAAATATGTACGTTGCACCATATGAATTTTCTACGCATGAAAAGTTAGACCCCGAAAGACCAAGAAAACTACTACTTCATAGAAAAGAAATAGACAGAATAATTGGAAAATCAAAAGAAAGAGGACTTACTATTGTTCCGCTAAAAATATACCTAAAAAATCATTTAGTAAAGATGGAAATAGCACTTGCAAAGGGTATGAAGAAATACGAAAAGAAGGAAAAGATAAAGGAAAGGATAATAGAAAGGGAAATAAAAAGAGAACTAAAGAATTTAAGAAGGGCGAATTAGTTTTTTGCTTGAAGTAAAGAATAATTCATAATATTGTGCTTTTAAATAGCTTAAATTAGATATTTTTGAAAATATTTCATAGCCCACGTCAATAATTTTCCTCTATGCAAAGTCTGAATTTCTCATGCTAAGTAGAAGCTAATATTAAGTCTATAACACTTTTAAACTTCTGAATTTGTAAACCTTATTTACCCAAACTGATTTTAAAGCCCAATTGATACTCCAATAGTTCCTACTTACAATGCTCCTCTGTTTGAACCTCCGCTTGGTATAAATACTCTCATGTCATTCTATAGTAGTATTTTTGCCTATAACCGTAGCTTGAACTAAAGTCAACCGAATTAAGTATATAAGCCTTTAATTTCTCTTTTGGAATACTATTTAAAGAGCTCTTTACATTTTCTATTTCTGTATAATCAGCTCGCATAACGAAAATAACAAAATCTGCTTTGTCCATAATTATTCTAGTTTCCGCAATTCTCAAAACTGGTGGTAAATCTAAAATAACCACATCAAACTCTTTCTTTAAGTATAACAATAATTCTTCAAATCTTTTACTAGAAAATATTGCAATTGGGTCAATTAAGTTTAAACCTTTTGATATAATGTATAAATTGTCAAACAGCTTATGTATAAGATTTTCAAAATCATTATGTAGTAAATCTGATAAACCTAAGTTATTAGTATCTATGACTAATTTTGTTAAATCTCCTTTTCTTACATCGCAATCTAAAAGAATTACTTTTTTATTCATCATGGCTATTGTACTTGCGAGATTAATTGATACAAAGCTTTTACCTTCACCCTGTATGGAACTTGTAATACCGAATAGTGTATTATTTTGCAGTTCATTTTCCAAAGTTAGCATCCTGAAGCTTTCTATGTATAGATGACCTTCTAATATTTTCCTATAGTTCTGCTCCTTTAAAACATTAAATGGTAAGTATCCAAGATCGGATACTTTTGGTAATAGGTAAATCTTTTTGATATCAAGTTTTAAAGCTATGTCGTCCGCATTTTTTATTGCATTTGTTCTATATTCTTTCAAAATTATAAAAGCTATTGAAAAAAATACCGAAAATAACGTTGAAAATAGTATGTTTCTTATCCAATTTCTACCTTTTACTGAAATATAGGGTTTTTCAGTAAATTCAAGTATTCTAATATCTGGTACTATTTCCGCTTCTTGAATTTTTATTTCTTCCATTCTCTGAAAAAGCAATGTTATAATATCTTCTATAGTTTTCTTTCTTGAAACTAAACTTAGTGCTTCTCTCTCTATTTCGAGAGAAAAATTTATTTCGTTTTCTATTTTCTTTAACATTTTTTCTAATAATTTCACTTGAGTTTCTAAATTCTTTATCCTTTCTCTAACTTTTTCGCTTAAGTGCTCCTTTTGTTTATTATATGCACTATAAACTGAAATATATTCAGGACTATTTAGTCCATATTTTATACGAATTAAATTGAGAGTATCTTTAAGCGTTATTATTTCGCCTATTGATTTTATAATAAAAGCGTCGGTTGTTACTATTTCGTTTTCATCTATAGAATTATTTAACCATTCTTTTAATGATTGAATTTCAAAGGTTAATTGATCTTTTTTCTTCCTTATTTCTATTAATTCTTCAAACATTGGATTTGTTTTACCGTCAAGTAAAAAATTATTATTGGTTTGATAAGTTCTGATTTTGTAGTTTAAAATGTCTAATTCTGCAAGATAGTTTTCTATTTGATTACTTATAAATTCTTTTCCTTTTCCAAATTTTTCTATTTTCTTTTTCAAATTGTATTCAATAAGATAATTTTTAAACTTTCTTCCTAATTCATTTATAAATGGTTCATACGATGATAGTGTGATTAAAATAACTCTCGGTTCGGTGCTTGCAACACTTAAAACATTGTTCTGGCTTTTATCACCTATTATTTCACCTATTTCAAGCATCTTTATGTTCATTGTTCTTAAGAAATTATTATAAGCTTCATAATATTCTATTGCTAAAATATTAACAAATCCATCTTTATCTGAAGTAATTTCAATTTCTCCTGGAGTATTGGTTTTAACTTTATATATTTTTCCTACTTCTAATGGTTTATTTATTCTTATGTCATATATTTTGAGTTGTTTTGGTTCTTTTGAAATAATTTTAAAATTGTAATTGTATTTCTTTATAAAACCTTCTATTAAATCTCTACTTATAATATCCGCAATAATGGAAAAATTATTTTGCTCGTCTACATTTTGATTATATAGATATGGAAGTAGATTTCTGCTTTCTGTATAGAATGACTCTTTAAAAATCTTAATCTCGGATGTATAAATTGAATACGTTCTTTCAAGAAAAGAAAAAATAATACCAACAACTAAAAATACAATAAAACTTACTAAAAAAACCTTGTAATTTTTGAAGATTAAGTAATTTAAGAGCAAAGTTTACATTCCGCCTCCCTTTTCCGAGAGATAAATGTTTATAAGCTGCTGTGCTAAATTCTTTTCTCTTTTAAATATAAGAGAAGTTGTATCGTATTTTACAGGATGGGGGAAATCTGGTGGTATGTTGAATGTTTCGTCAGTTATCTTAGGATTTTCGTCTACTTTTATAGCTTCTACTATTATTTTCTTACCGGCTTCGCTTATTACTTCACTTCCAAGAATTATATTATTCCAAATAAATAGCCTTACGTCTCTGTTTTGAACTTTATAAAATGTTGTTTTTTTGCCAGCGATATCCTTTTTAGTGGGCATTTCAACTATAGCGGATGCATATATAAATCCTATGGACATCTCTTTTGCAAATTGTCTCATAAGAGGACCAAGTTTTTGTTTTGTTTTAGGTGATGCAGTGTCCCATACTGAAAGAAGAACGTAGTACATAGCATTTGGTCTTATTGAGCCTTCCCAGTCATATTCTACGCAGGTAAGCTGTCTTATACCACCAATTTCTCTTACTTCTTTCTTCTGTTTTATACAATAAGGATTTCCCTGAACGTACTCCCCATTCGTTGTATCGTAGTAATAAACTCCTTTATTTTCATCTCCTTCCTTTACAATTTTATATTGCAAGCATTTACATGTGGATTGATAGCTTACTATTTCTGATGGTGTTATAAGTTCAAATCTCTTTCTTGGCACGTTTTGAGACTGGGTTTCCTTTATCCTTACTTGCCAATGTCCCCAATCCTTAAAAATAACAGTTTCCTTGCCTTCTTCTTCTCCCGAATACTTATATTCAATCAATCCTTTTTCAATTGAATAAGGTCTATAAGCATCTTCTAACTTTGCTTTTGACCATTCTATATTTTCTCCCCCACATGATATAAGCAAGATTAGCACTATATATTTATAAGTTCTCATACTTACCTCCTTCATATAGTTTTATTTTATTTACTCTTCTTTCATGTCTTCCTCCTAAAAACTTTGCACTTAAAAATATAAGAATAGAAGTTTTCGCGTCCTCAATATTAATAAAGTCCGCAGGTAAGGTTATAATATTGGCATTGTTGTGTTCTCTTGCTAATCTTGCAAATGTAGGATTGGGACAAAGTGCAGAACGAATGTTTTTTACCTTATTTGCACTAATATTTGTCCCTTGTCCTGTTGAACAAATTAAAATACCAAATTCATATATTCCTCTTGAAACACTCTCTGCTAATTTAAATGAAACATCAGGATAGTCATAACTTTCTTCTGAAAAAGTACCAAAATCTTCAAACTCTACTTTAATTTCATTTAAATATTCTTTTATTTCTTCCTTTAATCTATAACCTCTATGGTCTGAACCAATTGCAACTTTCATACTTAGATTTAAAATTTTAAAGCGTAATGAAGTGGTTTGTATATAGTAATAAATATGTAGTAGACTTTGGAAATCATCCTTTTAGAACAACTAAATATAGAGGTGTTTATGAAAAACTTGTAAAAGAAGGGACTTTAAGGGAGGATGAGGTTTTAGAGCCTGATATGATTACACTTGATGAACTTCTAATAGTCCATACAAGAGAGTATATAGAAGACCTAAGAAATCTAAGAATTACAAAAAGAACTGCATATTCTGAAATTCCGTTAAATAAAGAAATATTAGAACTATTTCTCTTAGCATGTAATGGAACTTACAAAGCAAGTTTATTAGCACTTGAAAATGGTTATGCTTTTCACTGTGGAGGAGGTTTTCATCATGCATATGAGGACCATGCGGAAGGTTTTTGCTATTTAAATGATATAGCATATGCTATTAGGAAAATAAATTTAAAAACACTTGTAATTGACTTAGACGTTCATCAAGGAAATGGAACTGCACATATATTTAGAAGTGATAGTAATGTATTTACATTTTCTATGCATCAAGAGTGGTTATATCCAATACCAAAAGAAAAAAGTAGCTTAGATATTGGTCTTGAAGAGAATATAGATGATGAAGAATACTTAAAAATATTAATTGATGCGTTAGATAATATCTTTAAAAAGTTTTCACCTGAGTTTATAATATACGTTGCTGGAGCTGATGTATATTATGATGATATGCTTGCAAATTTATCTTTAACTATTGAAGGAATAAAGAAAAGAGATGAAATTGTAATTAAAAGTGCATATGAGAGAAAAATTCCAATAGTGGTAGTTTTAGCGGGTGGATATAGCAGGAAGTTTGAGGATTTAGTAAAAATACATTCTAATACTGCAAAGGTATTAAAAGAAGTTTTTTTATAGCCTTAAAATTTCTTTGTGGAAAATATATCAATATTAGGACTTCAATGGGGTGATGAGGGAAAAGGAAAAATTGTAGATTATTTTGCAAAGGACTATAGAACTATAGTTAGATTTCAAGGTGGTCCAAATGCTGGTCATACGGTATATGTAAATAATAAAAAATATACGTTTCACCAATTACCAAGTGGTCTTCTTTGGGGAAATAAAAGGGCAATAATAGGAAGTGGTGTGGTAATAAATCTTGAACTGCTAAAAAAAGAAATAGAACAACTAAGTGATATTAATTTTGAACTTCTTATTGACTATAGAGCTAATATTATTTTGCCATATCATATTTTGGAGGATGAATATGAGGAAAAATTGGATGGTATTGGTTCCACTAAGAAAGGGATATCTCAGGCGTATAGGGATAAGTATGCAAGAGTAGGTGTTAGGGTTTTTGATATTCTTGACGAAAAAAGGCTAAGAAGGGCACTTGAAAGAAGCTATAAGTTCAATAGTGTATTAGTTTATGGTTATAAGGAAAAAATGATAGATTTTGATGAGGTATATGAATATCTCTTAAACTTTAGAAAATTCTTAAAAGAGCATAGTGCGGATGTGCAATATGAAATAATGAACCAAAAAGAAGGTATAATATTTGAAGGGGCACAGGGAACACTGTTAGATATAAACTTTGGCACATATCCGTTTGTTACAAGTTCTCATACTATAGTCTCTTCAATAGGAATAAATTTAGGAATTCCTATGAGTATGGTAAATAAAAATATTGGTGTATTTAAGGCTTATACTACAAGGGTTGGTAAGGGTCCATTCCCTACGGAGCTAAACGATGAAATAGGTGATTATTTAAGAAATGTAGGAAATGAATATGGTTCTACTACTGGAAGACCGAGAAGATGTGGATGGCTTGACTTAGTATTGTTAAAATATGCTGTTTTTTTAAATGATATTCATGAACTCGTACTAACGAAGCTTGATGTATTATTTGGACTCAAAGAAATAAACGTTTGCGTTGCTTACGAATACAATGGAAGAATATTGGACTTTCCTATTTTATATAATTTGGAAAGTGTAAAGCCAGTTTATAAGAAATTTAAAGGATTTGATAATTTCAAAGGTGCAAGTGAATTTATAAGTTTTATTGAAAGCTATCTAAATAGAAAGATTAAATATGTCTCATATGGGTTGAATAGAGATGAAATAACTATTTTTTAAATACGAATGTATAGAAAAAATAACCTGCAAATATACCTACTATTCCCATAATACCTGCAATATTCGGTGGTGCGGGAATTGGTAGCTTTAATAAAGAAAACAAAAGTCCAGTAATAAATCCTGTAAAAAAGCTAAGTATTATTTCTTTCATCTTTCTTAAATATCTTCTCGTATATTGGAAATGTTCTTTCTTCTATTAATTTAAGAACTTTACTATTTTGCGAAAATTGAGCATAAAAGTTTGACCAACGAATAAAATAAGCTAATACACTTACAAATAGAGCCATTTCAATCGCGCCTAAGATACTTCCAAGAATTTTATTAACTACAGTACCTCCCATTGCTATTTTAAATGGTTTAGCTACAAGATTTAAAATGAATTGGCTTGAAAAATATACTATTATAAACATTCCTACAATGGAAAAAACTTCATTTTTCAAATATGGCATAAGAACTCCGTAAAGATTTAATGAAAGAAATATTGCTAAAATAAGTGAAATGAGTGCAATCAGTTCTGAAACAAAACCACTTTTTAAACCATTTAGTAGTCCAAAGGCTATAAGAATAAGAATAATTATATCAATACCACTCATGTCCTATCCTCCTATATATAGCCTATACAAAATTGCAAGTATTAAATTTACAAAAGATATTGGAATTAACCATTTCCAAGATAGTTCTATAAGTTGGTCCAATCTAAGACGCATATAACTCCATCTAATTAAAAGCAAAAGTAAGTATACAAAATATGCTTTTAATATAGTCCACGCCCAATCAGGTAAAAACTTTGGTCCATGCCACCCTCCGAGAAATAGTAGTGTAATTAATAGCGAGTTAACTACAGTAAATAAATATTCTCCAAGGTAAAATAGTCCAAATTTCATGCCCGAGTATTCTACATTTACTCCTGAAACAAGCTCACTTTCAGCCTCTGAAATATCAAATGGTGCTTTGTTAGTTTCAGCAAGAGCACATAGTAAAAACACTATAAATGAAATCTGTCCAATAATTGGAATAAGTATAAATGGCATATTACTTTGTGCTTTAACTATTTCAATTAAGTTAAAACTATTAGCTAAAACTGCTATTGATAATATAGATAAAACAAGTGGAATTTCATATGCCAAAAGAACTCCTGCTGTTCTAATTGCGGAAATCATAGGATACTTTGAATTGGACGACCAACCTGCAAGTGTGCTTGAAATAATAGGTATTGAACCTACGGCAAGTAAAAATAATATTGCTAAATCCCAATTTATAAATACTACTTTTTCAGATAGAGGTATTACTGAGAATGCTAAAATACTTGATGCGGTAAATATAATTGGTGATAAATTAAAAATGAACTTGTCAGCTTGTTTTGGTATACTATCCTCTTTCATTAGCATTTTTAGAGCATCCGCTACAAGCTGTAAATATCCATGAGGTCTTCCTACAAGATAAGGACCTATTCTTGAGTGTAGTCTTGCTGCAAATTTTCTTTCAGTATATATTACTAAAATTGCGGATATTGGAGCAGCTATTAATATTACCAATAGTTCTAAAAAACTCTTAATGTAAAAGTTAGTAAAGTGTGAAAGTATGAAGCTAAAAACAAAGAATATTCCAAAAGCTATTACAAAGATTATTATTGGTAAGATTACAAGAGTTAGTAGCATAGGTGGAAATTTTAAAGCTATAGTTTCTAAGTTGCTTTAAACTTTTCTATTAATGAATATAAAAAGTCTATTAATTGAACTTATTAAATTTAAAACGGTTGCGCAAAATCCATACGAACTAAAAAATATAGTGGATTTTGTTGAAAACTATCTCAAAAATAAAAATTTAATAATTAAAAGGTATGAAAAAAATCAAAAACACTCACTTGTAGTACTATTTAAGGATACTAAAAAACCTAAGATTTTCTTTGTTGGTCATTTAGATGTGGTAGATGCAAGTGAGGACTTGTTTGAGCCCAAAATTGAAGGCAATATATTAAAAGGTAGGGGTTCGTTTGATATGAAAGGTCCAAGTGCGGTATTGATACAACTATTTAAAGAGCTTTCGGAGGAAAATAAAGTATTTGATATTGGAT
>JANXBH010000001.1 GCA_025060695.1 Caldifarciminota bacterium | reverse complement strand
CCTCCTTTCTTTATCTCAAATTCATGATGCAATCTCCCATATTCGTCATATCTAAATACCCAGTTGATATTTGGATATACTTCATTTATTACTACTTTTCTATAACTCTTTACAAATAGTATGCCATCAGGACAATGTCCTAAGTAGTAATTCTCATAGCCCGGTAGTTCATCGTAGTATTCTACTTTGCTCTTGTCTATTCTTGAGCCTATTAGCTCGTAGTCTATTCTTGAGAAGTTATCTTTTGTGTTTATTACATAGCTTATTCCTTTTTCTGTTATGTATGCAGTTAGATTTCCATTTCTCGTATAGAATATGACTTCTTTTGCCTCTTTTCCTTCATCCGTAGCTACTTGCCCTTTGTTCGGTGTGAAGCCGTTTAGATTGTACACATAGGAGTTCATCCATTCTTTTACAGCTTCTGGTTCATAGTTATTCAACACTCTACTCAACGCTATTAAAAGATTAACTATCATAGTTTTTAAATTTTAAAGTGAAAGTATCCTAATAATCCAAACCCAAATAAAAGCTAAATTTTGCTTTGTTTTCTATATTCCTTAAATTCGTTCTCCACGCCCAATTAAAATAAACATTTCCAAATCCAAGAAAAATTGATATATTAAATCCAACAGAAGATTTTGGAGTATACAAACTATCTCCATCAAAGAATTTAAATACTTCTTCATCAAACCAAGTAGAACCTATATCATAGAATATTGCCCCTCTAATTGAAGATATTGTTATAGGGATTGGAAAACCAAGTTTTAGATAGTCTATAAATGGAAACCTAAATTCTAAATTAGTTATAAATGCATTATTTCCTAAAAGAATAGTATCAAGCGTCCAGCCTCTAATTAAATCAGGACCATATAAAATGATGCCCTCATTGTCCTCTCCAAATGACTTATATCCAATTGTTCTAAATGCTAAAGTATATCTTTTTGCAAATCTTAGATAATATCTAAAATCTCCATAAACTATATTATTCTTAATTTGGGAAAATGGAAGAGATGGAAGGAAGGCTATAAGAAATCCATGACCATTTACAGGTCCCCAAGGATAATACAAAATTTTATCTCTTGAAAAAGCAAAATAACCACTAAAACTATTTTTATACAAGACTGTATCTAAGAAAAAGCCGAATATTGTAAAATCACCCAAAAACCTTGTATAGTAGTTATAAGAAACTCCAAACTCTAACCTATCAAATCTACTAAACGGATAGTATAGTTTTATACCACTTCCAAGTATTTTATCGTAGCTATACTTATTAAAAGCATCAATATAGTTAATTGTCCAATATTGATAGGTTGAAGCATTTAAATCCCATCTTCGTTTTAAATAAAGATAGTCCAAGAAAAATGTAGCATTAGTAATATCTTGAACATATGATTGAGTTTGAAATATTATCCAGTTATCTCCAGTCCAGTCGCTAAAACCAAAAGTAATATATCCACCAATTCCAAATGCATCACCTGTTGCAAATCCTGAAAGCCAACTTAGTGAAAGTTCAGTTCTATATTTATAATTTTTATAGTCCATTAACTGAAAGTTAGAAAAATTACTACTTGGAATTTCAACACTATCAATAATTCTTACTTCTGGCAAATAGAAAATCTCCCTTGCTCCTTCATGCTGTAAATTTATTACCATTTTACTACCTGATTTATCAAAAGAAAAGCTATATACTGCACTAATAAAGTTGGTGAGTTTATAAAGCCTATTATTATTATATTCAAAAACATTTATTGTCCCTCTATATTCTAATGCTAAAACTGGATTTCCATTTCTAAGTTCAAAATAGTGTACCTTACCAAAATATGGGCTTACTTGGTATATACTATCATTATTTAAATCATACCTGAAAACCGCATAATTACCGAAGTTATAGATATTCTCATTTCTATCGCTTATAAAGTATATATTTTGGTTATCCAAGAAAACAGGAAATAAATCATTAAAATAGTCGTTAGTTAGCCTCCTTAGAACCTTTGTTCTTAAGTTATATACATAAATATCCTGTTTTCCGTCTTTTAAACCTACGAATGCTATTAAATTGTTATTCTTTGAAAAGCTTGGATAGTTTACTCCATCAAGTTCCTTAAAATCAATTTTCTTTATGATTTTTCCATTTAGGTTTGAAATATATATAATATCACGTCCTCTTCCCCTTGCAGAAAATGCAAAACTTTCTCCATCGTTTGAAAATGCTATTTTTGCAGAAAGAAGATGAAGGTTTTCTAAATCAGGTTTGGTTTGACCTGATATAATTTTCCTTTGAGAATAACCTGTAATAGTTGATACGAATATATCAGTATAGTCAGTTCTATCTGATATAAATACAACTTTGTTTGCATTTGGATCTATCGCAGGTGCAATATTAAAATATCCTTGACCCTTTTTTCTATTAGTAATTCTAACTACATTAGAAGGAAATTTAAATTCTTTTACATCAGGATAGTATCTCTCCTTTAAGAATATATTAAACTTCCTTGAAAACTCCTCAAAACTCATACCAAAAGCCCTTCTTATTGCAGAATTTATATCATATATTGTCAAAACATTGGAAATAAACTCCTTTAATTTATTTTTAGAATATTCTCTTTCAATAAAGTAAAATACCGCCTGACCTTGCTTGTATATTAAATAACCACCATAAAACGATAGTTGCTCAAGTGGGACAACTAAGTCGTTTAGCACTAAATCCCTCATATAAGTTTCACCCGTAATATCCCAACCGATTGAAAGATATTCCGCCATACCTTCCATTACCCACAGCGGAACCCTTGTTATATTAGAAAGTAGCGCTCCTGTTGTAGAAAGTGCTTCATATTGAAAAGCATGAACAAGCTCATGTCTTAAAACATGCTCAAAATCCTCATAAGAGTTAGAAAATGGTACAACAATTCTATTTTTAAATACTTCAGTAAAACCCCCCACACCTTCATCAATTAAATCAAATATTACATTAGTTTGTCTAAAGTCCTCAGGACAATTATATATAATAACAGGTATTTTGTTTTTTGGTATTCTTGGCATTATAGTTTTAAATTCATCAAAAGCTTTTTCCAGAACAGATATTGCAAAGTCCTTTAAATGCTCCCCTCCATCATAGTAAAAAACCTTGAAATGTTCACTTTGTGCAACTTTCCAATCAAAACTCTTATATTGTATCTTGTTTTTTCCAAAATACGAAATTATTATTAATTCAAGCATCACCAAAATTATAAAGTATTTATGAGCTTTAAAATTTTTATATGACTACTATTAAAAAAGAGCATATTATTGAAGTTCTTAAAACAGTATACGACCCAGAAATACCTGTAAATATAGTAGATCTTGGATTAATATATGGTATTGAGATTACTGAAGAGGGAAAAGTAGATATATTGATGACGTTGACTGCACCAGGTTGTCCTATTGGAGATACTATTGCTTTTGAAATAAAAGATAAACTTATGCAAATAGAAGGCATAACTGATGTAAATGTAGAAATTACATTTGAACCACCTTGGACCATGGATAGAATTACTGAAGATGGAAGGGAAGTTTTAAGGACGTATGGCTTTAATATATGATAAAGGCTGGAGTTGTAGTATTTCCGGGTTCAAATTGTGATAGAGATGTTTATTATGCCCTAAAGAAATTAAATTTTGATGTAGACTTCGTATTTCATAAGGAAAAAAATATTTTTAACTATAGACTAATAGTTTTACCTGGTGGATTTTCCTATGGAGACTACTTAAGACCGGGTGCAATTGCAAAGTTTTCTCCAATAATGGAAAGTATATATGAATTTATAGAAAAAGAAATGGGATTATTGCTTGGTATTTGCAATGGTTTTCAAATATTAACCGAAGCAAATATCTTAGAAGGTGGTCTTTTAAGAAATGTAAATAATAGATTTATATGCAAGCTAATAGAAATCAAGGTAATAAATAATGATAGTCCGTTTACGAAATATTATGAAAAAGGTGAAATTCTAAAAATTCCAATTGCACACTCAGATGGAAGATATTTTCATGAAAATCCAAAAAGTTTATATAAAGATAACTTAGTATGCTTTGAATATGTAGATAATCCTAATGGTTCTATTATGAATATTGCGGGTATTTTAAATAGAAAATTTAATGTTTTGGGGCTTATGCCTCATCCTGAAAGGAGATTTGATGGTATACTTTCTGAAGGCTCAAAAGATGGATATAGACTATTTAAAAGTATTTATGATTTTCTAAAATGATAGATTTAAGGAAAATCTTAGAAAATGTTCCAGAAAAGCCAGGAGTATATCTATTTAAAAAAAACGAAAAGGTCCTATATGTAGGAAAAGCAATAAACTTAAAGAATAGATTAAGTTCGTATTTAAGTGATAAATCCCAAAAAGTTATTGAACTAATTGAAAAATCCAATAGTATTGACTATATTATTACTGACGATGAAAAATCCGCACTCTTATTAGAACTTTCACTAATTAGAAAGTATGACCCTCCATATAACATAAAACTAAAAGGAGAACCATATCCCTATATAGCAATTACAAAAGAAGAATTTCCAAGAATTGAAATAACAAGAAATACAAAAGAACAAAATAAAATATACTTTGGTCCGTATGTGAATCCTTCTTTTCCAAGAAAACTAATATCTATTACAAGAGAGATATTTAAAATAAGAAACTGCAATCTAAGACTTCCTTCAGAAAAAAAACATAAGCTTTGTATAGAATATCACATAGGAAGGTGCTCTGGACCTTGTGCAAAAATAATAAGTAAAGAAGAATACAATAAGAGTGTTAGCCTTGCAATTGAACTACTAAAGGGAAATACTGAAAGTATTGAAAAATACCTAAGGGAAGAAATAGAAAGTAGTGTAAAAGAGTTAAAGTTTGAAAAGGCAATAAAGTTAAGGGATGGTCTAAGGGCTATCTTGGAAATTTCTAATACAAATGGCATTTGGACTGATGGGAGCGAAGATAGAGACTTTATTGGCTATGCTATATCTAATAAATACACCAGCATTTCAAAAATTATATGGAGAAATGGTAGAGTAATAGGAAAAGAAGAATATATCATTACCTCTTCATTAGACAATCATATAGAAAAATTTATTTTAACTCACTACGAAAATGCTCTTTTGAATTTTAGGTCATTAGTTATAGACTACGAATTCTCAGAAGAATTTTTAAATGATTTTAAAAATCTTATTAGCTCAAGGATAAATAGGGATATTATAATTAGAAAGCCAAATAGTGAAGAAATGAAAACTTATAGAATTGCTATGGAAAATGCAGAAGAGAATTTAAAAAGATATGTAAATAGTTTATCTAAAAAGCAAGAGCATCCTTCAATTGAAGAACTAAAGAAGTTATTAAAATTAGAAAAGGTTGAAAGAATTGAGGCAATAGATATATCTCATTACTATGGAGAAGGTAAAGTAGGCTCAGTAGTAGTATTTATAAATGGAAGACCGCAAAAGAGGGAATATAGAAGGTATAAAATAAAAAACTTAAAAGATAGAAAGATAGATGATTATAAGTCTATTGAGGAAGTAGTAAGGAGAAGAATTAGAAGACTATTGGAGGAAAATAAGGATTTGCCAGATTTAATACTTATAGATGGTGGTATAGGTCAGCTAAATAGTGCTTTAAAAGTTATAAGAGAATTTAACTTGAGCATAAGAGCTATAGCACTTGCAAAAAGGTATGAAGAAATAGTATTAGAAAATGGAAAAGTTATAAGCTTACCAGTTCATTCCCTTGCTTTAAGACTAATTCAACATATTAGAAATGAAGCTCATAGATTTGCCCTTCAGTATCAAAGAAAACTAAGGGAAAAACTGCCAAAAACTTCAATTTTAGACACTATACCAGGAATATCCGAAAGAAAAAAACTTGAACTTATTAGGTATTTTGGAAGTATAGAGAAAATTAGAAAAGCAAGTATTGAAGAGTTAAAGAAGGTTCCGGGTATTGGTGAAAAACTTGCAAGAAAGATACATCTATATTTAAAAGTTTAAAATTTTAAATATGCCAAAGATTGTAATAGACAAAAAAGAATATGAATTTAAAGATGGGGAAACTATATTAGAAGTTGCTTGGAGAAATAATATATTTATTCCTGTTTTTTGTTATCATCCAAAAATGCCTTATGTTGCAGCTTGTAGAATTTGCAATGTAGAAGTAAGAATTTCAAATAGCACAAGGATTATGCCTGCTTGTGCCACATTATGTCAAGAAAACATGGAAATTATTACTAATAGTAATGTAATTAAAAATGATATTCAAAAAGGTGTATTAGAACTTTTACTATTAAATCATCCACTTGATTGTCCTACTTGTGATGCTGGAGGGGAGTGCGATTTACAGGAATTAACATTAAGATTTGGTAGTGATAGGAGTAGATATGAATTTCCAAAAAGAGAATTTGAAAGAAAGAACTTTAGTCCATTTTTAGACTTGTATCCGAACAGGTGTATTGAGTGCGATAGATGTAGTAGATTCTTTCATTTGATTGGTGGAGGAACTGAATGGGGAACTTACAATAGAGGGTGGTATGAAGTATTTGGAGTATGGAAAAAGGAAATTATTGAAAATGAATTCTCTGGTAATATGTGGGAAATATGTCCGCTTGGTGCAATAAATGATGGAAGTTATAAATTTAAGGCAAGACCTTGGGAAATAGAAAGTATTGAAAGCATTGCTCCTGATGATTCAATTGGTTCTAATATTTATGTAGATATAAGAAAGAAATATCCAAAGAGTAGAGGACCATTTGAAATCGGTGGAAGAAGAACTAACTTATTTAAAGTATATAGAATAACCTCAAGAGATAATCCAAAAGTAAATGACTATTGGCTTTCAGATAGGGAAAGATATTCCTATAGTTGGATAAATGCAAACAATAGAATAGCATATCCTACAATAAAGGAAAATGGCACATATAGAAGTGTAAATTGGGAATACATATTAGATGCAATTTATAGTGATATAAAAGATGTAAATAGTGAAGAAGTGGCACTTATTACCTCTGCAAGAAGTTCAAACGAAAGCGCATATCTTTCAAAGATACTATTTAAGGAAATACTATTTACTGAAAATGTAGGCTTTTCAGAGATAGGAGAGGATGCTATTGAAGAGGTTTTTGGATATTCTATATCAAATGCTACCATAAGTGATATAGACGATGCTAAGAATATTATTATTTTTGGAGATATTAAAAATAGCTTTCCTATTCTTGGAATAAGACTAATTAGGTCAAGCAGAAATGGAGCTAATATTTTTGTATATAATTACTATAAGGAAAGATATATACTTGAAAATTGGGCAAAAGGTATTATATTTCATCCATATGAGATTGAAAAAGTTGCATATGAACTTTCACTAAAAGTTAAAAATAATGAATTTCGGGGAAAGACTGTATTAATATTACCTGATAACTTGCCATATAGAGTTTTGAGAAATCTTCTAATAGCAAGTATTTATCATGATAATGCCAAAGTTTTAATATTAAGAACAAAACCAAATAAACAGGGATTTATAGATGTAGGCTTTAAGGATAAAAGTATATATGAGATTATAGAGAAGGCAAACTTAGGAAAAATAAAAGTTCTATTTTTATGGCATACGGACTTATTATTAGAATATCCTAACAGGTCTGAAATTGAAAGTGCATTAAGTAAAATACCTATTGTTATATATATTTCTCCTTTTGCTGACTATTCTATAAAGTATGCAAAATATATCTTGCCAGAAACTACAATATTTGAAGAGGATGGCTCTAGAACGAATACTGAAGGAAGAGTTCAAATACACAAGCAAGCACTATTAAATTATGAAGACAGTATGCCTTCATGGTGGATATTTAAAGGTTTGATTAAAAGATTTGGCATTTCTTTAAAAATAGACTCAATTGAAGATATTAGAAAACTCATGAAAAAAGAGATTTACTATTATAGTGAAGTGGATTTTGATAAGAGACCAAGGTATAGAAACTATCCTCCATTTATACCAAGCATAAGAAAGCTAATTAAGTATTATGAGTATGATTTAGCAAAATATCCAATGCGATATAAAAATCTTAAACTTATTGAACCAGAAGCAAAAGAAGTAAAACCTTTAGTTATTCTCTCTCCTCATATATACAAAAGCTCATATTATGCATCCAGATGCGAAATATTCTATAGTTATATAAAGCCATATATAAGGACTATAGAGGCAAATTCAAAGACTATAGCAAGTTTGTCTATTGACGAAAAGTTCAAATTAGAAGATGAAGAGTTTAGTATAGTGGTAAATGAAAATGTAGTAGATAATGTATTAATCTATAGACCTCTTTTCTTTGATAGCAAGATTAATCTATATTTAAATAAGTATGGTTCAAGGGAAATTTAAGATTTTAGATGATTTAGACTTATATAAGACGTTAACTTGTGGTCAGGCATTTAGATGGGGTTTGTATAGAGATGGTAAGTTTAGTTATGCAAAATTAGATGGTGAAGGCTTTATTTGGAGTATAGTATATAACAATTTTTTAGCTTTAAAGCAGGAGAAAGATTATATTTACTATAAATCAAGTAGCGATAAGTTCTATATTCCACAAATAGGAAAAACCTTAAATATTGAAGAATTTTTGCACTTTTATTTTAAATTTGATAAAAACATTACTGAGCTATATAGAATTATGGAAAAGGATAGAATACTAAAAGATGCACTAATTCATAGAGGAATTAGAATATTAAGGCAAGAACCATTTGAAACCACGATAACTTTTATATTTTCTGCACAAAATACTGTATATAATATAGCAAAAAGCGTTTACTTATTGTCAAAGAAGTATTCAAAAGACCTAATATTTCCAACTCCTGAGTTTATATCTAAATTAAAAGTAGAAGACTTAAAAGAATTGCCAGTAAGGTTTGAAAATAGAGTTATTAGTGCTATTGAGTTTTCAAAACATGTCCTAAATGGCTTTAATCTTTATAAGTTAGTAAACTACAATTACGAGTTAGCACACCAAACCCTAACTTCAATAAAAGGAATTGGAAATAAGATAGCTGACTGCATATTGTTATTTTCGTTAGACTTTGATGAAGCATTTCCAATAGACGTTCATATAAAAAATATGGTATTTAAATACTATAGAGATGAACTAAATTTAAAAGAAAATAGAAGTTTAACTGATAAAGAATATAAAACTATTAGTGCATTCTTTAGAAGAAAGTATGGAAAGTGGGCTGGATGGGTTCAAGAGTATCTTTATGCATTAAGTAGAAAACCTGATATTTCTTAAAATAGCATCAGAATTCAATCTTTTTCCTTGAACTTGCTTTAAAAATCTTTTTTGTCTTCTTGCAAACTCCTTAGTATCTGCTATTGTTCTTCTAATTGCATCTTCTAAGCTTATTTTTCCTTCAAAGTAGTCAATAAACTCAAAATAATCAATAGTTTTTTTTAATCCAACTGCATCTTTTGAATATTTCTTAATTAAAAAATTTATTTCATCTAAGAGCCCCTCATTTAACATATTTTTTACTCTATTTTCAATATTCCTATATAAAGCCCTATTTTCAATCTCAAGTATATATACTTCATATTCAAAATCGGGCTTTTTATAAAATTCCCTGCATGCATCCTTATATGGCATATTTGCAGTTAAAACTACTATTAAACTTCTTTCTATTCTAAATCTATCATTTGGATGAATTTCAATAGCCCTCTCTTTATCTAACTTTAAAAGTTCACTATATAGCTCTTCTGTTTTTTTGGATTTAATATACTCTATGACATCCAAAGGTGGTTCTGGAAATATACTAAGACCTTCTATTATAGCCTTTAAATATAAAATAGTTCCTCCTTCAAGTAAAACTTTTTTATTATTTTCAAGTGCCTTTTTTATTTCAATTTGTGCATTTTTAAAATACAATCCTACATTATATACTTCATTTGGCTCAATTAAATCTATCATTTTATAGTGATTTCTATATGGAAACTTTGGTTTTGCAGTTCCTATATCCATGTATTTATATAATTTCCTTGAATCAATTGAAATTACTACTAAATCCAAATATCTTTCTATTATCTTTTGTGCAAGGTCTGTTTTTCCACTTGCGGTTTGACCTGTAATAATTGGGATTTTCACAGAATTAATATTTCTCCATCCTTGGTAATAGAAACTGAACCATCTTTAAAATCAAAATGTATAGCAACATTATCTTCCAACCATATATGAACTTCTTTGTCTCTATACTCTTTTATGTTTTTTATCTTAAAAATAATAAGAACAATTGTAAAAAGTTTACGAAAACCAAACTTATCATTTTTAATAGTTTTTCTCAATTTTCTTGCACTTCTTTCTAATTTCTCTAATTCTAACAAAGCCAACTTTGATGTTTCAATATGTGAAAACTTTCGTAATATTTCATTTCTAAGATTTACAACTTCATCTAATACTTTTTCGTTTTTTCTATATATGTAGTGAAGTTTTTTTACAACATTTAAAATGTCTTTTATAGTTCTATCTTTTTTCATTATATATTAACTCCCTGTAAAAATAAGCACTATTTCTTATTTTCCTATTTCCTGTTTCGTAATCTACCTCTATTAAACCAAACCTTGGTCCAAAGCCTTCGGCCCACTCGTAGTTGTCCAAAAAAGCCCAATAAATATAACCTATAATTTTAATGCCTTCTTTTATACACTTTTTTATATACTCAACATGTTCCTTTATAAAGTTAATTCTTTGAAAGTCATTATTAGTACATATGCCATTTTCTGTAATCATTATAGGCTTTTTGTATTTTCTATATACCAATTTTGTAATAATATATATTCCCTTTGGATAGACCTCCCATCCAAGACAGTTTTTGTCCCTATCTTTTTTATATACAAAATTAGAAAAGAACTTTACAAAAACTCTCGTATAGTAATTTATGCCAATAAAGTCAAGGTATTTTTTTACCTTGTCCAAAAATAGGAAATTATATAACTTGTCATTTAAGAACGAAGAAATAACATTTATTGGATTGTAAAGCTTATAAGGTCTAAAAATAACTAAGTTTTGTGCAACACTTAATAGTCTTTTGCTATTTTTTAATATTTGATATGCTTTAATATAGGCTTTTGATAAATTGTTTAAAGTTATTAATGCTTTTTTTATGCTTTTTTCACAAGGTGGCCAAGAACCTTCAACATAACTTTTAAAACTATACACGTTTGGCTCATTTAGAATTATAAAATATCTTATATCTTGAAAATACTTGCTAATTAGTTCTACAAAATCAAGAAAATAACCAATATTTTCCTTTCTTAACCAGCCCCCCTTATTGTAAAACCAAATAGGATTGCTAAAGTGCCATAGTGTAACGATAGGTTCTATATTGTATTCTAAGAGTTTATCTACAATTTTTCTATATGTATCAAGTGCACTATAGTCTATTTCATTTTCGCTTTTGTAAATTCTACTCCATTCAAAGGAAAACCTAAATGCGTTTTGACCTAATTGTTTTAATAGTTCAATATCATCTTTCCATTTATACCAAAAATAACTTGCTTTTGCACTTTTTCCTTTATCATAAACCCACCAGTCGCTATTTACATTATCACCCTCAGCCTGATATGCACTAATACCACTCCCCCATAACATAAAAAAATTTTAAAGTTTCTTTTGCCTTAAAATTTCAAAGAATGGAAAATTATAAGTTTTTAAAAATCTTACAAGAGCAAGATGTTTTATATGTGGGTTTAAATAGACCTCAAAGTAGAAACGCTTTTAATGAACATTTAATAGAAGAGCTAACACATGCATTTAGTAATATTCCTGAAGATATTCTTGTTGTTATTCTCTATGGAGAGGGTGATAGTTTTTGTGCGGGAGCTGATTTAGACTGGATGAAAAGAATGGGTGAAAGTTCATTTGAAGAAAATAGAAAATCCGCATATTTAATGTGGAAAATGTACGAAACTATTGATAGTTGTTCTTGTGTTTTAATTTCAAAAGTCCATGGATATGTTCTTGGTGGTGGTATGGGTCTAATAAGTTGCTGTGATATAGTAATTAGTGAAGAAGGTGCAAAGTTTGGATGGACTGAGGTTAAACTTGGTCTTGTCCCCGCTGTTGTTTCAACATTTTCTATAAGAAAAGTAAATGATAGCTATGCAAGAAGATATTTTCTTACAGGAGAAATCTTTGATAGTTATACTGCTAAGCACATGGGACTTGTTCATGAAGTTGTAAAGCATGAGAACTTAGATGAAAAGGTAAATGAATTTATTAAAATTATCAGGAAAAATGGGAAAAATGGTATAAAACTCACAAAGCAATTACTTACCAAACTAAGACCAAGAACAGATAAGGAAATTATAGACTATTGTATAGAAACAATTTCAAGAGCAAGAAGTTCACAGGAAGCACTTAGTAGGATAAATGCGTTTTTAAATAGAGGACCTTAAAATTTTCCAGCTTTGAATTGTAAGGATTTAGAGATTATATTCACTGTAATTCCGCCGCCTTTAGAGTGGGATATTTCAAAAGTAGAAAGAAAAGCATTTGAAGTGGCAAATATTACAAAAGTTTTGGACATAAATTTTATAAGTCTTCCTGAAGTAGTAGAGGAGAGGAGTAGAGGACATAGAATTATCCCATTTAAAATGAAAATTGACAATGTTGTATTTGGAGAGATGATAAAAAGTTTTGATAGGGATTTGGAGATTATTGTAAATAAAATTTCAGTAATTATGGATAAGCAAGAATTTGAAAGTTGGATAGAGCAAAATTCTAAAAAATTTAATTACTTGCTAATAGTAGGTGGGGAGAGTTCAAAGATTAGATACGAAGGTTATTATCCAATTCCTGCAACAATTATAGCAAGAAACCATTTTAAAAATATATATGGTATAACTATTTTTCATAGAAGGGATGAAGCTAAAAGGCTATTGGAAAAAACGAAAGCGGGCATGAAAGCGTTTGTATCTCAAATAGTTTTTGAACTTGAAAGCGCGAAATTTGTAATAAATGAATATATTAAATTATGCAGAGAAGAAAACATAGAACCTTCAAAAATTTTCATAAGTTTTGCTCCAGTTAGCCAACTAAAAGATGTTGAATTCTTAAAGTGGTTAGGTGTATATATTCCAAAGGATATAGAAAGTTTCATATTGGAAGATGAGAAAAAGCTTGAAAAGAGAAGTATAGAGATTATCGAAAGTCTATTCCATGAACTCTGCTTTTTAAATATAAATAACCTTGGAGTAAATATAGAGCACGTAATGTATAATAATTTACAAGTCGCTGCGTATACAGTTCATAGGATAAAGGAGATATGGAAATGGAGATAGAAGTATCTTTGAATGGTATATATCCAAGAAGTGAAAAATTAATAAAAGCAACACGAGATTATGATAGAAATAGAATAAGTTATGAAGAACTATTAAGAATATATGATGAAGACTACAAAGAATTAAAAAATTTGCAAAGTGATTTTAATATAGTTTCTGATGGTCTTTTAATGTGGCAGGATTTGCTTAGACCATTTTCCGTTTTATGCAATTGTGAAATTAACGGCTTAAAAAGATATTTTGAAACGAACACATTCTATAGAGTTATTAAATTTAATGACTATGAGTTAAAAAATATAGATAAATTTCTGGAGTTTTTTAAATTCGGAAACTTGGCAATTTTACCTTCTTTAGGCATTTTTAAGTATTTTAGTGAGAATTATAATTTAGATAAAATCGTTGATATTTATGGGGAAATATTGAAGCTATTAAATGAGAAAGGCTATAGTCATTTCTATTTTCAGGAACCATCACTTGGGTTTTACAAGGACTTTGAACTTTTAGATGAGCTTAAGTTGTTTTTTAAGAGAATAAGAAGTGGAGTAAATGGAAAAATGATACTAAATACATATTTTGCAGATATTTCTGAAGTTATTGGAAAGATTTTTGAGTTTGAAATTGATGGAATAGGTATTGATTTTACACTTAATGATATTGAAACTATAACAAGATATTGGAAAAATAGGGACCTTGGGCTTGTAGCAGGTATAGTTGATACGAATAATTCGTATATTGAAGGATATGACAATGTAAAGAAACTATTAGATAGAATAATGGACAATTTAAAACCAAAGTTCTTAATATTAACAGGTTCTTCAGATTTCTACTTTCTTCCAAGGGATATTGCTAATAAAAAATTGGACTTTTTAAAATACTTAAAAGACAAAGTATATTAATTTATCTTTCCATTTTTCCAAAATTTCAAGGATATTTTCATTTGCCCTTAGAATAATACCTATTCTATATCCAGGCCAAACAATATCGTCAAATTGAGAAATTTCCCCTCTATAAAAAACCTTAGGAATAATAACATATTCACTTACTATACTATCAATCTCATTTCTAAAGTCCATTTCATATGCTGCATCTAAAAATATAAAGTAGGTTTTCACTTTTTCCTCCTTAATTTTATAGCTTCAAATACGGAATAAACCGTTGGAATAAAAAATAGGGTAATAATTGTAGAAAAGGTTAAACCTCCAATTATGGCAATGGCGAGTGGTTTAAACTGCTCAGCACCTTCTCCTTTAGATAGAGCCAATGGTAATGCTCCAAAAATTACAGTAAGTGTAGTAATAAGTATTGGTCTTAGTCTCCTACTTGCACCTTCAATTACCGCACTAATAAGGTCATATCCTCTTGATTTTAGTATATTCATATAGTCAGTCATCAATATAGCATTAGAAAGAACTATACCTGTTACCAATATAATACCCACAAAGCCATTAACAGATAGTGGAAATTGGGTAATAGCAAATATTAGAGCAACACCTACAAATGAGAATGGGACTGAAAGCATTATAATTGCAGGATATAGGAATGAACCGAGTTGCCCTGCCATTACAAGGTATATTAAAGCAATACCAAGTATTAGTGCTATAAATAGTTGTCCAAATGATTCCCTTTGCCTTTCAAAAGAACCACTAATTTTTATATCAATTCCTGGAGGTGGTTTTATTTCACTAATAGCTTTTTCAACATCTCTAATAATTTCATTTAAAGCCCTCTTAAAGTAATCACTTTCTACTTTTACTATCCTTCTTTTATTTAATCTTTCAATTACAAGTGGTCCATATCCATATTCAATCTTCGCAATATCTGATAAATAAACACTATATCCAAAAGGTGAAGGAAGTTGCAAATTATTTAAAATTGCAATATTATTTCTATAGTCTTCATCAAGTCTTACAAGAACATTTATATCTAAACCCTCCATCTTTACACTTGTAGCTGCGCTACCAATTAGAGCATTTCTAATATATGAACCCGCTTGACTTATCGTAATTCCATGTTTTGCTAATTTATTCTTATCAAAACTAATTTTAATTTCAGGGTTAGATGATTGCCTTGATATTGTAGTTCCTATAATTCCGTCAATTTTTTCTACTTTTTCCTTTATTAAATTGGCTATACTATCTGTTTTCTCTATATCATCACCAAGTATTTGTATAGATATTGGTTTTCCACCACCGAACAGAATTTGACCAGTTATGTTGCCTGTAATAACTTCCACAGCTTGTGGTCCCGGTATTTTCTTAAACTCAATTTCAAGCTCCTTTGCTATATCTTTTGTGGATTTATCTCTATCTTTTTTTAGTTGTATAAAAGCACCAAAGAAGTTGCTTTCTTCTACTAAACCTGTAATTGAGCCAAAACCGCTTTCAGTAGGTCCTGCTCTAAAGAAATAACTTTCTACATTTGGATTACTTTTTACAATATTTTTAAATTTTTCCATGACTTCTATCGTCTTTTCAAGTTTTGTTCCTGATGGGAGTAAGACAGTTATTCTAATTTCTCCTGTGTCTATCTCAGGAATAAACTCAGTCTTTACAAATCTAAATACAGAGAATCCAAGTATGAAAATAAGAATTGAAATTGAAATTGCAAGGAACTTATGATTAACTGACCATTTAAGAAGGTTCTTATGTCCATTTTCAAGAGCATTTAAAAAACTTTCAAGTAGCCTTCCTATTTTTGTTGTTGGTGGCTTTGGATTTCTTAAGAACTTAGATGCAAGCATTGGAGTTAGTGTAAATGAAACAAAGAGTGAGGTTAATAAAACTACGCCTATGGAAAATACAAGCTCTTTAAAGAAAAGACCTACAAAGCCCCCTGCAAGTAAAAGCGGTAAAACTACTGCAACTCTTGTAATTGTTGATGCTATTACAGCCTGAGATACTTCTTCTGTTGCAAATATTGAAGCACTTATGGGATTTTCACCTTTTTCTCTATGGTAGAATATATTTTCCATTACTACTATTGCATCATCTACTACAAGACCAACCGCAAGTGCTAATGCAGTTAATGATATTATATTAATAGTAGTTCCTGAAAGATAAAGATAAATAAATGCAACTACTATAGATGTAGGAATTGCTATAGATATAATAGTAGATGCAGTGATATTTCTTAAAATTAGGAATGTTACCAGTATTACAAAAATTGTTGCAAAGAGTGCTTCCTTTGTAAGGTTATTTATAGAATTTTCTACATTTTTTGAAAAATCCGCAGCTATAACGTATTTTAAATTATATCTTTTTGAAATTTCAGATAGCTTTTGTTTTACTCTATTTCCTACTTCAACCGCATTGGCATCCGCTTGCTTAAAAATTCCGAGAAATAGTGCATTTTTCCCCATAACATCTATTTGATTTATTTTATCTTCGTAAGAATATTCTACTTTTGCAATATCTGAAATTTTTATTATACTTCCATCTCTTCTGATTATTGGAATATTTTTTATTTCATCTGGATTTTTGATATTTCCGTCTATTCTTATGTTATAGTCAATATAACCATATTTAATACTTCCCGCAGGGATGCTAAGGTTGTTTAAGCTTATTATATTTACAATATCAAATAAAGTTAAATTATATGCTTCAAGTTTTGATTTATCAACCAAAACATTAATCTGTCTTTTTCTTCCTCCTCCAAATAAAAGAACTTGACCAACTCCTGGAACTCTCTCAATTTCAGTTCTTATATAGCTTTCAAATTCGTTTCTGATATCTCTTAAAGTATCGTCCGAATATATAGCAATTTGCAATATTGGAAACTGTGATATATCAAATTTAAATATAGTAGGTCTTTCCACACCAGATGGTAATAATCTTAATGTAAAATCCAACCTATCTCTAATGTCATTTGATGCGGCATCAAGGTTAGTTCCTTGCTCAAATTCCAAAATTATAGTAGAGATGTTTTCTTGTGAAAAAGACCTTATATTTTTTACATTTGGTATAGTAGAAAGCACTCTTTCTAAAGGTTCAGTTACCAACTTTTCAATGTCCTCACTACTTGCTCCTCTATAAAAAGTTATAAGAGAGATTGATGGAAGTGTAACCTTAGGAAATAGGTCAATTTTTAAATTTAGAAGAGAAAATATACCAAATATACTTAAAATTGCAAATACTACGAAGGTCAAGACTGGTCTTTTTACTGCTATCCTTATCATTTTTCAACCCTCACTTTTGAACCATCTTGTAAGTTATATTGGCCTTCCACTACTACTAAGTCATTTTCGCTTAAACCATCCAAGATTTCCGTAAAGTTTTCATTTGAAATGCCTATTTTGACTATCCTCTTATACGCTTTATCTCCTTCTACGATAAAAACATATTTTTTGTCTAAACCTAAAATAGCGGAAGTAGGAATAACAAGGGTTTTTTGTTTTTTATCTATTGTAATTATTGCACTTGCAAATGAACCTATGGGAAACTTATTTGCTTTCGCTCTTATTTCAAAAGTTTGACTTAAAGGGTCAATTATTCCACTTTTATAATAAATTTTTGAACTTTCACTAATACCAAGATCATCTGAATATATTTTAATACTGTCTCCTATGTTTATTTTTTTATAATATATTGATGGCAACTTTACAATAGCTACTGGATTTCCATAAATTTGTGCTATTGGATTCGTAGGGGATACTAATTGACCTGAGTTTATATTCAATAAATGAACTTTACCACTTGTAGGTGCCTTAACTGGATATTCCTTAAATTCAACTCCTACTGTGCTTCTGTCTAAATATGCTATAATATCGTCCTTGTTTACATATTGTCCTTCAGTTACTGTATATCTTATAAACTTTCCTGGAACTTCTGGTAGAACAAAAGTAAGAGGATCACCGCTGATATTTGCTGTAAAAGTTTCACTGTATTCAATTGAAGTTATTTTAGGTTTAGATACATATACGGGAAATATATCTTCATCTTTTTGAATATTTTCAATATTCTTGTTTTCCCCTCTACAAGAGAATATAAAAAGCACAAAGCTTAAAAATATTGTCTTTCTCATATAATTCCTCCTCATTGTGTTTTACCTGCATTTAAGATTAAGTCTAAATCTAAAATTGCTTTATAGTGGTCCTTTAATGCCTGTTTATATGAAATTTGACTTGCTATATAGCTTCTTTGTATTTCAAAAAACTGTAAGTTTGAAATTAGTCCATTTTCAAACTGTGCTTTAGCACTATTTAATAACTTTTCTGATAATTGAGCATTTTCTTTTGTTCTCTCAAGATTTGCTCTTGATATATTTAAGTTTTCAATAGCACTTTTTAGCTGATTTTGAGAGCTTTGAACTTGAAAGTCATATATGAGTTTTAACTCATTAATTTGTTCATTTATTTTTTTTACTTCTGCATTTGTTGAAAAACCATCAAAAACATTCCAATTAAAAATAATGGAAAATGTCCAAGTTCCTCCGAGTTTGTTTTCTAAGCTTGGTGATGGTATTGAAGCAACATATTGAATTTGTCCAAAGATATTAGGTTTATTTAAAGAATTTTGAATTTCTGCAAGTCTTTGTAAATTCTTCATTTGTTCTTCAAGCACTAATAAGTCTTTTCTTCTTTTTATTTTAGTCTCATCTATCACTATGTTTGTATCAATTTTAACTATATCTATATTGTCCTCTATTACTACTTCTTCATTTGATGGTATGTTAAGAATTGTTTTTAAATTATTTAGCAAGTCAATATAGGTTTTCTTTGCATTTTCATAGTTAAATCTCGCATTTTCGTAATTTACCTTAGCTTGCATTAGTTCAATATCAGACGCTAAACCATTTTCAAACCTCTTTTTAGTTGTATTGTAAACCAATTCTAAATCCTGTAGAGTTTTTTCATATATTATAAATGTTTCCTTGAAGAAAAGAATATCAAGATAAAAGCTCTTAATTTGGTTTGCCAATCTATGTTGATTTAAACTAATAATATCAGATTGTATTTTTAGTTGTTGCTCAGCAAGTTTTATAGCATTTATTTCCCTAAACCAACTAAATATAGATTGCCTAATCGTGAGTTGTAGATTGTAGGAGTTAGATGGTCTAAATGGTATTTCGGAATATACTATGGAGTTTGGGTCAGGATATATTATAAATTGATTTGGATTGTTTGGATCAGGATAACCTATATATTTAGTAGGAGCACCGAACTTTATGACTGCTGGGTTAGCTGTATAGGTATATATGCTATTTATTGATACTTGAGGAAGTAATTGACTTCTTGCTTTTATGAGGTCCGAAATTAGTTTTTCGTTTTCCTTCTGAGCTTGAAGAATTTGAATGTTGTTCTTTATGCCAATTTCCACAGCTTTATCTATGTTAAGCGTTATTAAGTTTATTATTGTATTTATCATGACTTTAAAACTCCTCTTAGTATAACTTCTTTTATTATTTCCTTATCTTCGTATCTTACAGGGTCTTCAAATCTCATAAAAAAGGCTTTAATTGAAAGACCTATAAAATAACTTAATGCACTGACTTCTAAGTCTTTAAGTTGTCCTTCATGTATACCTTCCATAATAATACTTCTTGTTATAGTTTTAAGTTCTGATATTATAGGATAAATTCTATGCATATATAACGGAAATATTTCTTCGTCAAATATAAACTCCCTTTGGCTTATCTCCGGCATCCTCAAGGAATTTCTAAATTCGTATAGCTTATCCCATAGGATATCTATAAACCTCTCTAATTTTTTCTTTGGTTCTTTTTCTTTATTCATAATATCCTTTAAGTCATCTATAAGGCTTCTTAGATCATTTTCTACGATTTCTATGAATAATTCGCTTTTGCTTTGAAAATAAAGATATATCGTTCCTTTTGCAATATTTAGTTCTTTTGCTACTTCGTCTAAGTTAGTTTTATAATAACCTTTTTCTATAAAGTGTTTTTTAGCTATTTCTATTATCTTATCCCTTTTTGATGACTTTTCAGTCATATTGAAAATTTTAAAGGATTACTTAAAATTTTAGCACTCTTGTTCTTACTATGAAGTTCTAAACTGACTTCCTTAGTTGCTCTAATGATTTAAATATTAAATCCAGACTTTCATAGTATTTCTGATATATGTTTTTTTCATTCTCTATAACTTTCATTAAATCACTAGAGTGTTTCTCTAAATTTGATCTTTGTATTCCAGCCAATTCAAGTAGAAATTCCAAACTATTAATCTGAGAAAATAACTTCTCTATAAACTCTCTCAACTTTGCTTTATTATCTTCAAATATCTTCCTTTCTAATACCATCGCTCCTACAGCTACTATATTAAGGATTACTCCTGCTACCCTTGCAACGCTACCAAAACCTCTTATTACAGAAGCTAATTTAGATGCCCATATCATATGTGTTCCTCTACCTGTAAATGTTATAAAATTACTTAGTCCAGAGATGTTTCTAAAATGAAGTAAACCTCTCATTATCTGAAGTTTACCACTAGAAAGTATAAAATTTCCTAATCCTACAAGTGCTCCACCTACTTGAAAGAGAGTCTTGTAATTTGTTCTTCTTGATATTGACAAGTTTGATGGTAAATTTCTTTTCATCTCACTCGCATTTTCTATATAGTTCATTTCATTCTCCTTCACACTCGCAAACTCTTCTAACAATTTAAGATTATTGAAAAACTCCTCAATTGACGCAATTGTAACCTGCAAAATACCTCCAATCTCATTTCTTATTCTATCATATATTTTTTCCATTTCCTCCGTCTCACCTATGTAGTTTTTTACAAAGTCTGATAATTCATTGAGATTCGTGCACAAATCAAGTCTTAGATAGTAGTCTTGCTTAACTGCTTCTATCTTATTTCTATAAAGTTGAAAAGCTTCATTAATACGTTTATTCATTTCATAGTATGAATCCCTTATTAATTTTTCTAATTCACTTAATCTATCCGCTGCTTCCTTAAAGTCATTTAAGTTGATTATTCTTTGCAATTCATCTATTACATCTAAAATTACACTAACACCTTTACTGTAAACTATTTTTTCTTTATCTTTCTGATATACTTCCTGAATTTCCCTAATAAGATTTTCCATTCTTGAAAGTTTCATATATTCGTTCCATGATTTAGACCAATATTCAAATCCTAAACTATTAGGATTTGCACTA
Source organism: Caldifarciminota bacterium (assembly GCA_025060695.1). Lineage (GTDB taxonomy): Bacteria > Hydrothermota > Hydrothermia > LBFQ01 > DSFT01 > DSFT01. The sequence continues at coordinate 163,119 of JANXBH010000001.1, read as the reverse complement.
ACTGCAACGATTTTTATCTTCCTTTTATCATTATCAGATAAATTAAGATACTCAAGTGCCTCTAAAAGGGCTTTTTTCTTTATTTCAGTTTTTCTTTTGTATTCTTCTTCATTTTCAAAGTCTAAAACTACATTGTCCATTTTGTTTAGGACAAATATAGTATTTTCTAACTTTCTCATATCTATAAGCACTTCTTTTACTAACTCCTTGTGTGAGTCCTTAATTGGATTTACTGCATCAACAACAAACAATATAACATTGGCTTCTGATATGTATTTTCTGGTTTTTTCATCATGTAAATCTTTATGAGAAAATGTTCCTGGAGTATCCACTATAAAGTAATCTCCATACTCATAGAAAGTAATCTTATCCGTGGTTGGTTCAGGTGCTATTTTTATGTTGAAATTCTTAGTAATTGCAGATACAACGCTTGACTTTCCATCGGAAAATGCTCCAAAGAGTGCTATGGAAACCTTTTCTTTATTTATATCCTCTATAGTTCTATCTATCTTTTCCATTAGTTCATCGAATCCTTTTAGCAATTCTAAACCTTGGGAATTTTGTGTTGAAGTCATTATCTTATTCAAGTTTTCCTTTATTTGGATAACCAGGTTTTTGAGTGTTTGTAGTTTGTTTATAATATCTACTTTCTTCATGACTTACCTCCTAAGTTTTTATATAATCAGCAAAACTGTTAACCTGGTGCATAACTTCTTTGATTTTGGATTTTAAGCTATTTACGTAACCTTCTATTCTTTTAGGTTCTTGCTCCAATAGTAATATAGTATTATTAAGCTTTGTCTCTATTGTGTTTAAAATTGGGTTTACCTTATTCATAATCTCCCGTTTTAATAATGAAAATTTCTGTTCTAATGTATCTAGAAATTCTTGCTTTCTCTTTTCCTTTATTTTTTCATACGATAGAAATAGATTAATAATTATACCAGCTGCTGTGGTAAATAGCGCAATTGGTCCAATACCAAATAATGCACCCATTGCTCCACCTTTGATTCCTTCCCAGAAAGGATTCCACTCACTTGTTTTAATATTTATCGTATTGTCTAAACTTATCAATAGTGTATTTTTCTGATTAACATTTAAAATATTTAACCATTTTAGCTTTCTCTTCAATGATTTAGCGAAGTTATCAAGTTCCATAGCTACAATTTCTATAATTTTACCACTCTCTGGTTGTATATACTTTGAAATATCAATTGAAAACTGCTCTTCACCTGCCTCTATCTTATTAAACCCTTCCTCCAATACTTTGTTTTTCACATTTCTAAGAATATCATCTATAAGCTGTTCTATTCTTGTTTTAGTATAGCGAAACTCCTTTGCTGCATCTTTCAATAATTCATACTCTTTTCTGCTAAACGATAAACTACTTGCAAAAGTATCAATCTCTCTTTCAATACTTTCTACACAATCTTTCATTTCCTTTGCTATCTTACTTGCATTATATCTGAGAATATAAAGCTCCTGCATTTTGCATACTTCACCAAGTAGGGATATTAAACTATTAATTCTACTGGCTTTTATTACTTCTTCTTCTTTTCCAAGTATTTGTAAGACTTTTTCCTTATAGTAAAGAAATTCTGCTATTTTATCGTTGAAACTATAAAGAGATCTTACTAACCTACCTCTACCTAAGAAAGCTAAGAGTGCATCAATTACTATAACTCTTCCGCCATAGTAATTACCAAGTGCTATTCTCATTTGTTCATGAACTCTGTTTGCTGTTTTTATAGTATCTTCATCAAGAAGATTTGTGCTGTATTTTAGTTTCTGGATATTCAGTCTTCTATTTATTAAACCAAAGACCAAAGCTCTTTCATTTAAATAGGATTTAAGTTTTTCTAAAGTGCCTCTTTCTATCTCTTTACCTGAATTTAACATAAAAAATACTATATGACAACTATTAACTGCTTTTTTTATTTTTTCTTGGACATATCTTTCATTGCCTTCTATACCAGGCATATCAATTAGTTTGACCTTATATCCATTTATATAAACTTCCCTTTCAATAACCTCTTTAGTATAGTCTTTTCTCCCGTCTCCAATAGAAGAACCATCACCGCATGACAAAGCTTCTATAATCGTGCTTTTTCCTACATTAGTTTCTCCGAAAAATCCCACATTTAGAGTTTTCCATTCTAAGCTATCTAATAAACCTTTAACAGTTCTATTTAATGAATTTGTTTTGATTTCTACGTTTTTTAATAGACCTGAGACTTTTTGATTCATTAGAGACTTAAATTCAGAACTTATTATTGTTTCTGATAACTCTCTATGTCCTGATTCTATAGATTTGGGAAAAGATGAAATCATATCTAAAAGCCTATCAATTTCAACCTTTATAGACTTATTCATACAACTTACCTCCTGCTACTAAAAATTTCAGATAAACGTCTTAATAAAGCTTTAAAATCTTTAATTTTCTATTACCAAATATTTTAATATTTTTCCTTTATAACCTTTGTGTTATAACAAATTTTAAAGCCCTACTTCCAAAATTCTCTAACTTTTTCTAAAATTATTTGCCTTACCCTTTCAATTCTTGTTTCTAATGTATTAGTAACCACAAATCCTCTACCTTCATCAATAACCTTAATACCATAGCTAACGCTTTCGTCAGTTCTCACCTCTTTATCTTTTACTATATCCTTTACAACTTCGTAGTCTTTAGGATTAACCAAAATCGTTGGTTTTTCAAACCTATTATTATTTAGTGTTTCGTTTATGATATTTCTTAAGTAGTTTTCATAGTTCTTACTATCCTTAAATAATTCTAATATTTCATTTTCTATCCCTTCAAAAATCCTATCAACAATTTCATTTTCCGTATTTATCATTTTTGAGTTTATTTCAAGTTGAACTTTTCCAAAAATCCTCTGCTTTTCTAATTCAATATAATTTTTAGCTCTATTTTTATAGCTTTCAAAAATATGTTGTGTTTTCTCTTTTGCTTTTTGTATAATTTCAGAGGCACCCGATAGGGCACCAGATATGATACTATCCGCTTCTTCTTTCGCCTTACTTAAAATAATATTTTCAATATGCTCCATTATTGTATCATTATTAAGAACATAACTACAAAACCAAATATTACTATTGTTTCAGGTATTACAAATAGTGTAATTACTGGTCCAAACATACTTCTATCTTCTGCAATGGCTCCAACACCTGCGGCACCTATTCTACTTTGAGCCAAACCTGTTCCAATACCTGTTAGTCCAATTGCTAATCCCATACCTATGTATTTACCAAGCTTTGCCATATCACCTAAAGTCCCAGTTTGTTCTGCTGCAAAAGCTAAGCTTATGAAAATCAACATCCCGATAATTGCAAAAATTATTGAAACAACCTTACGAAACATAGTTCATACCTCCTCTTCTAAAAGGTTTGAAAATTTTATCTCCTGTTTTATAAAATTGCATAAAAAATTCAACAACTTGTAAACGAAGACCCTGTATGGTAGGGTCTAAGAAGCCTAAAACAAAAGCCAAGCTATGAAAAACGAGTGCTACGATTATTGCAAAGACTACAGATGGTATCATTCCAAAAAATACATTTCCTATCTCTGCAAGAACTGCTGAGGCAAGAGCTACTGCTGCTAATCTTGCAAAACTTAATATCTGACCTGCGGTTGAAATAAGCTCAATCGGAGCAATAGGACCATGTGTTATTATAACACCAACTATTGCAATTAATAATAGTCCCAATGCAATATATAAAAATATGGAAACTTGAGCAATTTTTAAAAATACAAGTCCAATCAATATAATTCCTATTATACCTATTAGTCTAAACAACTCATATAATGCAAGGTGAATATCTTTTAATCTCACATTATTAAATATTCCAAATACTATACCTAAAACTACCTGAACTATTCCTAAAATTATAGATACTCCTACTATAATTTCTGCGGAGTGTGTTCTATGAATAATAGGCTTAAGCAGTCCAAGTTTATAAAATAATTCTCCAAATGCTTCACCATATAGAAATCCAAAGAAAATAGCCCATGATAATGCCCATATATAAATAGTTGTTAAATCTTTTATTATTTCGTTTGTATAAAACTTAAATCTTACAAATAAAGTAATAATTAGCATTATCACTGCATAACCTATATCACCAAGCATCATACCAAAGTAGGGAGGGAAAAATAACCATAAGTAAAATGTAGGGTCAATAGTTCCGTATTTAGGATATCCATAAAAATCTAAAACTCTTCTAAATGGTTTTGAGATATTTATATTCTTTAAAAGTGTAGGAACTTTATCGTATTCAAAAATAACTGGTTCTTCAAACTTTATGAAATAATAATTTTCATATTGCTTTAGTGCATTTATTAAATTTTCCTTTTGACTTTTTTCTACCCATCCTTTTAGAAAAAATGCATATTCAGAAAATGTGGCGTACTTCCTTAAAATATTCAAATCCTCGAATTTTTCAAATATAGTAAGCTTTACATTTGATAGGTATTCTAAATATCTTGTTTTTATCTCATTTATTTCACTATCTAAGTTTTTAATATTCTCCTTCAATATCTCTATATCGCTTGAAATTTTATAGAATGCACTTTTTATATCTAAATTTTGATATTCAAAGGGTAGTGTAAATTCATTAAAACCTTCTTTATAAACTATTTGCCTTACATCCTCGTATATTAGTGCTAAAACCCTTTCTCTTCCTATGTCTAATAGTCTATAGTTTCCTATGTTTAAACTCTTAAATTTCTTTAATTCTTTCTTATTGAAAATCAAAACTATATTTGCTCTTGGAATATTAAAGATTTTAGATAATGTGCTATGATAATCCTCTAAAAGATTTAACTTTGAAAGATATTCCTCTTTTTTTGACACAAGTTCTCTTACCTTAGATAGTATACTCTCTAATTCATTAATAGTCCTATTACTAATTTCTGTGAATTTATCACCTATAGGGATTTTTCCTATAATATGCTCAATATCTGATAGAATTGTCCTAAGTTTTATATAGAACTCTTCATTTTCTATTGTAATATCGGGATTTTTATACTTTTGAGGATATTCTTCAATATGGACTATACCAAGTTCCTTTATTCTACTTAAAATCTCTAAAAATTTCGTTTTATCCCCTACTATTTCAAACTTCAAAAGGGGTTTAATCATAAAAGTCTAAAAGTTTAAAGGCAATTAATTATTTTCTTTTTGCAATTATATCCTTTTGACTTTAAAATTTCCTTTATGATTTTAATTACAACTTTACTTCAAACTGATAACATCCTTTCAAAAATAGTAGAAAATAGAAAACCTATACTTGGTAATGAAAAAGCATCACTAAAAATTGTAATTTTTGATGATCCAGATTGCCCATTTTGTAGAAAAGCAATACCTTTTTTTAAACAGCTATATGAAAATAATCAAGATAAAGTAGCAATTTATATAAGATATTTCCCACTTGATATTCATCCTGACGCAAAGAGAAAATCTACAATACTTGCTTGTTCAAAGGACTACTTTAAAACAAAGGAGCTTCTAATTCAAGGTAAAGATGTAAAATCTGATATTAAGGACTGTAATGGAGAAAAAATTGTTCAGGAGGATTTGGAATACGGTTATAACTTAGGAATTAGAGGAACACCTACATTTATAATATTTACTGAAAAAGATACAGTTGGCATTAGTGGTGCCCCACCTGATTACGAAACAATAAGAAAAACGTTGTCAGAGAGGTTTAAAATTGAGTTAAAGTGAAAAAAATCTTTATTTTTTTGTTTTTACTATCTTGCATTAAGTTAGATAATACTATTCCAAGCATTTCAAAATACAACGTTATAGCAAACTTAATAGTAGGTAATGACACACAATATGTATTTTTTGATAAAACATATAAGCCTACTGAGGAACATGGAAAAGGTTTAGAAGGTGCAAAAATTTTTGTCCAAGTAAAAAATAATATTTATACTTTCTCTTTTCCAAAGATAATAGATACTATGAAGTACTACTATAGCGTATTTAATCCAAGTCCAAATGATACATTTTTCCTAATAGTCATTACCCCAGACAACGAGACACTATACTCAAAAACTATATCACCAGGTAATTTTGATATTATAAGTCCTATTGAAGGTGAGACTATATTTATTCCATCTAATAAAGCTATTGTTTGGACTAAGAGTGATGGTGCTTTTTTGTATAAGTTAAATATATACAAGTTTCCGAGGGATACCGCAACTGGCTCTCAAATTCCCTACTTATCAAATGATACAATTTCTGATTTGTTTAAATATCCATACCTTTTCAAAGAGAGTGGTTTTCATACTTTGAATGTAATGTCAATAAACCATGACTTATATACATATATAAACACAGGAAAGGGGAATATTTTAGGTGCTGAAGGTGTTTTTTCTATATCTGTATTGAAAAGAAGAAAAGTTTATATAGTTGTTCCGTAAACTTTTTGTTCTTTCAATATTATTTGGATGCTTTGAATATAAAAAAGAACATTTAAGAATTGTTTCGCTTGTCCCTTCAGCTACTGATATTATCTATCTACTAAATGCGGATAGTTTTTTAGTGGGTATTAGTAATCAAGACAACTATAGTAAGGAAAAGGTGGGAGATATGATAAATCCAGACTATGAGAAGATTATAAAATTAAGACCAAGTCATGTGATTTTAACTTTTCCACTACATAAGAAGGTTTCTGAAGAAATTCTAAAACTTGGTATAGATACTATTCTTGTAAACCCTGAAAGTATTGATGAAATATTTGAAACCATTTTAAAATTAGGTGAGTTTTTAAAACATGGCAAAAGGGCGCAGTTTATAGTAGATAGTTTGAAGTTAATTTTAGATAGTCTAAAAAGTGAAAAAATTATCTTAAATAACAGTGTTTTTTATGAGATTTGGGATAATCCGCTCTGGACTGCAGGAAACAAAACATTTATTAACGATGCATTAAATTTAATAGGACTAAGAAACATATTTGATGATAGGAGTGGATATTTTATAGTTAGCGAAGAAGAAGTTATAAAAAGAAATCCTGATATTATCATAGTTGCTCATTCAAATATTAGTATTATCAATATAAAAAGCAGGAAGTTTTGGAATAAAATAAATGCAATAAAGAATAACAAAATAATATTAGTTGATGAAAATTTATTTAATAAACCTGGTCCTAATATAGTCTCTGCTATAAAATTTCTAAAATCAAAATTGAAGGAGGTAGAAAATGAATAAGTTTTTTTCTGAGCTTTTTAGAAAGAAGGTATACGATGTAGAAAAAACTCAATTTGTTAGAAAGCTTGGTGTATTGGACCTTACGGGTATAGGAATAGGTGCTATTATAGGTGCGGGTATTTTTGTAATTACGGGTCAGGTTGCTGCAAACTATGCAGGTCCTGCAATAGTGCTTTCTTTTATATTAGCAGGTTTAACTGTTCTTATTAGTGCTCTTGTATATGCAGAGTTAAGTTCAAGATATCCAATTACAGGTAGTGCATATAGTTATACTTATGTATCATTTGGTGAGTTTTTGGCATGGCTTGTAGGTTGGAATTTATTATTGGAGTATGGTGTTTCGGTTGCTGCGGTAGCAAGTGGATGGTCTGGTTATTTTAGATCACTTCTTGAGAAAGGTCTAAATATTCACTTTCCTGATGTTATAAGCGGAAAAGTGCCAATTTTCTTTGGTCTTCACTTTGACTTGATTGCATTTTTAGTTGTAATTTTGGTTTTTATACTGCTTTTTATTGGTATTAAGGAGAGTTCAAATGTAAACTTGTTTATTGTATTTATTAAATTATTTACTTTGGGTTTGTTTTTAGCGGTTGGACTTTTCATAGTAGGTATAGATTTTAGCAATTTAAATCCATTTGTTCCTCCTCCTGGTGAGAATATAAAAGGAGAGAGTGCATATGGATGGTTTGGAGTATTAAGAGCTGCAAGTATTATAATATTTGCATATCTTGGATTTGACGCTGTTTCTACAGTTGCTGAAGAGGCAAAAGAACCAAGAAAAACTGTTCCACTTGGAGTTCTTTTAGCTCTACTTATAAGTACATTTTTATATATTAGTGTAAGTTTTGTTTTAGTTGGGATTGCTCCATATAAGGAGTTAAATGTATCTGATCCACTTGCAAAGGCAATGTATATTCATGGTCAAAATTTAGTAGGAAATATTATAGCAATTGGTGCAATTATTACTATTACAAGTGTAATGATTACCATGGGTCTTGGTTTTACAAGAATTGCATATGCTCTTGCAAGAGATGGTCTTTTATTTAGTGCATTTTCTAACATACATCCAAAATTTAAAACTCCATATGTATCAACAATTGTAGGTGCAATACTATTAAGTATTCTTGCAGGATTTGTACCATTAACAGAACTTGCGGAGCTTGTAAACATAGGGACACTGTTTGCTTACTTTGTAGTGGGTTTAGCGGTTTTATATTTAAGAATTAAAAAGGAACCAGGTGGGACTTATAGAGTTCCCATTCCTTGGATACTTATACCCATAAATCTTGGACTGATAATTTTTGTAACTTCAGGACTTCCACCCTTAACTTGGATGAGATTTATTATTTGGCTTGTTATTGGTATTTTGATTTACGCACTATATGGATATGCTTATTCAAGGAAGGTTTGGAAGTAGTAAAAATTCATTTATATGAATAAATCTAATATTTAGACTTTTTGCAAGTAATTCATCACTTTCTCTATCTCCTACCACATAGCATTTATTAAAATTATATGAATATAAAATTTTCCTTAAAAAATAGTTCTTTGGTTTTCTACAAGAGCAGTTTTCATTTGGATGATGTGTGCAATAGTATACCCTTTCGAATTTTATAGGATAAAGCATTAGGTCAATATATCTTTGAATGGTATTTAGATGGTTTAGAGAAAAATATCCTCTTTTTATACCCGATTGATTACTAATTATAAAAAATTTATATTCTTTGCTATATTTCATGAGTTTTTCCTTTATACCCTTTTTTAATTTTATTTGCCATGGATAGCCTGGATAATGTGAATTTTCTATTATGGTCCCATCTCTATCAAAAATTAATAGGTTCATATATTTCCCCTTGAAGAACTATTCTTACATCTGACCATAGAATGGCTTTGTTTTTTAGTATTTCAATATATATGGGTATTTTAGATTTTGGGATAACTTCTATTGAGTTTAATTTTTTTGCTTTATTATAATCTAATGCACAAGCAAGACCACCTGTTGCACAACTAAGTTCCTCCCTATCTCTTCCATATTCCCAAGTCCTAATCATAATTTTACCTTCTTCTATTTCACTATATACATTAAAATGCTTCTCTGAATTTTTAAAAAATTCCATAGCAGTTTCCTTAATATTATAACTTTCTACATTTTCTACACTTTTTACATAGTGCTTTACTCCAATTTCAAAATTCTCAAACTCTAAACCTATAAATGCCTTCCAGCCAGAAATATTCCTTATAATTGTTTTCTTAACTCCAATTTCTGTTAAAATATGCATTTCTTTCTTCTTGACAAATCCTTCGTAGTATGCAAGAAATGTTAAGCATCTTATAGCATGACCGCAAAATGGCACGTCCTTTCCTAAATAGTTAATATATTTAAATCTAAAGTCGTAGTTTTCATCTTTCATTGCTACTATTAACCCATCCGCCCCGATGTATTTTTTACTATTGCATATTTCAGTTGTAAAAAGATATGGATCATCTATTTTTTCAAATTCATCTTCTGTCATTGCTATAAAATTATTTCCACAAGCATCCATTTTTTTAAACTTGATGAACATATTAGTTCTTCTTCTTTATTGCAAAGTATAACAAGATACCTAAGATAGATAGTATTATAACTACATTGGGAATAATCCAAAGAAAATTAAAGAAACCTTTTTTAGGTGGTTCTGCTAAAACCTGCTCACCATATACGGATACAAAATAATCCAATATTTCTTTTTCTGTCTTTCCTTCCCTTAGCAATTCTCTTATTTTGTTTCTCATGTCTACTGCTAAATCACTTTGTGAATATGCTACATTTTCACCTGCACAAACTTGACAATTTAATTTTTTAGCTATTTCAAATACTTTATTATCTAAATTTATCGTATCTATCGAGAAAATAATAAAAACCATAGAAATCCTCCTAAGACTAAAATCCCTAAAATTACTAAAATTATTATGTTTTTATTGAATTTTGTTTTTTCCTCTATAAATTCAAATTCGGTTTCGCTATCATCTGAAATTGGGACAAATTGAGTTTTTTTCCCTTTTTCAGTTTCTTCCTCTTGAACTATACCACCTCTTATAACTTCATTTTTCACATCAGTCTTTTTAAATTCTATATAGTAATTTTCAATAATATTGGTATCTAATATAGCATTTGCAAATTCATATGCTGTTTGAAATCTTTCAGATGGAATTTTATTTAAAGCTTTTAGAACGATATCGTCTAATGATTTTGGAACGTTTGGATTATGATGGGATGGAGGGATAGGTGGTTCTGTAAATATTTTCCTTTGTAATTCCCAAATATCATTTCCTTTAAATGGTAATTGTCCTGTAAGAGTTTCATATAGAACTACACCGAGTGAATATAGGTCGCTTCTTTTGTCTATTTTCCCTCTAAATTGCTCGGGCGACATATACTCAGGTGTACCAGGAACTCTTCCTTTCTCTCTATCTTCTGTTAAAAGTGCAGCAATACCAAAGTCTAATAAATAAACTCTTTTTTCAGGAGTTATCATAATATTCCCAGGTTTAATATCCCTGTGTATTATATTTTTTTGGTGTGCATAGTCTAATGCTTTTAAAACTTCTAAGACTATATAGCAAGCTTCTTTAATATCCAATTTCCCTTCTCTTTTAATTATTCTTTCAAGTGTCTCTCCGCTTACGTAGTACATTACAAGATAAAGGTTGTCGTCAATTATACCAAAATCGTACACCTTTACTATGTTAGGATGTTCAAGCTCTTGTGCTACGATTCTTGCTTCTCTAAAAAATAATTCTCTGGCTTTTTCATCTTTTGAATATTGTGGATATAGTATTTTTATTGCAACTTTTCTTCTTACTATAGGTTGTATTGCTTCATAAACTTCTGCCATACCACCTGAAGCTATTTTTCTTGTAATTTTATATTTATCTGCGATAACTGTACCTATCATCTTCTTAGGATTGTTTCTAAAATTGCTTTAAATTGACTTACTATACCACTATCAGATTTAATTAACTCAATAACTATGCCTGTTACGTTGTCCTCACCACCTCTATCGTTTGCAAGTTTTACGAGTATTTCTATTGCCTCCTTTGGTTTGTATTTCATAAGAATTTCTCTCATCTCGTCATTTGAAAAGTAAATATATAGACCATCCGAACATAGAAGAAACTTATCTCCATCCATTACATGTCCAACATAAAGTTTAGGTCTTATTAGGGGTTTATGACCGAGTGCTTTTGTAAGAACGTGTTTTGACGGGTGATGTTCTGCTTCTTTCGGTGATAGTGCTTTTTTTCTTACTAATATTTGTGCTTGTGTGTCATCCTCAGTAATTTGATAAAAAAATCTATTTAATCTAAGTAAATATGCTCTTGTGTCTCCTACATGAACTATATAGTATTTTGATTTATATAGAAATAAAGCTGTAAATGTAGTCATAGCTCCATAATATTCATCTGAATTGCTTATTTCATAAGCCTTTTTACTTGCTTCTTTAAATGCACTTTCTAAAATGATTTTAGGCTCATTATAGATATTTATTAAGCTTTTTAATTTTTCAATAAATGTTTGTGTTGCTTCATAACTGGCTTTATCACCTGACATTCTTCCACCAAGACCATCTGCTACTATAAATAGCCCAATAGAAGGATCAACTGCAAAAAAATCTTCATTTTTTACACGTTTTTTCCCTAAGTCAGTTATACCATATGCCCTCCCTTTCATAAGACCCATTCTGAAACTGCTTTGTTCAATATTTGCTCATATTTTGAAAGTAAAGCCAAGATTATACCAAGAGCACTCTTTTCTCTATTTGTTATTATGTGTAAGCAAAAATTACTACTTCCTATTGGTTGTGTAATTATTAAGTAATTTCCACTAATTGATATAATTGCTCTTGCTTTGTCATTAGAATTTAGTGCACTAACCACTCTTTCTTGAAATTTTAAGGCCTCTACACTATAAGCTGCGGATATTTGTATATCTATATCTGGGACGTTTCTTTCTTCTACAATGGTTAGTCCTTCTTCGTTTTCAACAACAGCACCTGCAACATAACCAGGTATATCCTTTGACATTTCATATAGTATTTCTTGAATCTTATCCATATCACTTTCCTCCTTTTATAATCTCACTTAGGTTTGCTATAATCTTGTTAAATCTCACCTTCACAAGAGATAAGGAAGTATTCGATATTTCAATGACAAAAAATAGTTCATTATCCCTTTTAATGTATATAATCTGATTATTATATAACTCCAATACTCCCTCACTAAATGCTTCTATTTTTGTGATTTCCAATACTAACGACTTATAGTCATTACCCTTTAAATATAAAGTATTTCCTTGAAAATCGTATATCGATATGCCCTTAAGATTTGTATCAAAACTAAAAATTGAGTTAATCTCCTTGTCAAGTTTAGTATATACTTCATCACTTAAAACTTTAACCTCTTCCGTTATAATACTCCAATCTTCAAATGGTATATCTACTTTTTCCTCATCGGTCCTTGCATAAACTTCAAGCATGAGATTACTAAATGGCATATTTATTGTTTTCTTTGGTGTTTTAACATTCCTTTCTACACTAAATGAACCTCCTTTTAAATTTAATATTTCTTTTAATGCATTTATACCTTCTTTGTCTTGAAATTGTGAGTGTACTATTTCTCCATTTTCAAAATAAATCTTTCCACTACCTATAGCGGATGTAACATTTACAACAGCTATAGCTCTTTCCATATTTAGTATGTTCAAAAAATCTACTAAGCCTAACTCCTTTACAACACCTTTAAAGCCACCTACCTCTATTTTCTTTAAAACTTCTAAAAGATAGCTCACATCAAATGGTTTTTCAAGGTATTCCAATGCCCCTCTTTCATAGCTTATTCTCTCTACTTCTTCTGAACCCCTTGCGGTCATGATAATTACTTTAATATCTGAATTTTTTTGTCTTGCTTGATTTATTAATTCTAAACCCGACATCTCATCCATTTTGACATCCGCTATTAAAATATCAACTGGTTCCGCTGACAGTATTTCTAAAGCTTTTTTAGGACTTGTTTCATGTACAACATCATATCCATTTTTCTTTAAATATCTAGAAAGACCTAAAACTATATCTTCTTCGTCATCTACTATCATTATTCTTCGCATTTTTTACCCTCCCTTTAAAGTAAATTGTAAATGTGGTTCCTTGTCCCACTTCACTCTCTACTTCTATCATTCCTCCATTATCTTTTACAAGTTTATGAACAACAAATAGTCCTAATCCTGTGCCACTTTTTTTGGTTGTGTAAAATGGATAGAATATCTCCTTTAGTTTTTCTCTTGGAATACCACAACCATTATCTATTACTTTAATGTATGCTAATGGTTCTAATTCAGTTGAAACTATACCTGATATGCCAGCCTCTATTTTAATATATCCACCTTCACTTAACGCGTCTATTGAATTTAGAACTAAATTTAGTAATATCTGGTGTAAGTCTTTCGGATCAACAAATATCTCAACGTTCGTATCTATATCTTTATAAAGCCTAATTTTTTTACTTATAAGTTGTCCATAAATGATACCTTCAAGCTCATTTATAATCTCGGTTGGATTTACATAGACTGGTTTTGACTTTGAAGGCTTTGTGTATATAAGAAGTTTTGAAATAAGCTCATTTACTCTATCTATTTGTCTTGAGATCCTTAAAGCTATTTCTTTTTTATCATTGCTTAAGTCATTAGCTAAAACTTGTGATAGAACTTTTATGCTTGTTAGTGGATTTTTTATTTCATGGGCAAGTGATGCTGCTATGAGACCTACTGAACTTAACCTATCAACAAGTGACATTAAATCATGCATCCTCTTGATTTGAGTAATATCTCTAAAAAGTAATATTTTGCCTGAAATTTTTCTTTCAAATTCTTTTTGAAATACTTCAAATGTTTTGCCTTTGACATTAACTTCAAAGTTTCTATCTTGTTGCTTTAAGCTTTCCTTTATTAGCTCGTTCCAATATTCTTCATAATTCTTGGCATAGTTGTTGTTGTATATTAAATTACCTTCCTTTGAAATTAGTATTACTCCATAATCAATTGAATTTATTATATCTTCAGAGATACTTGATGATTTTTGTGGTCTTATGGAAATAAATAAACCCTTCTCAACAGGAAATACTTTCATATAAACTATTTCTTGTTTTTCTCCTCTTAAAATAGGTATTCTAATATTGAGCGGGGTTAAGGTTTTTTGTGCATTTTCTATAAGCCTTAGTATAACTTCCCTATATGCTAATGGAAAGATACTAAAAAAGTTCGTAATGTCCCCAAAGTAATCCTTAAATTTTGCATTGCATAGTTTAATATTAAAATTGTTATCAAGTTCAACCAATATATCTGAACTTAGGTCTATTAAATTTCCTATTGTTGTAATCATACAGGGGTTTTCGTAGTTAGCTTTTTAATTACGAGTTTTACAATTGCATCCAAGGTTTCAAAAACTCCCTTTTCTTGACTTGCTATGGCTTCAAAGTAGGGATTATTTAAATGATTTATATCCGCATTCATTATATCTATGCTCATAGCATTAGGAATATCTCGCTTGTTGTATTGTATCACAAGTGGAATGGAATTTAATGATATGCCTTGTTCCTCAAGAGTTTCAATAAGTTCTTGCATTATTTGAATGTTTGATTCTCTTCTTTCAGGTGAGGAATCCGCTACAAAAACTATGCCATCCGCACCTTTTAGAACTAACTTTCTTGACGCTTTATAAAAAACTTGCCCTGGCACTGTGTATACGTGAAATTTCACCTTAAATCCACCGGCCAATGTTATTTCAATAGGTAAAAAATCAAAATAGAGCGTTCTTTCACCTTTTGTATCAACAGTAACAAGATCACCCCTAAATTTTGGATTTAGTTTTGCATATATTACTTTCAAATTAGTAGTTTTACCAGAGAGGGCAGGACCATAATACACAATTTTCACATTGATTTCTTTCTTCTTAGTATCTATAAACATTTCAAATTCTCCTCATTCTTCTAATAAATCCTTGAATGACAAGCCCTCTATTATAGAGGTATCTCCACCTAATAGTTCGCTTATATCCGTAACAGTTTGTGTTTTCTCCATTTCTGAGAGAATAGCACCAATCATCTTAGCAGTTTTTCTAACTTCTACTAAAAGCAAACCTAATGGTGCATCAGATGAAATAGAGAGGGATAGTAATTGGTCTTTTGATATCTTTGAAAGTAGTATCATCTTTTCATTGCCCTTTACATATATTTCCGAAAGCTTTCCTCCTTTTACTTCTGAAAGCACGCTATCTCCAAGACCCAGTAAAGCAGCAGACATTGCTCCAAAATTCTCTTCACTTATGTTTCCTTCTAATACTGATGCAATAACTATGCCTTCAGTATTTACTACCGCTGCTGCTCTTATTTGTGGAACCTTCCTTATAAGTTGATTCAAAAGTTCCTCTATTTTTTCCATAACCTCCTCCTTATTCAAAAAACAGTCCTAATATTGAACCACTATGCGAACCTCCATATGTGTTTTCACTATATACAATTTCTTCAATCGTCTCAAGAACAATAAATGGAACTTTTAGATTATCCCAAATAATTCTTTTTTCTTTCACATAATCTTCACCAAGTAGATATTTTCTCACAACATTCTCAAAGATGATGCCTCCTGATATAGACTTTAAACTATTTAAAACTCTACTTGACATTTTATCTACGCCTTCAAATATCTCTTCTTTACTAAATTCCATGAGCCAGATTGTAGAATCTTTTTCTATAAACGAGTTAACCTTTATACCCCTTTCCGTAATAGCCAAGGGAACTATTGACCTAAATAGACCAGGTTTTTCCTTGTTAGCAACTGCAAACTGATATTTAGATAGGAGTCTTTGTGCTTTTATGGGGTCTTTAAGTATTCCATCGTCTATTCCTCTTTTTGTGAGAACATTTGCTAATGAATAAAATGCAGATCCATCATCTAAACTAATTATCATATCCCCTTTTACACTCGATACTACGAATGGTCTAACAGGATGAAAACCATAACTTTGTGAAACTGTATAATTATTATTCGTTTGTATTCTTAGAGCTATTGCGTGGTCAGTTAAAACTTTCTCGTCTATGATAAATGTTTGATATTCAACTAAATTGAGAGTTCCAAACACCCCACCTACTATGCAGTTAAAGTCCTTAATATAATTTTCAATAACCGATATACTATTTTGCCCAGGCAGTGGTATAGAGCCGGGTATGAAAAATATAAGTATATCATTCTTGTATGATTTTTTTTCAAGGTCTATTTCGGAAAATAGTTCACTTAAGGATTTTTTTACACTTAAAGAAAATCCTTTTGCTATGTGATAATTGACATTTATCTCACTTGTAAATAGCAAAACTGCAACTCCCTTGTTAGACATGAAGCTATAAGTAGTTATGTTATCTGAAAATAAACTAATTAGTGTTGCTTTTGGAATAATCTGCTTTATTCCTTCTATAACTTTTTTATATTCGTAATCTTTTGAAATTACAGCTATTGCAAATGAAATGTCTTTTATCATAAGCAATTCCATTGCTTCCTTTACAGCTTCTATACCTGCCATATAAGGTTTTTCGTTATTAGAAAATCCCACAGAAATGCTCCTTAGACTATTTGCTAGAACTTTACTTTCACTAATTTTACTTATCATAATTATGTGCCAAAATTATAAAGCACTTCTGTTAGAAAGTAAAAACTTTGCATGTTTTAAACTTTCATCTGAAACTATACCAGATAGCATTCTTGCAATTTCTAAAACTCTTTCTTTTTCATCTAATTCATTTATTTGGGCTATACCGTCTTTTTTCATTATTAAAAAGTGCTTGTTTGATTTGCTTGCAATTTGAGGTAAATGTGTAATTACTATAACTTGGTAGAATTTTGAAAGTTCTTGCAGTTTTTGTGCAACTTTTAGAGCAGTTTCTCCACCTATACCTGTATCAATCTCATCAAATATTAATGTTGTGGGACTTTCTTTACCTGCTATTGCAAGTTTTAGTGAAAGAGCAAAGCGCGAAAGCTCTCCACCTGATACTATTTTCCTTAATGGTCTTGGTGGAAAATTTTTATTAGCAGAAAACAAAAATTCAACCCTATCCTTACCATTATAACCTAAAGGTATTTCTTCAAATTTTGTTAAAAACTCCGCATCTGGCATTCCAAGTTCCTTTAAAGTTTTAATAATTTCTTCTCTAAAATTCTTGCTTGCGTTCTTTCTACGCTTACTTATTTCATTTGCCAAGTTTTCTAAATTTTTACTTAAATCTTTAATTTTCTCAGATAAATTCTTAATTTCAAAAGGTAAATTCTCTATCTTTTTTATTTTCTCCTTTAGTTCCTCCTTATAGTTTAGTAATTCTTCAATACTTTTTGAATATTTCTTTTTTAGTCTATTTAGTAAAAATAACCTTTCTTGTATAAAGTCTAAGCTTTCGTATTCTTCCAAATTGTTATCTTTATAGTAGTGTTTTAGCTCCTTTAGTTCATATATAATATTCTCGAATTTTTCCTTTAATTCCCTAAATTCCTGAATATCTTCTAAATTCTCAAGTTTTCTTAAAATAAAGTATAACTTAGAAATTACATTCTCTTCTCCTTCAAAAACAATATTTTTAATTAGTTGCTTTATTTCTCTAATTTCCTCTATTTTTCTTAAATATTCTAATTTCCTTAACAATTCTTGCTCTTCATTTATTTTTAAATTTGCTTCTTCTAATTCATTCAATTGATATTTTAAAAACTCAAGTTCTTGAATATATTTCTCTTCCTTTTCCTTATATTCGTTATAGATATTATTTAAGTAAAGCCAATCTTTATAAATTTTTCTGTAGCTTTCTATTAAGTTTTCATTGTTTGCATATTTATCTAAAATATTGGCTTGATAATCGTTCTCAAAAACTCTTGATTTTGCATATCTATCAATTACTTCCATCTGATACTCTTCATTGAATAACTTATATGTATCGTATTGTCCGTGAATTTCTATCAGATTTCTTATTATTTCATTTATAGTCTTTGAAAGAACAAGATTGTCATTTGCATATATTCTACTTCTTCTTTTATCACCTTCTATAATTCTTCTTATTATTAGTAAATTTCCATCTAATTCTATACCATAATTTTCAAAGAGACTTAAAAACTCGTCTGGAACTAAAACTTGAACTTCAATTAAGGACTTTTCTTCAGTAAATATTTCCCAATCAATTCTATCTCCAAGTGCTAAACTTAATGCTTTTAGTAATAATGACTTTCCTGCTCCAGTTTCACCTGTTAGCACATTAAAACCCTTATCAAATTCTATATGTGCTTCCTTTAATAGCAAGAAATTTTTCACTTTCAAATTTAATATCATACTATAATTTTAAAGCTATTTCCCTTCTCTGTATTTCTTTAATATTTCTTGTATCCTAAGCTTACTTTGATACAAATCTTCCCTTAAGGTTTCAATACTCTGGAATATATCATAAACTTCCTCTATATTACCCTCATATTTTACCGCTTTATCTATACTACCTATGGCTATTTTTGAAATAATGTTCCTTATTTCAATAAGTGGTGCGGAAAACTCTGAAGACAGTTTATAAGTGTAGTTTATCATAAAGAATCCTAAAGCACCGAGAAAAAAGATATTTAAAGCTATTACTACAATAACCCCCATTGAACTAATTTTTCTGCTTTCTTCATCAATTTCAATCAGTTTTCTATTTAAATTTTCAGCTAATAGAAATATTTCATTTGCTGCTTTTTGAGTTGGATTTTCTATAAAAAGTTTAAATTTTTCAATGAATCTTCCAAAATCCTTTGACCAAACATCATCTCTATATTTCTTTAATATTGGCTCAGTTTTATTTATACTTTCAGAAAGTGATAATTTTGCAAACTCCTTTGAGTGTATCCCTGCAATAATATCATAAATCATTAGAGAAAATGAGGTTAATTGTCCTCTTAAAAAGCCAATATCTGAAGATTTTTCAAAAATTTTAGAAAGAGAAAATAACAAAACACCATTTATTACTATAATTGCTATAAATAAACTTCTAAAAACATTTGATAATCTTGAAAATACAATATCTGAGAATTTTCTCATGCTAACTCTTCTTTTATCTTTTCAAGTTTCTTCGGTATAGTTTTTGAATAAAAATTCAGAAGTAGTTCTCTAACTATGAAGACCTCATCTTCATTTAGTGATTGGACTTTTAAGTCAAAGTTCTTATCTATGTCCACAATACCAAGCAATGGGTCTAAAATTGAGTATTTTTTTGATAATTCTTTTTGTAATTTTCTAAATTCCACTTCAGCCTTCTCCTTACTATATTCTATAATTAATGTCTCTTTGTATTTTTGCCAAATGTTTTCAAACCTTTTTATATAGAAGTTCTTAAGTATCTCTGCCTTTTTTGTTTCAAGATATTCATTAAAATCAAAAACATTTACCTCAATTCTGTTTGATAATTCGTTTTCGGGTAATTCTAAGATCCTTACAGAATTCCTATAAATCCCTACAACTTCTCCTAAAAAGTATGCCAAATCGTAAAGATTATTACCATCTTTTATCTCAATCCAAAAAAATTTAGTAATTTCAAGAGTTTCAGATATTAGTGTATCAAAAAGTCTTGAAGATATCTTTAAACTTTCTAAATTTTTTGAGTTTTTAAAGTTCATAAATAGTATTAGTGTTTTTGAATTTAATTCGTATACATTAGCAATCCATGGTTGCTTTGCATCTTCAAGTTTCTTAATTCCATAGAGTTCACCGTTTAGTACATATACAAAATCCTTGTTATTAAATATTATATAACCATTAAAAACGTTGACTTTTAGAAATTTTTCAAACGCATGTGTAATAATAAAACTACTTGAAATCCCATCATATTTTATTTTATCGTATACAATTTTTGACACTTTTTAAATTTTAAAGTGAATAAATGTGTTTTAAAATTTTAAAATAATGAACAAACCTGAGTGGTTAAAAATTAAGCTTGAATATAATGATAAATTTTATGAAGTCAAGGATATATTAAGAAATAAAAAACTGTATACAGTTTGTGAAGAAGCGAAGTGTCCAAATATAAACGAATGTTGGTCGCACGGGACAGCTACTATAATGATACTTGGAGATACTTGTACCAGAAATTGTAAATTTTGTGCTGTAAAAACTGGAAATCCAAAAGGTTGGATTGATCCATTAGAACCTATTCACGTAGTAGAAACTATTAGACATCTAAATCTAAGATATGTAGTAATTACTATGGTTGATAGGGATGATTTAGTAGATGGTGGTGCATTTCACGTATATAGAACTATATTAGAAATAAGAAAGAATTTCCCAGATATTAAAATTGAGGCACTTGTTGGAGATTTTCAAGCAAATAGAAACTCTATTAGTTTAGTAGCAAAATCTCCACTTGATGTATTTGCACATAACATAGAAACGGTAGAAAGACTAACGTCTATAGTAAGAGACCCAAGGGCAAGCTATAAACAATCACTTTTTGTTTTGGAACATGCAAAGAATCAAAGTAGCAATATATTAACTAAAAGTTCAATTATGGTTGGACTTGGAGAAACTGAGGAGGAGGTTATTCAAACTATGAAAGACTTAAGAAATGTGGGTGTGGATATATTAACAATTGGACAATATTTACAACCCTCAAAAAGACACTTAAGCGTAGTAGAATATGTTCCGCCGTATAAATTCAAATGGTATAGAGATAGAGCATTAGAAATTGGATTTAAAGAAGTATTCTCAGGACCACTCGTAAGAAGCTCATATAGAGCGGATAAAGTTTTCTATGGTGAAATTTGAAGCTCAAGCAAGTCTTCCTACAATTTTTGGTGAATTTACTATAAGAGTATACTCTGAAGGTGGTAAAGAGCACATTGCATTGATTATGGGTGAAGTTGGAGATAATATATTAGTAAGGGTACATTCGCAATGTATTACGGGGGATACATTTGGCTCTTTAAGATGTGATTGTGGAGCTCAATTAAAATATGCATTAGAAAAAATTTCAAGTGAAGGAAGAGGAATTTTGATATATTTAAACCAAGAGGGTAGAGGAATAGGACTTATAAATAAAGTAAAAGCTTACTATTTACAGGACTTGGGATATGATACAGTTTTAGCAAATCACCAGCTTGGTTTTGAAGCTGATTTAAGAAACTATAAAGTTGCATGTGAAATTCTAAAAGATATAGGTGTAAAAAAGGTAAGATTAATGACGAATAATCCACAAAAGATAAAACATCTTAGTATATGTGGTATTGAAATTGTGGAGAGAATACCAGTTTATGTAAAAGCAAATAAATACAATAAAAATTACATTTTAACGAAGATTAAAAAAATGGGTCATCTTATAGATGAAAAAGAAATAATGTGATTTACTACTATATCTCTAAGATACATAGATCTTTAATAAAGCCAGAAAAGTTAGATGCAAAAACAATAGCTATTGGAAATTTTTCATTTGGTGGAACAGGGAAAACTCCATTTACTATATTCTTAGCAAATAAGCTAAAACAGAGGTATAATGTAATTGTTCTAAGTAGAGGTTATAAGAGGAAAAACAAGCATGTTCAGTTAATTAGGGACAAAGATATAGATGTCAGCTTAGTAGGTGATGAGCCATATTTAATACATCTTAAAACAGGTTTGAAAGTTCTTGTATATAAAGACAGATTTCTTGCATCAAAAATTGGCATTGAACTATTTAAACCTCATATTTTACTATTTGATGATGCATTACAGTATTGGAGGATAGACTTTGATAAAAAAATATTGATTATAAACTACAATGAACTTAGGGGTTGGAAAGTATTTCCATTTGGGAAATATAGAGAACCTATAACTGAAATAAAGAGGGTAGATTTTATAGTAATAAATTTTAAATTTTCTGAGTTTTTTGAGATTTCTGAATTTTATGGAAAGCCTGCTGTCAGCATAAGATATAAAATAATAAATCCATATAACTTTAAAGATGTTGTGGCTTTCTGTGGCATTGCGGATAGTAGGAGTTTTAAGAATATAGTAAGTAAAACATTTAATCTTATATATTTTAAAGAATTTCCTGACCATCACTACTATAAAGAAAGTGATTTAAAACCATTAAGGAAATTCAACCTTCCTATAATAACCACTTTAAAGGACTTTGTAAAAATTGAAAATAAAGAAAATATATACTACTTGGACATTGATTTACAAGTTTATGATTCTCAAAGAATTTTATCTATGCTTTAAAATTTTATACTTAGCGAGCGTAGCTCAACGGTAGAGCGCCAGCCTTCCAAGCTGGGGGTTGCGGGTTCAAGTCCCGTCGCTCGCTCTTTTGAAAATTCTTAATTTATCTAAAAATATTAAAATAAAGGAAAGCTACAATCAAGTAAACATAGATGAATTCCCAGACGTTGTAATTGCTGATAATAATTACAAGGAACTGTATGAAATATCTCTGAATTTTACAACTATAACTATAGGCTCTTCTAACTTACAAACTATAGACTATTCTTTTGAAAACGAAGATGATTTAAATAACTTTCTTGAAGTCTATTCAAAAAAAACTATTAGACAAAGAATGATAGAATTTTATAATAAATACTATGCTATAAACGATTTAAAGCCTGCAAATGTAAACTTTGTTTGCTATTATGGAAAAACAGATGACATATATAGAAAACTTGAAATACTACTAAATAGTGAGTATGAACCTTGGATTTTGATATATGGTCAAAGGGGTGTTGGTAAATATACAATTATACGCTCTATAATTGGAGATAGAGCAGTAGACTATTTTGAAATTGAGGAAAAGGAAGTGGGTTTTAGAAAAGAAAAAGAAAAGACTAAGTCAATAATTATAATGAATATAGACCTATTTGAAAGTATTCTTGAATTTAATTTTGCTGTAAATAGTATATATAAAAAGAAAGGAAGAATTGTATTCATTACGGACAATATCTCTCCACCTATAAATCTTTCTACAGTACCATCAATCTATATACCATCTATCTCTGAAAGAAACCATAAAGAGAAACTACTTATATTAGAGCACTTTTTAAGAAATATTACGAATGAAATGGTAGAAATTGAAGAGGACTTTTATAGAGCGTACTTAACTTATCCTTGGTTTGGAAATTTTAGTGAGATAGAAAATGCTATTAGATATGCACTATCAATTGAGAAAAAACTTTTAAAGTTTAAAAATTTACCTATTCACATAAAAGCTTTCTTTGAAAAGGATTATAACTTAAATATTATTGATTTCTTTTCCAAAATTATGCTCTTTCATTTAAGAAGTATTAGCTATAATGAGTTAAAACAATTAACTGACAGAAACTTTAAAAATATTATTCGCTTTATTTATGAATTTCTTAACAATGACCTTGATAGACTATTAGAAGTTTTAAATGTTAAAAATGGCGAAGAAATAAAAGAAATCAAAGCTATTATTCATGAATAGTTTTTAAGTAGTTTTTCAAATCTTCAATAATACGCTCTATAAGTTCACTTTCAGGAATTTTCTCATTAATTCTAAAAGCGGATGCATTTTTATGACCACCACCATTGTGCTTTTCAGCAAATTTCTGAACATCAATATTTTCTTTACTTCTTAAATTCACTTTCCAGCCATTTTCCATTTCTTCAAATTTCAGAGCAACTTTCACATTACTTAAAGATAAAGGAATATCTACTATTCCATAATTTTCATATTTCTTTGCTCCTGAAATTTCATAAAATTTTTTTCTTATTATAATATATCCAATGTTATCTTCATACCTTAATGTAGATAGTGCTAATCTTATTAACTCCATTCTATTTATGGACTGATTTCTTAAAAACTTCTCAGAAAATCTATTTATATTAAATCCCCTATTTGCTAAATATAGAGCATTTTCAAATGCTACTTTTAAATTAGAGAACGAAAAGTTTCCTGTATCTGCTGACAAGCCTACGAATATACACTCAGCTATATTTTCATCTATTAATTCTTCATTGTAGTTTCTCATAAGTTCTAACATTAATGAAGTTGTTGATGGAGCATTTTCATCTATATAGTCATATTCACTATATTTTTTATTTGTAATATGATGGTCAATTTTTATTATGTTTTTATCTTTAAATTCCTCTGGATTTATTCCGCTTCTTTCCACTTCAGACTGGTCAATTAGTACGTATAAATCCGTCTCAGGTAAATTCCCTATTCTAATTATTTTGTCAAAACCTTTTAAATATTTTATAGTTCCTATAGGCTCGTCTTTTGAAATCATAATAACATCTTTATTAAACTTATTAAGGTAATTATATAGTGCTAACATACTCCCAATACAATCAGGGTCGGGATTACTATGTGCAATAAGACATATCTTGCCTTCAAAATTAATAAGATATTCCAATGTTTTCATAAAGCCCTAAAGTTTAAAGCTATAACTAAGAAAACAAGATAAAGCTGAAGTATAATTTCATTACTCTTAATGTATCTAAGACTTTTCTTATATGGCTTTTTTCATCCTTATAAATTAAAGGTATATCTAAGAATCCAATACTAAATCCATATTTACAAGCTTTTACTATGAACTCTATTTCAAATTCAAATCTATTACAATTAAAGTTAATATCCTTTAAAATCTTGGTTCTAATTGCCCTATAGCCACAGAGTGCATCTGGTATAATTTTATTGCAAAAAATTGAAACAATTGAAGAGTTTAGTCTATTGGAAATATACCTATCAAATGGCATATTTTTTGGATGCATAAGTTTTCTTCTTGAACCAATAACAATATCGTAGTTTTGAATCTTCTCTATGAATTTCGGAATGTATTCTATTGGATGTTGTCCATCCGCATCTAATGTGATTACTACTTGATAGTTATTTAAGATAGCATATTCTAAACCCCTTTTTATACTATAACCCTTTCCAAAATTTTTTTGATTTTTTATATATTTAAAACCAGAACTTTTAATAACTTCAAATGTTCCATCGCTTGATCCATCATCTATGAATAATACATCGTAATTATAGTTTTTTAGATTTTCAATTGTTTGGATTATCTTAGGAAATTCATTATAAGTTGGGACAATGATAATATATTTTATTATGGGCGGGAGAGGACTTGAACCTCTGACCTCTGCCTTGTAAGGGCAGCGCTCTCACCAGCTGAGCTACCCGCCCAATTTTCCAAAATTTTAAAGCATCTACTTTAAACTTTCAGTTGTGAACAACGCTGTAATTGTTAGTGCAAAGCGAACAGCTATAGGAAAAGCAATTAAAGGAACACTAAAGGACACAAGACCAGAATATCTACTATCTGAAGTAATTAAAGCTATATTGGATGAAACGAAAATAGAACCATATATAATAGAAGACGTGTCTATTGGATGTGCGTTTCCTGAGGCATATCAGGGTATGAACCTTGCAAGAACAGTAATTTACAGAGCAGGGCTTCCAAACTCAATTCCTGCTGTAACAGTTAATAGATACTGTGCATCATCTATACAAACTATAGCTCAGACTGCTCATAGGATTATAGTTGGTGAAATAGATGTTGCAATAGCGGGTGGTGTTGAAAATATGAGTTTAGTTCCTATGCCGGGTTATAAATTTAGACCTGAGCCATATGTTGCTCAAAATTTTCCACACTACTATTTAAATATGGGACTAACTGCGGAAAACTTAGTTCCTATTTATAATATTACAAGAAGGGAAGTAGACGAATTTGCATATTTATCTCACACAAGAGGAGCTCAGGCAGTATTAAGTGGAAAATTTAAAGAAGAAATTGTCCCAATAAAAGTGAAAGTTAGAATAGAAGATGAAGATGGAAATAGTCAATTAATTGAAAAAATTTTTGAACATGATGAATGTCCAAGACCAGATACTACATTAGAGGGACTTCTGAGTTTAAAACCATATTTTAAGGTAGATGGGACTGTTACAGCAGGTAATGCTTCTCAAAGGAGTGATGGTGCAAGTGCGGTTTTAATGATGAGTGAGAGAAAAGCTAAAGAACTTGGTTTAAAGCCACTTGCAAGATTTATTACATTTCAAGTTGTTGGGGTTCCTGCGGAAATAATGGGCATAGCACCCGCATATGCTATTCCAAAGTCATTACGAAAAGCAAACTTAAAATTAGATGATATAAAGCTTATTGAACTAAATGAAGCATTTGCTACACAAGTTATTGCGGTATTAAGAGAACTACCCATACCGTTGGAGAAGTTAAATGTAAATGGTGGAGCAATATCGCTTGGACATCCACTTGGTGCAACTGGTGCTATTTTAACAACGAAATTAATACATGAATTAAGAAAAAGAGGTGGTGGTTATGGTATAGTTAGTGCTTGTGTAGGTGGAGGTATGGGTGCAAGCATGATATTAGAGGTATATGGAAGTTAATAGATTAGATTATATAAAAGTAGGAATTTTTGTCTTAGTTATGTTAGTCGCTTTTTTTATTGGATATAATTGGATAAGTACTCAAAAGAGACAAAAACATAATTATACCTATTATATAAAGCTCCCAAGAGCGACATTAATATCACCCGGGACAAGAGTTTTAGTGAAAGGAGTTCCAATAGGTAGTGTCATCAGTGTTGAAATTAAAGAGAATTTTGTAATAGTAAAATTTGGATTAAAGGACTATAGGTTAAGAAAAAATGCTTATGCTCAGATTATTTCTCCTTCAGCACTTGGTAATAGGCTAATTGATATTGAACCAGGAAATGGTGAATTTTTAAACATGAACGATACTATAGTTGGATACGATAGTCCATCCTTTGATGAAGTAATGAACATTGTTTTAAAGTTATACGATAAAGTTGATACTATTTTATCAAATGTCAATAATTTAGTAAAGTCTACTAATAGCGAGATTATTATTATATCCTCCGAACTGAAAACATCTTTAAATAATTTAAATAGTCTTGTATATAAAGTAAAATATCTCGTTGATAATCAAAATGAGAATTTAGATAGTACTTGGCACAATGTAAATTCATTAATAAGTGCTGGAAGACTAACTTTAAATTCTATAGACTCGTTGATAGATAAAATAAAAATTGAAGTTGATAGTATTAGATATAGAGGAACTGTAGGCAAATTAACCCAAAGTGATTCACTATATTTAGAATTAAAATCTTCCATAAAGAAAGTTCAAGAATTAATTGAAGATATAAAGAAAAATCCGAGTAGATACATTAATGTTAGAATATTTTAAAAAGTTTTATCCAAAGTTTTTAGTAGATTTTACTCTTGAGAGTCAGCTAAGTAGATTTAAGTCATTTAAGGTATTAAATGCACCAGAGTTTAGCTTATATAAGGAACAAAAAATTATTATCTATTCTAACCATTTTTACTACTACGATGTTCATATATTAAATAGGCTGAGAAAAACCATTTTGAAAGATAGGAAGATTCTTATTTGGATGGAGGAATATAGAAATTATCCTTATTTTGAAAAATTCGCAAAAGTATTACCATTTAAAACTACTCATGAAAAAATAATTTCAATGAGAAAAACAATAGAACTGCTAAATACATATCCTCAAAAGTACTATTTTTTTATATTCCCTGAGGGAGTTTTGCATAGCGAAAGTGAAGGTATTTTAAATTTTAATCCGAGTTTATATAAGTTTTTAGAATATCTAAAGCCATTTGTTTCAATTGCCTTAGTATTTAAGATTTTAAACAATCAAGTCTTGGTAAAGTTTGGAGAATTCGAAAGAAATGTAATTAGAAAAGAGGCATTAGAAAATCTTTATGACAGCCTTTAAAATTTAATAGATGTTAAAAGAAGAGATATTAAAATTAAAAAAAGAAAGAAATGCAATTATCTTAGCACATAATTATCAAGTCCCAGAAGTTCAAGATATTGCGGATTTTGTAGGAGATAGTTTGGAACTTTCAAGAAAGGCAAGTCAAGTAGATGCGAACGTTATAGTATTTTGCGGTGTAAAGTTTATGGCAGAAACTGCTAAGATATTAAATCCAGACAAGAAAGTTTTAATACCTGATTTAGATGCAGGTTGTTCACTTGCTGACTCAATAAATTTAGAACAACTAAGAAAATGGAAAAGTGAGCATCCAAATGCGATAGTTGTTTGTTATATAAATACTAATGCGGATATTAAAACTGAATGTGATTATTGTTGCACCTCTTCTAACGCAATAAGAGTTATCCAATCTATACCTGAAGATAAGGAAATACTATTTTTGCCCGATATGTATTTAGGTATGTGGATAAAAAAGCAAACAGGTAGAGAAAATATTCATATTTGGCCAGGTGAATGTCATGTTCATGCAGGTTTTAGATATGAAGATTTATTAAGAAAGATGGAAGAAAACCCTGATGCGGAAGTAATGCTTCACCCTGAGTGCGGATGCACTACCCAATGTTTATATCATTTTAATGGTAATGTAAAAGTCCTTTCTACGAGTGGTATGATAAGAAATGCAAAGGAAAGTAAAAGTAATAAGTTTATAGTAGTAACTGAAACAGGTATTTTATATCCATTAAAAAAAGCAAGTCCTCAAAAGGAGTTTATACCTGCAGATGAAAATGCTATATGTAAATACATGAAAATGATAACACTTGAAAAAGTTTTTCTATCATTAAAAGAACTGAAATACGAGATAGATTTAAGTAGTGAGATTATTCAAAAAGCATCTATTCCAATTAGAAGAATGCTTCAGATAGCTTAGTATGGAAGGTTCGTTAGGTAAAAGACTTAGTTTCATACTTAAAATTTTTAGATATGCCAAAAAAGATAAGCGATTTGCTAAACTAATTAGAAATTTAATTAAGTTAACTGAAACTAATTTACTTAAGGCTATGAAACCAAAGTCATCTATTATAACTTTGAATGAAAATAACTTGCTCTCATTTGCGTATGAAAAGATAAGGGATCTAAATTATACAAAGTATCCTGTAGTAAATGACGATAGTGAGTTTGTAGGTATTTTTTATATAAGGGACTTAATAAGGAATATTGATAAGATGAACGAAACTACTATAAGAAAATTAACTAAACCTGCTCACTATATTCCATATAGTTATAGTATAATTGATGCCATAGAGTTTTTAAGGGAAAAACGAGTCTCCATTGCACTTGTGGTAGATGAGAATGGTATGGTTATCGGTATGGTTACTATGGAAGATTTATTAGAAGAAATAGTAGGTGATATAAAGAATGAATATGAATTTTCAGATATTGTAAGAATTTCCGACGATGAATATAAAATATCCTCTTCCATTTCTATCGATGAATTTTCAGAATTTATAAAAGAAAACTTTAGCGTTAATATAGAAATTGAACCTAATAGCACTTATGCTACACTTTCAGGACTTCTTTTGGAAAAACTCGGCAAAGTCCCAAAAGTTGGAGATACTATAGAGTTGGATGGATTTGTTTTTGAAATATTGGAGATAGACGGATATAAAATAAAAACTGTCAGAATGAAAAAAATATGATATTTTTGATAAATTTAATACTTTCAATAATTTTCACATTAATTATCATAAAGATTTCGCATAAACTAAAGATTTATGACTATCCAAACGGTAGAAAGATGCATAATTATCCAGTTCCAAGAATTGGCGGTCTTGGATTTATTCTTCCTATAATTCTATCAACCTTCTTATTCACAGATATATTAGAAAAATTGACCCTTTTCACAATTGCCCTTTTAATCATTGTGTTTGAAGGTTTGTTTGATGATATTGCTAATTTACATTTTTCACAAAAGTTTACATTTGAATTTTTTTCTGCAAGTTTTATATTTCTATCAGGTTATGGTATAAAAACTATTGGATTTGATGTAGTTTTACATCCAGCTATTGGATTTGTAATTACTATTATTGGCTTTGTTGGTGTTATAAATGCATTCAATATGCTTGATGGATTAGATGGATTATTAACCTTAGTTAGTATTATTATATTCTCAACATTTTCTTATTTCTTCTCTATTTTAGGAAATACCGAGCTTTTTATTTTTTCTATTGGGATAATTTCTGCTTTGCTTGGATTTCTTTTCTTTAATTTTCCAATTGCAAGAGTGTTTATGGGAGATGTGGGAGCACTTACTCTTGGTTTTCTGTCCGCTTCATTTTCATTATTCCTAACTCAAGGAAAAAATTCCATATATCCTATAGTTCCTGTTATTATTCTTTCAATACCAATATTTGATACCATTTGGACAATCATTAGAAGAATTCTCTCTAAATATCCTATATTTTATTCAGATAAGAGACACTTACATCACATTCTATATAGAAGATTTGGTAAATTTATGACGGTTTTCATAATTTCTACTTTACAGCTGTTTTTTAGTGTATTAGCAATACTTACATATAAGCTTGATGAAATTTATCTATGGTTGATAGCATTTTTATGTTTTATAATTGTAGGAGTTTTAGGTTATGAAAAGAGTTATAATATATGGTTTTGGAGAAGCAGGCAAACAAGTAGCAGATGATATATTGAAAAATGGAAACTATAAAATAGTTGGTTTTTTGGACGACGATAAAAATAAGTGGAACTTAGAGTATAAAAATATAAAAGTAATTGGAGATATAAATTCTATTGGGAAACTCAAGAATATAGATAGTCTGATAATTGCTATGCCTTCTGCAAGTATTCAAAGAATAAGAGAAATAGAAATGCTCTCTTTAAGATTAGGTATTAAGGATATTAAGATTGTGCCGAGTTATTATGTAAAGGAGGATAGAGTATTTTTAAAACATGTTGTAGAAATTGATATTTTTGACGTTTTCAAAAAAAGAGAGATGCAGATAGACTATGAAGCTTTAAAGCTATTTTATGAAAATAAAAATATTTTAATAACAGGTGGAGCGGGTTCAATTGGTTCATATTTAGTAAAGGAAGTTCTAAATTTCAATGTAAGAAAAGTAATAGCTATGGATATAGATGAGACCAGATTATACGAATTGTCAAATGACTTAGATGATGATAGATTGATTATTTATCTTGGAGATATTACTGATGATTATTGTCTTTATGATGTTTTTCAGAATCATATTGATTTAGTATTTCATTGTGCTGCATATAAACATGTTCCAATATTAGAAAACTTTGAATATATGGCATATAAAGTAAATTTCATTGGGACTAAGAAATTAGTAGAGTTTTCAAAAAGGAATGGTATTAAAAAATTTGTATTTATATCCACTGATAAGGCAGTGGAGCCTACAAGCATAATGGGTAAGACAAAAAGTATAGCAGAGGATTTAGTGATTGAAAATAATTACATAGCGGTAAGGTTTGGTAATGTTATTGGTTCAAGAGGAAGTTTAATTCCTACTATATTGAAACAGGTTCAAAAGGGTTATGTAAAAATTACTCATAAAGATGCAAAGAGATACTTTATAACTCCGAAAGAAGCGGTTTTGTTAGTCTTATATTCTCCAATTATTTCAAATGGTGGAGATATTCTTATTCTTGATATGGGAGAACCGATAAATGTTAGAAGTGCAATTGAAAACTTATTAAAGCTTCTCGGTTATGAACCTTATAAAGATATTCAGATAATTTTTACTGACTTGAGAAAGGGTGAAAAGCTGGAAGAAAAACTTTTTTCAGATAATGAAACCATAGAAGCTACTGAAAATCCATATATTTATAAAGTAAAGAAACTGTAAGCGGAGAGGGAGGGATTTGAACCCTCGTCTCAGGCTTTTAACCTGAGAAAAGGCTTAGCAAGCCCCCGCCTTCGACCGCTCGGCCACCTCTCCAGAAACGGAGGGGAGGGGACTCGAACCCCTAAGGGGCCTAAGCCCCGGCGGATTTCAAATCCGCTGCCTTACCAGTTCGGCGCACCCCTCCAAAAAGTATTACAATTTTAAAGGACAAGCTAATAACTTTAAAATTTTGTGTGTTTTTCATAGCTCTTGATTTTAGTGATTTTAAATCATTTAAGTCTTTTGTAGATAAAACTATTGATATTCACAAACTCTATAAAGTTGGACTTGAGCTTTTTTCAGCAGAAGGTTTTAAAGTTATAGAATATTTAAAAATTAGGGGTGCTACCGTTTTTTTAGATTTAAAATTAGAAGATATTCCAAATACAGTTAGTAGGACAATTAAGGTTCTAAATAATTTTGATATTGACTATTTGACACTTCATGTTTCAGGAGGTAGGGATATGTTAGTCTCAGCAAGGGAAAGCACTGATAGGATAAAATTACTTGGTGTTACTGTTTTAACTAGTTTAAATCAAGAAGATTTAAAGGATATAGGCATAAGTTTGCCTATGAGTGCTCTAACTATTAAAAGAAGTTTTTTAGCTAAAGAGTGTGGTCTTGATGGTGTCGTAGTTTCAGGAATATATGTAAAAAAGATAAAGGAAACAATTGGAAGAAATTTTCTAACTATTGTTCCTGGGGTTAGACTAGAATTTTATTCTAAAGCTAATGACCAAAAACAAATAATAACTCCGAGGGAGGCTATAAAGAATGGAGCTGACTTTTTGGTAATTGGGAGAGCTATTACAAATTCTGAAGACCCTGTTGAAGCAATAAACAAAGTTATATTGGAGATTAAAAATGCTCAAATATTTTGAAAGTATAATATTTCAGCATTTGCTACACTTCTAAAAGAATTACAGCTGTTGTGAGATTCAGATAAATCAGGTAGAATAACAATAGAGAAAACTCTAGAAAATGTCCAAAGAACTTTGATATGGAAAATTTTGTAATAAGCTTTTCTGCTATTGTGCTTCTTTAATATTAAGAATCTGAATTCCTATTAAAACATACACTACTATAAGAGCTATAGAGGCAAGAAACCCTATGAATGGAATTAAAGTTAAAACAAGGCATACAATAAGAGCAATTGTGAGATTTTTTAAATTTTGAACATTATGTATTTGGGATACCTTAAAGAGTGACATTATTGTAAAAACCAAGTAGATAATTCCTGCTATAGATGCAATACCCAGAAGTGATAGAAAAGTCGTCGTGCTAGCGAGATCTTCGATTGAGTAGTTATTAGTAAAGAATTCATATAGTGAAACGAATAGAAAAGGAGCCGAGATTATTGCAATAGCAATAGTTATTATTCCGAAGATACCTGCCCATTTGTAAATATTCTCGTTTGTCTTTTTAGCCAAAGATAGCCATGCGAAAGGCATCATAATGCCACCAATTACCAGAGGACTTAATACAAATGACCAACCTAAAAGTTTCATAGTGTTGAAATTATAAAGGATATGTTTATTTATAAACCAAGATTTAAGGCTTTTGTCCTTAATTTATAATTATCCGAATGAAAATCTACTATGTAAATTCCAGTCTTTAATTTTAATTTTCTAAGTTCCAAAACACCCTTTCCTTCTATATTTCCTTTGTCTTCATAAACTTCTCTTCCTGAAATATCATAAATTCTAAGCACATAGTTTTCAGTTCTAATTAAGTTATATTCAATTGCGAATAACTTGGAGTTAAACTTTACATAGTTAGAAAGTTTTTCTTCCACTGTGGTATACTCTCTTTTCCCCCATTCCGCTGTATTTAAAGGATTTGCTCTATTTCCATTCCATTGAATTTTCCCAGCTATTCCCAAATCAAAAGAGTATAAGGGATTTGATAACTGCATTACGAACATTTCTACTTTGTTATTATTATCTATATCCTCAAATATAGGTGAATAATATGGATAACCTTCAGGTAGTGTGTCGTCCGCAAGTAATATAGGTGAACCAAAATTATGAAATAGACTATCTTGATAAGTTAGTATAAATACTCTTCTTGGAAGACTAATTACCAACTCTATTTTGTTGTCATTCCATATATCTACTATGCTTGCAGGTGAATACCAAACCCAATCTTTTTCAGGACCAGTAAATTTTGTAAGTAAACTACCATTTTGTTTAATAATAAGTATGTATTTTGAATGATAGTAATTGTGATTTGTAATTAGAATAATTTCTGGTATTTGATTGTTATCTAAGTCTCCAAGTGATAGTGCAAAATTGTCAATAGGATTATTATTTATAAATTGATTTATACTTTGGACCATCTCAACCATTCCACTATTCACATTTATGAGAATGATGTTAAGTGTTCCTGACATCGTACTTCCTAATATTATTTTATTGTTCTTGGCATCTATCGCACAAGAAAACTGACCCAAGTTATCAATATTTGAAGATGGAAGATAAGGTTTTATATCAATTGGAAAATTATTTATACTTTGTCCGTTTGTTTTTTTAATATGAAGAAAACCCATTGAGTCCAAAAACACTACTTCATACATCTTATCATAATCAAAATCACTTGCACATATATCCCAATTGGCTGATACGTTTCCTTTGAAATACTTAAATTCATTTACTATACTCTCTGTTCTTGGGTCGATTATAATAATTCTTTGTTTATAGTTATTACCGTCAGAGTAATAAGTTTTAAGTGCTATCTCAGGAAGTGTATCACCTATAAAGTTAGCAATAACTAAACCTTTGTTATATATTGAAACATCACCCCAATAGTTTGATATAAATATAGTATCAATTTTGTCTAATTTTACCAATAGTAGAAATGACTTTCCATCTTTCTGTGCTGAAACTATTGCTTCATTTATTCCATCTCCATCAATGTCTGAAAGAGCGCTTGAAAGTGCCCTAAATTTTAGTTCTTTTGGATAGTCATTAAAATTAATACCTTGATGGTTATAAAAACTTGCATAAATCGGTGAAAATACTAAAACTTGCTTGTTTTGTTCTAAACTATTAAATTTCCCAATTATCGGTGGAACTTCTCCCTGCTGTGGTAAATAGGTAGGTCTATATATACTATAGTTTGGACTCTTTATTTGAGATTTGTAGTTAGATATATACCCTTCGTTGTAGTAAAAATCTAAGCTTGAAATTTTGTAATAGTAAAACTCAAAGCTATCTACATAATCCATATGTAGTTTTGAGAGTTCATTGGTTATATCAATAAATTTATATTCTCCATTTGGACTCTTTGCTCTGTAAATTTTATAGAACCTTGAGCTATTGTCCAAAGTATCAAAAGTTATATATATACCCTCTCTTCTTGGAAATAAGTAAAATTGAGGAGGATTTAATGGAAGCTGGTAGTTTAAATTGTAGGTATCTTGTTTCCCTGCGTAAGATATTACGAGTTTTGGATTATTTGATATTCTTGGTAATTTGGTAGTATAAGAAGTATTGGATTTTGCACTTATAGAATCAAGTGTTTTGCTTACATTTGAGGACAGGAACTTCAGTTCAATATTATATATATTAATATTTGATTTGTTATAAATGTCCAAGGCTATACTATCATTTTCCCATTTTACTCCAACTAACTTTATTTCAGGTTTTTGCACTATATAGGAGAATCTCTTAATCAGATTGTTATTTATAAATATAGATACTAAAAGGTTCTTTGCATCAGGTTTGATTGTAATTGTTGAGCTAATAATTTGACTTTCTTGAGGGCTAAAATCTAAGTTTTGAACTATACTGTCAGGAATAGCATTATTGAATTTTACCTTAAAGTTTACATTTATATTATTTGAACTAATATTAGAAAGATAGAATTTCAATTCGTACGTATTTCCCGGAATTACAGAATTTGAATTTAGTGAAATACTATCTAATATAACTTCTGAAGGATAGTAGTTTACATAAGTATAATATGGAATATGCGATGGTTTTGAAATAGAGAGCAATAGTGTTTTCGCTTGATTACTATTATATCTTAAAATTGCTTTACCTGAATTGTTAGATTTAGTATAGACATATAATTCTCCATCATATAGCAAAACTCTTGCATTAGGTATTGTATTTATAATAAGCGAATCTGAAAATGAATTGTCATGGTTTGCACTAATGTAATTTTTCCCATTGAAATAAGGTTCAATAGTAGGATCTCCGAACATGTTCAATTTAGAATATACACCAAATAGTGAGCCTGCAAATCCCATAACCATATGCAAATATGCATCTCCTATTGTTTTAGCATTATAACTGTTGAATGCGTAAAAGAAATTCATACCTCTTGCAGTTTCAGAACCTGTATTATCAAGTTTGCTTGCTCCAATAGAAAATATAGAACCTCTTTCAGGCATAGTAAGTATGTTCTTTACGAGTGCAGTATGTTCCAAGTCTCCTGTCCAACATCCTCCAAACATCGCAATATATGGAGCACTATAGTTTAAAGAAGCATTATAGAAGTCCTGTATCCCTACATAATAGGTTGGATTTGCATAGCTTGACGCAATATAAAAACCATTAGCATGTCCTATATAGAAGAAAAATTGTGGTTTGTTTGTATTTAGTGAGTCAAAAAGTATTTGAGGAGTTAGTTGACCATTGAAGAAAGGTTCATAAAGTCTTGTGATTTTTGGTAAATTGGAGGCTAATACAATATGTTCGCAATAATTACCGAAGTAGTTAAGTGCAATTTCACTTTCAAGACAAGCAAAGCTATTGGTATTTCCTTGAAAGTTAAATGTCCAGTCCTTTAATTTTCTATAGTAGTTAAAAACTTCGTAGGTATTAATTACAGGTAATCTACCTATGCCAATGTCTGCAAACGGGTCTATTACACTATCTCCCATTTTCCACTTTTTACCATTTATATAGTTTCCATCAAGTGCGGAATATGGATAGTCCGTATGGACATCAGGACCTGTCAAAAAGGATTGATCGGCATCATAAAAACTTACTTGAAATCTCCAAGGCTTAACTATACTTGCATCCGCTCCAATTAGTAAATATTTTATACCAAATGTTCTATAAAGCTCAATTATGAAGTTTCTTATTTTCTCAGGATTTTCTTTTATAGTATCTACTAAAAAAACTTCAGTTCTAAAGCCTCTTATTCTTGAAAGGTGCGCAATAGAATCGAAAGGCTCTTTTAACAAACTTATCGTTAATATCGCATAGTCCAAGCTATCGGGCAATGGTCTAATACTATAGTTCCTTTGTTCTTCTTCATATTCAATATCAAAGGAAATAACTTCATTTAAATACAAATTTCCATTTTCATAAACGATAGGATAGATAAAAACAAGAACATATTTCTTTTCTCTGAAATAACCAATACTTCTTATTTCAATAGGAGATTTCGGAAACCTATTTCCTATGTTTATTCTTGGAATATCAATAGTCTTTAACGCTCCTGTTCTATCAAAGTAGTATATCTTGTCGTTGTATTTTAAAATAGCATTGGACTGGTATAAACTTTTCTGGTAGTAAGTGTTTTTAATTTTTATATTCTTTGCATTTTCAGGAATTTCAATAAGTCTATAGTCATATGGAATTTGTGGATAACCTTCTTCAAATAGAATGGGAAGTTTTTTAATATTTTGCTCGTTATAATAAAACGAAAGGTTAAAAAGTAATGTAAGCATACTTTAAAATTATAAAGCCTTGCCAGCGTAGCTCAGTTGGTAGAGCGGCTGATTTGTAATCAGCAGGTCGGCGGTTCGAGTCCGCCCGCTGGCTTTTTGGGCAGGTACCCAAGCGGCCAACGGGGGCAGGCTGTAAACCTGCTGGGCTAACGCCCTACGTAGGTTCAAATCCTACCCTGCCCACTACTGAAAATTCTAATTTCTTCAAGAAATAAACATAAAATAGAAGAAATTAAAAATTTTTTCAAGGACTTTAAGGATATAGAATTTCTGTCTTTGGAAGATATAAGTTTAGATATTCAAATAGAGGAAACTGGAAAGACGCTATTAGAAAATGCACTAATTAAGGCAAAGAAAGTTCATGAAATAACAGGAATGCCAGTAATATCTGATGATTCTGGTATTTTTATAGAGGCGTTAGGTGGTTTTCCCGGTGTTCATTCAGCTGAGTTTCAAAAAGGAAATCCAGACTATTTAGAAAAAATCTTAGAACTTATGAAAGATAAAGAAAATAGAAGTGCGTATTTTCATTGTGTCATTGTGTTTATAAATAACAACGGTGAAAGCCATGTATTTGAGGGAAAGGTGGAGGGTGAAATTGGTTTTCAAATAAGAGGAGATAAAGGTTTTGGTTATGACCCAATATTTTACTATAAACCAATTGGAAAAACATTTGGGGAAATAGAAATGGAAGTTAAAAATAAAATTAGTCATAGAGCTATTGCATTAAAAAAGCTTAGAGATTTTCTAAGTTTAAAATTTGAAGATGAAGGAAATAAATATTTCTGATACAGTTATAGAAATATACGAATATGTGTTTCCTTATTTTATAAATCCTGCAAATACAATGTTTGGCGGTAAAATGTTATATCTTATAAGTCAGGCAAGTCTTCTTTCTGCAAATAAAGTAGCACAAGGACCAGTTGTAATTGGCTCTATGGATAGCGTAGATTTTATAGAACCTGTACATAGTGGAGATACACTTATTTTTAGATCAAGAGTGCAGGCAACTTTTAATAGTTCTTTAGAAGTAGGTGTTACTGTATTTAAAAGAACAAAGGATAATGAATTAAAAGTAGTCACACTTGCTCATTTTGGATACGTTGCAGTGGATGAAAGCGGAAAACCAAGAAAGCTAGACATAAAAGTTGTCCCAAAGGATGAAAAAGAAAAACAAATATACGAATGGGGTCTTAAAAAAAGGGCGTATAGATTAGAAAGGATAAAGAATAGAAAATTAGACATAAATGACTTAGATACATCAAAAGTCCCTACCTATAGTTTGTATTCTGCAAAACTTGTTTTTCCATATGAAACTATATATTCTAATACAATGTTTGCAGGTTATTTGTTTGAGAAGTTAGATGAGCTTGGTGGAATTTTAAGTGTTCAGTATGCGAAAAGCCCGTCGTTTACTGCATCAATCGATGAGTTTGACTTTATTTGTCCTGTAAGAACTGGAGATATCTTGCATTTCTACCTTGGTATAAACTATGTAGGTCATCGCTCTATTGAAGTTGGTGTAAAAATAATAAAAGAAGAGCCACTTACTTCAACAAGATATAAAGTTGCAAGTAGTTATATGACTTTTGTTTCAGTTGAGCCATTAAAGCAATTTAATCCTTGGAGGGACTATGAGATTGAAAGATTTAAGTCAGCTGAAAGTAGGAAAGTTTTAAGATTGGAAAGGGTAAACAAGTTCAAGGAATGTGTAAAGAAAAACCTGTACGAGCCTATATGTTAGCTAAAACTTTAAAATTCTCAAAATCATGAAAAATTTAGAAATACTAATAGTTTCTATTATTCCAATATTTTTACTTTTTAAAGCATTGCTTGGAAATCTACTTATAATGACCGATGCGATAACTGATGGCATATATCTCTATGAGTTTATAAGAAAAGAAATACTAAGCGGAAGTTTTCCTTTTTGGAATCCTTATATCTTTTATGGCATGCCTACAATACCAACATTACAATTTGGTTTTTATCCATTTTTTCTATTACTTATTATTTTGCCTGCAAAGTTCTTTTTAAACTATTGGATAATTTTTCATTTAATTATTGCAGGTATTGGGATGTTCATTTTGGTAAATAGAATATTGAGTGATAAAGTTATTGCACTATTTTCCGCTGTATCCTTTATGCTAAGTGGTATATTTTTTGGTTATTTATATAGTGGTCATCTTGGAAAATTTGCAATAGTTTCAATTCTTCCCTTTTACTTTCTATATTTAAGAGAAATCTTCATAAATCCAAGCTTTAAAAATGCCTTGCTTTTATCACTATTTACAAGCTTAATTTCTCTAAATGCTCATATTCAAATGATTTATTACTTAGTCCTTTTTACATTTTTCTATGTATTATATGAAAGCTATTTTGTTTTTAAAGAAAATAATAAAAAACTTATAAGGGTTTTTTCTCTTGGCATTTTTAGTTTGCTTCTTTCTATACTAATTTTCTTTGGTCAATTCCTACCTATATACGATTATACTATTAACTATTCTCAAAGAGGACAAATTGAAAGTTATGAGTTTGCTACTACTTGGTCACTTGGATGGCAAGATTTTATATCTTCTTTCATTGGTGGATTTAGTGGTTTTTCATTAGAAGATACTAACTATTCATTCTATTGGGGTCCTAATGCATTTAAAATAAATTCCGAATACTTTGGTATAGTAGTATTTTTACTCTTTATTTTAAGTTTTTTAAACAAGATAGAAAACAGACTAAGAAATTTTCTAATATTTTCTTTTGTTTTCTTTTCAATTATTTCACTTGGAGGTTCTACATTTTTATATAAAATCATATGGACTGTACTACCTGCATATCAAAAATTTAGAGCACCTTCTATGGCTTTTTATCTTTGCGTATTTTCCGCAATTTTAATTTCCGCTATTACACTAAAAAATTTAAAGGAAAATCCAAGAGTTTATACTAAACTTCTATTTTTAATTCCAATTTCGCTTTTAATTTTCTGGTTATTCTCATCTGAATCCTTGATAAACGGCATATTTAATAATCCTATTGATAAAGCCCAAATAGTTTTGTATGAAATTGACAAAATAAGATTTTCTATATTTATGACATTTTTATTCTCTACATTAGCATCAGTTCTAATACTTTCCCACATAAATAATTGGATAAGCCATAGGAACTTAGTTTTATTTCTAAGCATTATAAGTGGTATTGACCTATATTTAATTTCAAAGAACTTTATTAGATATGTAGATAACGAAGAGCATATATTCAAAAGTGATAGTGTGGTAATGTTTTTAAAAAATCAAAAAGGTTATTTTAATGTATTTCCATTTGCATACAGAACAGATGACAATTATTTTACACTAAAAGAAATTAGAACAATTGGTGGTCATCACGGAGTTCAACCTCACAGACTATTTAGTATTATTGGAGCAGAAAATAGACTTATGCTAAATCCTGCAACAACAACTGAAATACTAAAGAATCCTAAATTAAGTGATGTTCTATCTATTAGATTTGTAATTACACAAAAACTTCCAGAAGTATCAGACGAACCAATTGTAAAACTTTTCCAGGAATATGTAAGAAACTATAAAAAGGTATACGATGATGGAATATACGAAATTTACGAAAATCCAAATTATTATCCTATTTTTTATTTAGCCAGTTCGTACAAAGTTTCAAATAATCCTATTTCGGATGTAAGAAATTATCAAGGAAAGCTTATTTTTGAAAGTGAGCCGGTTGAGAAAATAAACTTAGATAAAATAAATGGAAATATTGAGGTTATGAATTTATCTGAAAATTATGCAAAGCTTAAAGTTGACTTAGAAAATCCTGCATATTTAGTCTTTTCCAATAATTACCATAAGCAGTGGAAAGCTTTCGTTAATGGGAAAGAAAAGAAAATTTATATAGTTAACTATCTTCAAATGGCTATTGCATTAGATAAAGGAAGTCATGTAGTAGTTTTTAAATATGAACCAAAATTAGAAATTTCGTCTTTAATAATTTCCATTTTTACTTTTATGGTTTTAGTCTTTTCCATATTATTATTCTCATTAAGAAGAAAATGATGCAAATATTGTGAATGCATCGTTGTATATAAGTATACCAATAACTATCAGTAAAATACCACTAATGACTTCAATTATACCGAAAAATTTTTTCATAAACTTTACACTTCTAAGTAAAGCATCAGTCAATATGCCTGCAAGGAAAAATGGAATACCAAGTCCAAGTGAATAGAACGATAAAAGTATAATACCTTGATATACAGTCTCTTGAATTGCTGCAAGTGATAATATACTTGCTAAAATTGGTCCTATGCAGGGTGTCCAGCCAAATGCAAATGAACTTCCAAGTATGAGTGAAGATACTAAACCTCTTCTTGTAGTATTTACATTTAGCTTCTTCTCATAGTTTAAAAATTCAAAATCAATGAGATTCAAATAATTAAATAGAGTAATTAAAATAACTGAAAATAGAAGAAATAACCAGTTTTTGAAAACATCGTAAAAAGCTATAATTAATAGTGCTAACACTATCCAAGATAGAATTTTGATAAGTTTTTTGTGTTGAAGTTGAATTTTATATCTGAAAATTCCAATAAAATTTAAACCAAAAACAATAATTACTAAACTTGCAAACTTTGATATTAGTAGCTTATTCTGTGCAAGTACTTGACCGATAAATGTTGCACTTGCACCAAATAATATAAATATAATTGAAAATCCGAAGATAAAGGAAATTAGATTTACTATGGTATTTGTTGAAATTCTTGAATTTGAAAGGTCCTTAATGGAAATACCTGAAATATACGAAATATATGCAGGGATAAGTGGAAATACACAAGGTGATAGAAATGACAAGAAACCTGCAATAAGGGCACTAATAATATTTACTTCTTCCATATT
Organism: Caldifarciminota bacterium; assembly: GCA_025060695.1. Classification (GTDB taxonomy): domain Bacteria; phylum Hydrothermota; class Hydrothermia; order LBFQ01; family DSFT01; genus DSFT01. The sequence continues at coordinate 120,585 of JANXBH010000001.1, read as the reverse complement.
TCAAAATTTTAAGGTTGCTTTAAAATTTCATTTGTGGAAAACGAACCAAACAAAGAAAAAGATGATTTAAGAACATTGTATTTGGTTTTAAAGGAAGTAGAAGATATGTGGATAGACATCAAGCGAACAGTCCAGGACTATCACAAAACAAGTGATAATCTTATGAAAGATATATCAATGATAAAAAATATATCTGCAGCAATAGTTTTTCTTACCATATTAAACATAGTTATATTTTTAGCCACATTAATTATTTTATTTTTAAAAAAATGATAAAAAAGGTCCTTATAGCAAATAGGGGTGAAATAGCCTTAAGAATAGCTAGAACCTTAAAGAGATTATCTATTCCTTATTGTTCTATATATTCAGATGCTGACAAAAATTCCTTACATGTCCTTTTAAGTGATGAAGCATACTATATTGGACCTCCTGAAAGTATTAAGAGTTATTTGAATATGGACAAAATTATAGAGATTGCAATAAAGTCCAATTCTAATGCCATTCATCCCGGATATGGATTTTTATCGGAAAATCCTGAATTTGCAAAAAAAGTAAAAGAAGCAGGATTAATATTCATAGGACCTTCTATAGAGAGTATATTACTTGCAGGTGATAAGATTATGTCAAAGGAAATTGCAAAAAAAGTAAATGTTCCAATATTGCCAAGTTCTCCTGGTATAAATAATTTTAATGATGCGGAAAAATATGCAAGGGAAATAGGATTTCCACTTATGATAAAGGCAGCAAAGGGTGGTGGTGGTAAGGGTATGAGAATAGTATATAACAAGGACGAACTTTTGGAAAAATATGAGTTAGCAAGTAAAGAAGCGGAAAGTGCATTTGGCGATGGAACTATCTATTTTGAAAAATACATATCAAAACCGAGACACATTGAAGTTCAAATAGTTGCTGATAAATATAAAAATGTATTAGCACTTGGAGAAAGGGAGTGTTCTATTCAAAGAAGACACCAAAAGATTATAGAAGAATCACCAAGTCCATATATTGATGATAGAATAAGAGAGAAACTGTTTGAAAGTGCAATAAATTTTGCAAGAGCTATAAATTATGAAAATGTAGGGACAGTTGAGTTTATATTTGATGAAAACAAAAACTTCTACTTTTTAGAAATGAACACAAGACTTCAAGTAGAACATCCTATAACTGAGTGGAGATATAATATAGACCTTGTTGAAATACAAATAAAAATTGCAAATGGGGAAGATATTAGTTATTTAAAGAATATAACTCCAAGAGGTTATTCAATTGAAGCAAGAATTTATGCGGAAGATCCAATGAATGGCTTTATTCCAAGTCCCGGAAAAATAGAATTTCTAATTGAACCAGCGGGACCATACATAAGAGTAGACAGTGGAGTATATTTGGGTTATGAAATTCCAGTATATTACGATCCAATGATTAGCAAACTTATAGTATATGGAAATAATAGAAATGAGGCAATAAGTAGAATTATATGTGCATTAAAGGAATATAGAATTTTTGGAGTTCAAACTAATATTGATTATCTAATAGAAATCTTTAGTAGTGAAGATTTTAAAAGTGCTAACTATACAACTAAGTTTGTTGAAGAGTTTAAATATTCTCAAAAGAAGCCAACGAAAATCCTTTTAGATATTGCAAATTCTATAAATTTAAATAAAAAAACAATACAGCAAACACAAAAGACTCATTCTTGGAAGCACAAAGTTAGCTTTTGGGAAATTTAGTAAAACCTTTAAAATTTTCAAGTTATGCAAGTTGAATTGGAAGTAGAAAAAGCTATTAAACCAATTATAGATGCATATGGTTATGTTTTAGTGGATATTGAATACAAAGGTGGCAAGTATGGCATTTTAAAAATATTCGTAGATCGCTTAGATGGTGGCATTACTATAAAAGAAATAGAAAAACTTAGTAGAGAAATATCTCTTATACTTGATGCTGAAAATATAATAGAAGAAAGGTATGTATTGGAAGTTTCATCTCCCGGTCTTGACAGGGAATTAAATAAAGACAGAGAACTTAGATGGGCAGTATCTAAGAAAGTTAAACTATTTTTAAAAAATGGTGCCACTTTTGGTGGGAGATTGGAACAATTTAACGAAAATGAAGTAGTTGTATCGGGTAAAGTATACAAAAGATCTGAGATATCTAAAATAAAACTGGATGAGGTATGAGCTATGACAAGGGAATTTGAAGAAAAGATAGAGCAGCTTGTAAGAACGAAAAACTTAGATAGGGAAGAAATAATTAATACTCTTAAAAGTGTTATAATTGAAGCTGCATCTAGTTATTATAGAACTAATGTAGAAATTCAGCTGGATAATAAGTGGACAGTGGTGGTGCCTAAGAAAGTAGTAAAGAGGGTTAAAGAACCATCAAACGAAATAAGTATCCAAGATGCAAAAAAGTACGACAGTCAAGCAATAGAAGGAGCGGAGGTAAGAGTTCCAATTTCCATAGAACAATTACCAAGAGCAGTAGTTTATAAAATAATGAATAAATTTACTCAGAGATTAAAAGACAAGGAAAGACAAATAATCGTAAAGGAATTTTCTAAGAAAATTGGAGAGATTGTAAGAGGCGAGGTTCAGAGAATTATAAAGAAGGAGAACTCGGTAATTTTAGCAATAGAGAGAGTAGATGCTGAGGGTAAATTACCTTTTTCAGAACTATTGCCAGGAGAGTTTGAAAAGATTAAACAGGGTGAAAAGAAACTTGCAGTTATTACTGGTATTGATGACAAGGAGAACTATATTTTGCTTTCAAGAACCCATCCTGATTTCCTAAAAAAACTATTAGAAAGGGAGATACCTGAAATTATGGATGGGACTGTTGAGATAAAGCAAGTTGCAAGAATACCCGGAAAAAGATCAAAAGTAGCGGTATTTTCAAGAGAGCTAAAATTAGACCCTATAGGAACAGTCATAGGAAGCAAGGGAACTAGACTTAATCCAATTCAAAAGGAGCTTGGTGGGGAAAAAGTTGATATTGTAAAGTGGGATAATGATTTAATAAAGTTTGCAGTTAATGCTATTCAAAGTCCATATGTTTTAACCGCATATAGAATTGAGGATAAAATTTATATAGTAGTAGAAGACGAGCATGTTGGAGAGACAAAAGGGGTAGAGGGTTATAATGTGATACTTGCATCTAAACTCATTGGAAAAGACATAGTTATATTAGCTTATTCAGAATATATAAAGCCAAAGGGTATAGTAACATTACTAGAAATACAAAAAAGCTTTCCTCCTACTGTCTTAGAAATTTTAAGGAAGCATGGTTTTTATTCATTTAACGAGGAACCAACCTTAGCAAGTTTATATAATATAGGTCTTGATGAAAAAACCTCGTTAAAACTTATAGAATTTATAGAGGAGAAACTAAATGAATAAAAAGGGACCAGTTCAACTTAAAGAGTTGGCTAAAGATTTAGGTATTTCTGTAAAGACTGCAGTCGAACTACTTAAAGATGCAGGGTATGAAGTAAAATCTGGTTTTAGTAAAGTAAATAAGGAAATGGAGGATTATTTGAGAAAAATATTAGAAAAGGAAAAACAGGAAGTTCAAAAGGACATAGAGAAGAAAAAGGAGATATATCAAAAATTAGAAGTTCCCAGAAAAAAAGTTCCAAGGAGGCTACAACAAAGGCAGGAAAAAAGAGAAGAAATAACTAAAGAGGAAAGGCCAATAAAAAAGCACGTAAAGCAAAAATTAAAGCCAAAGAAGTTAATAAAAGAAGAGCAAGTATTAGAGAGAAAAATTATAGAAATACCAGGTCCTTTGACTGTTGGAGAATTTTCTACTATAGCAGGATTATCTCCTTCTGAGGTTATAAAAACCCTAATGGATATAGGATATATTGCAACTATAAATCAAACATTACCTTTTGATGTTATTGAGTTATTGGCTGAAAACTTTGGCTTTCAAGTAGTTAGGAAAGAAATAATAGAAGAAAAAGTAAAGGAAGAAGTTGAATATGACTATATTAGGCCTCCTATAGTTACAATCATGGGACATGTTGACCATGGAAAGACTACATTACTTGATAAAATAAGAAATACCAATATTGCTGAGAAAGAAGAAGGTAGAATAACTCAAAGGATTGGTGCATATCAAGTAGTTTATAATAATAAAAAGATTACTTTTATTGATACCCCTGGTCATGAAGCATTTACAGCAATGCGTGCAAGAGGAGCACAAATTACTGATATTGTAATATTAGTAGTAGATGGGAGAGAAGGGGTGAAGGAGCAAACTATTGAGGCACTAAATCATGCAAAAGCTGCAGGAGTTAAAATCATAGTTGCAATAACCAAAATTGATCTTCCTGATGCAAATATTGACATGGTAAAAAGGCAGCTTTCAGAATACAATTTAATACCTGATGATTGGGGAGGGAGCACAATATTTGTTCCTGTTTCTGCGTATAAAGGTATTGGAATAAACGACCTATTGGAAGCAATATTAATTGTGAGTGAGGAGTTGGATTTAAAGACAAGTATAAAGGGGACTGCAAAAGGAATAGTTTTAGAGTCTAAAATGGATAAAGGTAAGGGACCAGTTGCAACTTTAATAGTCCAAAGAGGTGTTTTAAAATCTGGGGACATTGTAGTAGCTGGTTATACATATGCAAAAATTAGAGCAATATACAATGACCGAGGTGAAAAATTAAGTAATGCATATCCATCCGACCCTGTTCTTGTTCAAGGTTTTGAAGAATTACCAAGAGCAGGTGATAAATTTGAGATTGTTGAAGATATAAATGAAGCAAGAAAAATAGTAGAAGAAAGAAGAAAAGCACTAAAAGCTCAACTTGCAAGAGGTGAAATGGAATCAATAGCAAGTAAAATAAAAGAAAAAATACTATTAGGAGAGAAAAAGGAATTAGCAATTGTTCTAAAAGCTGATAACTATGGGACACTTGAAGCAATCAAGGATAGCGTATTGAAGATGGAATTTGAAAAGATTAAACCTATAATAGTTCATAGTGGAATAGGTGATATAACTGAAAGTGATGTAATGTTAGCTGAGGCAAGTGAAGGAGTAGTTCTTGGATTTTCAGTAAAAATAGATAGCAGAGCAAAGTCCTATGCAGATGCAAAGAAAGTTCCAATAAAAGTTCATAAAATTATATATCACTTACTTGAGGACCTAACTAAATTCATGCAAGGTATTTTAGAACCTGAGTATAAAGAAGAACTATTAGGTAAGCTTGAAATAAAAGCGGTTTTCAAGACAAAGTATGGAAAAGTTGCAGGTTGTTATGCATTAGAAGGTAAAGTCTTAAAGAGTGCAGATAAAGTAAGATTACTAAGAGATGGAAATGCAGTATATGAAGGCAAAATTGAAAGCTTGAGACACTTTCAAACTGATGTAGAAGAAGTAAGTGCTGGTATGGAATGCGGTATAAGATTAACTAATTGGAATGATTATAAAGAGGGGGATATTATTGAAGTTTACAAAGTAGTTAAGATTTTGCCTAAATTGGAATGATAGTAGGTGTTCTTGAAGTTGAAGTATTTATACCTTATAGTAGATCAATTAAAGAAAAAAGACATATTGTCAAAAGTATTAAAGATAAAGTGAAGTCAAAATTCAATGTTTCTGTTGCAGAATTAGATTATTATGATGCTTGGCAAAGAAGTAAGCTTGGATTTGCATGTCTTAATAGCAATGTTAATTATATAAATAGTCAGCTTTTAGAAATTCTAAAATTTTTAGAAGAAGATAGAAGATTTGAAATTACTCAGCATAGAATTTCTTGGTTTTAACACTTAACTTTAAAATTTTAAACTATGCTTGGAGGAATGTGGTTTGTAGAGAAACATACTGATAGCCTGTTATTCTCTTATAAAATTAAAAAAATTATTTACAGTGGTAGAACTAAATACCAAAAAGTAGAGATTTTGGATGTTGAGCCTTTCGGAAAAACATTGTTTTTAGATGATAAAATTCAGTCCGCACAAGTTGACGAATATATTTATCATGAAGCACTTACACATATAGCCATGTTTTCACATCCAAGCCCAAAAAGAGTTTTAATTATGGGAGGAGGTGAGGGTGCGACATTAAGGGAAGTTTTAAAACATGAAAGTGTAAAAGAAGCTTACATGGTAGATATAGATGAAGAGTTAGTAAATTTATGTAAAGAATATTTACCTGAGTGGAGTGAAGGTGCATTTGAAAATCCAAAATCAAGAATATACTACACAGATGCAAGAAGATTTGTTGAAGAAACAAGCATTATATATGATGTTATTATATCTGATTTAACAGAACCTATCGAGCAAGGACCGTCTATAAAGTTGTTTACAAAGGAGTTTTATAGTATTCTGTATAATAAACTAAATTCGGATGGTATATTTGTTGCTCAAGCAGGTAGTGCAGATCCGTTATATCCTAATTTTGCAGCAAGCTTAGTAAAAACATTGAAAACAATATTTCCCATAGTTAAAATATATTGGACCTTTATGTTCTCGTTTCAACTACCTTGGGCTTTTGTAATTGCAAGTAAATCAAGAGATCCAGAAAATATTAGTTTTTCATCTATAAATGAAAGATTTAAGTCAATTCAGAATCAATTTAAATACTACTATCCTGCTGTTCAAAGTGCAGTTTTTGCTATACCGAAATATTTAAGAAATGCTGCTGAGGAAAAAGGTATAGTTATAAAAGATGATGTTCCCTTTATTTGGCGAGCTTAAAAGAATATATCTTTGCTCAGGTATAGGAAGAGGAAAGACTTTATTAAATGCATTTGATGATGCTTTAATATCTGCAGGTGTAGGAAATTATAATCTTATAAAAGTTTCAAGTATAGTTCCTCCTAATATAGAGATTGTAGATAGTATTGATTTAAAAGAAGGTTCAATTCTTCCTATTGCATATGGATATTTAATATCTAATGAGTATGGGAGGGTAATTTCATGTGCGGTTTCAGTTGCTATTCCAAAAAATAGACAGAGTGTAGGAGTAATTATGGAAGTAAGTGGTTATTTTAATGAAGAAGAGGCAAGAAAATTAGCATACGATATGGCAATTGAAGCCATGCAAAGGAGAAAAATAGATATAGACTTTATTGAAATTAAGTCTTCTTCCGCTATTGTTGATGGACCGACCTGTGTTTTTTCAGGAGTTGCAATATTCTAAATGGACAGTTTTATAGAGCATCATTCAAATTCATCAGGTTTATATCTTAAAGTAAATAAAATACTTCATAGTGAAAGAAGTAAGTATCAGGAAATATTAGTTTTTGAAAATGAATTTTTTGGTAAAGTTTTAGTATTAGACAATCTTGTTATGACTACTACAAAAGATGAATTTATATATCATGAAATGTTAGCGCATGTATCACTAAGGTCACATCCTAATCCTAAGAATATCCTTATAATAGGAGGGGGTGATGGTGGTACACTGAGGGAAGTTTTGAAATATCCTATTAATAAGGTTTTGCTTGTAGAGATAGATGAGAAAGTTATTGAAGTTTCAAAAAAATTCTTTAGCGAACTTTCAAGTTCATTTAATGATAAAAGAGTAGAGGTTATCATTATGGATGCAATTAAATGGGTAAAGAATGAAAGTAGAAAATTTGATGTAATTTTAATAGACTCTACTGACCCTATTAAAATAGCTGAAGGTTTGATAAGTGAGGAGTTTCTATTTAATTTGAAAAAGTTAGTTTTTGAAAACTCTATAGTTTGTATGCAAAGTGAGTCTCCATTCTATCACATTGATACAATTAGAACTATTTACCAAAGATTTAAGAAAATATTTTCAAATGCATATATTTATACCGCACCAATTCCTACTTATCCTGGGGGATATTGGTCATTTACTATAAGCTTTCAGTCTTTAGAATATCCTAAAATTAGAAATTATTATTTTATAGAAGATTTGAAATTCTATCATGATGAAATGTACGATGCAGTGTTTAAAATTCCGAAATTTTTAAAAGATGCAATAGAATGAGTTTTTTGATTGATAGTGTTTTAGTTTTTCACATAACTTTAGATACACTTAAAATATGGACTGAGAATAATGTAAAATCGTTTGAGTTTTCAGGATATAAAATGGAAAAGGATACTTTAGTTTTATCTACAAGAGCTATATCAGGTTCAAAAAGTTATAAACTTATATACGAAAATGGGAAGGTAGATAGTGGTAAAATATACTTTGAAAAGGGTAAAAGTGCAAACTATTTTCTTATATTTTTTCAAGGAAAATATTGGATAGCCTTAGGAATATCTGAAAAGCCAAGTAGTGTATGGATAAATGATAGTGTATTAGATTTAATAGAGGGACAATACTTTATAAAAAAACTATCTCAAAAGCCATATAAACTAAAGGTTGTAAGAAATAAAGTGATAATATTGAAAGACTATAGATTTTAGAGATGATTAAGAAGATTATTGAATATATTGAAAATACAAGTTTTTTAAGTGCTCTTGTTATTGCACTACTATCTCCGATAATTAGAGGAGTTCTTGAAGGTGCAGTAGACCACAACCGCATGCTAACTAATCCTATTGAATATAAGTCAGCTCTTTTTATATTTTTACATCAATATGCATTTTTCTTTGCGGTTTACTTAGTACTTTCTTCAATAATTAAACTTTTCTTTCCATACAAAAGTACGATTAATATAATAAAAATAGTTTTTTCGTTTTCTATTATTATCATTACTCCTCCGATAGTTGATGCTATATTTGGAGGAAATTTTAGACCACAGTATATATTTTCTTTCGAAGAATTTTTATATTCGCTTTTTAACTTATTTAATCCATTTGTAGAACTTAGAGCACTTAGTCCTGGTATGAGAATTGAACTATTAGTAGCTGTTTTAGGTATTTTCTTGTGGTCGTTTGCATGGGGAAAAAGTATCTTAAAATCAACTTTCATAGTATTAATTTTTTTAATTACTACAGGTGTTATAGGTTCATTTCCTTCATTTATCTCAAGAGAATATTTCAAAACATTTTCCTTGATTGAAACCGATACTCAAAGGTATGCTTTAATTAACTTATATTTTATTATTCTATCGCTTATTTTTCTATTTCCACACCATGTAAAAAATATCTTCAAAATGAGAATTTATAAATTTCTATACTATTTGCCATTTTTAGTATTTGGTTTTATTATTGGTTTAAAAGTTGTAAGATTTACCTATCAATCTGTATTTTCCAATATATTTGACTTTCTTGGAATTTTTAATATTATATTATGCTTATTTTTAACATTCTTGATAGCACTTATAGTAAATGACTACTTTGATAGGGAAATAGATAAAATAAACCAAAAAAGAAATGTATTCAATGAAGGTATACTAAAAGAAAACGAATTTTTTGGATATATTTCTATTCTTACTATTCTCAATTTATCAATTGCACTTTCTACGTCATATAGTATTTTTGTTATAATTTTAGTAATTCTTTCTTCCTCTATTCTGTATTCTATTGAACCTGTTAGATTAAAGAGGTTTTGGATAATTTCAACACTAAACTTAAGCTTTATTGCTCTAATGAGTGTAGTTTTAGCTATAGGTTATTTTTATAAAGAAAATCCTATTTTAATATTGAATGAAAAATTGGTACTTTCTATTTTATTTGGTATTAGCTTGGGATTTGGTCTAAAGGATATGTCCGATGTAGAAGGTGATAAAAGAGGTAATATATTTACCGCTTATACCATGTTTGGAAGCTTTGGAAAATACGTTCAGGGAATTTTGGCATCATTGTCTTTCGTTATAGTTTCACTACTTTTAAATATAAATATACTCATAGGGCTGACTTTTTCTATTTTATGTTTTCTATTTGCTATTCAGAAAAAATTTTATGAAATTCTATTTTTAATACTATTTGGAATTTTTAGTTTTATATGTTTTTTGAAAATCATGAAGGAAAGTAATTTCTTTAGGACAGTTCATTATAATTATTCCAAGTTAGAAATTGTTCAATTTAGGGATTTTAAGAAACTTTCAGAGAGATTAAATGAAATATTACGCGAAGAGCCTTGTAATGAAGATGTAAGAGCAAGACAGATAGGTCTTCTTTATGACTTGAAGGAATATGAAAAAGTAGACAGTGTTGCAAGATATCTTTTAAAAAATTGCTATATGAATGGATATATGTATCATATTTGGGCATTAGCCTTGTGGAAATTAGATAAAAGGAATGATGCTATGGAAAAATTAAAAGTTTCAGTTTTGCTTTCTGAAAACGATGCATACTGGACATTTTCCGCTATGTATTACTTAATTGGAAATAATTTAAAAAGTAATGAATATAGATTTATAGCTGAAAAGAAAAGAGCAAGAAATAGATTAGCACGAACACTCTTTAATAAATAAGCTATTTTTTAAACATTACATAAAAACTTGGCAAGATATATAAACTTAAAATGAATGTAAAGAATATACCTCCTATCATGGGTGCAACTATTCTTTTTATAATATCTGCACCAAGTGTAAATTCAAACATTATAGGAATTAGTGAAAAGAATGCGGTTAGTGTAGTAATTGTAATTGGTCTTAATCTTGTTATCACTGCCCAGTGTATAGCCTCGTATTTGTTATTGAACTTTTCAAAACCTAAATCTAAAAACGCAATTTTTACTACAATAATTTCCGTACTTATACCTAAAAGTGCAACAATTCCAATCCATACCGCAATTGATAAATTGTAGTTTAATAACTTTATAGTAATAAAGGCTCCCGAAAGTGGAAATATAAGTAATATCAATACTAAAATACTCTTTACTAAACTCTTAAAGTTCATATATAGCAAAATAAATATAATGAATATGGTCATTGGAATAATAAAAACAAGTGTGCTTTGAACTCTCTTTAAGTCTTCGTATTGACCTGAAACCTCATAAAAATATCCAGAGGGGAATTTTATGAATGAATTTATTATAGAATTTACTTTTTGAATATATTTTAAATAGTCGTCATGACTATCAAGATAAATATAACTTGTAATAAATCCATTTTCATTTCTAATCATTTCAAAACCTCTTTTAATTTGAATATCGCATATATCTTCTAAGCTTACAAAACCTGAAGTTGTAAAAATAGGTATCCTCTTAATATATTCAATTTCTCTATAGTCTCTTAGAATTCTTGCTCTAATTGGATAGCTAAATCTATTTTCAATCTTGTAAGTAATAGTATTTCCACCAATGTAAAAATTTATAATATCCATAATCTCCTTTATACTTATATTGTATTGGGAAATTCTTTCTCTTCTTGGACTAATTATAATGTAGTATGAATTTGAAAGTCTTTCTGCATAGGCATATTTTGTCTCTCTTAAACTCCTTAATAATTTTTCTATCTCTATTGCTAAACTTTCGGTAATATAAGGATCATTTCCATATACTTTTATTCCAAGTGGAGTTCTAATGCCTGTTTTTAACATATCTATCCTTGTTCTAATTGGCATACTAAATGTGTTTATAAATCCAGGGATATTTAGTTTATGGCTTAATTCATTTATAACTTCGTATATTTTCTTTGGGTCTTTTAGCTCTATATTAGTTTCAATCATGCTAGGTGGTGCAGGGTCAGTAGCTGTGTTTGCCCTTGAAATTTTTCCAAAAACCGCTCTTACATTTTCATTACTTATAATAATAGAATCCATATATCTAAGTACTTCAATACCTTTTTGTATAGAAATACCTGAGGTTGTAGATGGCATATATAAAATTGAGCCTTCATTAAATGGTGGTAAGAATTCGCTTTTTATGGTTTTATAAATAAAAATACCGAAAACGGAAAACAAAATAAAAAACACTATAAAAGCTAATGGATATTTATATACAATTTTGAATGTGAACTCGTAAGTTTTCAAAATTATTCTATTTATAGGATTTTCCATTTCAGGTTTGGTTTTATTTGGGAGGAAGAAATATATTAAAATGATTATGAAAGAAATAGAAAGTATTGAAGCTATTAACATGGAAAAGGTTTTGGTAATAGCTAATGGCTTAAATAGTTTTCCTTCCTCACCAGTAAGAAAGAAAACTGGTAAAAATGATATTGTAATGATTAATAGCGAAAAGAAAATACTTCTTGAAAGTTCCTTAACTGATTTTTCTATTGCTTCTATTTTGGAATATCCTTGCTCAATATACTTATGACTGCTTTCTACAAGAACAACCGCCATATCAATCAAAACTCCAAGCGATAGTATAAAACCACCAAGACTCATTATGTTTAAAGTAATGTTAAAAATTTTTACAAAAATTATAGATAAAATTACCGAAAGAGGAAGTATAATAATTATTGAAATAGAAGATTTTATTGAAACTAAAAAAATATAAACTAATATTGCGATTATAAGACTTTCTTTTAATATTGCGCTAATCAATGTTTTAATGCTTTCCTCAATTAAATAACTTCTATCGTAAACGATTTCTATTTTCATACCTTCAGGCAAATTTATCTTCTTTATTTTTTCTTTTACATTTCTAATTACTTTATACGCATTTTCTCCTATTGTTGAAATAATAATACCACCTACCGATTCACCTTTTGCATTATAGTCCAAAGCTCCTTCTCTTATTGAAGGACCTATTTGAACAATACCTATATCCTTAATTTTTATGCCTTTTATAGAAATATTCTCAATATCTTCCAATGTTCTAATATATCCGTATCCCCTTATGTTATAATATCTTTCGGCTATTTCTATAAACCTTCCACCTGTTGATAAGTTGGCATTTTCAATAGCCTTTAAAACTTCTTCAAAACTTAAATTATAAGATTTTAATTTATATGGGTCAACGTCTATCTGATATTCCTTTATAAAACCACCTATTGTAGCTATTTCTGATACACCTTCTGTTGCCTGTAGATATGGTTTTAATATAAACTCGTTAAATGCAGTTAACTCATCAATAGTATGTTTATCTGATATTAGTACATATTGAACTATCCAAGATATAGAAGATGAGGGAGGGCCAATTTGTATATTTACTTCTTTTGGAATATCTAATCCTGCAATATACTCTAAAACTCTAGACCTTGCCCAATATATATTTACACCATCTTTAAAAATTATGTATACAAAAGCAATATTATTCATTGAAATTGCTCTAATAGTTCTAATTTTAGGTATTGATAGTAGTCTTGATACTAACTTATAGCTAACTTGCTCCTCAATAGTAATGGGGTCCTGTCCTTCATACCTTGCGGTAATAATTACTTGATTTTCTGAAATATCTGGTATTGCATCTATATTAACTTTAAATATGGAATATATTCCAACAATAGTTAAAAGTATAACGATAAGTGAAATTGTAGTTTTATTTTTCAGAGAAAAATTTACAATTTTTTCAAGCAATTTTAAATTTTAACTCTAAAATTTTCATTATTATTTACTTAATATTTACGAACATAGAGGATTTTATAAAGAAAGTAATGGAGCATAAAAAAGTAAAGTATTACGAATATCAAATTTACAGTGCTTTAAATCCACAGCTTATGGTAGAATACAATGCAATGTTTGAAAGTGGAAATATAAGTATAGGAACTGAAATATCGCCCCATATGATATATGAGTCTTTTATAATTAAAGATGAAATAGTTGCGATGAAATATAAAAATTTAAAAGAAAGGAATGAATTCATACTTGAAGCAATAGAGACTTATTTACAAGCTATTGAATTAAAAAAAGAATTGGAAATTCTATATAAAATTTTAGAAAACTATGAAAAAATAAGGAAGCTAATACTAAGTGCTTATAAATATGATAAAACTACGGAATTTTCAAAAATATTAGAGATAAATGCAAAAATAAGAGAATTGAATATAAACTTGGATTTTCTTAAGGCAAAATATAATAATTTAATGATTACACTAAACTACTATGCCAAGATAGATAGCATTGAAGATATTGAAAGTATTCCAAAATTAAAAGACTATAAGTTGGAAGAGACCGTAGATTATAATATGTTAAGCTATGAACTTAAGACAATTGAAAATTCTTTAAAATTAAGCTATATAAAGCTTGTTCCTAATGTAAAACCTATGGTTTTAATAAGAAAAGATAATACATATGGATTTATGATAGGATTTACTATTAATACATTTCCATTAGGTGAAATAAAGACAAGAGTAAAATTGAAAGATGCATATAGAAATTACTATAGTTCTTCAATAGAATATATTAAGCTTGAAATTGAAAGAACTATATCTGAATATAAACTATCAGTTAGTCAATATGAGTTATATAAAAGCCGAAGAGATGAACTTATGACGACTTTAAATATTTCAAAGCTTTTAGGTGATATATCTTTAGTAGAATACTACTATAATTTAAACGAAATATTGAATATGGAAAGAGAAATAAACAGGTTGAAATATAATGCAATCCTAAGCTACTATAAGTTAAAGTTTATGTTTTAAAATTTTGAATATGAGGAAAATTTTTATATTACTTTTTCTTATATCCTGTGGTCAAAATTATAAAGAAGTTCTTGAAATAGTAGATAAAGGATATAAAGTAAAAATCTTAACTACTGATGGAATGCTAAAGGAAAGAGAAAATAAGGTAAAGTTTATAATAGAACCAAAACCAAGGTCATTTAAGGCGTATTTGTATATGCCGGAAATGCCAGGCATGCCTGCCATGACAGAAGTATTTGAACTAAATAAAAATTACGAAGGAAAAGTTTTTGTTTCTATGAGTGGTGAGTGGTTTATTATTTTAGAGTTAGATGGAAACAAAATTGAAAAGCTAATAAATATACCATTTAAGGGGGAAGTTAAGCATACACATTCTCAAATAGATAATAAACTTATTGATTTTTTTTAGTTAAAGATACAGTTGGTTATAAGGAAATAATCATAGAAGGTGTAGTAAAATTTCCAAAAAATGCAATTACAAAAATTGTTCCAAGATTTTCTGGATACGTTTTAAATCTCTATATTCAAAACGAAGGAGAATATATAAATAGAGGAGAGAAGATTTTTAGTTTTTATTCTCCTGAAATTTTAAGAATAAAATCGGAGTTCGATATTACTAAAGATAGTTTTATTCTTGAGAGGATTAAGTTATTACAAATAAGTCCTGAAGATATATTTTCGGATAGTATAATTTTTAGAAGTCCTATTAGTGGAAGAGTTTTGAAAATTGATATAACAGAAGGTGAAAAATTTGAGGCTGGTTCTGTAGTTATGGAAATTGTAAATAATTCTATTGTTCAGTTTATAGGTAGCGTTAGAAAAAGCGATTTTTTATATGTTCAAAAAGGAGATATAGTTGAAATTAGAAATACTAAGGGTAGAGTAGTAGAGATTTTACCTTCTTCCAATAGTGCAAACTACTTTGAAATTATCGTTATTCTTAAAAATGATAATACTTTCTTTGAGAATAATTATGAAGTAGGTAAGATAGTGAAGGAAATAAGGGGAAAGATTGTTCCGAAAAGTTCAGTAATTAGAACAGGAAATAGTGATATAGTATATGTTTTTGAAGATGGCTCATTTAAAGCAAAAGAAGTAAAGATTATTACTGATGTAAAAGATGGTTATTTAATTGAAGGTATAAAGAATGGTGAAAAAATTGTAAAAAAAGGAGTATTTTTGATAGATGCGGACTTTAAAATTATAAAACCTTGAAGATTTTCTCATTTCTCACATTAATATTTATATTAAATGCAATTGTAATTTCAAGCTTTCACAATCATATTCATCATTCAATATTAGAAGAATGTCTTATCTTACACTATCAAAACAATCCTCCTAAAATCGAAGGTTTTTCATTAAAAATAGAAAAACCGAGAGTTCTATACATTGTTTCAATATCAATGAAAACTAAAAAGCACGAAACTTATAGTCTTATTTTTCCAAATATTCGCTCTCCTCCTAATTTTTAACTTTAAATTTGAGCTTTAAAAAATAGAAAGTAAATAATAAAAAAAGGAGGTAAAAAATGATAGCTTTAATTATAAATTTAGAAAACTTAAAAATTTGTGTTTATGATAAAGAGACAAAACAGCCGCTTGAAGCGGTAAAGATTTATAGCCCAATAAGTATTACTTTTACAGACCATAGTGGTTGTGCTAATGTGAAATATAAGGATAGTATCATAATATATAGAATAGGCTATAAAATGTTAAAATTTAAAGAAAATGTTCCAAGTGAAATATATCTTGAAGTGGAAGGAATTAGCCTAAAACCTGTTGAAGTCGTTTCTAAATATACAAGATTAAATGAGGTAAGGAAATTGGACTTTGACCTTGAAAATACAATGTATGGTAGTGTAGTGAACAAGCCTATAATCTCCGGTTTCAATAGGGATAAATACAATATTACTGTAGATGGTGCGATATTGCATGACCAAAGCGACTACCTTGACCATCCTATAGTAATGGACTTTGAACTTGCGGATAAAATATATATAGGCAATACATCTACAAACGCTATATTTGGTATAAATTCTGTAGCAGGTGGCTTGGACTTAAGGATATTTGATATAACAAATGAGAATAGATATGTGGGTAAATTTTCCTATTTATCATCTAATGACAGATTTTCTGTGCTCTTTAAGGATAATAGAAACTTTAAAAACTTCTCATACAAAGTTGGTATTAAGGGTTCAATAAGTGGAGACTTTAAAAATCCAGAAATAGAAAACACTTCCGATAGTTCAATATACTCAATACTTTCTGCAAAATATAAGAAAATTATGATTGGAAACTATTTTAGTTTTATAAACTATGGCGTGCCAAGCTTAGAAGAAAGTAAAATTATGCATGGTGCTCATGGTCAGTCAAGAGCAAAAAATATATATCTAAATCCAAGACTAAGCTACAATAATTTTATTTTAGATTTTCAAAACTCGGACCAAAGAGAATACGATGGAGATGAACTAATAACTCAGCTAAATCTAAGAACAATCCAAACTATTTATAATTCAAATAACTTCTACTTAAATTTAAACTATAGTGATTTTCTTTCAAAAGGTGAAGATAAATATAACTATAACAGAATAATACTTTCAACTCTATATTCTAACAAGTTTAAGAACCTTAATTATGCATTTTCAATAATACCAAGCTACTCAAGCTTTGATGAGAAACTGAAAATTGGTTATAGCTTTTTAATTGGAACGAAATTTAGTGATTTTAACTTTTCTCTTTCTCAGTCAATTCAGTACCCATCACTCCAGCAGTTAACATTTGAAGGTATTCACAAGACAGCAAATAGATACGAAATTCCAAATCCAAGTTTAAAAGAGGAGCTTCTACTTAGTTTTCATGTAGACTATAAGCATTCTTTAAATTTCATAATGCTTAATGTTAACCCGTCTATAAGTTATATAAAAAACTACATTTCACTAAAGTTTGCTAATGATACTATTGAAGGATATCCAGCCTATACGTGGGAAAATAAAGATATATACATTTTCAACTCGCTGCTTAATATGAATTTCATTCCGTTTAATAACTTTTTTCTTAGTACTACACTTGAATACTCCAAACCTTCGGTTGAGATTGAATTTTATACAAAACCTCAGTTAAGGACGAGACTAAGTTATAAATTCATTACGCTATACCATAGAGCATTCTTTGATGAGAAAAGCAAAAAACTATTTTCCATATTTTCTCTTGGGATAGATTACAACATTAGAAGAATAAGTTTAAACTTTTCTATAAATAATCTATTTAATGAAAAATACATAGAACCGACCAATCCATTTAAAACATTTGAACCTTTCAGAAATTTCTCAATTAGTATCTCTATATAGGGGGCCGTTCCCCCTTTAAAATTTATCAAAACATAAGACAAAAAATTTTGATATTACTTTTTATAGTTGGATGTAATAAGGTAGGTGAGGATATAGAGATATTGAATCCATATGCGAGAATAGCTCCTAAGGATGGTTCAAGTGCGGTATATATGAAAATAAAGAATAATCAAGGTATGGAGGATACTTTGTATGAAGCATACTGCAATTGTGCGAATATAACCGAATTACATGAGACAATAAAAAAGGGTGATATGATGGAGATGAAAAAAATAGACTATTTAGTGATAAAGGATAAACTAAGCTTAGAGCCAGGGGGTCTTCATGTAATGCTTATAAACTTAAAAGAAGACTTAAGAGAAAATGACACTATTGAGCTGGTATTAAAATTTAAAAAGTCAGGCGAGAAAAAAATAAAAGTTCCAGTAAAGAAATTAGAGTAATTTATAAAAAGTTATCATTAATAAGGTTCCTAAAATTATAGTTATAGAGTTAAATTCTTGTGAAACTGATTTTAGGGAACTTGGTATAATATCCCATAATACAAGATATATCATAGCTCCTGCTGCAAAGCCAAAACCAAATGGTAAAATTGGTTTAAAGATTTCAACAAGGATATAAGAAGGGACAGCCATAATTGGCTGAGGAAGACTTGAGAATATACTCCAAAACAGGCAGGCGATTGGACTTGCACCTTGCGAAATTAAGTATAGTGATATTGCAAGACCCTCTGGTATATTGTGAATTGCTATAGCTACAGAGGTCAATATACCAAGATTTTCCCTTCCACCGAATGAAACACCAATTGCAATACCTTCAGCGAAACTATGTGCGGTCATTATAAATAAAAACAATATAGCTCTTTTAGCTGAAATACCTCTTATATTTCCAAGTGCAAGCTCTTTACCATTTAAAAAATTATTTGAAGCTACAACAAGAAGTATTCCTAAAATCATTCCTATATTTAATAACAAGATATTTAGATTTATCCCTTCAAATATTAAATTAAAACTTGCACCCATCATTAAACCACCTGCAAGTGCTTCAAGAAAGCCTAAAATCTTCTTTTTGATGTCTTTAATGAAAAAAAAAGGAATTGCTCCTATTCCTGTTGCCAAATCTGAAACTAAAGCATACAAGAAAACTACATAAATTTCCAGAAGAACAAAATTTTAATGCTTAAATATAGAATTTAAGAACTCCAACACACTATCCCTTACTATACTGAGCTGTTTTGCATGTTCAATCTTTAAATGTCCATCTGTTATTCCTTCTACAAAAGCCCATCTATCCATATAACCATTATGATTACCACCTTCAATAATTACAAGTTTCTTATCAGTTTTCAGATTATCATATATAATTTTTTGATTACTCTCTATTTTTGTAATTTCGTCATTTGTCCCAGCAAAAATCAAAACTGGAATTTTGATTTTATCATATCTTAATAACAGAGCAGGTGGAGAAAATACAAAAACACACTTTATAGAACTTCTTTTATAAGAAACTAAAAGTGAAAAGTATGCACCGAGAGAATGTCCACCAAGACATCCTTCATTTTTTATTGAACTATCAATCTTAGATAAGTTATCAAGAATTTTCAAAATCTTAGATGGTATGAAAGTTAAAAATAGCCACCCTTTATAGTCAGGAATAATCACTACATAACCATAACTTGATATGTATCTTGCGAAGGATTCATACCTTCTTGAAGGTGTATTCATACCTCCTGAAAATATAACAAATGGATAACTTCCATTTTCCTTTGGCTTATATACGTCAATATAATCACCATTGAACTTTATTCTTTTTAACTCAATATCTAACTTTAGAGCTATTAGAAACAACATATTTATAAAATTCTGATATACCTCTTATAGCGTAGATTAAAAATGCAAGTAATGAAAAAACAATTGAAATAATTAGCATTGTGAAGCTAATATCTAAATTAAAAAGATAACTAATTACCATTAAATAAAAAACCACTCCTGAAATTTTACCTAAAATATTAGAGCCTTGAATTTTCATTTTATAAAACCATAGAAATATGACACCAATAATTAAAAGAAATTCTCTCATCAGGAAAAATATTAATGCCCAATTTGGTAAATTCTTATATAAAACAAGTCCGTAGATAACTACAAAAACTAAAAGTTTATCAACTAAGTGGTCGTATGCCTTACCGAACTCCCTATTTTGAATACCCAATTTCCTCGCAATGTGTCCATCAAGTATATCTGTAATAAATGCAATAAATAATAAGAACAATGTAAGTAAATTATTTTTTCCAATAGAAAAAAACACAAAAAAAGTTATTATAAATCTAATCGTTGTAAGGATATCAGGTAAAAATATCAATATCCTCTTATATAGTCAGGTTTTACAGGTTTGTATATATCGCTTTCTGTTTTCTTTGTAAATATCCATATAGGAATATGATAACTCAAACCAAATTTTAGACTAAATCCAAAATTTTGGACATATTCTGAACCATTAAAGTAGTAATCGTTTGCATATCTTAAATCAACTGATAAAACATAGAATGGCATATTCCAAGCTTTACCCCAAGAACCGAAACCTACTTTTACGCCACCGCCGTATATTAAATCTCTTGGATAAAATGCAGTGCCTACAAATCCATATGGCATAATTGAAGCTACCCTTCCCCCAAGTGAAGGACCAAGTTTAAATGAAAGTCTTGACTCTTTTACTGCTTCTTTTATATCTTTAGGTAAGGTCGTATCTCTTCTTAAACTAAATGTAATATTTTCAAAATCCATACCTATTCCGAAACCAATCGGTTTATTTTTCATGTATTTAAAGAATATAAAATCAAATGGAACAATCTTTAGTTCATTACTTGCTTGAAAATTAGTTCCTAAACTCAATGTCCATAGTAAAAATGTCCTTTCACTCGCAGGATTAAATATAAATGGTGCTATAACGTAATCGCTATGGTTATATAAAATTCTTAAACCAAATGAAACTTTTAGTAATAGTTTAGAGGGATATATTCTATATTCGCTAAATAAGTTGGTATCGGGTTTGCTTCTTAAAATGTAGGTTTTCATAGGGTCGTAGAATAATCCTGAGTATGCTTTTGTCATACCTACATCAAGATAAAATATCTGCCATCTTATTGCAAGACCAAAGTCATAACCTCCTCCTCTTAAAAATTTTCCATCAGTCGCATAACCAAACGAAAAATAAGGACCAATATCGTAATTTTTTGTCCCGAAATATGGTCTAAATTTAAAATATATAAAGGTTGGAAGGTTATATGTAGGATTTAGTGGATTATAAGTTGTTCTTCTTAAACCAAGTGTAAACTCATTGCCATATTTTCTTAAAGGAAAGTATCTATATAGTCCCAATTCGTAAATGTAGTCAAAGTGTGATTTTTCTTCAAACATCCTTTGAGTATATATTGAAAATAGTACGAAATTTCTTTCTTCTGCCTTTTCTACTATATCTCCATGATAATATCTTGTATATGTTTCCTCATCCCACTCTCTAAATGGATAAGTACTTGTGAAAAATAAAGGATTTATTGCTATAGAAAAATAAAAATTCCTTAATAAGCTATCTTGATTTCTTATCCAATTATTATTATTGTATCTCTTTATTACGTACTGTCCATAACCAAAATATGCAGTAATAAGTGAAAAGTGTTCTTTATATAATAGTCCAATTTTTACACCTACTGAAGATGAAAGTGTTGGTCCATAATTCAATGTATCACCAAAAGTTGGCTTTATTACTTTTATAGACCTTGGATTAAAATAAGTAATACTTAAAGTTGGAGCTATATAAAAAAACTTCTTACCAATTGCAGGTCCAATGAAAACTTGAAATCCTGGTAGGTAATATAATTGTGTATCGGAGGAAGAAATTTCGGATGCATAGATATTACCGAATAGTATTTGAGTTCCAGTTGTAAAGCCTACAAGACCCATTGTAAATGGGGTATAGGATACTTCCCAATACCCAATAGTTCTATTTTGAAACTGCGGATTTATGTAAGCACCTATGCCAAAGAACTTCGTTTTTGGAATATCAACAAAAAGTCCGAAAGTAATCTGAAGCATGCTTATATTTTAAAGGTTGTGAATTATACATACACCTATTGCATAGTTATCTGAATGACTTATAGATATTTCTATTTTTCTATTTCCAAGCATTTCTTTTAGCTTACCATTTAGTATTACCACTGGTTTTCCTTTTTCTAAATTTACAACTTCAATATCTTTAAATGAAAATCCAGATGTCATACCAATTCCAAGAGCCTTAAGAACAGCCTCTTTTATAGCAAATCTACCTGCAAAACTATGGA
Source organism: Caldifarciminota bacterium (assembly GCA_025060695.1). GTDB lineage: Bacteria > Hydrothermota > Hydrothermia > LBFQ01 > DSFT01 > DSFT01. Next base: position 98,499 of record JANXBH010000001.1, on the reverse strand, counting down.
AACTATTTTTCCTTGAAAAACAATAATTTATTTCTTCATCTGTAAAGATGCGATGTAAAAACTTTTCACCAAATTTTCTATATAAATTCTCAATTCTTTTAACTTCAACTATATCTATACCTATATTCATTTTAAAGCATTCTTTGCACTTTCATAGCCTCTACTTATAATATCTTCTAAATTAAGGTTAAAGTCTATAGGACTAATACCACTTGTATCTACATTTATAAGTACCTCTGGCTTAAATGATTCTATAGTCTTTTGAATTTGAGACCTTTGTAAAATATATATAGAACTTAGAGCAGTTCTAATAAGTCCATAATCTATACTTTTTACATTGCTACTATCTTCAAAGTATATATCTTCTGATAATGAACCTACAACGTTTACAGCAATGATATAGTTTGCTCCTAATTTCCTCGCAACACTTAGAGGAAGTATTTCAATAATTCCACCATCTATTAGGACCCTGCCATTTATCATTACAGGCTTAAAAATAACAGGCAATGAAATAGACGCTCTTATTGCATTCTTTAGCAATCCATCATTAAAAACAATATAGTTGTAATTTAGTAAGTCCACAGCAGTTATATAAACAGGAATTTTAAGCTCTCTAAATGTGGTTTCTTGAAATATTTCATCTAATAAACTATCTATTTTCTTTGAATCAAAAAACTCACTCAATGAAAACTTAAAATTTAGCAACTTTTTTGAAATAATAAGTCTTGCAATAGAAGTCATAGCATGTGAAGAATATCCAAGTCCATACAAACTTCCTACTAAAGCTCCCATTGAACATCCTACAATAAAATCTAATTCAATTTTCTTCTCCTCAATTGCTTTTATCACACCGATATGAGCAAGACCTTTTGAACCTCCACCTGAAAGCACAAGGGCTTTCATTTTACTATGAAAATCTCCATTTTATTTCCGAATGGATCTACATTTTTTATTAAACAATTTATTTTTTTGCCAACTTCAAGACCTTTGTAATATACCTTTTCAGTTATAAGAAACTTTGGGAAGAAAATTTCCGACCATTTATTATTTGCTTGTGAAACAACTCCGCTTATAATTCTTTCACTATGGTATTTTTTCAAATAGACATAAGTCCAAAAGTTTAGCCTATCTCTTTGTATATTTTTCTTCCTCTTTTCAATTCTAACTGCAACTTTTATAAACTCTTCTATTTTCTCTGCATGATAAACTGGTTCTTGGTTATCTAATGCTCTATGTAGTTGCTCTTGATTTATGATATCGTAAATTCTTCTTAAAGGTGAAGTAAATTGTGCATATACATCTAAACCCATAATAGTATGAGCTTTAGGTTGAGAAGATAGAACAGTTGGTTTGAATAAATTCATAATTTTATAGTAATATAAGGGATCATTCTCATCTAATTGGATTTGACCTTTATCCTCATAATTTCTATATACTGCAGAAAATTCCAGTCTTCTTAGTAGTTTGGAAGCCAAGTAGTTATAAAGTATCATAAGTTCTGAAATTGTAGTATAACTTTTTGAATTTAAATTTATAAGCTCGTAGTGTATACTATCGTCCTCTATTTTGAATTTTTTCATAGGTAAATTTATGTTATAGCCACCATTATTTAATCTTATCAGTTGAAATTTTCTTGAAATTGTTAGAAGTTTTTTAAATGGCTCTATAGATAAAACTTTTTCAAAGGTTTTATAGTCAAATCTATCTTTTACGCTGATAATCGTTCTTATAAAATTGTAGCTTTTTAGATTTAAGTTTTCATCAAATTCCATAACTAAAGTTAATGCTTTTTTATCACCTTTATATAGAGAAAAACTCTCAATCACCTTATTTGAAAATAAGTAAAAATTTTCTTCAGGCAAGTACAAGCTCATTACTTTTTCAAGTAATGATAGGTTTTTGTATAATTTTATTGATGATGCAACGTCTGCTACGTGGATATATACCTTATTTCCGTTTATGCTAATTGCATCATCTACTTCTATCGTTCCCTCCTCATCAACAGAGAATGTATATAAGTTTCTTAAATCAACTCTCTTATAGTTATCCTCTACTATTATAGGATTACATGGTTCTTCCCTATAAAAAAAAGGCAATTCTTTGTAGTATAAATAACCTTTTCTACCAAGTGTTTTATATATCCTTTGGTCATCTGTACCTTCACTTTTTATCTCTTCAATTATATCTAAATATTCTGTTTTATAGCCATTTCTTATATAGTCAGATAAAATTAGTGCAAGCTCCTCATCTTTTTTCCCACTTTCAAAATTTGTAAATCTCTTTGCCCAACTATTTACCCTTATAACATTTTCCCTTATAGAAAAATAAGGATTTGGACTAGCTACCATCTCAAGCATGCTTGCACCATACATCTTTTCAAATTCATTATAATTTATAAGCTCTATTTTTTTATTTACTAAATCTTTCCACACTTTCTTTAACTCTTCCATGAAGTAAAAATTTTAAAGCAGTTATGTTGCTTTAAAATTTAGGTCAATAGTCGGTTTAGTAGATATTGGAAATAGTTTAATTAAGTGCGGTATAGTAAGTAGTGGTGATTTAATAAAATTTAATACATTTAGTTTAGTAGAAATATCAAAAATTCAGGAATTTTTTCATGAAATAGAAGAAATTGCATATTGTAGTGTTTTAAAAGAAATAAACTTAAGTGAAGTACTAAAAAATAAGAGTTTGTATGAACTTAATTATGAAAGTAGTTTAGTCAAGTTGAACTATTCAAAAACACTTGGTAGCGATAGAATAGCAAAGGCACATTACATTTCATACAAGTTAGGGGAAATTTCTATAGTGGTAGACTTTGGGACAGCAACAGTAATAGATATAGTAGATAGCGAATTTAAAGGTGGTTTTATATTACTTGGTTATAAAAACTATTTAAAATGCTTACATGAAAGTACTTCGCTTTTACCAAATTTAGAAAATACATGTTTTGATATTCAGGAAAAACCAATAGCTAACTCAACAGAAGAGGCTATACTACTTGGTTTGTTAAATAGCTATAAATCTCTAATTTTAAAATTGGAAAAAGAATTCAATGTAAAGCATAAGTTTATAACTGGTGGAAATGCGAATTTATTTTTAAAGTTCTTTAAGGACTATAAATATGAACCTCATATGACGCTATCTGGTCTTTATTTATGGTTGGTTAATTTCAAATCCAAGAGATAAAAGCCAAGCCTTTGCCTTTTTTACTGTATACAACCAAAGATAATAATTCCATATTTTTTCAAATTCCTCATTTTTATCTATCAAATATCTAATTTTTCTATACACTTTTTCAGATGATGCAATTTCAAGAAGTTTTTCTTTTAATTCATCCATATCATCCAAATTTTCTCTAATTTCCATAATGATATTTATTATGTCTCCCTCTGAAATTTTTGGAACTTGAACAAACCTCTTAGAACCATTATAAACCTCTTTTAAAATTTCCACTACTTCCAACTCATTTACACTTAAGTCATCGTAATAGTCACTTTCAATAGCATCTAAGATATTTTCATCAATTTTGAATAATCTACCAGTTTCTAAATCTAAAATGTGTTCTTCACTATTTTTTATTATCTCAGCGAGTGAGTAAATATTAATATCTAACCTTTTTCTTTCCAAATTCAATAAATTTTAAGGTACAAACTTTAAAATTTAAGACCATGGGTATAGATTATAAAAAGAAAAATAATTTAAAACCTGAAACGCTTATTTTAAGTTATGGTTATGTCCCTGCATGGTCAGAATATGCACTGAAGCCACCAATATATCAAACTTCTACATTTATCTTTAAAAGTGCTGAAGAAGGAAAGAAGTTCTTTGAAATTGCATATGGATTAAGAGAAAAAGAGCCTACTGAAAGTATTGGTCTTATATATAGTAGATTGAATAATCCAAATATAGAAATACTTGAGGATAGATTAACTCTTTACGATGAAGCGGAAGATAGCGCTGTATTTTCTAGTGGAATGTCTGCTATATCTACCACTATTTTAACATTTCTAAAGCCAAAAGATAAGATTTTTTATTCTTTTCCTCTATACGGTGGTACTTACTATTTTTTTGAACATTTTTTGAAAGATTTTGACATAGAGGTTATAAAATTCTACATAAGCGATAAAAATATATTTGAAAGAATAAAGATAGAAAAGCCGAAGATTATATATATTGAAACGCCTGCAAATCCAACGCTTGAGGTTATAGATATGGAGAAATTTTCAAAAATATCAAAAGAAATAGGAGCAATTCTAATTGTAGACAATACTTTTCTTGGACCAATATATCAAAAGCCATTAAGATTTGGAGCGGATTTAGTAGTATATTCTGCTACTAAGTATATTTCAGGACATAGTGATGTCGTAGCAGGTGCGGTAGTTGGATATTCAAAGTATATAAATCAAATAAAAACAACGAGGACATTTCTTGGAACTATAACTGATCCGATAAATGCGTGGCTTATTCTAAGGAGTTTAGAAACACTAAAAATTAGATTTGAAAAACAAACACAAAATGCTATAAAAATTGCAAACTTTTTAAAAAATCATCCAAAAGTAAGAAAAGTTTACTATTTGGGTCTTTTAGAAGGTGAGCAATATGAAATATATAAAAAGCAGTGTCTTGGACCTGGTGCTATGATTTCATTTGATATAGATGGTGATGAGAAAGTAGCTTTTAAATTTTTAAATAATTTGAAAGTATTTAAACTTGCGGTAAGTCTTGGAGGAACTGAATCATTAGCGGAACATCCGTATTCTATGACGCATTCAGATATAGAAAATGAAGAAAAATTAAAAATTGGAATTAGTGATAGTATGATAAGACTTTCAATTGGAATAGAGAATGTAGACGATTTAATAAATGATTTAAAACAAGCGTTTGAGAATTTATGATTTTAGCAATAGAAACATCTACCGAATTTCTATCTATTGCTATTGGAGAGAATGACAATGTAATGTGGGAGTATAATTTATTTATTGAATTTTCTCATACAGAGAATTTAAATAAAATTCTTTCTATGCTTGAGGTAGATTTTTCAAAAATAGAAGAAGTTGTGATATCAAGAGGACCCGGATTTTTTACATCTTTAAGAATTTCTACCGCCTTTTCAAAGGCTTTTAAAATTGTATACAATGACGTAAAATTTAAAGCAGTAAGCTCTTTAAAAAACATAGCATATAACATCAAAGGCTATAGAGTAATTCCTATTTTAAAAGCACCAAAGAATAAAGTTTATGCTTGTGCTTTTGATGAAAACTTCAATATAGTGTTAGAAGAAGGAATATATAGCCTAGAGGAACTAAAAATGGATTTTCCTAATTTTATAATTTTAGAGAATTATCCAACCGCATCTAATTTAATAAGGCTTTCTAAATTTGAAAATTATGTAGATATTGAAACTTTTGAACCTAACTACATTAGAGAACCTGATGCACTATACAATAAGAGAGGCTGAAAAAGAAGATTTAATAGAAGTTTCAAAAATAGAGGAACTATCGTTTAACTTTGGTAAGTGGGGGTTATATTTTTTCATGAAGTTCATTGAAAATGCTTATAACAGAATAATATTAGTAGAGAAAAATGGTGAGATTTTAGGTTATTGTGCATATACTGATGAAGGAAATTCTATTCATATTAAGAATATAGCTGTTCATCCAAATCATAGAAGAAGAGGAATTGGAAGTCTTCTTATAGATAAAGTAAGAAAGTTGAAAAAGGATATATATCTTGAAGTTGTGGATGATAATATAGTTGCAATTAAGTTCTATGAAAACATTGGCTTTAGAAAGGTTGAGGAAATAAAAAAATTCTACTCAAACGGAAAAAGTGCATATAGATACTACTTAAACAAGGATGAATAAAATACCAGTTTTGTGCTATCATAATATTAGCAGGGCACCTTATTTTAACGTAAAAAAAAGAAGTTTACATACAACTACATTAAATTTTTATCTTCAAATGAAACTATTAAAATTTTTGGGATATAAAGGACTTTCTATTTCAGATGGTTGGGAATATATTACTGGAAAGAAAGTAGGAAAAGTAGTTATTCTTACTTTTGATGATGGATATGTAGATAATTTTAAAAATGCACTTCCTATATTGAAAAAATTCGGATTTAGTGCAACCTTATTTGTAGTTAGTGATTTAATTGGAAGTTACAATAAGTGGTACTATAAGGAAGCTAACATGATAAAGCCACTTATGGATGAAGACCAAATTAAAGTATGGTTAGATAGTGGTATGGAAATTGCAAGCCATACAAGAACCCATCCGATACTAACTGATTTAGACGAAAAATCTATAGAGGACGAAGTTTTAAATAGTAAAATTATACTTGAAAGAAAGTTCAAAGTAAAAATCAGACATTTTTGTTATCCATATGGAAAATATAATGATTTAGTAATTAGTTATGTAAAAAAAGCAAATTACGAAAGTGCTTGGACACTGGATAGGGGCAGATATAAAGTAGGAGATGATTTATTTAGTGCTAAAAGGATTAATATTCCGAAAGATGCAAATATCATAAGATTTTACATAAAGCTATTTACTGACTATGAAGATAAAAGAGGTAATATTCTTTTTAGCATATGATTTGGAAGGAAGTTTTCCTCTATAGTTTTAATGCAGTTTTTAGACATGTTCAAAATCATACTTGGATTATTTTCAACCATTTCTATTTTTTCTATTAAATTTTTTACATTCTCACTTTCAAATATAAAACCGTTGTAGTTTTCCTTTACAATCTCGGGAATACCACCAACATTACTTGCTATTACTGGAATACCAAAGGAGAACGCTTCAAGAATTACTCTCGGAAAAGCATCTTTTCTTGATGGTAGTATAAGTATATCTATCTTTCTAAAAAATTCCTCTATATTGTAAATAAATCCTAAGTAGCTAACATTTTCATACTTTAAAAATTCTGAATTTTCAAAATTTCCTGCAAGTATAAGCTTAAACTTCTTAATTTTTATACTATTTAATAGTATGTCCGTTCCTTTGTCATAATCATTCCTTCCTAAATATCCAAATGTTATTTCATTATTTACACTTTCTTTTGGATTACTTACACTTTCTGTAAAATCGTATATTACATAGGTTTTCTTTGAATTTATAGAATTTGCTACACTTTTGCTTACACATAGTATTTTATCGCTAAGTAGCTTTTGAATTAATAAAGATATCTTAGTGCTTTTCGGAAGTGCTCTTCTTATTGAAAATATTTTTATTTTGGGATTTACTATTCTTATTGGCAAAATTAATCTTCTTGCTTCTTTTTCTGTAAGAAATACTACATGTGATTTTTTGATATGTTTAAAAATATCCAAAATCTTAAAATCTAAAATGTTTAAGTCTTCAAAATTTTTTATCATATGCTTTATTTTTGAGAAGAAAGCAACTTCAAACCCATTATTATATAATAGTCTTGCAAGTTTTAAGTCCGATATAATGCTTCCTGCTAAATAGGGAGCAGAGTTTAGAAATACTAATTTCATTAAGGATAAATTTTTTCAAGTAATCTTGGAAATGGTATAGTTTCCCTAATGTGTTGTGCTTTAGTAATCCAAAGCACTGTTCTTTCAACTCCTAAACCAAATCCTGAGTGTGGAACACCTCCATACTTCCTTGTTTCTAAATACCAGATATATAGTTCCATTGGTAAATTTTCTTCCCTTATTCTACTAATTAGTGTTTCAATATCTTCCTCTCTTTGGCTTCCACCAATTATTTCACCAACATATGGTACTAACATATCAAAATTCCTAACCTTAGTTTTATCAATATAGTCAATTTTCATATAGAACGGCTTTATTTCCTTTGGGTAGAACATTATAGAAACTGGTTTATCGTATTCTTCTACTATACCTTTTTCTTCATCTGCTCCAAAATCATCTCCATATTTTATATTAAAACCTTTTTTCATAAGTTTTTCAATAGCTTGCTCATAGGTTATTCTATAAAATGGTTTTTTTACACTTTCTAATTCTTTTATGTCTCTTTCTAATATCTTTAATTCTTCCATTTTTCTTTCTAGTACCCTCTCTACAATATATTCCACAAGTTCTTCTGCTAAGTCCATTACGTCCTCTAATTCCGCATATGCAACTTCAGGCTCTACCATCCAAAATTCAGATAAGTGTTTTCTTGTTTTTGACTTTTCCGCTCTAAATGTAGGTCCAAAACAGTATACCTTAGAAAATGACATCATAGTAGCTTCTACATATAGTTGACCAGATTGTGATAAATATGCAGGTTTTCCAAAATAGTCAATTTCAAAAAGTGTGGTTGTTCCTTCAACACTTGCAGGTGTTAAAATAGGTGCATCCGTTCTTATAAAACCTCTATTATAGAAAAAATCGTGAATAGCTTGTTCTACTTCACTTCTAATTCTTAAAATTGCCCACTGTTTTTTACTTCTAATCCAAAGGTGTCTCATTGGCATTAAAACATCTACGTCAGGAATATTATCTTCTCTTACTTTTGGTATTGGATAGTTTTCACTTTCTGTTATTACTTTTATGTCTTTTACTAAAACTTCATATCCTCCAGGCGCTCTTTTATCTTCTCTTACTATTCCCCTTACAACTATAGATGATTCATAGGGAATATTTCTTTCAAAAATTTCTACTGGAACGTCAGTTTTAGATAGAATGCATTGAACAAACCCTGTACCATCCCTTAAAATGATAAACTTAACTGAACCACTTTCTCTTTTATTATATAACCATCCTCTAAGTTCTACCTCCTCATTTACAAAATTCCTTAAATTTTCTATATATACAAATTTCATGATTTCAAAATTTTAAAGTTATGTTTTAAAATTTCAATATGCGAATCGTATTTCTTGGACCACCTGGTGCAGGAAAAGGGACGCAGGCAGATATTATTTCAAAAAGATATGGAATAAGGAAAATATCAACAGGAGATATATTGAGAAACGAGATGGAAAATAATACTGAGCTTGGAAAATTGGCAAAAGAATACGTTAAAAAAGGAGAACTTGTCCCAGATGAGATTATGGTAAAAATTATAGAAAATAATATAAAAAATCTAGAAAGTTTTATATTAGATGGCTTTCCAAGAACTATAAATCAAGCAATTGAATTGGACAAAATTACACACATTGATAAGGTAATACATATAAAAGTTCCAGATGAGGAAATAAAGAGAAGATTAATAAATAGAGGGAGAATTGACGATAAATTAGATGTTATAGAAAATAGAATAAAGGTATATAGAGAACAAACCCAACCACTTATTGAGTATTACAAAAATAAAGGTATTTTATATGAAGTTGAAGGAGTTGGTAGTATTGAGGAAATTACAAAGAGGATAGAATCCACTTTAAAAAGCTAATAGCTAAGCCTAAAAATACTCCAATTACATAAAATACAAAACCAAGTATAATCTTAGTAGTATCATAGTAGAAGATTGCCTTACCTTTACCTTTTTCTACCTCAATTGCCATAAATGTCCAATTAGCTCTTAAAACTTTGACTTCTTTATTATTTACTTTAGCTTTCCAATATGGATAATAACTATTACTTAAAACTAAAACAGCATCCTTTTCGGTTTCATACTCAATTACAATTTTGTTTAAATCATATTCTAAAATTTTTACATCTTTATATCCTTGCTCTAATTCAAATGTTTTACCTTCCTGTAAGTATACGCACTTTTTAGGTTCAAAATACTTTACGTTTGAGAAAAATTCAAAACTATCTTTAATAATTTTAGCACAATAAACAAGATAAGCTCTTGGTAAAAAACCATCTAACACAGAAAACCCATTTTCACTAATATAATACTTAACATTTGCCATCCTTAGCAAGTTTTCAAAGCCTTCCTTTCTTTTGATAATATAGTCATAAAACTCCATATAAAATTTAGAAACAAGTGGATCGTATCCTTCTGTTAGCTCAAGCTTATTTATATTTCCTGAGTTTCTTGGCAAAGCTAAACCTCCATAGAATCTTGCATTTATCCTATATTCACCAATTTTATCTGGTCTTATATAATCTATAAAATCTGGTTTATAGTAGCTATGAACATTTTCATATACTTCTCTTTTTAAATAGCTATTTGAAAATAGGTATAAATCAAGAAAAGCAAGCATAATACAAGAAGCTAAGAATATATTCTTGTTTATAACATTCTTTACAAAACCATAGACTACGACGTATGTTAAAATGAAGAATATAAAGAACTTAAATATTTCACCAGAAATATCAATTTCTTTCGGAATAAATGGTATGAATATTAAAAACAACATAAAGATTGAAAGTGCTGAAATATTTAGATAATTAATTTTCTTGGTATTTAATAGGTAGCTTATGCCATAACATGCAAGGACTGATACTATAACAGGATATATAAATAAAGCTCTTGATGGATGTCTTATTCCTTTAATAATTTCTTCTGAATATAGATATTTTATTACAGGATTTTGGTCTCCAAGTGCTATAAAATATAGAAAAATAGCAGAGAATATTAAAGATAGGACAAATTTATCTCTATAAGAAGAAATTGCTCCAATAACTGCAAGCACAATTGCGATAACTGAAAAATAAAATGTCATTTCAGTCCAAAAGTAGTAAGGACCGGCAATATAATTTTCCTCTAATATAGAACCGTAGAAGTTTGGAATTATAAGTGTTATCAATTTGTCAAAATGATAGGACATTTCGGTTAGAAACTTAATATCACTTTCTATTCTTTTGCTTATTAAGAATAAGTCTATGCCTTGAAAATAGAATGCAATAAGAAACGGTGAGAAGATTAGCATAAAAATTAAAAGTTTTAGAATTTCTTTCCTAAAAAGATAGATAAAGAAAATAAGGATTAATAGATAAAGTGGCTTTTGTGGATGACCAGAGTGTAGTGCAAAACCCATAAATATAGCACTAATATAAGGTTTATCGTCTAAAAAGTAAAGGATGAGTGGAATAAATATAATAAAGTCATAAGTATGAGGATGGATTATAGTAAGGACATAGCAACTTGAGAGTGCAAAAACTATCGCACCGAATATTGATACTTCTTTGTTAAATTTTAGCTTATTTTTTAGATAGAGAAAGAAGAAAATCATTGAGAATAAGTAGTTTATTGAAACGAGCAAATTAAACCAATATAAACTATTATTTATAGTGCCTAAAATTGTCCTAAAAATAAATGCAGGATTAAATTCGAAAAATTGAGTATTATTAATAAATGGATAAGAGCTAAACATGTATGGATTAAACAGGGGTATTTTACCACTTTTTAAACTTTCAGTTAAGAAATAAAAGGATGGGTAAAATGCTTCAATTGTATCATCAAATAAGTTATATCCCTGAAATATTGGAAAAAAGAATATTAGCCAAAAAACAAAAAGAACTATATATGACAAGAGAGAAATTTTAATGCTTTTTGAATAAATCTTCTATGCCATTTTCAATTGCTAATTCTTTTGGAGTTTTACCATCGTTATTTTTAATATTTTCATTAGCTCCATTTTTCAACAGCTCTTTAATAATATATTCATTACCTTTCATTACCGCAATGTGTAGAGGTGTATTACCATTGTTATCTTTTATGTTAACGTCCGCCTTATTTTCAAGTAATACCTTAACTATATCCTCATAGTTATTCTCAACTGCTATATGAAGAGGTGTTTTACCATATTCATTTTTGCTATTTATGTCCGCACCTTTTTTGATTAAGTCCTTTACTTTACTTAATTCTCCTTTTGAGGTACTTACTATAAGTTCTTGACTATATGAGTTTTTATATATTTGATTACAGCCTAAAATTACTATAATAAGGGGAATTAATTGCAAGTGCCCCCAAGGGGAATCGAACCCCTGCCTCCACCTTGAAAGAGTGGTGTCCTAGCCGCTAGACGATGGGGGCAAGTGCTACAATTTTAAAGGATAAAATTTTTATATAAAACTTTAGCTTTAAAATTTTATAACTTTGCCCGGGTGGCGGAATAGGAAGACGCATGGGACTTAAAATCCCAAGCCCCGAAAGGGGCGTGAGGGTTCGAGTCCCTCCCCGGGCATTATTGAAGTCTATAAAATCCTATTTTTTTGTATTAGTATTAGGTATTGTACTTGGGACGATAATAGACTGGAGCATAGTTAAATATCTTCCAAAGCATCCAGCAAATGAATTTTTAACTTATAAAGTAAGTTTTGGAATAGAAAATATCAAAATTAACCTTATTGCAATGAACATATCTTTTTCTATAATGCTAAATTTTTCTCTTATTATGTTAATCTTCGGTATTTTGTTTGTTATTTTATATAAACAGTTGTGAAACTTTCGGAACTATTTAAAGGATATAATATAGAAAACTTTCAAGATTTTGAGGTAGAAGGAATCGCTTATGATAGTAGAGAAGTTAAAAATAATTTTGTATTTTTTGCGATTAGTGGAGAAAAGTTTGACGGTCATAGTTTTATAGAGGACGCAATAAAAAACGGTGCAAAAGCAATAGTAGTAGAGAAAAGACTTAATAAGCATGTAAATCAAATTTTAGTTGATAATACAAGACTTGAACTTTCAAGAATATCTGCAAAGTTCTATAACTATTCATCAGAAAAACTTTTTGTTATTGGTATAACGGGGACAAATGGAAAAACTACAACTACTCATATAATTTACCAAGCACTTAATATGCTTGGCTATAAATCAGGCATTATTGGAACTATTATAAATGATTTAGTTATAAGGAAGGAAATACCAAAACTAACTACGCCAGAGTCCTTAGATTTACAAAGATATATTTTTGAAATTTTAAATAGTGGTGGTAAGTTTCTTGTAATGGAAGTTTCAAGTCATGCACTTTCATTACATAGGGTTGATGATGTAGATTTTAAAATTGCAGGATTTACAAATTTAGCTATAGACCACTTGGACTTTCATAAAACATTTGAAAATTATAGAGAAGCAAAATTAAAATTATTTAAGATGCTAAAAAAAGAAAACTACGGAGTTATAAATATAGACGATGAAAATAGTGGTTATTTTATAAATGCCTGTAATGGAAAAGTTCTAACTTATGGATTTTACAAGAACGCAGATATCAAAGGTGAAATTTTGGAAAATTCAAAGGACGGTCTAAAAATTAAAGTTCTTAATAAAACTATTGAAAATAATAATATGATAGGCGAATTTAATGCATACAATCTTCTTTGTGCATATAGTATATTAAATATTATTGGTTTTGATAGTGATAAAATTGTAGATGTTTTAAGTAAGGTAAAGCCTCCAAAAGGAAGGCTTCAAAAAATAAAAAATGTATTTATTGATTATGCGCATACACCTGATGCAATAGAAAAAGTAATAAGAACACTTAAGAAGGTCTATAGTAGAAAGATAATCTTGGTATTTGGTGCAGGTGGGAACAGGGATAGGTCTAAAAGACCACTTATGGGAAAAGTATCAGAATTATCTGATATAATTATTATTACAAGTGATAATCCACGAGATGAAGAACCTATGGATATTGTAAACGATATACAAAATGGGATGAAAAGACCTCATATAGTAGAACTTGATAGGAAAAAGGCAATTGAACTTGCGATAAAGATAGCAAATAGTGATGATATTGTTTTAATTGCGGGAAAGGGACATGAGACTTATCAAGAAATCAAGGGTATAAAATATCACTTTGATGATGAGGAAATTGTAAGAAGTATTATTTAGAAAGTATTTTCTTACAATAAGTTTTCTCTTCTATTTCACTCATTTCTTTATTATATCTAAAGACATTCTTTTCAAGTTTATAAACTTCAACTTTGCAATAATCTTCTCTTTTACCATAAATTGAATATTCGTAAATCTTTAAGTAAGATTTGTTTAAATCAACATCCAAGTAATACCTACCACTACCTCCACCACCAACTACAAAAACTCCATCCATCTTTAATCCGTCTTTTTCTAACTTCCCTACCTGAAAATGCTTATCTTTAATAATAATAGCCCTATAGTTAGTAGTAGCACCTGCACTTGCAAAATCAACCAATATAATGTTTTTATAATGTTTTTTAATTATTGCCTTTGGAAAGAGCATATAGTCTTTAAAGTTTTTCCTAATAAATTCATTAAGTTCTTTTTCATCTACTTTAGTTTGAGCATTTAGGCAACTAATAAGAATAAATATAAAACTTAAAAATCTCAAGTTTAAAATTTTAATGCTTTAAACTTATAAACATGACGCTACTTACACTGGCATTCATCATTTTTCTCCTTATATCATTATTAACTTATATGATAAGGATACTCAATGAATATGAAAGGGCTGTAGTTTTTAGACTTGGAAGATTTATAGGCGTTAAGGGACCTGGACTTGTAATTTTACTTCCATTTATAGATACCATGCAGAAAGTTTCTCTAAGACTTGTTGCCCTTGATGTTCCATCCCAAGATGTTATTACGAAGGATAACGTTTCAATTAAGGTTAATGCGGTAGTATACTTTAAAGTCGTTCATCCAGATAAAGCGATTTTGGAAATAGAAGACTATTTCTATGCAACAAGTCAGATAGCTCAAACAACACTAAGAAGTGTATTAGGTGAAGTAGAACTTGATGAAATATTAGCACATAGAGAAAAGTTAAATTTAAAACTGCAAGAAATAATAGATAAACAAACTGATAACTGGGGTGTTAAAGTTGTAGCAGTTGAAATAAAGCATGTAGACTTACCTGATGAAATGAGAAGAGCTATGGCAAGGCAAGCTGAAGCGGAAAGAGAAAGAAGAGCAAAAATCATATCCGCTGAAGGTGAATATCAGGCAGCACAAAAACTAAGAGAAGCGGCGGATATTTTAGCACAAAATCCTATTACTATTCAACTAAGATATTTACAAACCTTGATAGAAATATCTTCTGAAAAAACTACCACAATTGCATTTCCTTTACCAATAGAATTGTTAAAATTAGTTGACGAAATGAGTAAAAAGAAATGATATCCATACTTATAGGTCAAGTTTTTGATATAAAATTGGAACAAAGTAGAATAGAGCTTGACATCTCAACTCACAATATGGATATTGTAAAAGTAGAAGCAAAAAGCTATGGATATGAAGAAAAGGCAAAGGAATATTACAAATATAGAATTAATGAAAATACGAAATTAACCATACCACAAACTTCAAAATTAATAATAAGAGCAATTGGAAACATTGCGTGTTCTCATAGTGCTGTAGTTTTAAATAAGTGTGAAGGCGATTTTGCAAAGATTAGGATATCAGGAGTGGTTGATAGTATTGATATTGAATGTAAGCTTTGTTCTATAGAATTTAATGTATTCGTAAATAGAGGAAAAGCATTAGTAGATAATGGTATAGTAAAAGGTACTTTTAGAGCAAATAATTTTTATTGGACATTTATGAATGCAAATGCGAACTTTAAAGATTTTTCTTCTCCCGGAAGGATTATAAATAAGGATGGTCATATAAAAATAAAAGCATCTTCAAACTTGAAAGTTATATACTCAAAGGATTTGGGAAGTTTTAAGGTCTTTGGAAAGAAAGTTGATTGCTTTGCTTGTTCGGGTGAAGAGGGTTCTTCCGATAAATTACTATATGTAGACCAAAGTAATGGTAGTTTTGAAATTTCAAGATGAACAATTATATCTATAGGTTATATATTGAACTTCTGAGTGAGAGAGGTTATATGGAATTGGAGGAATTTGTTGAATTTTTAAAATTACAATTAGATGAGTTCTTTGAAATAGTATATCAGAATATTTTAGAAGGGATTTATACAAAATCGAATGAACTTGGCTTAAACGATATGGAAATTGAAGAACTATCAAGAAAGGAATATGAAAGAATACAACATTTAAAAAGTCTACTAAAAAAGTCTACTAAATAGGTAGTCCAAAAGAGGAATTTTATAACATTTCATAAATTCGCTTTTTACTATAGGGTCAAATATTATTTCAGCACTAAGTAGTTTTTGCTCTAAAACAAGATTATCCAAAGCATCGTAGTCTCTATATTCTTCATATGAACACATTACATATCCATCTTCATCAAGATATATATATGCCACATGCTTATTATTCTTGTAAAAGTTAATAAGGGTTCTTTTCTTAGTCATTAAAAGCATTTGCAAGATTTCCTCTAGCTCCAAATTTAAGATACTTACTGACCTCATGTATAAATTATAATTGTATAACTTAACATAAACTAAACAAGCTATAAAATTTGAAAGATGAACTTTGAGCCATATAAAATAAAAGTTGTAGAACCAATACCTATTACCAAAAGGGAAGATAGACTAAAATATATAAAAGAAGCACATTATAATGTATTTTTTTTACCTTCAAGTGTTGTTACTATAGACTTGTTAACTGATAGTGGAACTTCCGCACTTAGTAAATATCAGCTAAGTGCTATGATACTTGGAGATGAAAGTTATGCAGGCGCTGAAAGTTATTATAAATTTGAAGAAGCAGTAAGAAAATATACTACAAAGCTTCAAGTAATCCCCGTTCATCAAGGAAGGGCAGGAGAAAGGATTATTACTATATCACTATTAAAAAAAGGAGATATTGTAATATCTAATACTCTATTTGATACTACAAGGGCAAATTTTGAATTTGGTGGTGCTATTATTTACGATATACCTGAGGAGCACGATATTGAAAGTGAGTATCCATTTAAAGGTAATATAGACTTAAATAAATTAGAGGATTTATTGAAAAAACATAGAGATAGAGTAAGATTTGTAGTTCTTACTATTACTAACAATAGTGGTGGTGGTCAAGCGGTAAGTATTGAAAATGTAAGAGAAACTAAATTTTTATGTAGTAAATATGGAGTTAAATTGCTTATAGATGCTTGTAGAGTATCAGAAAATAGTTATCTTCTTAAGTTAAGAGATAAAAATTATTCAAATAAGTCAATACTTGAAATTGTAAATGAAACTTTAAGTTATGCAGATATAATTACATTTAGTGCGAAAAAAGATGGACTAAATCATATAGGTGGATTTATAGCACTTGATGACAGGGAGCTTGCCGAGGAATTTAGAAGCTATTTAGTTTTATTTGAAGGCTTCCCTACATATGGAGGTATGGCAGGTAGGGATTTAGAGATTATTTCTGTAGGTTTATTTGAAGGTATTGATGAAAACTATTTAAGTCATAGAATAAATCAGGTTAAATTTTTGGTAGAAAGTTTATGTAAAATAAATATTCCTGTAATGAGACCATTTGGAGGACATGCGATTTATGTAGAAGCTAAGAGATTTTTGGAACATATAGATGAAAGCGAATTTCCCGGTCAAAGCTTAGTTGTTGCACTTTATATTGAAGGTGGAATTAGAGCTGTAGAGGTTGGAAAATTCATGTTTAAAGATGCAAGGTATAATTTCGTAAGACTTGCAATACCAAGAAGAGTTTATACAAAAAGTCATTTAGAATACGTTGTAGACATTTTCAATCTTATAAAAGAAAAAAGGCACAAAATAAAAGGGATGAAAATTGTAAAAGAGTCAAGATTTTTAAGGCATTTTAGGTCTTATTTAGAACCAGTTGAAAATTGGACAAATGAGCTTTAAAATTTAAATATGACACCAAGATATGCAATTTTAACTTGCCCAGTATGTTGGGAGAACGTAGATTATAATGAAAATACCTTGACTTATCAAGTAGATGAGTATCTTCTTACATTTTGTTCAGATGAGTGTATTAAAAAGTTCAATGAGGATCAAGAATACTACACTAAACTTATATTAAGTTCCATAAATCACAGTTGCTGTTGTGGGGGAAATTGTTCCTGTAATGAATGAATTACTACTTTTCAAGTGGTGATTTTGGAAGCTTAGTTTTCTTAGAATTATTAAATCATATAACTATTCAAAAAGTAATTACTATACCTGACAGAAAAAAGGGTAGAGGACTAAAAGAATATTCTCCAGCTATTAAGAAATTAGCACAAGAAAGAAATATAGAGGTTATTCAAGTTGAAAGTCCGGAAGATATAGAATTTAAGGAAAGACCAGATTTTATCATAGTTTGCGATTATGGGAAAATTTTAAAAACTAAAACTTTAATGCTTCCTAAAATAGCACCACTGAATATACACCCTTCACTACTTCCAAAGTATAGGGGACCAGCACCAATAGAAAGAACAATGATGGATGGAGAAGAACTTGGAATAAGTATAATTGTAATGAATGAAAAGGTAGATGAAGGAAAAATAGTAAAGCAAGAGAAAATAGAATACTCAATCGAAAATACAAAAGGAGATTTATTACCAATTTTAGCAAAATTAAGTGCAAAATTGCTAAAATCTTCAATAGACGAGCTTAAAAATGAAAGAGCAATATTAAGAGAGCAAGAAGGTATTTCTTCCTATGCAAGGAAAATAAAAAAGGAAGAGTTATTTTTAGATTTTAATGAAGACTATATAAGACTTGTAAGGAAGATAAATGCACTATCACCTAAGCCAACTGCAAGAGCATATATAAAAGGAATGCTTCTAAAGTTCTATAGGGCTATACCTATAGAAAAGGTGGAAATACCGGGAAAAATATATATAGATAAGGAGAATTTTATAATTGGGGCTATTGGAGGGGGAGTTAAAATATTAGAAGTGCAACCTGAAAATTCAAGAAGGATGAGTGTATTGGACTTTATAAACGGATATGGCAAAAAAATACTAAGCCTTTAACAACTCATTTATTTTATTTCTTACTTTACTCTCTAAATTATTTAAGATACTTAAATCTTCAGTCCCACCTTCAGCCTTAGTTTCAGAACCACCCCCTTTACCTAAAATATTTACTATTAACTCTTTTGAACTAATTCTATTAGAAATAGACCTTCCTACTCTAATATGCGCTATAACTTTATTTCTCTCTTTTGAAAATAACAAAACTATACTATTTTTATTATCTAACCTGTCCGCAATTTTTCTAAGCAATTCCATATCTATGTCGTGGAATATTCTAAAGTATATTTTAATTCCATTATGTTCAGTATATTCAATTTCCTGTGAAATCTTATTTGCATATTTATCTTCTAAACTGACACACTTATCCTGTAAAATCCTATAATTTTCATAGATTTTTTCAATTTTATTTGGAATTTCCTTTATTTCTGACTTTAAAAGAAATGAAGACTTCCTTAATATTAGCTCTATTTCTCTAATATATTCTATTGCTTTTTTCCCAACTAAAGCATTTATTCTTCTTACTCCGCTACTAATTGCTTCCTCTTTTATAATTTTAAAAAATCCAATTTCTCCAGTTTTTCTTACATGTGTACCACCGCAAAGCTCCATACTAAAATCACCAATACTTACAACTCTTACTATATTTCCATATTTTTCTTCAAATATAGCAATCGCACCCTCATTTATCGCTTCTAAATATTCCTTGTATTGCCAAACTACGTCAATGTTCTCCATAATCTTCTCATTTACCATATTTTCAATAGCTTTTATCTCTTCATCTGTTAACGCCCTTGTATGTGAAAAGTCAAACCTTAGTCTATCGTTTTCAACGAGTGAACCTTGTTGTCTTGCATGCTCACCTATAATTTTATGTAAAGATGCATGAAGTAAATGAGTTGCGGTATGTGCTCTTTGGTTTGACCTTCTAAAATCTTTATCCACTATTGCATTTACATTTAAGTCTTTAAAGTTTTTAAAAACACCATTCCTTGCTATAAGTACAATATCATTTAGTATTTTTTTTGTATCCTCTATATAAACTTTACTACCATCTTCAAAGATTAAATAACCTCTATCACCCACTTGCCCTCCACCCTCAGCATAAAATGGGCTATCAAATAGAACTATATATACTTTTTCATTTTCAAACTTATATTTTGCAATCTTGGTTTTATAGCTTAAAAGGTCATATCCTACAAAATTAGTAGATTTATAGCTCTTATCAATATAATCCCAATTTTCAATTAGTAATGATTTTTTCTTTTCCCTGCTTCCTCTCTTCTTTTCTTCTAAAATCATATCGTATTCTTCTAAATCTAACTTCAAATTCCTTTCCTTTGCATACTCTTCAATTAAATCAATAGGAATTCCATAAGTATCGTATAGTCTAAATATATCTTCTCCTTCTATCACTTCTACTGATTTTTGAACCACTTCGTTTAGATAAACTATATTTCTTCCTATAGTTTGAATATATTTTTCCTCTTCGCTTTTTATTATATCCTTAACAATTTTTATATTCTCTGAAAGTTCAGGATATGCGTCTTTCATTATTTCATAAACTACATCTACAAGTCTATGCAGTATAGGTTCATTT
Organism: Caldifarciminota bacterium; assembly: GCA_025060695.1. Taxonomy (GTDB): domain Bacteria; phylum Hydrothermota; class Hydrothermia; order LBFQ01; family DSFT01; genus DSFT01. Next base: position 78,218 of record JANXBH010000001.1, on the reverse strand, counting down.
ACATTTAGTTTTTGTGCAAACTTGTATGCTCTTCTTAGTATTCTTCTTAATACGTATCCTCTTGAGTAGTTAGAAGGATATATCCCATCTGATATTGCAAATACAAGTGCTCTAATATGGTCCGCTATTACTCTATGAGCTATTCCTGTCTCTTCACTATACTTTACTTTTGTAATATTTTCAATTTCATTTATTATGGGTACAAATAGTGATGTATGGTAATTATTATTTGTCCCTTCTAAGACTGAAAGTAATCTTTCTAATCCCATTCCCGTATCCACGTTTTTCTTTGGAAGTTTTTCTAATGTCCCATCTGACTTCCTATTGTATTCCATAAATACAATGTTCCATAGTTCTAATTTTTCATCACCTAAGTCATAATATATTTCAGTTGAAGGACCACAAGGTCCAATATCACCCATTTCCCAAAAATTATCCTTCTCACCAAATTTATATATCCTTTCACTTTCTACTTTAACTTCATCTTTCCATATATTATAACTCTCTTCATCTAAATAGTATACACTAACATATAGCTTTTCTTTTGGTATTTTAAATACTTTTGTTAATAATTCCCAAGCCCAAAGTATAGCTTCTTTTTTAAAGTAATCTCCAAAAGAGAAATTACCGAGCATTTCAAAGAATGTATGATGTCTTCTTGTATATCCAACGTTATCTAAGTCATTATGTTTTCCGCCTGCTCTTAAACACTTTTGACATGTGGTGATTCTCTTAGATGGTGGTTCCGCTTCACCTAAGAAATATACCTTAAACTGATTCATGCCAGCGTTAGTAAAGAGTAGAGTATTATCTCCAATTGGTAATAGTGAACTGGAGGGATATATTAAATGACCCTTTTCTTTGAAAAATTCTAAAAATGTTTTTCTTATTTCATTTACTTTCACACGCATAATTTTAAAGTTATCTAATATTCGTTCCATAAAAATTAAAAACTTACTTTTTTAGTCGGATTTTATACTTTAAAATTTTTCTATGTCTGAAAAACTTATTGTAAAAAATTTAAGAGTTAAGATAGAAGAGAATGAAATTCTTAAGGGTGTCTCTTTTGAAGTTAAAAGGGGTGAAATACATGCGATTATGGGTCCAAATGGTAGTGGAAAGTCTACACTTGCATATGCTATAATGGGTCATCCAAAATATCAAGTTATAGAAGGGGAAGTTATTTACAAAGATAAAAATATATTAGAACTTTCGCCCGATGAAAGAGCAAAACTTGGAATATTTCTTGCATTTCAGCATCCTCTTGAAATAGACGGAGTAAGACTTTCTACATTTTTATGGCAAAGTTATGCAAAAAGGTTTGAAAATACCGATAAAAAACCAAATGTTATGGAATTTAGAAAGGAATTAAAAAATGCACTTGTTAGTGCAGGTATGAAAGAAGAGATGATAGATAGATTTTTAAATGTAGGATTTTCTGGTGGGGAAAAGAAAAGAACCGAAATAGTTCAAATGTCAGTTTTAAAACCAGAAATAGCTATATTAGATGAGATAGATTCCGGTCTTGACATAGATGCAGTGAAGATTGTTTCAGAAAATGTAAATAGATTGGTAAAGGAGAATAATATGGGTGTAATTATTATTACTCACTATCAAAGAATTTTAAATTATATTAAGCCAGACTACGTGTATGTAATTATTGATGGAAAGATTGTAGATAAGGGGGACTATAAATTAGCTCAAGAGCTTGAAAGTGAAGGTTATCTAAGATATGGTATAGAGGAAAAGGAGGAGGTAAAACTATGAAAGAGCTCATAGATGCACTAAACGAAGACTTGGCATTTGAGTATAGTGCCATAATTCAATATATTACTTATTCTGCACTTATAAAGGGTATAAATAGAGTAGAGTTAAAGGAGTTCTTTTTAAATGAAATAAATGACGAGCTTGAACATGCAAAGTATTTATCTGACAAAATTTCTGCACTTGGTGGAACTCCTTCTGTCGTTCCAAAATCTTTTAAAATTACGGAAGATCCAAGAGAGATGATAGAGGAATTACTAAATGCAGAGGAAAAAACAATTGAAAGATATGCAAATCATGCAAAACTTGCCGAGAAACTTGGACATATTGATATTAAAGTTCAGTTAGAAAACATCATAGTGGATGAAGCAAGACATAGAGATGAACTTAAGAAGATTTTAGAAAAACTGGGAGTATAAGTATGGAAAAGACAAGAATAGAAGAAGAAATTTTAGAAATAGTTCCTGAAAAGAAAAAAACTATAGTTGAGGAAGAATTTCAACTTGATATAGACTATAGTAAGTATGGATTTAGAGACGAGGATGCGGTTTATGAGTATGTGAGTGAGCCAGGACTGAGTGCTGAGAAAGTTCTTTTAATTTCAAAACTAAAAAATGAGCCTGATTGGATGACGCAAATAAGACTAAAAGCATATGAAGTATTTTTAAAAAAGGAGATACCTAATTGGGGCGTAAATCTTGATGATATTAATTTCGATGAAATAGTATACTATGTAAGACCTACAAGTAAGATTGCAAAAAGTTGGGATGAAGTTCCTGAGTATATTAGAAGGACATACGAAAAGCTTGGTATACCTGAAGCAGAAAGAAAGTTTCTTGGTGGAGTTGAAGCACAATACGATTCAGAGGTAGTATACTCTAATATTAGAAAAGACTTAGAGGAGAAGGGTGTTGTATTTCTCTCTATGGATGAAGGATTGAAAAAGTATCCTGATATAGTTAAGGAATATTTTGGAACTGTTGTTCCTGCAAGTGATAATAAATTTGCAGCGTTAAATACTGCCGTTTGGTCAGGTGGTTCGTTTGTATATGTCCCAAAAGGAGTAAAAGTTGAAATACCATTACAAGCATATTTTAGAATAAACTACGAAAGGTTTGGTCAGTTTGAAAGAACCTTGATAATTGCGGAGGAGGGCTCATATGTTCATTATGTAGAAGGTTGTACTGCACCCATATACGATACTCATACACTTCATGCTGCAGTAGTTGAAGTTATAGTAAAAGAAGGAGCACATGTAAGATATACTACAATACAAAACTGGTCAAGGAATGTATTAAATCTTGTAACTAAAAGGGCGAAGGTTTATAAAGGTGGTTTTATGGAGTGGATTTCAGGAGAACTTGGAAGTGGAAGAAATATGAAATATCCAAGTGCTATACTTATTGGAGAAAACAGTAGGGCTGATATACTTTCTATGAGTTTTGCAAATACTAATATGTGGCACGATACAGGAGGAAAAGTAGTAATTATGGCTCCAAATTGTAAAGCTACTATTACTTCAAAGAGTATTTCAAAAGGTGGTGGAATTTCAACATATAGAGGACTTGTTCAAGTTCACAAGAATGCTGAAAATGCTAAAATTTCAGTTTCATGCGATGCTTTAATTATGGATGACTATTCTACAAGCAATACATATCCATATATTGAAATTGAAGCTGATAGAGTTAATATAGCTCATGAAGCAAAAGTTGGTAGAATTGGTGAGGAGCAAATATTCTATCTTATGAGTAGGGGTTTAAGTGAAAAAGAAGCAACTACTATGATAGTAATGGGATTTATTGAACCACTTTCAAAATCGCTGCCTATGGAATATGCTATTGAACTAAATAGATTAATTGAGCTTGAGATGGAAGGAAGTGTAGGCTAAAAGCTATTTTCACTATCTAAGATTTTTATAATTTCTTCAATACTATCTATTTCCCAATGTGCTCCAGAATTGATTGTTTTAAAAACATCTCCGTATCGTGCAAATACAGTTCTAATGCCTACAAGTTTTGCTCCTACTATGTCCCTTTCAGCCCAGTCTCCAACCATGATAACTTCATCTGGTTTTAAATTTAATTTTTCAAGAGCTTTTAAAAATGGTTCTGGTTCTGGTTTTCTTTTTCCTGTATCATCAAAAGTAATTACAACGTCAAAAATATGATGTAAATTCATTTGAACAAGTCTTGTCCAAGCTTGCAATGCGGGGGCATCAGATACTACAGCGAGTTTTATACCTCTTTTAATAAGGTCCAGTAAGGTCTTTACAACATTAGGATATAGTGCCAAAGAGCCATCCTTTGCTCTCCTGTATGCAACTATACCACTTGCCAAAATCTTGTAGTCTATATATCCAATCACATCTAATAAAAATTCATCAAATACCTTCTGATATTCCCATCCTTTCTCTTCATATATTTTAAATATCTTCTCATATGCTAAGTTTGGATCTATTTTTAATCCCGCATCAAGCATTGCTTCTATTGCACTTTTCACTGAAATTTCTTTAAATCTTGCAAAATCAACAAGTGTATTATCTAAATCAAAAATTATACCTCTTATCATGCCCTTTTTCTTATGCTAATTTGATGATATACAAAATAAACTACCATTCCAACAAGGGCTAGAATTACAAAAATATCAATGACTTTGCTATATTTCATTATTTCTTTCCAGTTGCTTTTTAGAATATATCCTATATATGCCAAAAACATATTCCAAGCACTTGCACCTATTGTGGTAAATACTATAAATCTATAAAAATTCATTCTTGCCATACCAGCAGGAATAGATATTAAGTGTCTTACAACAGGTATAAATCTGCTAATAAGTATAGTTATTTCACCATACTTATTAAAAAATCTTTCAGTAAATTCCAGATGTTCCTTTTCAAGTAAAAAATATTTTCCATATTTTAAGACAAATGCTCTTCCACCATATAGTCCCATAATATAGGACAAGCTCGAGCCTAATATACTACCTAAGGTTGAGTATGTAAATACTCCCATCCAAGTAAACTTATTTTCGTATATTAAAAAACCAGCAAAAGGCATTACCGCTTCGCTTGGAACTGGAAATATCATACTTTCCATAGTCATAAGAACCATTACACCAATATATCCGATTTCGTAAATAATTTTTGAGAAGAAATTTACTAAGGCTTCAGTTATTGACACTATTTTCTCCTTTCAAGTGGGTCTATTTTTTTACTATTGAAGTTAAAAATCTTATATGCAGGGCAAAAACCGAATATTGCAGTTATTATTAAAGCTATGGAAATAACTATTAGTATAAGTTTTACAATGACTGAAATTTGCAACGATATTGAAAAGACGATTAAAACAATTCCTAAACTAATTCTTATCATTCTATCAGTTGTTCCAACATTCAATTTCATCGCTTGAAATTTTAAAGTATATATTGAAAAACACTTTAAAATTTTCGTACTATGCTTTTCATATTAACTTTAGAAGATACTTTTTATACTTTACCTGAAGTCGAAGTAAGAGCTTTCTATTATAAGAAAGTAGAGAATACTAAGATAAGTAGGTTCTTGTCAAAGGACGAAAGTCAGATTATGATTAGTGCATACGATAAGATAGAAGAAGGATTTGTAAAGCTTCCTAATATCGGATTTATTGGAAGGGATGCTCATGGTGCAGTTCCCACAGTAAGAGGACTTGCAAGGTTTAGAACAATTGCATTATTAGATGGATATAGAATGACTACTGATAGGGAAATTGGACCTTCTACTTATTTCGCAATTTCAAATATGTTTGAGGGTGTAGAAATACTTGAAGGCTCAGGTGCTTCCTCTTTTGGTTCAGGTGCAATGGGTGGCAGTATTATATATTATTTAAAGGGGGTTAATTCTAAAAATGAAATTAGCTTAGGTTATGGAACTAATGGAAATAACTATAAGCTATTTGCAGGATATAAGCCCTTAAAAAATCTATATGTAGCAGGGGGACTAAATATTTCAGATAACTATTTCTATCCTGATACTACATTAAAGGAAAGTCTTTGGACAAATTCTTTTGTAAAATCAAACAATTCATCATTTAAAAAATACAATTTCTTAACTGCATATAAGTATAGAGATATTGAATTTAAGTTTGCATATTTTAGAATTGTTGACCTTTATAGAGCAATCTTTGGAAGTGCAGTTAGAATATATCCGAAAGACGAGCAATTTTTCTTTGTTGTAAATTCTAATAATTTTAACATTGGTTATCATTACTATAATTTCATAAGTACTACAATAAGGAAGGATACAAGTGAAACAAACTACATTGGTCAAGATTTCGGCATCACTTATAATTACAGGTTTTTAATAGTAGATTACTTTGGAAGAATAAATGTAAATTCTAGAATTTTTAAAAATTCGCAATATCAATATAATGCACTAAAGAATGCACATTATAATAATTTCGGCATAACGCTATTTAATTCAAATACATTTAATCAATTACTTTTATCATATGCATTTAGAATTGGGCTATACAACCAAGAAAATAATTTCAATTTTTCACCCTCAGGTCATATTGGAGCAAAATACAATATAAATCAATTTAACTATGTAAGAGGTAATTTACAATTTGCATATAGATTTCCTGAACTTACTGAAACAAAGGTTTATGAGCAAAGGACAAGGGGCTTTTTAACTGGCAATCCAAACTTAAAAGCTGAAAGGGCAATAAATACTGACTTTACTATTGGGACAAGCTTAAATAACTTAAATTTTGAAATTAGTGGTTTTTATAATACTATATTAGACTATATAGAAATGACAAAGTTAGATACATTGGCATCTAATGGTGATACTATATTTACATATGTAAATCTTGAGGATTTTTCACACATATATGGAGTTAGCTTATTTACTACTTTAAGATTAAACACATCAAGATTTACCATAGGTTATACATTTATGGACAGCCGTGCAAAAAGAGAGGATAAAGAAATAAAGCTTTCAGATATTCCGCCAAATAAGATATTCTCTCAGTTTGATTATAGTATACATAGACTAATATTTTCTTTAAATGCAATATATAGCTTTAGGACTGAAGGAAGTGATATTCAAGCAAGTAGACCTCAGTATTTAATGTTAAATTCCGCAGTTGGATATTCAATTAGAGAGAATATAAAATTTACAATTTATGTGAACAATTTAAATAATGTAGTTGCATATAGAAGCTTTGATCCCACATCTTTACCTCTTCCTTCAAGAAATGTAAGATTTCAGCTTGACTGGTTATTTTGAAAAAGCTTTTAGTGATTGACTTAGATGGAACTTTAATAGATAAGCAAGATAGAATAAGTGATGATAAGCTTGAATTTATAAATAATATTAGAAACCACTTTGAAATTACAATAGCAACTGGAAGAAGTTATTTAAGTGCATTGTATTTTGTAAAGCTATTAGACATTAGAGCACCATTTATATGCTTTGACGGAGCACTTGTTTGTGATATAAATGGCAATGTTTTTTATAGTAATTGTATGAATTTCGTAGAGAGCTTCAATATTCTAAAACTTATAGAAAATTATAGCAATGCATACTTTACCATATTCTATAAGGACTTTTCGTTATTTAGTTCAAATATGCTTTCTCTTGGTATATCACTGAAGCATTGGAGGATAGAAAATAAAATTTACTTTGGTGGTTTACTTAGTAAGAATATTTATAAAATTGTAGTTGCAAGCTATAATTACGATGTAGTTAGAAGTGTAGAATTATTTTTAAGAAGTTATAGAAATGGCGGCTTTTATAGTTATCCAAGTGGAAAGCGAAAAGGACTATACGTATTGGATATTGTAAAAAACAGCGTAAATAAGGGTAAAGCTCTAAAATTCATAAGGGAAAATTTTAACTATAGTTTTGTAGTTAGTATTGGAGATTATATAAATGATTTAGAAATGTTTGAAGTTTCTGACTTGAGAATAGCTCCGAAAATTTCTCATAAGCTTATAAAACAAAAAGCAAACATAATAATAGAAAGCTTTAGTGATTTAAACTCTCTCTTAAAATATGCTTAAAAACGATATTTATATTCTTTTTGTATATCTCATTCTTCTTGCAATTAGCACAATTGTAGTATATACTTCAAGTTCCTATCTTGCATATGTTAGTAATAAGCCTGATTTTTACTATATGATTTCTCACTTCAGTAAAGTTCTTATAGCAATTGGATTTTTTGCCCTCGGTTATTTTACTAATTTAGAAATCTTAAAGAAATATTCATTTTATATATTCTTTGTTTCTTTACTTTTACTTCTTCTGGTTTTAATTTTACCATCACCTATTGCACCAGAGATTAGAGGAGCAAAGAGGTGGTTAAATTTATTCGTTATGAGTATACAAGTTTCAGATATTTACAGACTTGCAGTAATTTTACTAATTTCATTTATCTCAAAATCTTTAATTGAATATAAAAATTTTTTGACTATATTTCTTTTAGTTTTCATCGGTATATTTCTCATTGCAATAGAACCAAATCTTTCTACCGCAGGTATGATTGTTCTTATTTTCCTTATTACCTCATTCTATATTGGAGTAAACATAACTTTAATTGGATTGATAGGTTTAGTCTTATTTTTATTAGGAATACTTGCAATATATTCATTTCCACATGCTATGGCAAGGTTTTCGTCTACTGAGGCATATCAGGTGTTGCAGTCAAAAGTAGGACTTGCTCATGGTGGGCTATTTGGTGTTGGTATTGGGGATGGAAAAGCAAAATTTCTATATCTTCCTGATGCACATACAGATTTTATATTCTCTATAATTGGAGAGGAAATGGGTTTTATATTTGCTGTTTTTATATTATTACTAATAATGTTTTTAGTAATTAGAGGTCTTATTATTTCTTACAAGCTTAGTGATAAGTTTTTTGAAGCTTCGGTTCTTGCATTTGCTATTTCTATAAATATTGCAATATATACACTTGGACATATTTCAGTTGTAGTAGGTATTTTCCCTCCAACAGGTATTTCTATGCCATTTATAAGTTTTGGTGGTTCATCTTTAATTGTAAACTCATTTTTGCTTGGAATACTATATCAAATTTCAAGGTTAACACGAATATGAAGAAAGTTCTAATACTTGGTGATTTTAGTTCCAAACACACAATTCTGTGGTTTGATACCTATTCTAAGTACTTTAATACTTATGGCTTCACTCTTCAAGAACCAATAATAAAAGACGAAAGAGTTTTTTATTTAAAAACTTCAATAAAATCTGAAAAATTAAAATATTCGCTATCAATTAACTCTTTAAAAAACTTTATTGAAAAGACAAAACCTGATATTATTCACGCTCACTTTATACAAAATTATGGTCTAATGGCATATTTACTAAAAAAACCATATATTCTATCTATTTGGGGAAGAGATTTACTCTCTATTGCATATAAACCATTTAGAAAAGCCATTTCAAGAAGTATTATAAAATCTGCAAAAATAGTTCATACTGATGCGTATATCCTAAACTGGATTCTTATAAATGAATTTAATATAAACCCGTCAAAAATTATAAATTTCCCATTTGGGTTAGAAAACGCTATAATAAATGAAAAATTAGAACCACTCAGTTTTGAATTTTTTAAAATTGTGGAATATAGAAAACATATTGACAGCATTTATAATCAATCTCGTTTGATAAAGGCTATAAAAATAGTAAAAGAGAATGGATATAAAAACTTTAAACTATTTTTGCTTTCACATGGGATAGACACTGAAAAATATAAAAAACTTGTAAAAGAATATAAGTTAGAAGAGTTTGTAGAATTTAAAGGAAGTTCTTATAGTGAAATATTGCAGGAACTAAAGTCAAGTCATATTTATGTATCCACTTCGCTTGTAGATTCTACGTCAGTTTCTTTACTTGAGGCTATGAATTTTGGAGCGCTTCCAGTAGTTTCAGATATTTGGTCTAATTTTGAATGGGTCATAGATGGGTATAATGGGCTTTTGTTTAATCCCTTAATTGAGAAAGATATTGCAAAGAAAGTTATAATTGCAATGGATATGGACTTTATAAATAGGGCAAGGAGAATAAATAAAGAAATTATTAAACTTAAAGCGAATTGGAATATGAATTTTGAGAAATTTATAGAGTTTATTGAGGGTTATATACAAGATAATCTGACTCTAAAATTAAAGAAAGCGAAGCCTTGGAGCTATATATGATAAGAAAGGGAATTTATGCAATAACTGATGAGTTTTTAATAAAAGATAGCGAATTAGAACAAAAAGTAGAAAGGGCAATAATAGGTGGCGCAAGTATTATTCAACTAAGGGATAAATATTTAGACTATAGTAAAAAATTAGAAAGGGCAAGAAGAATTAGAAAAATTACGAAAAAGTATGGAGTATTATTTATTATAAACGATGACCCAATTTTAGCAAAAGAAGTTCGTGCGGATGGAGTTCATCTTGGAAAAGATGAAGAATATTATTTAAAATTTGCAAGGGAAATGTTAAGAGATAAAATTATTGGAGTTTCATGCTATGGAGATATAGAAAGAGCTTTGTTTTTTCAAAAATTAGGTGTAAACTATGTAGCATTTGGTTCTGTATTTCCGACAAAAACAAAAGATAGTGAAACTATAAAAACAATAGAAATTTTTAGATGGGCAAGAAGTCTTTTAAATATTCCAATAATTGCAATTGGTGGTATAAATAAGGATAACTATAAAATATTAGTTGACATGGGCGTTAATATAATAGCAATGGTATCCGCCATATTTGATGGTGATCCTTATGAAAATTTAAGAAACTTTAAACTTTGATAGTGATTTTTATAACTTTCCTATATGAAGTAAGGATTATAAATGGGACTGAGAATAAACCTGTTGATTCTGCAATTTCCTTTGTTTTTAAAATAGAAAACAATGAGATAAACCTCATAGATAGCTTCAAGGTAAAAAATGGTATATTGAAATTTGATATTAAGGATAGCTCTGTAAAAACAATAGGAATACAAACTATCTATGAAGGTTATAGTTTTTATAGTCCTATTATAACTTTACCTATAAAGAATGAAACTCTTTTTGTATACGATGTAAGTAATGAAGGTAGTTATAAATATAGCGAATATGGAGCTTTTGTTGTAAATCAAGATAGTACAATTGTAATTGCTGAAAATATAGTTTTATCTACTAATTCTAAAAAAGTCTTAATACCAAATGAGCCAATAAAGATACATTTACCAAAAAACTATAGTGATTTGCAATATAATGGTTTTCCTAACGATAGCGTTCAAGTGGTAGGAGATACATTAATCATAAAGCCATTTTTAATACCGAATACAAATAATGTAATAAGCTTCGTATACATAACTCATAAGAGATTTAAATTAAGTAGAAATTTTGGTAATATAAACTATACTGTTGCAATAAGAAAGGACTTAAAGCATAGTATAAAGAATTTAAAGAAAGGTGATATTCAAAAAATGGGTGGTATTGATATTCAAGTGTATAATGGAAACAAACCACCAGTTATAGAAGCAGGTGTGATACCTCATTTTAACTTTTTTGAAGTAATTAATAAAAACCGATATGTTGTTGCAGGTATCTTTGTTGTAGTTATAGTTTTAGTAATACTATTTTTGCAATCAAGAAAAAAAGGTGAAACTAATAGTAAAGAATCTCAGCAAGAAGATAAACAATAAGGTAATTTTTAGTAATATAAGCTTTGAAATTGAAAATGGTATTTTGTTAATAAGGGGCAAAAACGGTTCAGGTAAGACTACACTACTTAAAATAATTGCGGGTTTTGAAAGAAAAACTAAGGGTGATATAATATATGACGATATATCTAAGTTTGAAATATCATATCTTGGTCATAAGCTTGGATTGTATCCTGAGCTTACTGTTTATGAAAATTTAAAATTTTTCTCCAATGAAAAGAACTTTATGAAACTATTTGAATACTTTGAATTGGTTAATTTTTTAGAATATAAGGTAAAATACCTATCCAGAGGTAATATTCAAAAGGCTGCAATAGTAAGAGCATTGATAAAAGATGCAAAGGTATATCTTTTTGATGAGCCATTTGTATCACTTGATGAAATTTCTAAGAGAAAATTAGAAAATCTTATTATGGAATATTCTAATGATAAAATTTTCATAATAACTTCTCATGAAGACAATTTATTTAAATCATTCCCCCATCAACTACTAATACTTGACCAGTAATATAGCTTGCATCGTCTGAACATAGAAAATATACTACATTTGCTATTTCCTCAGGTGTCCCAAATCTCTTAAGAGAAATTCTATCTAAATAACTATTCTTTATTTCTTCACTTAACTTTTCTGTCATGTCAGTTAAAATAAAACCAGGAGCTATGGCATTTACTCTTACATTTCTACTTCCAAGCTCTTTTGCAAGGGATTTTGTAAATCCAATTATTGCACTCTTAGTCGATGCATAGGAAGTTTGACCTGCATTTCCTACAATACCAGAAATAGAAGATATATTAACAATTACCCCACTTCTTTGCTTTATCATGTATTTACTAACAAACTTACAATAATTAAAAACACTCTTTAAATTTACACTTATTATATTATCCCAATCACTTTCTGAAATTCTTACTAAAAATTTATCATCAGTAATACCTGCATTATTTACAAGAACATCTATTCTTGAAAACCTCTTATAAAAATCATCTACAACTTCCTCAGCCTTTTTATAATCTGAAACATCCACAATATATATCAAAACCTCAATACCATAACTCTTTTTTAAGTCCTCTTTTATTTCATTTAAAAGGGTTTCACTTCTTGCTATAAGACCTAAGTTGTAATTATTTTGTGCAAACTTATATGCAATTGCCTTTCCTATACCTTTACTTGCCCCTGTAATAATAGCAGTTTTCATGGGAAAATTTTAAAGTTCAAATCTTTTATAAATTTCGTCTATATTTCTTAAAAAATTCCAATTTAAGCAAGTTTTTATTTCTTCCTCAGTTAAATACCTTCTAATTTCTTCGTCATTTAAGATAGTTTTTTCAAAGTCTTCACTTTGAGAGATTTTCTTTAACCATTCATATGCAACTTTTCTTGATACTCCTTTTTGAACAAGTTTTAATAAAAATGGTTGAGTTATGTAGTATTTTCCGAATTTTTGCATGTTTTCTGAAATTCTACTTTCATCAATTATGAGATTTTCTAAAATATTTCTTGAAAGTTTAACTATATAGTAAATTGCGGATGTAATATCTGGTAAGATTATTCTTTCATTTGATGAATGACTAATGTCCCTTTCATGCCAAAGCGCAATATTTTCATGAATTGGTATTAAATATCCTCTTATTAATCTTACAAGACCTGATATTCTTTCACTTCTTATTGGGTTTCTTTTGTGTGGCATTGCGGATGAGCCTCTTTGTTTTTTATAGAATGGTTCTATAAATTCTCCTACTTCTGTTCTCATCAGCAATCTTATTTCTATTGCTAATCTTTCTATATTCTCTGCTAAGAGAACAAGGTTATTTACTAAAAATGCATATCTGTCCCTTGGAATAATTTGAGTAGAAATTTTTTCAGGTTTTAAGTTCAATCTTTCCATTACTTTTTCTTCCAATATTGGACTTAAGTATGCAAAATTACCTACCGCGCCAGACAGCTTCCCATAGCTTATCTCTTTAATAGAATATTCTAATCTTTCCATGTTTCTTAAAGCTTCAGCGTAGTAATTTAGAAACTTTAGACCTATTGTAGTAGGTTCTGCATATACTCCATGTGTCCTTCCCATAATCGGACTATATTTGTACTTTAGAGCTTTATCTTTTAAAACTTCTATAAATTTTTCGTACTCGCTCTTTATTAAATATAGTGCTTCTCTTATAATCAATGCATTTGCAGTATCTAAAATATCAGATGAAGTTAAACCATAGTGCAAGTACTTTGCATATTCTGAAACTTCTTCAAGTGCCATTAAAAACGCTATTACATCGTGCTCTACTTCTTTTTCTATCTCTGATTGTCTTTTTAATAACCAATCGTAGTCTAAATTATTTAATTCTTCCTTTATTCTTAATGCTTCTTTTGGAATTATACCTATTTCTACTTGAACTTCGAGTGTAGTAATTTCTATTAGTAGCCATTTTTTTAGCTTATTCTTTTCAGACCAAATTTCTTCCATTTCAGGAAATAAATATCTTTTAATCATAAGAAAATTTTAAGGTTTTTATAGCTTTAAAATTTAGAAACTTGAGCATAGTTTTAGTTTTTTATCTTATTACTGTTCTTTTATTTATTTTTGGTCTTAAACTTCTTCAAAAACCACAAACTGCAAGACTTGGAAATATAGTAAGTGCAATTGGTATGACAATAGCGGTAATAGCCACATTTTTTACCCCTTATGAGAACTACTTATTTATATTCTCCGCATTGATAATTGGAAGTATTATTGGAATATTCTTGGCATATTGGGTAGATATGAGAGCAATACCACAGTTTGTAGCAATATTAAATAGTTTTGGAGGTGCTGTTTCCGCACTTGTAGGTATATGGGCATTTTTAGAAAATAGAATTCCTGAAATTGTTAACGTATATCAGTTCTATATTTCTGTAGGATTTGATACATTTATAGGAACTATAACATTTGTTGGTAGTATTATTGCATTTTTAAAGCTTCAAGGTATAATAACAGAAAAGCCTATTTTAATCCCCTTTAAGAATTTCATAAATTTAATACTTTTATTAGTTAGTCTTGTTTCCATATTTGCTTTTGCAATATATAAATATCCAATGCTTCTTTGGATAGTTTTAATAAGCTCCATTATTTTAGGACTAACTCTTACTCTTCCTATAGGTGGTGCGGATATGCCAGTTTTAATTTCACTTCTTATATCATATGCAGGACTTTCTGCGACAGCGTTAGGTTTTACATTTAGTAATTATGGATTGATTATGGTGGGTTCATTAGTTGGTGCATCAGGTTTAATTTTAACAAGAATAATGGCAAAGGCTATGAATAGAGACTTTTGGGGAATACTATTAGGAAATATTACTCCGCCTGAAGTTTCTAAAGCTTCTGATGATAGAGGTTATTATGAAGGAAAAATAAAAACTGCAGCTCCTGAGGAAATTGCTATGCTACTTGACTATGCAAAAACCATAGCTTTTGTTCCTGGCTATGGTCTTGCGGTTTCACAAGCACAGCAAATAGTTAAAGAACTATACGAATTATTAACAAAAGATAATAAAGAAGTATATTTTGCTATTCATCCTGTTGCGGGAAGAATGCCGGGTCATATGAACGTATTACTTGCAGAAGTAGATATACCATATGATAAGTTAAAGACATTAGAAGAAAGTAATGAACTATTACCACAAACTGATATTTCAATTGTAGTTGGAGCAAATGATGTAGTAAATCCATTAGCCAGAGAAAAGCAAGATTCTCCAATATATGGTATGCCTATTTTAGATGTAGATAAATCAAAAACAGTAGTAGTTATTAAGAGAAGTTTAGCGCCAGGATTTTCAGGTATAGTAAATCCACTATTTATAGGAGAAAATACTATTATGGTTTTTGGTGATGCAAAACCAGTATTAACCGAAATAGTAAGAGCGTATAAAGAATTGAAGGTATAGTATGTTATTAAATAAGTCAAAAAAAGAATTGGATATAAAAATTGTATACTATGGTCCTGCACTTGCAGGGAAAACCGAAAATTTAAAATATATATACTCAAAAGTAAAGCCCGAGTATAGAGGAGAACTTATAAAAATAGATACTAAGGGAGAAAGGACACTATACTTTGACTTTATACCTGTTGAGTTTCAATTTAGTCCATATACCCTTAAAGTCCATCTTTATACAGTGCCGGGTCAAACATTTTATAAAATCTCAAGGAAGTTAGTGATAAGGGGTGCGGATGGTATAGTATTTGTAGCGGACTCTATGCCTGAAAGAAGAGAATTTAATATCAGTAGTATGGAAGAGATGAAGGAATTTATGGAAGAATTAGGAATGAAAGATATTCCTGTTGTTTTGCAATATAATAAAAGAGATTTAAAGGATGCATTAAGTATAGAAATATTGCAAAAAGACTTAAACTGGAATAATTTTCCCTATGTCTTAGCAATAGCAAGTATAGGAGAAGGGGTTATTGAAACACTGGAAATAATATTAAAATTAGTTATAAGAAGTATTAAAGCAAGAATTCTATGAACATATACATCCTTCTTGTACTTAGGTTTTTCAAGACAACGAGAAAAGGTATATTATCATTCCTTTCAATTTTTTCTATAGTTGGTATAATGCTCGGTGTAAGTGCTTTGCTCGTAGTTATTGGAATTATGAATGGTTTTAGAAGTGAGATAGAAAATAGACTACTAAGATTTACTCCACATATTTCTATTATTCCAAACCGTATATTAGATTATAGTGAAATAGAGGAAAAATTAAGGAGATTTCAAGAAATAAGAGAAATTAAAAGATTTACAATTATTAAAACAGTTGTTAGATCACATGATAAAATGGATGGTGTTGTTTTGAAGGTAGTAGATAGTCCTTATAAAGAGCTTAAAGAAGCGGTTATAAGTGGGAGTTTAAATATAGAAGATGGTGTTGTTTTAGGTAAAGGTCTTGCCCAGAAACTAAATATATTAGATGGAGATAGTATAGATATTTTTTTTGGGATGAACCTCATTCCTATAAAACTTAGAGTAAATGGTATAGTAGATGCTGGTATATATGATATAAATGAGCACTTTGTGCTTACAAGTTTTAAAACTTTGGAAAAATTGATTGATTTTGAAATAAGTGGTATTGAGGTATATTTATATAGACCAAGTAATACTACAAGCTTGGCAAACTTATTAAGAAAAGACTTAGAAAATATGCACATATATACTTGGATAGATTTAAATAGAAATTTATTTTCAGCACTGGAGCTTGAAAAACTTGGTATGTTCTTGGTTTTACTTTTAATAACAATTGTTGCGAGTTTTAATATAATTTCAACACTGTCAATAATGTCCCAGCAAAAAGCGTATGATATTGCAATTTTGAAGGTTTTTGGATTTAAAAGTAAAGATATAATGATTGTTTTTTTAATGCTTGGAATTTTGATAGGTTTAATTGGAATAGTGCTTGGAAATTTTTTGGGTTTTATACTCTCGTTTCTTATTACTGATTTAAAACTTATTAAACTTCAACCTGAAATTTATTTTATAGACTACATACCAATAAAAACCTCAATTATGGACTATCTAATTATTTCTGGATTTGCATTTTTTATAGTTTTATCGTTTTCTATATTAACATCTTTGAATATCTCAAGAATGAATATTTTAGATGGACTAAAGCGAATTTGATATCTCAATGTTTACTTTTAGTGGAACTTTTAGCTTTATGACATTTTCCATTATTTCCTTAATTGTATTTGCATATTCATTTGCTTTATTTTCGTCTACTTCAAATACAAGTTCATCATGAACTTGAAGTATTGGATTAAATTTCTCGGTTTTTATCATTGCTAATTTTATAATATCACTTGCAGAACCTTGAACAGGTGAGTTTATACATATTCTTTCCCAGCTTTCTCTTATAACTTTGTTTTGACTATTTATAGCAAGTTTTGGAATAATTCTTCTTCTGTTTAATATAGTTTTTACATATCCGTTTTCTTTTGCAAAGTTTTTAATATATTCAATCCAATTTTTTACTCCTTCGTAGTGTTTAAAGTATGTGTCAATAAATTTTTCTGCTATTTCTTGGTCTGTATTTATTTGCTTACTTAGTCCATAAGGGCTTACACCATATATAATAGCAAAATTTACTGTCTTTCCTATTCTTCTCTCCTCTTCACTAATTTCATCTTTTGAGAATATTATTCTTGATGTAATAGTATGAATATCGTAGTCATTTAAGAATGCATATATGAGTTTTTCATCTTCGCTTAAGTGTGCAAGTATTCTAAGTTCAATTTGAGAATAGTCCGCTTTTATAAATAACTTTGATTTATCTGAAATAAATGCTTTTCTTATTTTTTTACCAAGTTCTGATTTTATTGGAATAGTTTGGATATTTGGATTAGATGCGGAAATTCTTCCAGTTGATGTTCCCCTTTGATTGTAAATTGGATGTATTCTATGAGTTTGAGGATTTGCCATAGGCAATATGCTATCAATATATGCACTTTTGAGCTTAAAAACTTCTCTATATTCAAGTATTTTCTTTGCAATCGGGTGTATTTCACTAAGTTTTATTAGTGTTTCAGTGTCTGTAGAATATCCTGTTTTAGTTTTCTTAATGGGTTTTAAGCCTAATCTTTTAAATAGAACCTCTTGCAATTGTTTTGGAGAGTTTATGTTAAATTTTTTCCCTGCTAATTGATATATTTCTCTTTCAATATTCCTAAGATTTTCTTGAAACTCTAATGAAAGTGCACTTAAATAATTTACATCAATTTTTATTCCTACCTTTTCCATATTTGAAATGACTTTAGAAACAGGTATTTCAATTTCTTTTAGTAAATTTAACATATCAAGTGTTCTTAGTTTTTCTTCTATTTGTTCTTTCAATAAATAAACCGATTTTAATTTGTATGCAATTTGTTGCTCTTCATTCTGACTTGGTTTTTGTCCAAAATATTTCAAAAGTATATATTCAACTGTGTTTTCATTGCTCTTATGAGATGCAAATTCTGGGTCAATTAAATAGTCTGCTAAAGTTAAATCGAATACTATGTGCTTTGCTCCATGTTTAAATTGTTCTTTACTTTCAAAAACACTAATATTTTTTTCAAAGTCTTCTTTTCTTATTTTTCTCTTTAATACAACACTTCCATTTAGTTTATAAATATATCCATTCAATATCTCTACTATATCACCATCAAATATCTCAAACTCCTCTTCTTTTATCTCTATAATTGGTGCAGTTTCTGAAAATTCTTCCATAAATTTATAAAACTCAAGTTCTCTAAAGATAGAAAACAATTTATTCTTGTCTGGTTGTTTTATACTTAACTCTTCTTCATCTATTTCAATATCTATAGTTTTTAGTTTAAATAGCTGGTCTCTTCTTTTTATTATTTCTTCCTTTATGCTATGTAGTTTAAGTCCAATCTTTGCAGGTAGTTCGTCTATGTGATTTAGTATATTTTCTAATTTTCCATATTTATTTATAATTTCACTTGCTGTTTTTTTGCCAATGCCCTTAACTCCTTCAATATTATCCGCACTATCTCCAACAAGCACGAAATAATCAGGTATAAACTCAGGAAAAACTGAAAACCTCTCAAAAACTTTATTTCTATCGTATATAGTATAACCTTGATTATCGTATACTAATACGTTTACGCTTTTATCAATAAGTTGTAATAAATCTTTGTCAGAACTTACAATATAAACTTTTTCAAACTTTTCACTTGATTTTCTAACAATCGATGCTATAATATCATCTGCTTCATATCCCTCAATTTCAAAAACTTTATATTTTAGTGCTTCTACAATTTCCTTAATCCTATCTATACTCATTCTAAGTTCATTAGGCATTTTTGGCCTTTGTGCTTTGTATTTAATATAGTATTGTTCTCTTTTACTTTTCCCTCTGTCAAAGCAAACAGCAATATAGTTGCTTTTTGTTATTTTTAGGACTTTTAATAGTGTATTTAGAAAGCCAAATTCCGCTGAAGTATTTTCACCACTTGAATTATATAGTGGTTCGTCTTTAAATGCAAAGAACGACCTATATGCAATAGAATTCGCATCAAATATACTTAATATTTTAGTATTCAGGTTTAAAATTTTAAAGTTTGGAAATATATAAAATTAATGGATTAGAAGTTATTTTAGATAACAGAGAAAACTCAAGACTATCCCATATCATTTTAGCTTCAAGAGTAGGCTCAAGATATGAACAAAAGTCTGGTATAACTCATTTTTTAGAACATACAATATTTAGAGGCTCAAAACACTATAGTTATGAAGAGATAAATGAATTTTTTGAGTTGTATGGAGGTTCTATTGATGCATGGACTACAAAAGAAAATTTAGTAATTTTTACGAGCATTTTAAACGAAAAACTAAAGGAAGCTCTCAAAATAATATTTGATATAATTGCTAATTCAACATTTGAGAATTATGAAAAAGAGAAGAGTGTAATAATACAAGAATACAGGGAAATTCTTGATAACTATGAAGAAAGAAGTTATTATTATTTAAACAAGGCAATATTTAAAGAGCATCCGCTTTCAAGAGAAATTATAGGGACAAAGGAAAATATTCTGAATTTTACTATGGATGATTTATTAAGGAGAAAAAATGAAGTATTTTCAAAAGACAATGTAGTCATGCTAATTTCTGGTAGTGTTAACATTGATGACATTATAAGATTTATAGAAGATAATTTTTACTTGGAAAATTATTATAAGTTGGCTTTCTTACCATTTAATTCATATTATCCTTCAAACATTATAAAAAAAAGGAAAGCTTACAATAATTATGTCTCACTTGGAATTCCAATATTTAATTACCATGAATTTAAGTTAGCTCTTAATGCATTTTCCTATTTTCTTGGTTCAGGAAGTAGCTCTATTCTATTTGACATTATAAGGGGAAAATATGGTTTGGTTTATGATATACATACATTTTTAGATTTATATAGAGAAGTTAGTGTCTTTGGTATAAGTTATGTAGTAAGCAAAAGCGTTAATGAAAGGGTAGTGGAGGAAATTATTAAAATACTAAGAAGCTTAGAAAGCCATGTAAATTTTAAGAAGTTAAAGCAAAAGTTTAAGACATCTATTATAATAGAGTTTGATAGTTATTTAAATTATTTGTTTTTTGTTATAAGTGAATATCTTCAAAGCGGAAAAATTTTAAAAATTGAGGATATTCTATATCAGATTGAAAGTCTGAATTTTGAAGATATTTTAAAAGTTATTAAAATACTAGAAAACTTTGAACATTATTCTATTTCAATTATTGCTTGAATTCTTCTAAGTTTTTTAAAATATATTTTAGTTTTTCTTGAAATGTTAAATCTTCATTTTGTGCAATTTGCTTTACAGAACCTGCTAAGGAGTTATAAATGAACTTTATATCTCCTTTCAAAATCCCCTTTTCTATACATTTTTCAATAAGTGATAGATAAATTTCACTTTCTTGTTTTAAATACTTTTCAATTTCTTTATTTTTTAGAGCTTTTGTAAATCTTGCGAGAAACTGAAATAGTTTTTTTTCTTCCTGTGTAAAATCTAAGTGAGTTTTTATAACTTCAACTAAACTTTCATACGGCTTATTTGGGTCAATTTTTATACTTTTTATTTTTGAGAGCATTTTTTTCCAACCATTTATAAGAATTTCCTTAAATATTTCGTCTTTTGATTTAAAGTAGTAATAAATTGAAGATTTTGCAAATCCCGATTTTTTCGCTATTTCCTCTACTGAAAGTTCTAACACTCCTTCCTTTAGTGCAATATCCATTACTGCATTTATTATTTCTTGTCTTTTCCATTCTCTTTGTTTTTCCTTAATACTTTTCATAAAATTAGCCCCCAAGGGGGCTTACTGAAGCTCAATTGTTAATATAATACCACTATAATCTCCTTCTATATTTCCATCAACTGAGCAATAATTTCCAAAGTCGTATTCAACTGAAGATTTTTTCACTTGATCAGTTCTTGTAGTTAAAACAACTGCTCTTCTATTCTTTTGGCAAGGCGTTGCACTGTTTAACTCTTGCTCTTTATTCCAATTGAACCAATGAATAGGTGAGTTATCCCTTGTATTTTCCCATATTGATTTATTCTTCATATCGCATCCTTTATCTTCAGGTTGTCTTTCACCAAAAGCAAATGTTTTTATATACTTTCTGTCAATACCGCAAACTTGTGTAATATAATTTAATACACTTTTTGCTCTTCTATCTGAAAGTGCTAAGTTGTAAGCATCTGTTCCTCTTTGGTCTGCATGTCCTTCTATTTTAATAGAGAACTTATTAGTTTGATTTTGAACTTCCTTTACTAAATCACAGGCTATTTTTAATGTTGCATCCGCATCACTTCTTATATCTGACTTATCAAAATCAAAATAGACTTTAAATATTCCACTTCTTGCAATAGATAAATCTAATGTAGTATCTCCTGGTTGAAGTTGAACTACTTTTGCATTTGTTACATAACCCTCTCCACTACCTTTTATAGTATATGTCCCTGCTGGAACACTAATTTTTGCATTCCCAGTTTCATCCGTTATAGCTTTATACTCATTTCCTGCACCATCTCTTAATGTTACAGTTGCATTTTTAACTGGTTTTCCCTTATCATCCACTATTTTAACTGTGGCATTAGTTATTGTATAATTTAATCTAACTAGTAAAGTCTCAGTTTTTGTAAGTTGGATATCTTGCTTATACTCTTCGTAGTCTTTAGCGGATACTTTTATAGAATACTTTCCACTTCTTAAATTATCGAACTGAACAACTTCTCCTGTTTTTTGCTCTTTCTTATTATCTGGATAAGTTAGCTCTACTTGAGCAGATACAGGATTTTGTGTTCTACCATCTATGCTTCTTACTACTAAGCTCTTCATAGGTTCCAGTGCAAGCGTTATTTCTCTATTTTGTGGACTTATTCTTACTGAATCAGTATAATAATTGTTGCTTTCTCCTTGTAATAAAAATTCCCCTCTTGATAGACCTACCTTAGCCTGTCCTCCTTTTGCTTCTTGCTGTTTTATAACCTTATCACCTTTTTTTACTGTTAGCTTAGCGTCAATTGGTTGATTTGTTGCTTGATCCACAACTCTTACATTATAAGTTACACCACATCCAACAAGAACAATGGTCAAAATTAACTTTCTCATTTTCATCCTCCTTTTTACTTGAAAATTTTAAAGTATTCATTAAGAAATTCCTGTTATAGTTTCTCCACCATCTACGTTTATTATATTACCTGTCATCCAGTATAAATCCTCATTACAAAGAACTGCAATTGCTTTTGCTACATCCTCTGGAGTCGTAAGTCTTCCAGAAGGATTCCTTTTTAAAGTTAATTCTATAATCTTATCGCTTGAAGGAATTTTTCTTAAGGCAGGTGTATCAGTTACACCAGCTCTTATCGCATTTACAGTTATACCATATGGTACTAATTCTAAAGCCAATTGTCTAACATGACTTTCTAATACCGCTTTTGCTGCTGAAACAGCTCCATAGTACTTTGTGACTCTTAAACTACCCTCACTAGTCATAGCAAATATTCTTGAACCAGGTATTTTAAATAGGTTTCTAAAAAATATATCCTGAGTCCAATATACTAAAGTATTAGCCATTAAGTGGAGTGTCATTTCTATTTGTTTCTGATTTATAGATGATTCTAAATTTTCTCCAATAAATGGCTTTAAAGTACCAAATGCAATAGAATGGAGTAAAACTCTAATTTTTTCATTTGGATATTTCTTTTCAAATTCATCCAAAACTAATTTCCTTTTTTCTTCATCACCTGCATTTAAATTAAAAAATAGTGCTATTTTTCCATTATTTTCTATTTCCCTCCTTACACTTTCTGCATTTTCTATTGTAGCTCTTGTATCAAAGTGTACTCCAATTATATTAAATCCCCTTTTTGAAAGTTCTATGCTTACTGCTGCACCAAATCCACTTGAAGAACCAAGTATTAAAGCCCAATCTCTCATAGTTTTGAAATTTTAAAGTATATCTAAAATTCTATTTGAATACCAAATAAATTATTTGTATCTGAAAAATAATCAAAAGCCAGTCTGCTTCTGAGCTTATGGAGGTAGTATATCCTAAAATAGCTATACTTAAAACCGATATAACCATCAAAACTATTACTAAAAATTTCGTATTTTAAATTTAGAAATATACTTTTTAACTCAAAATTTATGCCGAATTTTAAGAAGACTCGCCTTAAGCTATCTGACTTATATAAGCGATATCTTAAGTCTAATTCTAAATTTTTAAAATTTTTTAAAAAACTTAAAAAGTATTCTTTTCTTCTAATTGGTTTCTCTTCATATCTTACATTAGTAGTATATAACTCACTTAGTCCAATACCAAAGCCCCTATAGTTTAAATTCATTCCCAAGACTAACCACTTAGGATAAATAAGTTGCGTTGCAGAATTAGCCTCTAAATATGTTCTGATGCCAAACATATTCTTTATAAGAAAATCCACTTCATACTTATAATTAAAATTATAAATATAGTTGTCTATTGGAATATACTTATTAAACTCAAGTTTAGCTTTATTTAACAAAAATCCTAAACTTGCTCCTATTGAAATTATACTAAGCTTTTCTACATTAGGTATTTCACCTTGCTTTAATGTATCCGCACTATTTGGATTGGAAAAGCTTTCAATTCCTAAAACATTTAGCATCCAAATAGAAATAAATGGATAAATTTTTCTAAAGTCTTCACTAATACCAAAGTAAAAACTTCCTCTAAATAGAAAATAATGAAATTCGTAAAGAAACCAGAATTCATAATTTACATATCGCTTATTAAATGTCCAGCCAACACCGAAATTTTTATACTTAATTCCTAAAATATCGAATCTTTTAATATCGTATGGTTTATATTCAATGGTATTTTCACAAAAGTGGTCAATAAAAATAGAGAAATTACGAAAGAAGTAGCTATACGAAAATTTTGAAGAAAGTTGTGTGGGTGAGAAGCTATTTACATCATTTCTAAAAAAATAAATTCTACCGTCATAACTAATTTGAAAGTTTTTAATGGAATAATTATTCTTTGAGTATATAAGAAATCTATAGTCATATTGATTGAAAATGAGAAAATATATAGATAAATCGGAAAGTAGCAATCTTATCAAAATTTTAAACTATCCTTTAAAATTTTGTTATGATTAATCAGTTCAAAACTTTAATACTTTTAGCTACACTTTCCGCATTGTTTATAGTAATTGGTGGTTATTTAGGAGGTGAGATAGGACTTACGATAGCTCTTGGTTTTGCAATTCTTTTTAATTTATTTTCATATTTCTTCTCAGATAAGATAGTGCTTTCTATGTATAGAGCAAAGGAAATAACTGAGACGGATAATCCAAAGCTATACAATATGGTAAGGGAAGTTGCAATAAAAGCAGGTATTCCTATGCCAAGAGTGTATATTATTGAAGAGGAAAGTCCTAATGCTTTTGCAACAGGGAGAAACCCAAAGCATTCAGCTGTTGCATTTACAACTGGAATTTTAAGACTTTTAGACGAAAGAGAACTAAAAGGTGTAATAGCGCATGAAATAGCCCACATAAAAAACAGAGATATTTTAATTTCTACTATTTCAGCAATTATAGTAAGTGCTATAACTTACTTAGTAGAGATGGCTAAGTGGGCAATGATATTTAGAGGTTCAAGTAATAGAGAAAATCATAACCCTATATTAGATATCTTGGTTATTTTACTTGCACCAATAGCAGCGATTATAATACAAATGGCTATTTCTCGTTCAAGAGAGTTTTTGGCTGATGAAACAGGAGCAAAAATCATAAGAGACCCAATAGCACTTGCAAATGCATTAGATAAAATACAAAACTATGCATATAAAGTCCCATTGGAAGCAAATCCTTCAACAAGTCATCTATTTATTATACCACCAATTCTTGAAGGATTATTTAAACTATTCTCTACTCACCCACCAACAGAAGAAAGGATAAAAAGATTAAAACAACTTGCACGAGAGCTTGGTGTGGCTTATTAGTATATTTGAAATACAAAGAATACCGGAGCAGGATAGTTTTATAGTTAACATTATTTACAAGCTAAATAAATCAGATTTACTATTTTTAAAAAGTATTGCACATTATAGAATTCAATATGACATATTTTTAGGTAAAACCATAGTTGCTTCAAATGTTATAGATAGTAGTTTAAAAGAAGGTTTTCATATATTAAAAATCAGTTTAAGCTTTCCTTATGATAAAAAATATAAGGTTAACTTTAGAGCTGTTGACCTAAATGCGAATGCTAATATTTTAGATACAACGTTTATGTTATATATGAAAAAGCAACCAATAATCATTGGAGATATAATTACTGATAGGGAAAAGTATAGTTCTTCAGATACACTTGTAAATTTAAAAATTCCATTATACTCCACAATGTCAGACAGTGTGCAAATTAAATTATCTTTTGAAAATGAAAATAGAGTAAATAAATTGAACTATACTAAGTATCTAAATCAAGGATATAATGAGCTGGATATAAATCTAAATATTAAAGATTTAGGTCTTGATAGATATGAAGGAAAAATATTAATAGCTTACAAGAAGTTTAAAGCAGAGCAAAAATTTAAATTTTATAAGCTTGGTTTGTTTGATATGACAAAAAAAGAATTAGATAACTTGGTTTTTGCATTAAATTATTTATATTCGGGTGAATTTAATATTTATCTCAAAAAATACAAGGATTTAAAATCCGCTTGGGATAGGTTTTGGGAAGATAAAGACCCAACTCCCAATACTAAATTAAATGAAGACAAGGAGCTATTTTTACAAAGATATAAATATGTTATTGAAAACTATGCTAAAAGGGGTAAAATAAACGATATGGGTTTAATCTATTTAAAGCATGGACCACCTGATTATATAGAAAAAAGTGAGTTTAATTTATACGATAGACCATACCAAATATGGTATTATGAAAGTTTAGGTTTAAAATTTGTCTTTGTAGATAAATACGGGACGGGTGATTATGAACTTGCTCCTATTAGTTGGTATAACGAGTTTAGATAATAAGAACTTTGTATTGGATGGTAGTATCAGAGGTTATGTTGAGCCAATATATTTTAAGCTCTCGGAAGATATATATATTGTTAGTTTTGTATATTCCATAAATCCTTCCGATATATCAGATAATTATCAAATACATTTAAGGGTTTTTAAAGATAGGGAAAAGTTAATGGAGGAAAAAAAGGATAAAAAAATTTCAAAAAGTGCGGTATATATGGTAGATAGCTATGAAATACTTTCAAAACCCGGAAAATACAATATAAAATTTGAAATTAAAAGTAAGTCAAGGAATTCAAGAGTAGACTTTCCCCTTGAAATTGTAGAAGATACTTACTTAAACTTCTCATCGCTTATTTTAGCAAGTAAATTTTATGAAGATAGTTTAAATAGTCCATTTTATAGAAATGGTATCGGATTTTTACCAAATCCATCTTCTATTTTCAAAGATACGATATTTTACTTTTTTGAAATTTATAATGTAAAAATAGACAGCAAGAAAATTTCAATAAGATTTTATATTCAGGATGTAAAAAATGACAGTACAGTTCTTATATCTAACCAGCAAATATTGCTAAAAGATAAAGGAGAATTTTTAATTACAGGAAAAATTCCTATAAGTTCCATTAAGGATGGTCAATATAAGATAAAGTTTGAAGTTGTGGACTTAGGATTAAATATTAAAAAGTTATTAGAAAAAAGTTTTGAAATACAAAGAGAACAAGCAATAATTGATGATATTAGATATTTTATAGATTATATAGCAAGTCAGACTGAACTAAATGAATTTAGAAGTATTAAAAATAAGCAAGCAAGAGAACTATGGATAGATAAGTTTTGGAAGAAAAAAGACCCAGATGGTTCATTTTATCCAATATATAAACAAAGGGTAATAGAGGCGGACATGAAATTCTCAACACCATTTAAAGAAGGAAGATATACTGATATGGGGAAAATTTATATACTATTTGGACAACCGGATGATATAAGAAGACAAGAAGTTGCACTTGGTACAAAATCCTACGTAATTTGGATATATTATCAAAACAATTTAAGATTTAAATTTTTAGACCAATTGGGTACGGGAGAATACAAACTAATGTTTTCTAATGTTCCAGGTTATGGTCATTATATGGAAGATATAAAAGAGGAATAAAACTTATGGAAACTCCATTAATTCAATTACATAAGAAGTTAAATGCCAAAATTGTAGATTTTCATAATTGGAAAATGCCTCTTTATTACGATAGCATTATAAACGAGCATCTTTGGACAAAAGAAAATGCTTCCATATTTGATGTTTCTCATATGGGTAGAATACTAATTAATGGTAAAGGCAGTATAGATTTTCTTAACTACATTACTACAATTGATATATTGAATTTGCAGATAGGTAGTGCAAAATATGGACTAATATTAAATGAAAATGCAGGTATAGTTGATGACTTGGTAGTTTATAGAATAGATGAATTAGGTTTCTTATTAGTAGTAAATGCAGGAACAAGAAATAAAGACTTAGAGCATATAAGAAGACATTCAGAGGAGTTTGATATAAAAATAGAGGATATTACTTTTAATATTTCACAAATAGC
Source organism: Caldifarciminota bacterium (assembly GCA_025060695.1). Lineage (GTDB taxonomy): Bacteria > Hydrothermota > Hydrothermia > LBFQ01 > DSFT01 > DSFT01. The sequence continues at coordinate 50,126 of JANXBH010000001.1, read as the reverse complement.
AATCCAAGGTCCAAAGTCAAAATCAGTATTAGAAGAAGTTTTAGGTATTTCCATAGATATTCCTTATTATTGTTTTGTAAAACATGATGATATGATAATATCAAGAACTGGCTATACAACCGAAGATGGATTTGAAGTTTATATTAATTCAGATAGAGCTTTAGAATTCACTGAAAATCTATTAAAAAATCCTAATATAAAAATGGCTGGTCTTGGTGCAAGAAATACATTAAGGCTTGAAGCGGGATATTGTCTTTATGGAAATGATATAGACGAAAATATAAATCCAATTAGCGCAAGATTGAGATGGACTATTTACTTAGATAAGAATTTTTTAGGTAAGGAGAGACTATTAAAAATTATAGAAAATGGAGTAAATTATGTAAGAGTTGGTTTTATTGCAATTGATAGAGGTATTCCAAGAGAAAAAGACGATATTTATATTAATGAAAAAAAAGTGGGTTATGTAACAAGTGGAGCATTTTCACCTACATTGAAAAAGGGTATAGGTATGGGCTACATGTTAAAAGAATATTCAAAATTAGATACAGAAATATTAATAAATGGAAACAAATTTAAGGTCGTGAGATTGCCGTTTGTAGAAGGAAGTTTGAAGAATATTAAGAAATGATACTTTTTTTAACAGCAGGTGTCCCTATAAGTTCAAAAAAATCTGACACAATTAGTGGTTTAAGAAGGATATTGGAACTAAATTTAAGTGGTATGGAATTAGAATTTGTAAGAGGTGTAAAAATGAGTAAAGATAAAGCAATAGAAGTCAATAAGTTTTCTAAGGAAAATAATTTAACTCTTTCAGTACATGCTCCATACTATATAAATTTAAATACTAATGATAATTCAAAGCTAAAAAATTCCATAAAGTTCATATTAGATGCATCAAGAATAGGTTATATAGCAGGTGCAAGAAATATAGTTTTTCATGCCGGTTATTATCAAAATGAAAATCCCATAGAGGTTCACAAAAAAATTAAACTAAGAATAAGTGAAATATCAGAAATTTTAAAAAATGAAAACATAAATGTTGTCTTAAGACCTGAAACTATGGGAAAGCCTTCGCAATACGGAAGTATTGAAGAGATAATAGACCTAATGGAAATAGAAAATGTAAAGCCGTGTATTGACATTGCCCACTTGCATGCAAGAGAAAATGGAAGATATAATACTTATGAGGAGATTTTTAACTTATTTGAAAAATTTCCAAAAGACCTCTTAAATGATATACATATACACTACTCAGGTATAGTATATGATAGTAAAGGAGAAAAGAAACATGTAAATTTATGGGAAAAGGAAAGTGATATGAACTATTTTGATTTTATAAAGGTTTTGGTAGAACTTAAAGTAAGTGGAATAGTTGTAAGTGAGAGTCCATACATGGAAATGGACGCACTACTTTTAAAAGAAATTTATGAAGAAATAAAAAATAATGAAAAAGCAGAAGAAATATGCGGCTTTGCAAAAGACGACAAAATTCATAAAAGTAGTCATAAGTCAATATTAAGAAGAGTTCCAAAACAAGGAATATATTTATTTGATAAAAACCTCATTTGTAAAATCTGCTTTAGGGATATTACCTAATTCTTATTCTCGTATCTACAATAAATGCACCTTCTTCGTTTACGATAACAGGGTTAATATCTATCTCGTCTATTTCTTCAATTTCAACTATCATTTGAGATAGTCTTTCTATAGTTTCAACTAAGCTATCTATATTTGCAGGCTTTTGACCTCTTACGCCTTTTAGTAGTTCGTACGCCTTTGTTTCCTGAATCATCCTATGTGCACTATATTCTCTAATTGGAGCAAGCCTAAATGAAATATCCTTAAATACCTCCACATATATACCACCAAGACCAAAAAGGACAATAGGTCCAAATTTTTTATCTCTCTTTGCACCAACTATTACTTCATATCCTTTACTTATCATTTTTTGCACTATAATCCCATCTATTTTGTCATTAAATTTTTCTAACATTTCACTAAACGCAATTTCTAACTCTTTTTCGTTCCTTATATTAAGTTTAATACCTCCTATATCAAATTTATGGACTATCTCGCTTGATAACACTTTTAATACAACTGGAAATCCTATTTCCCTTGCAATTGAATTAGCTTGATTTATACTATTCGCAACACCAAAATTCACTACATTAAATCCATAAATTCTTAACGCTTCAAAAGCCTTATCTTCCATTATAAAACCCTCTTTACCTCTTTTGGCATTTATTATTAAGTTTCTTGCCTTTTCCTTATTTACATCAAACTTCCTAATTTTTGTTCTTGGTCTTTCAAGCCAAGTTTTATATTCATACAGTTCCTTAAAGCTTCTAACTGCATCCTCAGGAAATGTATAAACTACTATTGAATTTTCCTGAAGCTTTCTTAAACCCTGTTCAATTTCTGTAATACCCATAAGAGTAATAATTATTGGCTTTTTAATATCTTTATAAATACTTAAGACCTTATCACAAAATTCATTTATGTCCATAGTAAATGCCCTAACAAAAATCGCTATAATACCATCAAAACTATCATCTTTATCTAATATATTTAGCACTTTAATATATTCATCTACACTTATGCCTCCAGTTGTATCAATAGGATTTTTTAAAGATGCATAGTTTGGTAGTATTTTCCTTAATTCTTCTTTTGTTTTTTCTGATGTCTCAGGTATACTTAGTTTATTTCTAATTGCACTATCTACTGCTAAAATACCAGGTCCTCCCGCATTAGTTAAAATTACAATTCTATTGCTCTTTGGAATGTTTAAATTTGAAAAAGCAGTAGCATAGTTAAATAATTCTTCAACACTCTCTACCCTTAAAACACCACTTTGTTTAAAAACAGCTTCGTATAGTTCGTCTGAACTTGTAAGTGAACCTGTATGAGAACTAACAGCCCTTTTACCCTCTTCAGTTCTACCAGATTTTATAGCAAGTATGGGCTTATAATTTTCAGTAATTTCCCTTGCTACTTCAAGAAACTCCCTTCCCCTTGAGATGTCTTCTAAGTATAGCAATATAACCTTAGTCAATGGGTCATCCTTTAAATACAATAAGAAATCTACTTCATCTAAATCAGCTTTATTACCGAGAGTTATTACTTTACTAAAGCCTATGTTTTTGTCCTTTGCATAATCAAGAACACCTGCAGCAAGAGCACCACTTTGACTTATAAATGCAATGTTTCCATCTTTAAATATCTGCTTTGAGAATGTTGCATTTAGTGAAATCTTGCTATCGGTATTCATTATACCAAAACAATTAGGTCCCAATATTCTTATATTATACCTCCTTGCTATTTCTAAAATTCTAATTTCTCTTTCCAATCCTTCCTCACCTACTTCCTTAAATCCCGAACTTATGATAATGCAATATGGAATGCCCTTTTTACCGCACTCAGTTAAAATGTCCTCTACTATATAATAAGGCGTAACTACTATACCTATATCAACTTCATCTTCTATATCAAGAACACTACTATATGATTTTATACCAAGTATGGACTTTGCCCTTGGATTTACAGGATAAACTACACCTTTATAGCCACCAAATATGATATTTCTTAAAATTCCAAAACCTACACTATTTTCATCTCTTGATGCTCCAATAACTGCTATACTTTTGGGCTCTAAAATCTTAAGCATATAAAATTTTAAAGTTGATATTTCTTATTTTATCTATTCTTTCAATTGTAGTTTATATTCTTGGCAGCGATATTTCTTTAATTGAACTTACTATACACAAGCTTATGCTTATTTTCATAGTAGGAAGTTCACTTTCTATTGCCGGTCTTATACTACAAGTAATTTTAAAAAATCCACTTGTAGAGCCATATATTCTTGGAATTTCTTCCTGTGCAGGTATAGGCTTTGTAATTTCTATAGTCTTTAATCTAAATATCTTCTTCACAAATGTTATAATGCTATCTTTAGTAATATTGTGTTTTTTAGTAATCATATCAAACTATGGAAGTAATCTAAAGTTCATTTTAATAGGAATATCAATAAATCTTATTTGTTCCAGTTTGATAAATTTGATTATGGCAATTTCAAAACAAGATATATTTAAAACGATATTTATACTATGGGGTAATTTAGATAGAGTTTTAACGAAGCAAGATGCAATATTTCTTTACTTTTGCTTTGTAGTTGTCTTAGTTTCAATATTATATACCATAATTCAAAGAAAGAAGCTTTTAATTTTATCGCTTTCGGATGAGGAAGCACTTAGCCTTGGATTAAATATAAAAAAATACAAGAAAATTTTCCTATCTATTGCATTTATTCTTACTTCAATAAGTGTTTACTTTTCAGGTATTATCGGTTTTTTAGGTCTTATAGTCCCACACATTTCAAGAATTATACATAAAGACAATTACTTTTGGATATTAGTAAGTTCTATAAACCTTTCTATATTTCTTCTTATAGTTTCCGTTATATTTTTAAAGTTTTCTAAACTTTCAATTCCTGTTGGAATTATTACTTCGCTTATAGGTGTGCCATTTTTCATATTCATCCTGCTTAAGTATTTAAAATGAACTACGTTTATCTTTCACTTGGAACTAACTTATTCGTTAGAGAAAGAAACTTAAAATATGCAATAAAGAAAATATCTGAATTTTCAAAGATACTTGAAATATCAAGTATATATGAAAGCTATCCATATGGGTATGAAAAACAAAATACATTCTTAAATATGACTTTGCTTATAGTAACTAACTTAAGTCCATTTTTACTTTTGGAGAATATTCAAAAGGTTGAAAACCTAATGAACAGAAAAAGGCTATTTAAAAATTCACCAAGAGTTATAGACATAGACATTTTGCTTTTTAATGAACTCACAATCAAAAGTAATAACTTAGAAATTCCACACTATGATTTATATAGTAGGAAATTTTTTGTAATCCCTTTGCTTGAAATAATATCAAGAGGATATAGCAGCTTAAACTTTAATATAAACAAGTGTAACTTTAAAGATAAAGACTTATTTTTATTCGCTCGTAAATGCTTCTAATACTTCCTTTTCAATATCAAAGTTTGCATATACTTCCTGAACATCATCGTGTTCTTCAAGTGCTTCATATAACTTTAGCACTTTTTGAGCTTTATCTGAACTAACCTTTATAGTATTTTGCGGTATTAGAGTAATTGTTGCACTTTCAATTTCTATACCACTTTCCTGTAGTTTTTCTTTTACACTATGAAAGTCCTTAGGCAATGTATATACTACATAGCTATCTTCGTCTTCCTTTATATCTTCTATGTTTAAAGAAAGTGCTAATTCAAAAACTTCCTCTTCTCTTACTTTATTCTTTAATATGTAAATTGTTCCTTTTTCAGAAAACTGCCAAAGGACTGAACCACTAGTTGCTAAACTACCTCCATACTTAGAAAATATATATCTTATCTCATTTACAGTTCTATTTTTATTGTCAGTAAGTGTCTTTACTACAAAAGCAACACCCTCAGGTCCATAACCTTCATATATTACCTCTTCATAATTATTGCCTTCATCGCCTCCTATAGCTTTTTTTATTGCTCTCTCAATGTTATCTTTTGGTAAATTTACTTCTTTTGCTTTTTCAAGTGCTAATCTTAGTCTTGGATTTCCTTCAGGGTCAGGACCTCCAACTTTTACCGCAACTGTAATTTCTCTTACGATTTTAGAAAATAATTTTCCCTTTCTTGCATCTTTTATAGCTTTTTTATGCTTAATTTGTGCCCATTTACTATGTCCTGCCATAATTTACGATAATTTTAAAGCTTTAAAATTATAAAGCCTATGAATATAAGAAATTTTTGCATAATTGCACATATAGATCATGGTAAATCTACACTTGCAGATAGACTTTTAGAAATTACAAAAACTTTAAGAGAAGATGAAATTAAAGAACAAGTATTAGATAGTATGGACTTAGAAAGAGAAAAAGGTATTACTATTAAAATGCATCCTGTAAGAATGGAATATAAAGACTACATTTTAAATTTAATCGATACACCTGGACATGTAGATTTTACATACGAAGTATCAAGAAGTTTAAAAGCTGTAGAAGGTGCTATATTACTAATAGATGCTACTCAAGGCATTGAAGCACAAACAATATCTAATCTATATCTTGCACTTGAAAATAATTTAGTAATTATTCCTGTAATTAATAAGATAGACCTTCCGAATGCGGAAATTGAAAGGGTAGAAAGTCAGATAAGGGAGCTTATTGGAAATGTCAAAGTTTCAAGAATATCGGCGAAATACGGTTGGGGGGTAGAGGAATTAATAGAGAGAATAATAAACGAAGTTCCAAGTCCAAAAACCAATAGCGATAAACTAAAAGCACTAATATTTGATGCAATATACGATGACTATTTAGGGGTTATTCCATATATTAGAGTATTTGATGGAGAAATAAGACCAAAGATGAAAATATTATTTAAATCAACATCAAGAGAATATGAAGTTTTAGAAGTCGGGTATTTTCATCCTAACGGGAGGATTAAGAAAGATAAACTAAGTTCAGGTGAAATAGGTTATGTCGTTGCTAATATAAGAGAAATCAGAGAAGCGAGAGTTGGTGATACCATAGTAGATGCAAGATATCCACAAACCATTGCTATTGAAGGTTTTAGAGAAATAAAACCCATGATATATGCAGGTATATATCCTATAAATCCTTCTGAGTTTGAAGAATTAAGAAAAGCAATAGAAAAGCTTTCGCTAAATGATGCATCGCTTGTATATATTCCAGAAAATTCTCCTGCACTTGGTCCAGGTTTTAGAATGGGATTTTTAGGATTATTGCACTTAGAGATTTTTAAAGAAAGGATAAAAAGAGAATACGATTTAGATATCGTAATAACCATACCCAATGTAGAATATGAAGTAATTTTAACAAACGAAGAGAAAGTTTTTATAAATAACCCAAAGGACTTTCCAGATTACTATGAAAAGGCATTTGAACCATATGTATTACTAAAAATTATAACGCCTTCAGAATATTTAGGAAATCTCATAACGCTACTTCAAAATAGAAGAGGAATTCAAAGGAATTTATTCTATTTAGATAGTAAGACTGTTGAGATGGAGTATGAGATACCACTTTATGAAGTAATTTTTGACTTATTTGATAAAGTAAAAAGCCTAAGCAGAGGATATGCTTCTATGGACTATGAGTTTATTGGATTTAAGGAGGGTGATTTAGTAAGGGTCGATATTTATGTTGCAAATGAAAAAGTAGATGCTCTTAGTTTTGTAGTTCCAAGAATAAAGGCATATGAAGTATCTAAGAATATAGTAGAAAAGCTAAGAAGTTTAATACCAAGACAACTATTTGAAGTAAAAATTCAAGCAAGCATCGGAAAAAGAGTAATAGCAAGTGAAAGAATACCTCCACTTAGAAAGGACGTAACTGCGAAGTGTTATGGAGGAGATATTACAAGAAAAAGAAAACTACTTGAAAGGCAAAAGGAAGGGAAGAAGAGAATGAAAATGATTGGTAGAGTTGAAGTGCCAAGCGAAGTATTCCTTGAGGTAATGAAAATTGAAAACAAATAACGAAATTTAAATTTGCTTTATAATTTTTTAACTTATGAACTATTATACTGAAATAGCTACAAAAAAACAAAAGGAAATTGAAAACTTAACTCAAATTCCAAATATAGATATAAATCAAATGGTAGATTTTACCTTACTAAGACCTGACGCAACTTACGAAGACCTTAGGAATTTAATAAAAATTGCAACGGAAAAGAGATACTATGCTATATGTATAAATCCATACTTTGTGCCAATGGCAAAGGAGCTAATAAGTAGTGAGATAAAATTGTGCTCAGTTGTGGGTTTTCCACTTGGCGCTCTACCGTTGAATTTAAAACTATACGAGTTATACTGGCTAATGGAACAAGGTGTCGATGAAATTGATTTTGTAATAAATATTTCAGAAGTTAAAAATAAAAACTATAAATACGTTGAAAATGAAATTAGGGAAATCTCAAGGATTTTCCCAAACTCAAAAATTATTATTGAAACTTCTCTTCTTACTGATGAAGAAAAAATAGAGTTATCTAAAATAGTAAGAAATTCAAAAGCTAAGTTTGTAAAAACATCGACAGGTTTTTCCAAGCATGGTGCTACTTTTTATGACGTAGCATTAATTAGAGCAGTAGTTGGCAATGATTTTGGAGTGAAGGCTTCTGGTGGTATAAGGGATAGAGAAACTGCTATTAAAATGATATTATGTGGTGCAAATAGAATAGGAACTTCAAGTATTATTTAATACTTTAAAATTTCAGTATGGCAGAAATTACAAGAATAGCAGGTGTTCTTGTTGTAGGAAAAGGACTTAAAGGAGCAAGGATGAATGAAATTGTTAAAGTTGGAAAAGAAAAACTTATAGGTGAGATTATTAGACTTAAAGAGGATACTGCATATATTCAAGTTTACGAAGATACATCGGGACTATTTGTAGGAGAATCAATTGAAAGAACTAATGAATCTCTTGCAGTTGAACTTGGACCAGGTTTACTTGGAAAAGCATTTGATGGTATTCAAAGACCATTAGATGTAATAATGAACAGTACAGGTCCATTCATCTCAAGAGGAATAGATATTCCAGCATTGGACTACGAGAAAAAGTGGTTCTTTAAACCAAGAGTAAAATCTGGAGATAAGGTAAAACTTGGACATATCATAGGCGAAGTTCAAGAAACTCCCTCAGTAGTACACAGAATAATAATTCCTCCAAACTTAAAAGGAAAGACCGAATTAAACAAGGAAGACTTAGAAGAAACATTTACAATTTTAGAGATTAAAGAAGGAGAATATACTGTAAAAGATACTGTATGTATTATAAAGAGTGAAAAGGACAAGAAAGAATATACTATTACACTATCTCATAAATGGCCCGTTAGAATACCAAGACCTGTAATTAGAAAAGAGCTTCCTACTATACCATTACTAACTGGTCAAAGGATATTGGATACACTATTTCCTATTGCACTTGGTGGAAATGCAGGACTACCTGGAGGATTTGGTACAGGTAAAACTGTGACCGAACAGACACTTGCAAAATATGCACTTGTTGATATTGTAGTATATATTGGATGTGGTGAGAGAGGAAATGAAATGACAGAGGTTTTAACTGAATTTCCACATCTTGAAGATCCTTCAAGACCGGGCTCTCCACTTATGGATAGAACTATACTCGTTGTAAATACTTCAAATATGCCAGTTGCTGCAAGAGAAGCATCAATATATACAGGAATTACACTTGCCGAATATTATAGGGACATGGGCTATAATGTTCTGCTACTGGCGGATTCTACAAGCAGGTGGGCAGAAGCTTTAAGAGAATTATCTTCGAGACTTGAAGAAATGCCAGGAGAAGAAGGTTATCCTACGTATTTATCTTCAAGACTTTCCGCTTTTTACGAAAGAACGGGAAGAGTTATAACATTAAGTAATTTGGAAGGTTCAGTTACTGCGGTTGGAGCGGTTTCACCACAAGGCGGTGATTATTCTGAACCAGTAACTCAGTCTACGCTAAGAGTAGTAGGTGCATTTTGGGCATTGGATTCAAGCTTGGCAAGAAGAAGGCATTACCCTGCTATAAACTGGTTAAGAAGCTATACACTATACTATCCGCTTATTGAAAAGTGGTATAAAGAAAATGTAAATGAAAAGTGGTCTGAACTTAGAAACTTTATTAGTAGTATATTACAAAAAGAAGCTGAATTACAAGACATAGTCCAGTTAATTGGACCTGATGCGCTTCAAGAAATGGAAAGACTAATTCTTGAGATAGGAAAGATAATAAGATTAGGTTATTTACAGCAAAATGCATTCAATCCTATTGATGCAAGTTGTTCTTTGAAGAAGCAATTTTATATGATGAAAGCAATTTTTCAATTTTACGATATACTAAAAGAGAGTATTGAAAAGGAACTTATATCTGCGGATGAAATAGAGAAGCTACCACAGGTTGAGAAAATAATAAGATTAAAAGAAGTGGAAGAGAAACACATAGAAAATGAGATAGAGGAGATATTAAATTCTCTAAAAGAATACATTATTCAAAGGGAGAAAGCTGCTTAGTCTAATCTTTGCACAGCTAATAACTATAAAGGATATAAACGTTGAAGGTAATAAATATTTATCAAAAAAAGAAATATTGGATATTTTAAGATTAAGAAAAAATCAAGAATTTAGCAAAATAAAATTAAAAAGTGCTATTTCAAGACTTTATTCAAAATACTATGCAAGCGGATATTTTCAAGTAAGTATTAATCACGAATATGAATTCGTTGAGGCAAGTAAAGTGGTCATAACCATAAAAATAAATGAGGGAAAGAGAGCACTAATAAGCAATATTGAATTTGATGGAGATATTATCTTAGATAGCTTGATTTACATTATGCCTAAAAAACTGCCTATAGCTTATTCAGATGAATTTATAAATACTATTGAAAATAAAATATACTATCTTTATTACAACAATGGTTATCCATTTGTTAGATTAGAAAGAGATACAAGTTTTTTAAACGATAGCTTATTAATTTTTAAAGAGAAAATAGCAGCAGGAAAAAGAATTCTTATAAAGTCAATAAAGATTGAAAATAATCGTAGTGTAAGAGATGGAATTTTTTATAAAGAAATAACTATCAGACCAAATGAATACTTTAATTACGACAAAATTAGCGAAAGTAGCCAAAGGTTATATTCACTTAGACTTTTTAGTAGCGTAGATTATAGAATTCAGGATGATAGTATATTAATTTTTAGTGTAAATGAGGTTCCACAAAGATACTTAGAAACAAATGCAGGTTTTACTTATCCTTATTTTTTAAATTTGAGTATTTTACTTGGACATTTAAATATATTTGGAAATGCACAAAACGCGGAAATAGAGCTTTCAGGTTTATTTAGCTATAAAAATAATAGAGTTCTTCTAAATGACAGGTCATTTACTATAAACTATCGTGAAAGGTATTTTTTAGACAGAAAAAATTTGCTACTAAGTTCTAATTTGATTTATAATAAATATGGTCAAGTTGGAGAGTTTAGTGATTATGGAAAGATTGAGGAGTTTAGTTTGTTCTCAGAAATTATTAGACAATTTTCAAGATACTTTTATAGTGCATTCGGTATGTCCTTAAAAAGAAGTATAACTCTTGGTTATGAAGAAAGTAGGTTTATACTCTCTTTCTCTCAAAGGGCGTTTTACGATGACAGAAATAACTATTTGGATGCAACGAGGGGTTTTAATCTAAGTCTTTCTATTTTGGAAGCGTTTGGTCAGGCAAGGTTTATTAAACTGAGTGAAATTTATAGTAAGTATTTTTATAGTTTTGCGCTTAGAATAAGAATGGGACAGATATTCGGCAGTAATATTCCATATTCGGAAAAGTTCTTTCTTGGAGGGGAAGGTAGTGTAAGGGGATATTTAAATAATTCAATAGGTGAAAGTTTTGATAATTTACAGCCTGCATCAAATCATTTTATAAATGGAAATTTTGAGTACAGATGGAGATTTAATAGTATTTTTGCAATAGTATTCTTTTACGATTTTGCTATAACATCAAATGAGTTTTTAAAACTTTTTAATAGCAAGTTATATTCTGGTTATGGTATAGGTTTTAGGTTTTATGTAAACCTTATTCCATTGAGGTTTGATATAGCCCTAAATCCAAATTCTAAGATATTACCAAAAGACTTGTTTTTATACTTTGGTATAGGAAATATGTTTTAAAATTTAAGCATGCTACTTCTTCTATATTTTAACTCTTTTATATCAGAAAGATGTTTAACGCCTCAAGTATTGGAAAGTTTTCAAAAAGGTGAATATAAGACCTTTTCTCGACCCACTCTAAGTGGTCCTGAGCAAATTATTCAAACTCAGAATTTTGTTATTCACTATACTACAAGTGGAACTGACGCGGTAAGTCCTGCATATGCGGAAAGTGTAGCAGTTTTTGCGGAATATTCTTGGAATATATTAGTTAACCAAATTGGATGGTTTGCACCACCACCAGATAATAATCAAGGTGGAAATAATAAATACGATATCTATATTAAAAACATTGGAGCTGGAGTTCTTGGTTATGCTGTCCCAGAAAGTCCATACTATGGATACGGAACAGAAGGTTATACAAGCTACTTTGTAATAAATAAAAATATAGATGCTGCATACGGAATAGGTGTTTTAAAAGTTACTGTTGCACATGAGTTTCATCATGCAGTTCAATTTGCATATACTGCTTTAGACGGCGGATGGTTCTATGAAAACACAGCTACTTGGATAGAGGATATAGTATATGACAATGTAAATGACTATATTAGTTATCTTGGTGTCTCGGGACAAAGTCCTTTAACAGCTCCACAATATAGAATTAATACATTTCAAAATGGAGGTCTTTATCAGTATGCGGGTGCAATATTTCCTTATTTTATTTATGAATACTTAGGAAATAACCATCAAGCTTTAAAAGACATTTGGCATAGAATGGGTACAGTTCCCGGTAATAATACCTTAATTGATATTTTTGATGTCCTTAGTGGGAATTATTCTAAGAGTCAAGAAGAAATTTTATCTTATTATGCAATTTGGAGGTTTTTTACTGGAAATAGATGGAATGATGGAATAGGTTATAGATATAGTGAAGGAAATTTATATCCTACATCTACTCTTTTTAGAAACATCTCTACATATCCAAGTGTAGATAGTAATCAAACTCTTAGTATTCAAAATCCAGGTGGTGCTCAATTTATAAGATTATCTCCGTATAGTGGTGCTCTTAGAATTGTGATAAAATTTAAGCAATGTCAAGGTTGTGCAAATGTCTATTTAATTAGAATTCCAGGACCAGTAATAGATAATATTACAGGAAATGGTGATTCAATAAATGTTATATATGACTTTAGTGGTTATAGTTATGCTTCAATAGTAATAGTTTCAAAGACACTTGGTGGAAATGATATAGTATATAGATATAGAATAGAACCTGCATCAAATGTTTTAGAAAGTAGATATAGCGAATATAAAATTTTAGTAAATGGAAGAAATGTTGAAATTATTACAGATAAAAAAGATTTTGACTTTAGATTATTTTCAATAGATGGAAAGGCTGTTTCAAATAGGAACTTAGCAAAGGGTGTATATTTTTACCAATTAAAAATGGACAAAAAAACATATAAAGGTAAAATTATTATAAACTAGATGGTATCCGGAGTTAAAGAATTTTCTGTAGTTTTTATAATATATGGAGGCTTTGCAGGTATTTATGACGAATATTTATACATACATAATTCAAGAGCTATAATAAGGAAGGACTTTGATTTTTATGAAGTAGAAATTTTAGACAAAAGAATTTACAACTACATTGAAAAAGTTTGTAAAAGAAAAAGTTTTGATTTTCATGAAGTTCCATTACCTACCGATGCAACTACTTTTAAACTTATAATAAATAAGCCCTGTAAAAAGGAATTGGAAGTTTATGCTATAGGATTTGGAAATAAAGCAGATAGAATGTTTATAAATAAAGTTTATGAGCTTTCAAGAAATATAAATTATAAAATCTTAAATAAAACTCTTCCATCTAAGATTATAATTTACTATAGCTTGTTGGACTTCTTTGAAAAACCTTATTATATTGACTTAAGTGAACTTGAACTAAAGGAAAATAGTGGAACTGTTGAAGTAAATGATAAAGACGAAATTTTAAATATTTTAGAAAAAATAAAAAATTACAAAGGAAGCAGGCTTTACTATATAAAAAGTAAGGGTAGATATTACATTGCTACTTTTGAAATTAAGATAGGTTATTAGAAATAACCTTTAAACTTTACGTTTGCTTTTAATTACCATATCAACAATTGTAAGACATGAGGTGTTTGGTATATCAAGTTTAGTTATTCCAGATGAGAACGAAAGAATATATTTCCCTTCATCTCAATTAACTTATGCTGGTGCATTACAATTTGAAATTACTTACAAAAAAGCATACTTTACATTTCCTATATTTGAAAATTTATCTTACTCTTTTTACTTTGATAGTTCATATGGTTTTGGTTTCGCTTATGGAAATTTAAGTTCTCTTTCTATCGGCGCAAATGCATTTAAGCATAAAAATGAATTTTACTTCATTATTGGATTACATTATAAATTTTTAAAAAATTCCGAATTAAAGTTAGCAATTGATATTAAGGATAGTGCTTATTTTAGAGGCTTTTTTAGTATAGGAGCATTTGAGCAAACTAATTTTAGATTAGCTATTGAGCGCAGAAATAATATTTTTTTATCTTTGGGAATATTCTACGAGCCTACCATATATAGATTTTTGTCATTTGGAATATCAGCTATTGATAGTAATTACTATGCTTTTAGTAATGTAGAGTTTTTTATATATAGGCAGTACGTTGGCCTAAGAGCTGGCGTTTATGAAAACTTAAGGGAAAATAGTATATTTTTAAACTACGGTTTTTCTCTAAATTATGAAAATTTGAGAGCTGATATTATCTTAAACGAAGAAGATTTTAAAATTGGTTTTTACTATAAATTTAAAATTTTCTAAATGAAAAGAATAATTGCACTAATTACAGACTTTGGTGAAAGTTTTTATGTAGGACAAGTTAAAGGAGTTATTAAGAGTATTAATCCTAATGTAGAAATTATTGACATTACTCATAATGTGCCAAAGTTCAATATAAAGGCAGGACAATTTATTTTATATTCATCTTATAAATACTTTCTAAAAGGTACTATATTCTTAGTGGTAGTTGATCCGGGTGTCGGTTCAAGTAGAAAAGCAATAGTAGTAAAATCGGAAGGATATTATTTTATAGGTCCTGACAATGGATTATTTGGATTTTTAAAAAATTATAGTGCATATGAAATTAGTGTTTCGGAAACTGCAAGTCCTACATTTCACGCGAGAGATGTATTTGCTCCTACTTGCGCAAAAATTGCATTAAGCGAGAATTTAGAAAATTTAAAACCAATAGAAAAAATCTTAGAATTTGATTTTAGAAAAGTAGAAGTATATAGAGACTATGTAGTTGGTGAAGTTATATACATTGATGATTTCGGAAATCTTATAACAAATATAGAGTTTGATGAGAAATTTAAGATGGTTGAAATAAATGGAATTAGAGTATATAAAAAAGTTAGAACTTATGCTAATGCAAGTAAGGGGGATATAGTTTTTTTAAAAGGTTCATATGAATTTTTAGAGATTAGTAGAGTAGAGGATGATTTAAAGAGCTTTTTGGATGCAAAAATTGGAGATTTAGTGATTGCTTACTTCTGACATTAATTTTTTAATAGTCTTATCAAGAATTGCATTTATAAACTTTAAGGATTCCGTAGATAAAAAATATTCACTTATCTTTAAAGCCTCTGATATTATAACTTTATAGGGTGTATCTAAAGAAATTGCTTCCGCTATCGCAGTTTTTAGTATAGCCTTTTCAAGATTATATACTCTTTCATATTCCCAACTTCCTGTAATATTTTGCCTTAGAATATTTTCAATCTTTTCTAAATTTTGTTCATATGAATCAATAATTTTTTTAGAAAAATTGACAATACTATCCCAATTATTCAAATCATCCTCAAATTTACTTCTTACTTTTTGATTTTTAATTTCACTTATTATGCTTTCAAAATAGCTTCTTTTTAAACTTACTATTTCACCAAAAGCTTCTTTAATTGGTTTTTCCATCAATTCGCTATTGTATATTGCCTCAACTGCTAATGCTCTAGAAAGTCTTCTTCTGTGAAAGGGATAAATCATAGTACTTCTATATTGGTATAACTGCTAATCTTTTCAATTAGTTTCTCAATTTCATTTTTACTCAGCATACTTACTAATATAGGAATTTTCACTTTGCTTACGAGCACAATGTAAATTAAATTCTCCTCACTACTATATCTAATTAGTTTTATCTGTTTCCATAAGTACTTCGCTTTTTCATGCTCAATATTGTAATAATCTGCTATGTTTCTCGGCAGTTTATAGTATATGCCTTCATCATCAACTTTTATTTCAAAGTCCGAAATTTTATTGTAATTCTTTTGCAATAAATATGAAATTATTGTAAGAACTATCGTGCTTATAGCCAATAAAATTAGTAATGTGATTTTTTTTGTAAAGTAGTACGAAATCATCATTATGAGAATGGAAAATGCAATTACTATAGGAAAGATATTTGTTTTCTTTTTATATTTTAACATATTAGCATTAAAATTTTAAAGCTTTGGAAAAATTATTTAAATTACCTGTAAAAGGTGTTGATTGTGTGAGTTGTGCAAGGGCTATAAAAAATATAGCAAAAAATTATAGTGATATTGAGATCATAGATGTAGATATAACATCAAGCACTATTACTATAAAATTAGAAAATGGTTATAATTTTAAAAAGTTAAACCAAGAGTTAGCTGAGTTTGGTTATAAAATTATTACACAAACTTATGAGCTATACGTTTCTAATATGGATGAGAATTTGGAGAATTTTTTAAAAAACCATGACTTGGTAATAAATTTTGGTTTTGATCAAGAGCTTAGAATTATAAGACTGGAGGTAAGTAATGATGTATCGGAATTAATTAGAGAAATTAGAAATTTGGGATATAGGTGCTATCTAATAAATCAAGAAAAAAGTATTTTTGATATTGAGTATAGTGAAAGAGTTAAAGAATTAAAGAAACTCAAGTATAGTGCTATTATTTCTTCAGCTATTGCATTTCCATTATTATTACATGAATTTGGCTTAAATCTAAATCCTATTTTTCAAATGGTCTTAGCTATACCTATTCAATTTTATTTCGGACTATACTTTATTAAAAATGCATATAAATCATTAAGGGCAGGAAATTTAGATATGAATGTGCTAATATCATTAGGGACATTATCCGCATTCTTTGCTTCCTTTCTCCACTTTGTAAATCCCCATGTTTTTCATCATGTATACTTTTCGGCAAGTGGTATAATAATAAGTGTTATTTTACTTGGTAAATATTTTGAAGAAAGAGCAAAATTTAAAGTTTTTGAAAATTTAAGATCACTATATACAAAAAAGCCTAAAAAAGTTTTATTAGAAACAAATAAGGAGATTGATATTTTTGAGCTTTCAGAAGGAGATGTTTTTATCCTTAAAGAAGGGTTTATATCTCCTGCAGATGGAATAGTTGTTGAAGGAGAGGGAATTTTTGATGAAAGCGCTTTTAGCGGAGAGTCTTTCCCTATAAAAAAGTCCATAAATGATTTTGTATATCAAGGAACAATGTTAAAGTCAGGTTATGTAAAGGTGAAGGCAATAAATGTAAAGAATACTATATTCAATGAGATTATAAGAATTTCAAGATATGAAATAAGAGAGAGGACTAAATTGGAAAGTATTGCAGATAGGGTTTCTGCAATTTTTATTCCTGTTGTTCTAACTTTTGCTATAGTTGTATTTTTCTTTTGGTATGTATTTTTTAATAATTTTGAGCTTGCACTTTTAAGTTTAATTTCAGTATTAGTAATTGCATGCCCCTGTGCAATTGGTATAGCTATTCCCCTTGTGATTGCAAGGGCTATAAATATAGGTCTAAAAAAGGGAATAATTATAAAAAACTCAAAATCACTGGAAAATGCAAACTTGATAAATGTAGTTGTTTTTGATAAAACTGGGACTTTGACTGAAAGTAAATTAACTATTAGTTCTTATATTCCAGAGGAACATTTAAAATATTTAGCATCTGTAGAAAAGTTGGTTAGTCATCCCATATCAAATGCAATCTTAAATTTATACAAAGGAAATGATTTTTATGAAGTTAGTGATTTTGAGTATATAAAAGGAGAGGGTATTAAGGCGAGGGTAAATAATAGAAAGCTATTGTTTGGTAATAGAAAGCTCTTTTTTAGGGAAGGTTTTAATGTAGATTTTGATTTTGGATATTTTATTGAGGGCTATGGTAGTTTTAGTATAACATTTGAAAATGAGATTAAAAAAGATGCTAAAGTATTAATTTCCGAGTTAAGAAAGAAGTATAGAGTAATTGTTCTAAGTGGAGATAGTTATGAAAATGTGAGAAAGGTTTGTGAGAAGTTAGGGATTGATGAATTTTATTCTAATTTAAGCCCTTTTGAAAAGGCAGATTTTATTGAAAGTTTAAAGAAAAATGGAAATAAGGTTCTTTATGTAGGTGATGGTATAAATGATGCTATTGCACTTTCAAAAGCGGATTTGTCAATTGCTGTTTCTAATGCTATTGATATTGCAAAAGAGAGTGGGGATATTGTTTTATTTAAAAATGACATTAGTTCTATCTTAAAAGCTTTTAGTATTTCAAAGACTTCAGCATATAAGATGAGGTGGAATTTATTTTGGACATTTATTTATAATATCATTCTTATTCCCTTTGCAGGTGGCTTATATTTCATTTTATTTAATGATTATTTTAATCCTATATGGTCAGCATTTGCAATGGCTATTTCTGATATTATTGTAGTTTATAATGCTATATATAATTGGAAAGATTAATGTTCGGTTTTAGTAGTGCAATCTAAATATTATCTAACTTAAGAATACTCTCTATAAATCCAGTATGAATGTCTCCTTTTTTAAATCTTTCATCTTCTATTATTTTTAAATGTAATGGAATTGTTGTTTTAATACCTTCTCCTCTTATAACAAATTCCTCAAGTGCCCTTTTTAGCCTACTAATTGCACTAATTCTATCCTTATCCCAAACTATAAGCTTTGCAATTAGTGAATCGTAATATGGTGGAATACTATAACCTGAGTAAATATGACTATCTACTCTTATTCCCGGTCCTCCGGGTTTGTGAACAAAGTCAATTTTACCTGCAGTTGGTGTAAAGTTTCTTTCAGGGTCTTCCGCAGTTATCCTTGCTTCTATCGAATGTCCATTGAATTTAATGTCCTCCTGTTTATACCTTAGTTTTTCTCCCATAGCAATTAAAATCATTTCTTTTACTATATCAATGCCCGTTATCATTTCACTTACAGGATGTTCAACTTGTATTCTTGTGTTCATTTCTATAAAGTAAATATTACCATCTTTGTCCATAAGAAACTCCATAGTTCCTGCAGAATAATATCCTATTGCCTTTGCTCCTTTTACTGCAACCTCACCAAGCCACCTTCTTTTTTCTTCACTAAGTGCAGGACTTAATGCTTCTTCTATAATCTTTTGATGTCTTCTTTGAATAGAACACTCCCTTTCACCTAAATAAACCATATTGCCATGCATATCTCCAAGCAATTGTATTTCTATATGTCTTGGCTTTTCAAGATACTTTTCTATGTATACTCTTGCATCACCGAATGCATTTAGCGCTTCATTACTTGCAGAAAGAAAAGCATTAGTAAATTCGCTCTCATCTCTTACTAATCTCATACCTCTTCCACCACCACCTGCTGCTGCTTTAATAATTATTGGAAAACCTATTTCCTTCGCGATATTTAGTCCTTCCTCTAAACTGCTTATTGGGTCATCGCTTCCCGGCACTACTGGAACACCTGCTTTTTTCATAATTCTCTTTGCTTCTATTTTATCTCCCATTGCTCTAATTGCTTCAGGAGGAGGACCTATAAATGTAATATTATGATCTCTACACATTTCTGCAAACTCAGGATTTTCCGCTAAAAAACCATATCCGGGGTGAATTGCATCTGCTCCTGAAATTTCCGCTGCTGATATTATGTTCTTCATATTTAAATAGCTACTTTTTGATGCTGGAGGTCCTATCCTAATTGCATAATTGGCAAGCATAACATGTAATGAATTTTCATCAGCTTCTGAATAAACTGCGACACTCTCTATACCAAGTTCCTTTAATGCATATATTATCCTTACTGCAATTTCACCCCTATTTGCTATAAGCACTCTCTTAATCATTTACTATCACTCCCTCTTTTTTTAGTTCCTCTATTACACCATATATATCTTCCTTTGCCTTTTCTTGGCTTATTTCATAAATTTTTGCATACTCTTTTATCATATCGTTAATTTCCTTATTCTTTAGTATCCATTCAAATATTAAAGATGCTGAGAGATTTAGACTAATTAGTCTATCTTCAATTGGGTCATATATAGTATAACTATCCTCAATAATCTCAATTACTAAATCCTTCTTTATTTTCATCTTGGTGATATAACTCCCAAAAGAATTAAAAGTGTTAAACTACTTGTAATAACATTTATAAGCGTGAGTAAATTTTGCCAAGGAAAATCTTCCTTTAGGTCTATCTTTATAATATCGTTCGGTAAAACTTCCACATCGTATTGATTTTTTCTAATTGCTTGACCTTTGCCATTTCTTATAAGAATTATTCTTTCTATTTTATCTTCAGAAAATTTTCCACTTGAAAAAAGAACAAACTTAATATCCATTCCCTTTTGATAGTCTATAGCTGCGGAAATACCCTTATTAGTTAGAATATATACCTTAGGAAGCATTTTATTTAGTATAGTAATGGAAATTCTTGCAAGCGGGTAAATATCCCTTATTCTCTCTAATATACTATCTTGAGCGGACAGTAAGTCTAAATTTGCTAATTTAAAGTATCCAAATGGTTGAATAAGTGCATAGCCATTATTATCTATAATTGTCTTAGTTTCGTAGTTATATCCTATTATATTTATCTGTAAAATATCTCCAACTTTTAAACTATCAAGCTGAAATATCAAAAGTAGCAACACTCAAAGTTTAAAGCTTAATATACCTCAACAAGTGTTGCAATTCCCTGTCCTACACCTATACACAAGCTTGCTATACCTAATCCACCTCCTCTCCTTTTTAGTTCATGGACTAATGTAGTTAGAATTCTTGCTCCTGAGCATCCAAGTGGATGACCAAGTGCAATAGCCCCCCCATTTACATTTAATTTTTCTTCTTCTATTGGTAATTCTCTTAATACTGCTAAAATCTGGGCAGCAAATGCTTCATTTATCTCAAATAGTTTAACATCGTCAAGCTTTAAATTAAACCTATTTAATAGCTTTTTAATAGCGTATACGGGACCTATACCCATAATATCAGGATTAACACCAACCACACTTGTTCCTATTATTCTTGCTAATGGCTTTAAATTTAACTCTTTTAGTTTTCTTTCTGAGACTAAAACTAATAGACTTGCTCCATCATTTAAATTAGAAGAATTTCCAGCTGTAACTGTTCCATCTTTTTTAAATACTGGCTTTAACTTGGAGAGTTTTTCTAAACTTGTATCTCTTCTTGGCCCTTCATCTGTCTCAAATATAGTATTATCAGGTAATATTACAGGCACAATTTCATCTTTAAATTTTCCTTCATCTATTGCTTTAATTGCTTTTCTATGGCTATCATATGCAAATAGGTCTTGTTCCTCTCTTGAAATTTTATATAAACTTGCAAGATTTTCTGCAGTTTCACCCATAGAATATGGATAGTATGGAAATTTTGGATTTATAAAACGCCATCCTAAGGATGTATCGTATACTTCAAAATTACCTCTTTTAAATGGTTCATTAAACTTTGGCATTACATATGGAGCTCTCGTCATACTTTCTACGCCACCTGCAATTATAATATCCGCCTCATGTGAAACTATACTTTTATATGCTATATTAACCGCTTCAAGTCCTGAACCACATAGCCTATTTACAGTACATGCGGGAATAGTATAGGGAAGACCTGCAAGCAATACAGCCATCCTTGCAACATTTCTATTATCCTCGCCCGCCTGATTCGCACAGCCTACATATACATCATCTATTAACTCAGGTTCAATCTGAGACCTTTCTACTACTTCTTTTAGTAAATATGCAAGTAAGTCATCTGGTCTTACATCCTTTAAAGCACCTCCGTATTTACCAATAGGGGTTCTCAGTGCAAGTGTAATATATACCATTTTAAAAGTTATTTTGGATATACTCTACTGCCATAGTTCCTGCATATGCACCATCACTTACAGCAGTCGTAATCTGTCTTAAGTGCTTACTTCTTAAATCACCTGCGACAAACAATCCTTCAATTTCTGTTCTTGTAGTTTCATCTGCTATTACAAATCCATTTTCATCATACTTTAATTCTTTGAAATTCCTTAAAATCTGATTTTGTGGCACCATACCTATGTATATGAAAATACCATCAACTCTTAAACTACTAATTTCTCCTGTTTTTAAATTTTCTAATATAATATCACTAACTTTCTTTTCTCCTATTATTTCCTTTACTACACTATTTAATATAAATTCTGTATTTTGTCTTTGTTTTAACCTTTCAACGTATATAGGTTGAGCTCTAAATTGTTCTCTTCTGTGTATTAAATATAGTTTCGATACTATATTAGATAGATATAAACCTTCAGTAAATGCAGAATCTCCGCCACCTACAACTGCTACTACTTTATTTTTAAAAAATGCACCATCACATACCGCACAATACGAAACACCTCTTCCATAAAACTCAGCCTCTCCCTTAACATTTAATTTTCTTGGACTTGCTCCCGTTGCTACAATTAATGCCTTTGAAGTTAAAATTCTATCATCTATTAGTTTAACATAAAAGGTTTTGTCTTCTTTCCAAATTTCAACTACCTCGCTATATTCAATTGGGACATCAAATTTCATAACATGCTCCAACATCTTTTGACTTAATTCAGAACCTGTAATTTCAATAAAACCAGTATAATTATCCACAATGTCTGATATTGCCACTTGACCACCTGGTACACTTTTTTCTACAATTATAGCCTTGTACATCGCCCTTGCTACATAAATTCCTGCAGTAAAACCTGCAGGTCCACCACCTACAATAATCACATCGTAGTTCATATATAAAATTTTAAAGTAGCTTTAAAATTTATTTATGCGTATAACGAAGGTATATACAAAGCAAGGAGATAATGGTTTAACTCAACTTGTAGATGGAAGTAGAGTGTATAAAGATAGCGCAAGAGTAAGTGCGTATGGAGATGTAGATGAACTAAATAGCTTTATCGGCTATCTCAGAATAAAAGTAAAGGAATATAAAGAAATAGACGAGAAGCTTAAAACAATTCAAAATGATTTATTTATCATTGGTTCAGACTTAGCAACACCTATGAGTTTCGAAAAAACATTTAGAATTGAAGAAGAGAAAATAAAAATATTGGAAAATTGGATAGATGAATATAATGAAAAATTAGAACCATTAAAGGACTTTATTTTACCATATGGAAATGAAAAAGTATCACTATTTCACATATGTAGGACAATTACAAGGAGAGCGGAAAGAAATGTAGTAAGATTAATGAAAGAGGAAGAAGTTAATAAAAATGTTTTAGTGTATCTAAATAGACTATCTGACCTATTTTTTGTCTTAGCAAGATATGTTGCCAAGTTAGATAATATAGAAGAAGAATATGTAAGTTGGAAATGAGAATTATAATACTATCTGATACGCACATTCCATTTAGAGCAAAATCCTTACCAAAGATAATTTATGAGGAGATTGAAAATAGCGATATGATTATTCATGCTGGGGATTTTGTAATAGCTGATGTGTACAATGAGCTAAAAACTCTAAAGCCAATCGTTGCAGTATATGGAAACATGGATGAAGTAAAATTACTTGATATACTAAAAGAAGTTGAAGTTTTTGAAATTGAAAGATTTAAATTTGGTCTATTTCATGGTCTTGGACCACCTGTTGGACTAAAAGAGAGAGTTATTCAAAAATTAAAAAATTATTCTGAGAACTTTGATGTAATTATATTCGGTCATAGTCATATTGCATACTATAAATATGAAAATGGAATTCATGTAGTTAATCCTGGAAGTCCTACTGACACTTTTTTAGGACATAAAAGAACCTATGCAATCTTAGAAATTAAAAATAATACCATAAAAGTAGAGATAAAAGAAGTAGTTTGAAAATATTAATTCTTAGTCCTTGGGAAAATGACTGGAATGAAAATGTGGTAGGAGCACCTTTGAATTACTATTTGCTAAACGAACTTAGAAAGTATAAAAATACTATAGTAGATTGGGTTTTTTGTGGAAGCAGTAAATATAAACCTTATGAAAATATTAATTTTATAAACTTTAGAGACTTTAAAGCTTCAAAATACGATTTAATTATTGCATTTTCTCATCAGTTTCATAATATTGCGTTGGAAATTTCAAGAGAACATAACATTCCATATATTAACGAGCATTTTGGTATAGTCTTAAATCCTTTAGTGTGGAATATAAATAGTTTTTATATCAAAATAAGATATAAGCAACTTTTAAATAGTTTTAAAAAACAAGCTAATTTTTATATTATTTGGGAAGATGGGACTAATGGAAGTCTATTTGCTATGCTTCTTGGAATACCTTCATATAAAATAAAATTGTACGAACATCCAAAGCCAGATTTTCTAAAGATTGAACCAGTATATAGAAAAGAGGGTTGTATAAATGTTGGCTATTGTGGTGCAATCTCTAAATATAAAGGTGAGAAAATTATTTTAGAAATTTTTGAAAAGATACTAAAATACAAAAACATTCATCTTATTGTGCTTTTGAAGGGTGAAAATAAAAAACTTTATAAACTCCAAGGAAAATATAAGAACATTACTATAATAAGTAATCTTCCGTATTTTCAAAACTATAAGTTTTATTCATCTATTGATTTTTTGATAAATCCTGTTCATTATGGAAATATGACACTTCCAACAATTGAAGCCTTATTCTATTCAAAACCTGTAATTGCATTTGATATTTCAATATGGACAAAGATTAAACACTTAGAAAACGGAATTTTAGTAAGAAAATTTGATATAGATGAGTTTGTAAACTCGGTATATAGTTTATCTAAGGATGAAGCACTTTTAAAAAAACTTTCAAAAAATGCAAGTAAAACTCTTGAAAATACCCCAACTTTTTCTCATTTAATAGAAGAAAAAGTAAAATTTCTTTTGGACTTTAAAATTTGAAAACTTGGCGACTTGGCCGAGCGGCTAGGCGGCGGTTTGCAAAACCGCTTTACCCCGGTTCGAATCCGGGAGTCGCCTTTGAAAATATATATAACAGAAGTAGGACCAAGAGATGGACTTCAAAACTATCCTAAAATAATAGATACTAAAAAAAAAGTAGAGTTTATAAATTTACTTTCTGAAAGCAATGTGGACGAAATTGAAGTATCGTCGTTCGTATCTCCAAAGTTAGTTCCGCAGCTTTCTGATGCGGAAGAGGTATTTAAAAACATAAAGAGAAACAAGAAAATTATCTATTCTGCACTTGTTCCAAATGAAAAAGGATTAGAAAGGGCATTAAGTGTAAATGTAGATAAAATAAGCGTTTTTACTTCTGCGAGTGAAACGTTTAATTTAAAGAATATCAATATGAGTATAGAAGAATCTTTAAATAAATTTAAAAATATTATAAAGATTGCAAAGGAAAGTTCAAAACTAACAAGGGCATATATTTCAACAGCATTCTGGTGTCCATATGAAGGTAAAATAGATAGTATGAAGGTAAGAGATATATCATTAAAGCTATTAAATATGGGGGTTGATGAAATTTCATTGGGAGACACAATTGGAAAAGCAAGTCCAGATGACGTAAGGGAGTTATTAGAGTTAATATTAAAGGATATAAAAAGGGATAATATTGTAATGCATTTTCATGTAACCTATGGTATGGCAAGTGCAAATGTATATATTGCATATAGGGAATTTTCTATTTATAAGTTCGATAGCTCAGTAGGTGGTATTGGAGGATGTCCGTTCGCACCTAATGCGAGAGGTAATATTGCGACCGAGGACTTAGTATATATGCTAAAAAGACTGGGAGCTAATGTTATGGTTGATATTGAAAAAGTCATTCAGGCTTATAGTATTCTTGAAATAGAAAGCTATTCTTATATATCAAAATTAAAGCTTTGAAGTTTTTTTTATTAAGAGTATTGCAATAAAGTTTAGATGAACAAGTTCCTTTTTATTATATTTTTAAGCGGTTGCTTTTTTGGAATATATCAAAGACCAAGGACAGTTGGTGAAGGGAATTTTGACTTTTCTACTGGTTTTGCACTTCAATTTACTTCTAATCCAATAGATAGAGAATATATTGAAGCAAGGGGATACGGCTTATTAGGTAATTTTAATATTGGTTTTTCATATGGTATATTAAAAGGTTTAGATGTTGGTTTTAATTTATCAGGTGCAGGGCTTGGACCATTTCTTAAAATTGAACTATATAATAAAAAAATAGGAAAGACACGACATATATTTTCAATAACTCCTTACTTTTTATATGATCCATTTTTCAGTAATTCATTAGGTTTTAGAGGTGATGCTATTTATACTTTTGTTGTAAATAAATATTTTGAACCATTTGTTTTTTACCAAGCATATTATCATCCATATTTTGAAGAGTTTTTTCAAGCTTCTGCAGGATACAAGCCTTTAGGCAATGTAGGAAATGGATATTATCAATTTTTCGGACTTGGTAGTGGATTTAATATATACATCCAACAAAAAAGAAAGAGTTCTAAAGACATATCACCTGATTTTAGATTTAATATAGAATTAGGATTTTTCCCAGTTTACCTTAGTGAAAATAGAAGAGTTATTCCAATACTAAATTTTGCTATAAGTTTTGGAGGACCTGGGTTTTTTAAGTGTTATCGTATAGAAAAGGAAACATTTTGCCCTGGTGGTATTTTTCTATATATAATAAGTGCCTTATTTAGTTAAAAAAGCAAGTAGATTCTTTAAAAAATGAATTACTAAAGAAGAATTGGAAAGTAATTTTTCCTAATACTTAATTGAGGCTTTAAAATTTTTTATATGGAAAACTTAATATTTTATTTTGCAGATGATGATTTAATTTTAGGTTATAGAGATTGCGAGTGGACAGGTGTTGGACCATTTTTAGAAGAAGATTTAGCACTTTCATCAATAGCTCAAGATGAAATATCACATGCAAGTATGTTCTATGAAATTATAGGAAATCCTGATGATTTTGTATATAAAAGAGAACCAAAATTATTTAAAAATGCATACATTACAGAACTTGAAAACTACGATTATGTATTTACATTAGTTAGACATCTATTTTACGATGAATTTGACTATATTAGAATAGGTGCACTTTTAAATTCAAGTAATTATGAACTAAAATCAAGAGCGGAAAAAATTATAATAGAAGAAGACTATCATTTAAAACATTTTAGGATAATTTTAAATAAACTCGCACAAAAAGAGGAAGGTAAAAAGGTAATTTCAAACACTATTGATAAGTTTAAGTATGAACTTTTTAGTATTTTTGAAGTAGACAATGAAATTCTGAAAGTATATGGAACTGATATATTTCCTATAAGTTATGAAGAGCACTTTGATAAGTTTTATGAAAGAATAAAATTAGATTTTCCGTTTTATAAATTTCCAAGCAAAGATGAGGTTTTATTGAATTTAAGTAGTTTTAAATCAAGAAGAGGAGAAAAAAGTGAAAGTTTTTTAAAATTTTATGAAACCTTTACAGAAGTATATAGATTAGAACCAGATGCAAGGTGGTAATTTAAAAGAGAGAATATTGGAGAAAATTTCTCGCATAAAAGACCCTGAAATTCCAACTATTAGTATTTTAGACTTAGGCATAATTCATGATATAAAAGTCTTAGAAAATAAAGTAATAGTTGAAATAAAGAAAACCTATACAAACTGCATTGCACTAGATTTGATAAAGCTTAGTATTGAAAATGACTTAAAAGATATGAATATAAACGATTTTGAAGTAGTATGGGTTTATAGTCCTCCTTGGAGAAGTTCGGATATTACACCAAGAGGAAAAATTGCTCTTAAAGAGGCAGGAATTTGTCCTCCTGACGAAGAAACTTGTCCATACTGTAATTCAAAGAATGTAGTTTTAAAAAGTGAGTTTGGTCCAACTAGATGTAGAATGATATACTATTGTAATAATTGTAAGAACCCTTTTGAAAAGTTTAGATAAATAAATTCCTTTTTATTATATTTTTTTCTACTGGTTTTGCACTTCAATTTACTTCTAATCCAATAGATAGAGAATATATTCAAGCAAGGGGATACGGCTTCTTAAATATGAAAGACACGACTTTTTAGTAATTCATTAGACTTTAGAAGTGATGCTATTTATACTTTTGTTGTAAATAAATATTTTGAAGAGTTTTTTCAAACTTCTGCAGGATATTGGACTTGGTAATGGACCATTTTACCTTAAAATTTAAAGTTTCATGAAAATTCCTTTTTTTGATTTAAAAAGACAGGCAAATTTTTTAAAAAATGAAGTGCTAATGGAAATAGAAAAAGTTATTGATAGATGTGAATTTTCTCTTGGATATGCAGTTGAGGAGTTTGAGAGGAATTTTTCCCAATACTTAGGCGCAAAGCACGTTGTTGCACTAAATAGCGGGACATCCGCACTATTTTTGGCCTTAAAGAGTTTAAATATAAGCGAAGAAGATGAAATAATACTTCCATCTTGGACATTTATAGCTACCGCTTGGTCTGTAAGTTATCTTAATGCAAAAATAGTATTTGCGGATGTGGACGAGGAAACGTGGCAAATAGATCCAAATGATGTAAGAAGGAAGATAACTAAAAAAACAAGAGCTATAATAGGGGTTCATATATATGGTCAACCATTTGATGTCAAGAGAATTTTGGATATATCGAAAGAATATAATTTACATTTAATTGAAGATTGTGCACAAGCACATGGAGCGGAGTATTATCAAAAAAAAGTTGGGACTTTTGGTATAGTAAATGCATTTAGTTTTTATCCCACAAAGAACTTAGGTAGTTTTGGTGAAGCAGGAGCTGTTTCTACTAACATAGAAGACATTTCCAATAGAATAAAAATATTAAGAAATCAAGGACAAAAACAAAAATATGAACATGTAGAAGTTGGATATAATATGAGAATGGAAGGATTTCAAGGTGCTATTTTAAATATAAAGTTAAAACACTTAGATATGTGGAATGAAAGAAGAAGAGAAATTGCAAATAAATATATGAGCAAAATAAATAATCCAAAAATAACTTTTCAAAAATTAGTAGAAGGAGGAAAGGGAGTTTATCACCTTTTTGTAGTTAAATTGAAAGATAGAGAGAAATTTGTAAAACACTTAGAAAAATTTGGTATTGGTTATGCATTCCACTATCCAAAACCCATTCATTTACAAAAAGCGTACGCACATCTTAACTATAAAGAAAATTCTTTACCTGTTAGTGAGGAATTGGCAAAAACTACTGTCTCCATTCCTATTTTCCCTGAGCTTACTGATGAAGAGGTTGATTATATAATAGATGTAATAAATAATTTTTAGTTATGAGAGCAGGAATTTTGGGTTTAAGAAGTTCTGGTAAATCCACATTATTTAAAATACTAACTGGTTCAAGTTCAAAGGAAGGAAATTTAACACTATACGATGAAAGAGTAGAAGAGCTATCTAAAATATTTAATCCTAAAAAAACAACGCATGCTTATATTGAAGTTCACGATATTGATGACTTTGAAAGAAATATTCAAAAGTCCTCACTATATGACGTGTTTATTTTTGTTATAAGAAATGGAAAAGAGCTTTTAGATTTAAAATATAAAATGATAATTTCTGATTTAAAAGCTATAGAAACTAGAATGGAAAATTTAAGGAAAAAAGGAAAAAATGAGGAAGTAAAAATTTTAGAGAAATTAAAAAATCATTTAGAAAATGAAGAGTTTTTATGTTCTATTAAAATAGAACAAAATTTTTTAAATGACATGAACTTAATTACATTAAAACCATTCATCGTAGTATATAATGTTTTTGAAGGTGAAAACATTGAAAACTTGGATGTAGATATTATTACAAATTTAAAACTACAAGAAGAAGTCTTAAGTCTGAATGAGGAGGAAAGAATGGAGTTCTTAAGGTTATATAATTTTGAAGAAATTAAACCTAAGATTATTTCTCTTTTAAAGGAAAAGTTAAATATTATTCTGTTTTTTACTGTGGGAGAAAAAGAAGTAAGGTCTTGGATAATTCAAAAAGGTAAGACAGCTAAGGACTGTGCAAGAAAAATACATTCTGATTTAGAAAAAGGGTTTATTAGAGCGGAAGTTATAAACTATAGTGAATTTATAAGCTTAAAGAGTATGAAACTTGCAAAAGAAAGAGGTCTTGTTAGAATTGAAGGTAAGGACTATATAGTAAATGATGGAGATATTATCTATATTAGGTCAAGTATTTAACTCTCTTTAAAATTTATTTATGCGATATTTTTTATTTCTTTTGTCTAAATTCGTTCAGGCTATTGGCTTAGGAATAGGGTTTATGGCTATAATAGCAATGCTTAAAGGTTCGTTAAAATGGGAATTTATTCTAATTATTATAGCTGTAATAATATTTTCAATTGGTAGAGTAGTGGAAAAACGACTATCTTTATAAGTTATTAGAAATCAAAAAATTAAAGTTTATAATATTTTAGTTTTTGAAAATGAAGAATTTAAAATTAAAATTCAACAAGAAATTACAGAATTTTATAATTAAGTTATTGAAAATTAAAAACTTATTTAATAAAAACTTTAACTAATTGTTTTGTAATTACTTAGAATTTCAAGTACGATTTTAAAAGTTTCCTCATGTTCTCTTAACAAATTAGTGTCAACTTTACTTGGAGCTTCTTCAAACAATGCTTGACCCATTGCTGTTTTTGGAAATGCAATAACATCTCTAATACTTTCATTGCCTGTTAATATTGCTACTATTCTATCAAATCCAAGAGCAATACCACCATGTGGTGGTGCTCCGTATTCTAATATATTTAAGAAAAAGCCAAATTTTCTATTAATATCTTCATCACTTAAACCAATTATTCTCATTAGTCTTTCTTGCAAATGCCTATTATGTATTCTAATTGAACCTGAACCCACTTCATTACCATTTATTACAAGGTCATATTGTTTAGCTCTAATTTTATCCAAAATATGTAAATAGTCCTTTTGCTCAATTATTGCTTTTTCCAACTCCTCTAAATGCTTCATATCCTCTTCATAAATACTTGTAAAAATATGGTGTGAAGGCTCTATTCTTTTTTCCTCTTCATTATATTCAAATATTGGAAAGTCTACAACCCAGAGTGCAGAGAATTTTTTTTCAAATAGTTTGTACTTCTTTATAATTTCATTTCTTAAAATACCAAGTTTTTTATATGGTTCTAAATTATAACCACCGATTACGATATATGTTCCATCAGTAAGTTCTTCCCAATTAACTACATATTTTGAAAGCTGCCCTGAAATTTCATTAGAAAACTTCTTAAAATACATAAAATCCTTTACAATATTTCTAAGCTGGTCCATTTCCTTTCTTGAAATGTCAATATTAATAGGAAGTGCTAAAATTTTGCCTCCTTTTTGTTTAATTTCTTCAAGTAAATTATGAGCGAAAATTTTATCTGTAATATCTACTATAGTTATAGAACTTCTTAAGTCCGGTTTATCCGAACCATATTTTAAAATTGCATCCCTATAACTAATTCTTAAAAATGGTTTTTCTAATTCGTAGTCT
The DNA here is from genome assembly GCA_025060695.1 of Caldifarciminota bacterium. GTDB lineage: Bacteria > Hydrothermota > Hydrothermia > LBFQ01 > DSFT01 > DSFT01. The sequence goes on along the minus strand of JANXBH010000001.1, from coordinate 18,568 downwards.
AAAGTCTTTAAAAATATTCTCTTTATTAGCTCTTCTGTAATATTTAATACATCATTCACATCTACAAAACTCATTTCAATATCTACTTGGGTAAATTCTGGCTGTCTGTCAGCTCTTAAATCTTCATCTCTAAAACACCTTACAATTTGGAAATACTTATCAAAACCAGAAACCATAAGTATTTGCTTATATAGTTGTGGTGATTGTGGAAGGGCATAGAATTTTCCTGGATTAAGTCTTGAGGGAATGATAAAGTCTCTTGCACCTTCTGGTGTGGATTTTGTAAGAAAGGGGGTTTCAATTTCTAAAAATCCATTTTCAGAAAGGAAGTTTCTAACAATTTGTGCTGTCTCATGTCTTATAATAAGATTTCTTTGCATCTTTTGTCTTCTTAAGTCTATAAATCTATACTTTAGTCTGGTTTCTTCATTTATGTTAATATCGTCCTCAGGTAAAAAGGGTAGTGGTTTTGATGTATTTAGTATTTCAATTTCACTTGCTAATATTTCAATTTCACCTGTTGGATGATTTGGATTTATGTCTTTTTCTGGTCTTGTTCTTACAATACCCTTAACTTTTATAACATATTCTAAGCCAATTTCTTTTATTAAATTCTTGTCTTCTACTACTATTTGAACTCTACCATATCTGTCTCTTAAGTCTATAAAATTTATCCCACCAATTTCTCTAAATCTTCTTACCCATCCGCATACTACCACAGTTTTTCCAATATCTTCCTTTTTTATTTCTCCACATGTGTGAGTTCTTAACATACAAGAGAATTTTAAAGTTTTCTTCCTAATATCTTCATTATAGCATCTCTGTAAACCATTGCTTTTTCAAAATCCCATTCATCAGCACATTTCTTCATTCTATATTCAAGTTCCGCTATTAGTTCTATTTTATTATTTTGTTTTAATAATTCTACAATTTCTTTATTTACTTCTTCTTCAATAGCTTTTATATCTTTTTTCGTAAATATTCTTTCATCAGCAACAGCAGTAATTTTTAGTATTTGGTCAATGGATTTTTTTATAGTTTTTGGAATAATTCCATGTTTTTTATTGTATTCTATTTGAATTTTTCTTCTTCTTTCAGTTTCCTCAATTGCATCTTTCATAGCTTCAGTAATTTCATCTGCATACAGTATTACTTTCCCTGCAGAGTTTCTTGCAGCTCTTCCTATGGTTTGAATTAAGGAAGTATAACTTCTTAAAAATCCCTTTTTATCAGCTTCAGTAATAATAACAAGTGAAACTTCAGGCAAATCCAAACCTTCTCTAAGTAAATTAACACCTACTATTACATCAATATTACCTAATCTTAAATCTCTCAGAATTTCAATTCTTTCTATTGCATCAAGTTCAGCATGTAGATATTTTGCTTTTATTCCTGCATTAGTTAAGAAATCCGAAAGTTCCTCACTTGTTCTTTTTGTAGTTGTAGTAATTAGAACCCTTTCATTTTTTTCTATTCTCTTACTAATCTCGTTTAGTATATCGTCTATTTGATTTATAGTAGGTCTGACTTCAATTTCTGGGTCTACTATACCTGTTGGTCTTACAATTTGCTCAACTACTTTGTTATTTACTAATTTTAGTTCATACGGACCGGGTGTTGCACTCATAAATATTACTTGACTCCACAGACTTTCAAGCTCTTCAAATTTCAAGGGTCTATTATCAAGTGCGGATGGAAGTCTAAATCCAAACTCCACAAGCTTTTCCTTCCTTGTTTTATCACCATTGTACATTGCTCTTAGTTGTGGAACAGTTACATGACTTTCATCTATAATTAGTAAAAAATCCTTTGGAAAATAGTCTATTAGTGTCCATGGTCTAGAATTAGGTGGTCTTAGTGATAAATGTCTTGAATAATTTTCAACACCGGGACAAGTCCCAGTTTCTCTTAGTAATTCAAGGTCAAATTTTACTCTTTGTTTTAATCTTTGTGCCTCTAAATATCTTCCTTGTGATTCAAAGTATTTAACTCTTTCTTCAAGCTCTTTTTCTATATTCTTTAAAGCTATTTTTAGTTTTTCTTCAGATGTGATAAATGGACTTGCAGGGTAGAGTGCATATGAGTTTAAGTCCTGTAATATTTTTTTTGTTAGTTTTTCTCTTATAGTTATTCTCTCAAGTATAGTGTCAAAAAACTCAAGTCTTATAAAAATCGCCTCTTCGTATGCAGGTTGAATGTCAATTATTTCTCCTTTTACTGAAAAATACCCCCTTTGTAGTTCAATATCATTTCTTTTATATTGCATAGAAAGAAGTGTTTCTATTGTATTTCTTCTTTTATATTCTTTTCCTTTTTCAAATAGAATAAAAAATTCTCTTACATCTGATGGGTCTCCAAGTGTATATATGCAAGATACACTTGCAACTACAATTACATCTTTTCTACTAAATAAACTTGCAATAGTCCTAAGTCTTAGCCTTTCAATATCATCATTAATATCCGCTTGTTTTTCAATATATGTGTCAGTTTCAGGAATATAGGACTCAGGTATATAATAATCGTAATAGGAAATAAAGTATTCTACAGCATTCTCTGGAAAAAGTTGTTTTAGCTCACCATATAATTGTGCAGCAAGTGTCTTATTGTGTGAAATTATTAATGTGGGTTTATTTAGTCTTGCTATTACATTTGCAATTGTAAATGTTTTTCCTGTCCCTGTTGCACCAAGTAAAACTACATATTTTTGACCTTGTTCAATTTTTTTTACAATTTCTTCTATTGCTTTTGGTTGGTCTCCAGATGGCAGATATGGTGCACTTAATTTAAACATAATGGACCTTATGTTAACTAAAATTTAGTTTTAGAAATCATAAAAAAAATTTTAAAACTATGTTAATTAAAAAACTCAATTTGATAAATTTTAAGAAATTTTCAAACTTTAAAATTTTGAAACTATGTTAATTAAAAAACTCAATTTGATAAATTTTGGGAAATTTTCAAACTTTACAGCGGAATTTGCAGAAGGACTTAACATTATAGTAGGTAAAAATGGAAGTGGTAAGACTACTATAGTGGAAGCTTTGGCTTACATTTCATTTCAACGCTCGTTTAGACATGTAAAAGATGAAGACCTTCTAAGATTTGGTGAAAAGGAATTTTCTATAACAGCAAATATTTCAAACCTGACAGAACATGAAATAAAAATTATATACAGAAAGGAGAATGATAAATCAGTAAAGAGAGTATATGTAGACAATAAAAGGCAAAAACTAATTACTAAATTACATAAAGAAATAATCGTTCTTGCTTTTCATAACTATAATTACTCTATAATAGAACAAAGTCCTGCAAGTAGGAGATATTTCTTTGATTGGTTTTTTTCATTAATAGATGAAGAATACTATATAAATCTACATAGATACAAGAAAATATTGATTCAAAAGAATAAATCATTAAAGACAAGCAAGGATATAAAACTATGGAATAGTCAGTTAAAGCCATATGCAAGTTATATTAATGATATAAGGAAAAAATACATAAATGAATTAAATTCTATTATACCAGATGAAGTTAAAATAAAATATACGAGTACTTTAGAAAACAAAACTTTTGAAGATTTTGAAGAGATTGAATTAAAAAGAGGTTTTTCTATTGTAGGTCCTCACAGGGATATGTTTGATTTTTACTATAGAGGTAAAAATGCTAGGCTGTATGCATCAGATGGCGAAAGGAGAAAAGCATTTTTTGAATTGGTTAATGGTATGGTAAAACTTGTAGAGAAGACTAAAAACGTTAAGCCTGTTTTAGCATTTGATGAACTATTTGGAGTTTTAGATAAGGATAACATAAAAAAATTTATAAAGAAAATGACAGAATTAGATTTACAAGTAGTAATTACTGCTCATAGTAAGGACTATGTAGAAGAGTTTATGAATATTATTGAAATTTCATAGCTTTATATGCTAATTCTAATGTTTGTTGTGCCCTTTTCTGAGCTTCTATAAAGCCATCGTTTAGTATATCAAAAATCTCTTTGCTACTAACTTCCTCTCTTCTTTGTCGTATTGGTTCTAAATAACTATCTAATTTTTTAAATAATTTCATCTTACAATCTACACAACCCAATTTACCCTTAGAGCAATCTATATATATTTCTTCCTTTTCTTCCTTATTAAATACCCTATGCAAGTAAAATATTGGACAAATGTCAGGTCTTCCAGGGTCATTTTTTCTGATTTTATTAGGGTCAGTAAAGTATTTTCTTATTTTTTCTTTTACTGTATTACTACTATCGGATATATAAATAGCATTGTTGTAGCTTTTGCTCATCTTTCTACCATCTATGCCTAATACTTTTGGAAATTCGGTTAAAATAGGTTCTGGTATAGGGAAAACTTCTGAATATAGACTATTGAATCTTCGTGCTAATTCTCTTGCAAGTTCAAGGTGTGGTATTTGGTCTTGACCTATTGGAACGAAATTTGCCCTATATATTAAAATATCCGCACTTTGTAAAACCGGATAACCAAGAAATCCATAGCTTATTTCAGCATTTGGTAAAAATTGCTCTATTATAATAGAACTATCTAAAGTGGTCCTCAATAACTCCATTATATCACTCTTTAGCTTTCTATATATCTGTTCGCGTGATTTTGATTTGTCATTCTCAATTTCTATAGTTTTGAATATAAAATCTAAAGTTGAATTAATACTCTCCTCTATTCTATTTTCATCTACATTCAAAACAAGTTTACTCTCAATACCTCTTCTTGCAAGTTCCTCAACTTTTTCTTTATATGTTGGATTTCTAAATAGTCTATTTAGTGATACAAGCATGGATAAAATAAGATGTAGCTGTGCATGTTCCATTACTTTAGATTGAACAAATATAACACTTTTCTTATAGTCAATACCTACACTAATCCAGTCTTTTACAACTTCAAGAGTATTTTGAACTATTTCAAATGCATTTTTTGGATTTTCCGTAAGAGCATGAAAATCCGCTATAAAAAAGTAGCACCTATATTTATCTTGAAGATGTTTCCAATTCTCAAGAACCCCTACAAGGTGCCCAATATGTAATTTTCCAGTAGGACGCATACCAGATAAAACTATCATATTATATTCGTTGTCCCATCTAAAGAAATAATAATATTGTCTATTAGTCTTGTTTTACCAAAAAATACCGCAAGCGCAATCAAAAACTCACTCTTTAGCTCTTCTATAGGCTTTAAATTATTAGTATCTACAATTTGAATATATTGAATTTTAGAAAGTGGAGCATTTTCTTTTATAAATTTCTCCATCTCGTAAATTATTCTACTGGCACTTCTTTCACCTTTTTCTATTATGTCTTTTGCTAACATTAGTGATTTATAGAGAACAGTTGCTTGCTTTCTTTCTTCAGAATTTAAATAAACATTTCTTGAAGACATTGCAAGTCCATCACTTTCTCTAATAGTTGGTCCTGGAATAATTTCAATATCTAAATTTAAATCCCTTACCATTCTTCTTATTATAAAATATTGTTGAGCGTCCTTTAGTCCAAAAACTGCAATATGCGGTTTTACTATATTAAATAATTTTAAAACAACAGTTGCAACACCTATAAAGTGTCCTGGTCTATACTTTCCACACAATTCCTCATCTAAATTTTTAACCTCTACAAATGTTGAAAAGTCCTTAAGATACATCTCACTTTCACTAGGTGCAAAAACTATATCTACATTTTCGTTTTTACATATTTCTAAGTCTCGTTGTAAGTCCCTTGGGTATTCCTTATAGTCTTCGTTTGGACCAAACTGTAGCGGATTTACAAAAATGGAGACTACCAAAATATGAGATTTTTTCCTTGCAATTTTAAATAATGAAGTATGCCCTTGATGTAAATAACCCATCGTAGGTACAAAACCAATAGTCCTTCCTTCTCTTCTATATATTTCAGAAATATCCATCATTTCACCAATTTTTCTAATTACTTTCATAAATTTTACTTAAATTTTAAAGGGGCACAAAGATGCCCCCGGGGAGGTGATTAAAATACTCTATTCAAATATTATTTCGAATGTGGAAGGTGGGACATATTTTAAAATCCTATAATTTTGATCTATCAAAAATAGAAAATTCTTATCTTCTGTATAAAATCTAACTGAATATTTTCCGTTATCTAACTTTACAGTATAAGGGAAGTTGTTCTGGTATAAATAAATAAACATGCGATATGGAGAAATTGTTGGAATTTCCTCAGGTGACGAACTTACTAAATTATCATTTATAAATAAAAATACACTATCGTTTTTTCTTTCAATCAGAAACTTATTTCCATTTCTCAAATACCCAAAATAATAAGTATATTCCTTACTATCATAAAAACTTGCACTTATGGAATACATAAACTTAGACTTTTTCGATTTATAGAACGAAAAACTCTTTACATTATCGTATATATTTACATTAGCATAGTAATTTACAACATCTTCAAGGTTCAATAAAAATATAGTTAGAACCATGTTTTACCTCCTTAATTTACAATAACTTTATAACTTCTACTTTCAGTTTTGATAAAGTATATCCCGGGCTTCGTCTTTAAATTTAACTTTTCATTCATGTATCCACTATATACTAATCTTCCATTTATATTATATAACATCACTTTTCCTTTGTAATTTTCTATGTAAAAAATGCCATCTTTATAATATACTTCATCCACACTTATAGGAGTTACTAATTCTGCTCCATCACACATCCATACATTAGTATCACAACTTTGATCTCCTTCTACTATGACTAATTTACCAGTATTATCTGGATTTAAATAATATTTCGCAACTATTAAATCAGAACTTATTGGAGGTTCCTCCGCACAACCACCAGCTTGCCATACAGGAGAAGAAAAATTATTAGTCCTACTAAAACCATACGGATTACCACAACCACACTCAGATATAAGCACATCCCATATACCATCTCCATTTATGTCAGTAATTGTCGGAGCACCACATAAACTTGAACCTGAATTAGAAATTAGTGCGCCATCACTTGCTCTTACAACTGAAAGTGAAGAATTATTCCTAAAAGCTATACCTATTTGATTATTACTTAGTATAGGTCCAATTGCAAGTGCTGAGCTTGATATATAATTTTGTTGCCATAGTATATTAAATGAAGAACCATTGTACTTTAGTGCTATAAGTTGAGTAGATGTTCTTACAAATACTTCATCCAAGCCGTCATTATCAATATCGTATAAACTAATAAGTGTTGAATAGTCATCAAGTCCATAAACATCTGGAAAATTTGAAGGTAATGTGAATGAAAATTTTGCACTTCCATCACTTGCCCTTCTTACATATAAAAGATTATTCATTACAGGATAAATGACGTCCCAATCAGGATTGTTGTCTATTTTTCCAATTGCAGGAATACCTACCCTATTTCCTAAATTAACACTCCATATTTCAGTGTAACTATTAGCACAACCATTTACCGCTACTGCAAAATTACGAACTCCTCTATATATTTCAGGACAACCATTGTTATCTACATCAGCAACTGTCAATCCAGATGAACATATATCATCACTCTGGCAATCTTGTCTTTGATAGATTACTGAACCTGAAGAGCTCGTAAGGTTCACTGCTGTAAAATATCTTCTTGTAGTGCCAAAGAATGGACTTCTATAGTCCACACTAAATAGCCTTCTTCCTACGCTTGTATATGCACCTGCCATAAATGCATCCACATTTGCATCCGCAGAAGTAGCACCGCCATTCCATTTTAGCTCCCATAAATGGTTTGAACTATTAGCAGGATAAACTCTTAGCCTTACCGCGTTATCAATAAAGGGACAAGTATAATTGCCTGCACCCAAAACTTCATTTACATTATTATTGTTAATGTCCATAACTACATTCACAACCAAATTTCCACCTGCCCCGAAACAGTCCGAACTTGTCTTATCATGCCAAAGTCTATTAGTAATTGCAGGCTGGTTACATCTCCATGCAGACTTTCCCGTTTTCTTATAGTCATGTCTCCCTTGTAGCCAATCTGGGCTTTCTGGTCCATACAAACTCATTTGATTTAAAATTAAATAAATCATAGCATGAAAATTTTAGCATAAAAACATTAAACTTTTCAAGATTTTAGAAACACGAAAAGCTAGTTAAAATAAAATGTCAAAAATTTTTTTACAAAAATTTTTAAATTTTTTCACTTTAAAATTTAAAAAATGAATCTTTATAGAAGATTTTTAATATACAAGTCAATAAAAGAAGGTAAAGACATAGACTACATATTACAAACATACAATATATCAAAAGGAACAGTTTATAAGATAAAAAACTATGGTTTTATAAAAATCAGACCTAAAGAGTTAAAAGTGATTGAATATGTTGAAAAAAATCCATTTAAAAGTATAAATGAAATTTCGACTGAACTTAATTTAAGTAAAGTATTTGTATATAGAACACTGAAGAAGTATAACATCTTTGTATTTAAAGATGCGGACAAAAATGACCTTACCATTATAAATTTTCTTATACAAAAAAATGACATAGATAATTTAATAAAGTTTGCACATTATTATCACATAATTGTTCCATACGATGTAATTGCAAAATTAAAGAACATTCCACTTGAACTTGAGATTTTCAAAATTGATTACGAAATTACACAAATAGTAAAAAAACCAGACGATTTACTATATGAAATAGAAGAATACCTAAATAAACTAAAGGAAAGAAATTACATGCTAAGCTATTATTTTGCACTATCTTCTAAATTTGATATTTTTATTCTTAAGGGCGAATATTCAAAGATTATAAATTACTATGATGAAAAATTTGATAAGTTACTATCTTTAACAGTAAAGTCTCGTCTTTACAATTCTCTATCAAACGCTTATAGTTTTATTGACGCAAATAAAGCATTAAACATAATAAAAAAGCAAAAAAAGATATATAGAAAGCTAAATTTAAGCCAAAAGCGTAAAGTTTTAAAGTTTGTTGAAGCTTTTTATTATAATTTAGGTTATTTTAAAAAATCATATAGACTTTCAAGGAAAGGCTCATTAATAAATATATTAAGTGCATATGCCATGGGAAAATACCAAGAAGTTATTTCACGTAATTATATTTCCAATAATAAATTAGAAAGTTTTATAATTAACTATGCAAAGGCCATCTCATATTTATTTCTCTCGGATACAAGCAAGGCAATGACAACTATGAGTAATGCATACAAGGAGATGGGAGAGAACCTTATTCCGAATGTGGCAGAATTTTACTATACCTTCTTAATAGTTTACCATAGGTTTTTAAATACCAAATTGGACTTGGAAATATTTGAAGAACTAAAGAGTGTTTTGGGTAATAATATTAATAAACACTTTTATGCAATAGTAACAGGTGATATTTCTCATTTAGAGAAGTCTCCCAAGGATCTAGTTATTAAGTATTGGATTAGTGGAAGGGTAAATAGAGCTATTGAATTGGCAAGTAGATTTGGAATTAGAACAATTTTATACCTTTTACTGCTATTTCAACCAAAATCATTTAGCAAGATAAAAAAATATAAGATATTAAAGGATTTTATTAAATTTGCAAAGAAAGAAAGTATAAAAATTTTCTTTCTTAGGAAAAGACCATACTTTATACTAAGGAATAAAAAACACTATTTAAAGACAAAAGGAATACATCTGGCATTAATTGAACTTTTTTACAAATGTAGCTTGCCTGCGTGGAAATTAAGCAAAAACGAACTAAGGATATTAAAATACCGTCTAAAAATTCCAATTTTTGAAAATAAAGGAGAAATTGTTTTAAATGCTAATGTTCATACTGATATAAATGAAGCACTACTCTCAATAGAAGCAAACAACCTAAAAAGAGCGAAAAAACTATTTAAGTCTATTCCATTTGCAATAGAATTTCATCCATATAAAGTTTTAAATGAAATTATTGAAAAATCTAAGTATATAAAAGGGGCTATAGCCCCTATTGAATAACCTGAGTATTATCAAACCTTACCTTTGCTTTAAAAAGTCCATCCTTTAAATGAGCAACATATCTTATTGTATAGTCGTTCTTATTTAGCACAAACCTTATAGTTTCTCTATCGTTTATTTTAAACTCTAACTTAATTTTACTACCTTCTATACTTATAGTTCTCTCCATATCAGACATAATCAATTGTTTCAAAGTAATATATGGTGAAATATACATAAATGGCATACTACCCTCTTCTGACTTGCCGTTATAGATTATCTTGTAGTTCGCAGTTCTACTTTCTTCATTGTAATTTACTACTGCTTGTACATTCCCTCTCTTTGTATCATTTATATCATATTGGTCAACTTTAGCTACAAAATCGTATACAACCGAACCACTACCCTGAATTACATGCTTTGGAAATACCTTATAACCTCTATGTATATCTGTATAAAATCTATTATATTGAATTTCTACAATCTCAGATTTCACTAACTTATAACTATTGTAGGCATTAACTATCTCATCTTCAATAGAGCTTAAAATTAGAACTAACATGTTTTTTACCTCCCGCTTACTAAAACCTTAAATTGTTTATTATCTAACTTCACAATATAAACTCCTTCTTTCTTTATTTCAAAACGCTTCTCACTTTCAACTCTATCACTTATTAGCTTTCTTCCAGCTATATCATATATTTCAACATTTCCTATATAGTTTAAAACCTTTATATTTCCATTTTGATACTTGACAATTGGGTGTATATTAGTTTCAGAAACATCAACAGGTGTTATCATTTCCGCACTTTGACAATGCCATACATTAGTATAGCAACTCGCATCCCCCTCTACTATCATAAGTTTACCTGTTGGAGGATTTCCAAACATATACCACTTTGATATAATTAAATCTGATGTGATTGGTGGTTCATCCGCACATCCAGATGCAGACCATACAGGGTTAGTCCAACCGTTTATATACGAATGCTCTTTTGGATTACCACAACCATCCGAAACTATAACACCCTCAATACCATCAGCGTTCATGTCAGCTATACTTGGAGAACCAAAATAATTACCTATTGGACCTGCAATTAATGTTCCGTTACTTGCTGACCTGATGTAAAGCTCACCATTTAATAAATAAGCAATACCTAATTGATCATTAGGAAGTATTCTGCCAACCGCTATATGAGAAAGATATGAGTAATAAGAAGTTGGACAATAATATCCTTGCCATTCATCGTATACAGCAGGAACTGTTGTTGTGTTACTTGTTGAATATTGCCATACAGTAGAATTAAACTTATATGCAGAAATATTTATAGTAGTAGTTATGTCGCAAACAGGGAAACAAAATTCGCATGGATAAATATGGTCCATTGACTGTTTCACCTGCGTAAGCTACTATTATCTCATCTCTTCCATCATTGTCTATATCAACAAGTGTTGGTAGTGTCATGTAATTTGCACCCGTTCCCATGTTTATAGTATTCTTCCATGCACCGCTTAGGGCGTCTCTTATGATAATTCTTGCATTTCCGTTATTTACATTAGAAAGAACTATATCCCAACTTCCTACATTTTGAACAAAACCTATTGCAGAACCGATTGTCCAACCATCCTGAGGAACACTCCATATGGCGGAATAGTTATTTGCACATAAGTTTAAGGCTCTGAAATTATTACTATGTTGTACATAAACCTCAGCACAATTATCATTATTCAAATCCGCTACAGTTATATCCGATACATTCCAGCCAACTCCTACACTATAAATTAAACTTCCATTACCTCTTTGAAGCTTGAAATCATCATCTATATGCATAGCTACTCTTGACTCACCCGTGTTAGTATATCCTGTTGCCCAATAAGTTGTATAGTATTCTTCACCATAACCCGTCTGAAAAATAATACCACCACCTCCATGATGTAGTCTCCATAAAACATCACAATCCCACTGATCGCAATCTTCACCGCCACCTGAAACCTCCACATAACCATTATTGTCCCAATCAAATGTATTATTATACACCGCTCCTCCTGAAGAAAACCAATTACCAGGACTATCTTCACTAGTCCATACTCTATTTACATTTGCAGGACTTGTACACTTTAATGGAGCTCTTCTGGTTTTTTTGTAGTCATGGCCTGACTGGAGCCACTCTGTAGACATTGGTCCATACCTTGCATTTTGAGCATGTAATTGTGAAATCAGACCCAAAAACACACTCAAACTTAATAGCCATTTCATATTAACCACCTCCTTCTTATGAGCACACTTCAAAGTTTATACAAAGAAAATGTAATATTTCAATACTTCAAAATTATTGACTAATCTTTGTTATATTAAATCAAATAAAAAATTACCAAAGTATACATTATTTTTTCAAATTTTTGAACAACTTCTAAAAGCTTTAAAATTTTATGTTCTATGATTAGTGAAATGTTATCTAGATTCTTAGGAACAAGAAATGAAAGAGAGATAAAAAAAAGATGGAGAGTAGTTGAAAGAATAAATTATTTTTTTGAAGGCTATAAGAAACTTAGAGATGAAGAAATAGTTCAAAAAACTGAGGAGTTTGTAGACAGATTAGCTGACGGTGAGAGTGTTTTTGAAATATTGCCTGAGGCATTTGCACTTGTAAAAGAAACCGCAAGAAGACTTCTTGGCTATGAGTATGAAATTACAGGTAATAAATACAAGTGGGATATGGTCCATTTTGATGTTCAACTAATTGGTGGAATAGTTCTATTTGAAGGCAAAATTGCGGAAATGAAGACAGGTGAAGGTAAAACCTTAGTTGCAACATTACCTGCATATTTACATGCACTTATCTCAAGAGCAAGAGGAAAAAAAGGAGATAAAAGATTTTTAGTAAATGGTAAACCCATTGGTGCAGTTCATATAGTTACAGTAAATGACTATTTAGCAAGAAGAGATGCACAATGGATGGCACCACTTTACTTAAAATTAGGTTTAAGTGTTTCAGCAATACAAAGTGATAGAAATGATCAGATAATTGTATTCAATGAAGAGGGGAAAACTCAAATTATATATACTAATAGAAAATCGGTATATCAAACTGATATAACTTATGGGACTAATAATGAGTTTGGTTTTGATTATTTAAGAGACCATATGGCATTTAATATTGAAGACGTTGTTCAAAGAGCACACTACTATGCAATAGTAGATGAGGTAGATTCAATCTTAATAGATGAAGCGAGAACACCTTTAATTATTTCAGGTCCAGTTGAACATTCTTCTGTAGAACATTTTTATGAAGTTAAACCTTTTGTAAGTAATATGGTAGAAAAGCAAAAAGAAATTATTAGAAAATTCTTAGATGAAGTTGAAAAACTTTTAAAAGAAGACATAGAAAAAGCAAGTATTAGACTTTTGCAAGTAAGAAGAGGGGACCCAAAGAACAAGAGATTATTTAAAATTCTTCAAGAACCAGGAGTTTTAAGAACAGTTGATAAAATAGAGCTAAAACTCATTAAAGAAAAAAAATTAAGGGAATACGATAAAGAACTATATTTCATAGTAGATGAAAAGCACAATACCATAGATATAACTGAAAAGGGAAGAGACTTTTTAGAAAGTAGATATAGAGCGAATTTATTTAAAATTCCTGATTTATCTATAGAATTAGAAAAAATTGAAAGGAGTGATTTGCCGGTTGATGAGAAATTCAAGTTAAGAGAAGAGTTATATAGAGAATATGCGGAAAAAACTGACAGAATACATGCAATTCAACAAATGCTAAAAGGCTATATGTTATTTGAAAAGGACGTAAATTATGTAGTGAAGGATAATCAAGTAATAATTGTAGACGAATTTACAGGAAGGATGATGCCTGGAAGAAGATGGAGCGATGGTTTGCACGAAGCAATTGAAGCAAAGGAAGGAGTAAAAGTTCAAGAACAAACTCAAACACTTGCAACTATTACGCTTCAAAATTACTTTAGACTATATGAAAAATTAGCAGGTATGACTGGAACTGCTATAACGGAAGCAGCAGAATTTTGGGATATATATAAACTTGATGTAATAGCAATTCCAACTAATAAACCTGTAAGGAGGATAGATTACGTAGATATTATATTTAAAACGAAAAAGGACAAGTACTTAGCAGTTGTTGATGAAATTGAAAGATGGCATAAACTTGGAAGACCAATACTTGTTGGAACCACATCTATTGAAGAATCAGAATTACTATCAAGATTATTAAAACTTAGAGGGATAAAGCATGAGGTACTAAATGCAAAGCATCATGAAAAAGAGGCAAAAATCATAGCCAAAGCAGGTCAAAAGTATGCGGTCACTATATCTACAAATATGGCAGGTAGAGGAACTGACATTAGACTACAAGAAGGAGTAATCTCACAGTACGATAGTAAAGTAGTGAGTGAGATAATAGAAGATTTAAAGAAAAAGATAGAAAAAGGTGAAGTAATTCCAGGACACTGGAAGGAAATTATTAAACTTGGATATATTCCCGAGTACGATGAGAATAATTCTAAAACTTGGGGATACTATGGACTTTATGTAATTGGGACAAATAAACATGAAGCAAGAAGAATAGACAATCAATTAAGGGGAAGAAGTGGAAGACAAGGAGACCCCGGTGCAAGTAAATTTTTCTTATCGCTTGAAGATGACCTTCTTAGACTTTTCGGTTCAGATAAAGTCATAGAACTAAATGAAAAGCTTGGAAAATATAAAATACTAAGAGCTTTAAAAATAGCCGGAGAGGACGTAGTTGAATCTAAAGCGGTATTAAAAGCCCTTGAAGGAGCGCAAAAAAGAGTTGAAATGATGCACTTTCAAATAAGAAAAAGACTTTTAGAATATGACGATGTAATAAATAAACAGAGGGAAGTTGTATATTCTCTAAGGGAGGATATTTTAAATGGAAAAGACTTAAGAGAAATGTATATAGGATTTTTTGAAGACTATTTAGATGAACTTATTGAACACTATTTACCAAAGGAAGAATCAAAGATTAAGTGGAATATGAAAGGATTAGCAGATGAACTAAGTTATATTTTCTTAGGAGACTTTAAAGGAATTTTGAATTTAGAAAGAAGAGAAGACATTAAAAACTTTGCAATGAATACAATAAAAGAAATATATGCAAAAAAGGAAGAAGTAGTAGGATATGAAAACATGAGAAATATGGAAAGATGGATAGCACTAATAACATTGGACGAATATTGGAGAGAGCATTTATATGCATTAGACCAACTAAAGGAAGGTGTATATTTAAGAGCATATGGAAATAAAGACCCACTTGTTGAATTTAAAAAGGAAAGCTATTATCTTTTTGATGAATTTATAAATAGACTAAAGAAAGAATTAGTAATGAGAGTGTTAAGAGCGGATATAAGACCTGTAGCTGCACCTACTACAAAACAAGAAGATAGTGAAAACAAAAAATTACTAAAAGGTGTCAAAAGAATTAAAAGCTAAAATATATGTAATTTGCGGAAAAGGTGGAGTTGGTAAAAGTTCAGTATCAAGTATATATGCAAAAAAACTTTCAAGTGGATATAAGGTTCTTCTCGTTTCTATTGACCAAGACCATACGATTTCTATTATATTCAATAGGGAAATTGGAAATAGGGTTATTAAATTAGATGAAAATTTATATGCAATTGAAATAGATGCAAGTGATATTGCAAAGCATTATATAAGTTCAACTATTGATAGTATAAAAGAGTTAATAACTCCAAAAAGTTTAGAAAGTATTAAAAACTACTCAAGGATATTACTAAATTCACAAGTTGCAATAAATACAGCAATAATCTATGGATTGTATAAAATTGAAAAAAACTTTGATATTATTATTATTGATACTCCTCCATCCTTCCAATTTATCTCATTTTTAAATACATTATTCTCTTTAGAGAAAAACTTGGATTTCGTTTTAAAAATTTATGAAAACTGGAAGAGAATTTTAGAAAACTTTTCAGAAAGAAAGTTAAGAAATTATGAAAAGATAAGGGAAAATTTAAATATTGCTATAGAAATTGAAAGTTTCTTTAAATTGGCTAACTACTACATAGTAATTAATCCAAGTGAGATAGTGATTAGAAGGTCAAAGAGTATGGAAGATTTTTTAAAGAAACATAATTTAAATTTTATTGGTTATATCGTAAATAAGTACAAAAATGAAAATATTAAAATTAAAAACGTTGTTGACTATATACCTTTTCAAGAAAGAATTTTTTAGCAATTTCGTATTTACCCTCGTGTTTGTTATGATGATTAGTCTCAAGAATAAAATTATTACCAATGTAAAGTTTGAATTTATAGATATTGCCTATTTTCTGTATTTCAATACGAGAGTTTGGATATTCATATTTTAGTTTACTAATAAAGTCTGCAAAATTTTCAATAAGGAAGTCCCTTCTTGACCATAGTTCTTCTTCTAAAAATTCAAATACTTTATTTAATCCATAGTCCAAGTATATACCACAGCAATATGCTTCAAAAATTGTAGCAAGTAAACTATCACTTACATTTACTTGTTCAGATTTTACTATTTCTTCTTCCAAATTTAATAACTTTGCAACATATGCAAGACTTCTGGTGCTTGCAAGTATTGACCTTTCAATAGATGCTTTTTTTAAATCATTAAAATAAACTTGAAATAACTTCTGTCTTAAATAAAAATCAATAATTCCATCTCCAATGAAAGCATAAATCCTGTTGAATTTTCCCTCCACTGGACCGTGGCTAAATACTCTAATTTTTGTTTTTTCCTTTAGCTCAATCTTCAAATTTCTTAAATACTAATGATACATTATGACCACCAAAACCAAAAGAATTTTTTAGCGCATATCTTATTTCACTATTTCTTTTAACATTTGGGACATAGTCCAAATCACATTCTGGGTCAGGCACTTCGTAGTTTATAGTAGGATGAATAATTCCTGTTTGAATTGACTTTATAACTGCAATACTTTCAACTACACCCGCTGCACCAAGTAAATGACCTATCATAGATTTAGTAGAACTTATAGGAATTTTATATGCATATTCTTTAAATACTGATTTTATTGCAAGAGTTTCAGACTTATCGTTTAGTTCAGTGGAAGTTCCGTGTGCATTTATATAGCTAATTTCGGAAATATCAACTTTTGCATCTTTTATTGCGTTTAACATGCACTTTATTGCACCTTCTCCATCTACACAAGGTGCAGTAATATGATATGCATCAGCACTTTGCCCATAACCTACAATCTCCGCATATATTCTCGCACCTCTTTTTATCGCATGTTCTAATTCTTCTAAAACTACTATACCTGCGCCTTCACCCATTACGAATCCATCTCTAAGTTTATCAAAAGGTCTGGAGGCTTTTTGTGGTTCATCATTTCTTGTAGAAAGCGCTCTAATTTGATTGAATCCTGAGATTGCTATAGGAATAATGGGAGCTTCACTTCCACCTGCAACTATTATATCCGCATCACCATATTTTATAAGTCTGTACGCCTCACCTATTGCATGTGCTGAAGATGAACATGCTGAGACTGTGCAAAAATTAGGACCTTTAAATTTATACTTAATTGAAACAAGACCACTTGCCATATCGGGTATCATCATAGGAATTAAATACGGACTAACCCTATCGTATCCTTTTTCTAATGATACTTTTATCTCATTCACTAAGGTTTCAATACCACCTATACCACTTGCTATAATTACACCTATTCTATCAGGATTTACATTATATAATTTTGCATCTTCAATAGCTTCAGCGGACGCATATAACGTGTAAGTTGAAAATCTATCAAGTTTATTTATTGGAACACCTGCCTCTTTTTTGTCTAATCTTTCAAGTGGGTCAAAGTTCTCAGGTATTAATCCTGCTATTTGAGTCTTTAAGTTTGAAGTATCAAACCTATCTATTTTTCTTATACCACTTTTACCTTCGATTAAGTTATTCCAAAATTCTTCTACAGTTTTTCCAAGGGGCGTTAGTGCCCCCATACCAGTTATTACAACTCTTCTCATGAGGACAATTTACTCTTTATATAATTTATTGCATCACCAACAGTTCTAATTTTTTCAATATCTTGGTCTGGTATTTTTATACCATACTCCTCTTCAAATTTCATCACAAGTTCCATTAGCCCAATAGAATCAGCACCAAGGTCCTCTATAAACTTTGCTTCTTCCTTTACCTGAGATGGATCTATAGAAAGCTCATCAGCTATAAGTTTTTTGAATCTGTCAACATCGAAGTTCATAACTTCCCTCCTTTTTTGCTTTGACAATTTTAAAGCACGCCTCTTTTAAAAACCAATCTATAGTATATTTCGGATGCCAAAAATAGCAAAATTGATATTATAAGTATTTCAATATATCCGTGTATAGAAGGATAAACAAGAAGTATTAACAATGGTATGCCAATTGAGAGCTTATATTCATCTAAGGATAAAAATAAAAAAGATAAAAAAAATGCAGTTTTAATATAAATTTCACTTGAAATAAAAAATCCAATTAAAAGTCCTATCATAGAAAGTAATTGCGATAAGAAAATCCCAATAGATACCACAGTTGTATTTTTATTTACCCTTTTATCACCTTCATAGTCCAGAATT
>JANXBH010000019.1 GCA_025060695.1 Caldifarciminota bacterium | reverse complement strand
AAAGTAATTGTAGTTTAAAATTTTTATATGATTTTTCTTTTAATATCTAATTCTACGTATCCACCTGATAGTTATTGCGGGGATCCACCAAGTAATAGATATTGCACTATTTGTCATAGTGCTGCTCCTTTAAATCCTGGTGGTAGTGGTTCGGTATATTTCAATAAGCCAAGTTCTTATGTTCCGGGAAATTCATACGATTTAAACATAGTAGTAAAAGGTCATGGAAATAGAAGGTTTGGATTTCAAATGATAATAAAAGATGTTCAGAATAATCCTATAGGTTCTTTCCAAACTATAGGGCCAAATACAAGAATAAGTGCAGGAGGTTATGCTACTCATCAAAATGCTCCAGTTTCGAACGATAGTTTTGTATTTAAAATAAGATGGATTGCTCCAAGTAATTATTCTGGAAAAGTATATGTATATTTGGTTGGTAATGTAGCAAACAATAATGGAGCAATTTCTGGAGATTCAATATATGCAATAAAGGATAGTATTCTCAGTGTTGTTAATTTGGCAGAAAATGATGAAATAACTATAACTCAGAATAGTAATTCAATACACATTAAGACTCTGAATAAAGTAAGAGTTAAAATTGATTTCTATAGCATTTACGGAAGGAGGTATAGGGTTTTTGATGGCTATTTACAAGGAGAAAGGGAATTTAAACTACATGGTATAGGTTTTTTAAGTATTAAATACGACGATAAGGAAAAAATTATAAAAATCTTAAGATAATCTAAACATCCCAGCTTTGCTCCTTATAGCCCATATCCCAGAACATGTATTCAAATTTTGATGTCATTACAAAGTGATGCTTTACCATTTCAAATTGTTCATCATTTAACTTTTTCAAGACATTCTCGGATATATCTAAAACTCTCCTTACTACAGTTTCAAATTCTTTGCTTGCATAAGTATTTATCCATTTTTGATATAGTTCGTTTTTTGAGCCGAATTTTTCAAGGTGTTTCCCAACCTCAAGGTAAATCCAATAGCAGGGTAAAAATGCTCCAAGGCTTTCATAATATGGTCTTTCATATACAATATTCATTAGATAGCTTACATATAATAAATTATTCGGTGCGATGGGTGTTCTATTTACATCTTCATAACTAAGTTTCCACACCTTAAAAAAGCTTTCATGTAAAGACCTTTCTACCATTATAGCAGTTTTGGCATCTTCTAAAAAAGATAGGTAGATATCATCTTCACTGAACTTAGTTCCAAGTATAGCCAAGCCTCTTGAAAAATATTTAAGATAAATCGCATCTTGAATTACATAAAACCTAAACTTTCTTTCATCTAAACTTCCATCTACTAAACCTGTTATAAATGGATGCTGTAGTATTTTCTCAAAGATACCACTTATATTAGCCCATAAAGTTTGCGTTTTCATAACTAAACTCCTAATTTTTTAATTGTTTAAGGATAATTTCACTTGCTTTTTTACCTGAAAGTAGCATAGACCCAAAAGTTGGTCCCATTCTATTTAATCCATATGTTTCAGCAACAGCCATGCCACATACTACAAGACCTGGATAAACTTCGCTCGTATATTTTATTACATTCTCCTCACTAACTTCAATATTAAGTGGTCCAAGTCCTTTTATTTCTAAAAGTTTTCTTTGTGATAACTTCTTTACAGCAATTGCATCGTGACCTGATGCGTCTACTACAAATTTGCCTTCTAATGCTATTGGGTCAACACATGTTATAGCTCTTGGTAATGCTCTTGTAGGAGACCAATTTACTACTACACCGCTTACTCTATTATGCTTAATTACTAAATCATCAAGATATGTAAGTTGTAGAAATTTTGTACCACTTATTGCGGTTTCATAGATTAATTTTGAACAGGCAATGGGTCCATAAGAAATAAATAGTCCTTCACTTACCTTTTCATATGGAATACCAATCTCATCAAGTAGTTTATTCGCTGGTTCTCTTATAGTAATGGTATTCATATAGTATCCACCGATCCAAAAACCACCACCAAGGTAATTGTTTTGCTCTATAACGAAAACTTTTAGACCGTTTTTTGAAAGTTCTCTTGCACAGACAAGCCCTGATGGTCCAGCTCCAATAACGAACACATCCGCGTAGATAGCTTCTGATAGATCCTGATAGAATTTATCCAACATAGCTTTAGTAACTAATTTTTCCATAACTTTTACCTCCTTTTAATTATTCACCAGGGGAATATTAGGAAGGACTATGAGAGTAAATAATCTCTCACACCTTCCCTACGCCGGTATTACCCGGTTCAGGTTCAAAGGGTCACCCTCGCATTATGAGGGTTTCTCAGCCAGGTTGCCCCAGCTCCCCCGGTGCGATAAGAAATTTTAAGGCACAAAATTCATAACTACTTTTTTCTTTTCTTCTTTTAGTATATTCCTTAAATAAACACCAGTCCAAGAATTATTACTTTCCGCTGTTTCTTCAGGTGTTCCTTGCGCGACGATATAACCACCATTTTCACCACCTTCTGGTCCAAGGTCAATAACCCAATCTGCACACTTTATAACATCTAAGTTGTGTTCTATTACGATAACAGTATTTCCCCTATCTACAAGTCTTTGTAATACATCAATAAGTTTTTTAACATCATCAAAATGTAAACCTGTAGTTGGCTCATCTAAAATATATAGAGTTTTTCCTGTATCAACTCTGTTTAGTTCTTTTGCTAGTTTTATTCTTTGTGCTTCGCCTCCTGAGAGAGTTGTTGCAGGCTGTCCAAGTTTAATATACCCAAGTCCTACATCTTCAAGTAATTTTAATTTTCTATAAATCTTAGGAATGTCTTCAAAAAACTTTAGTGCTTCTGAAACTGACATATCTAATACTTCAGCTATATTTTTCCCCTTATATTTTACTTCTAAAGTTTCAGAATTATATCTTTTACCCTTACAAACTTCACAAGGCACGAAAATATCAGGTAGAAAATACATCTCTACTTTCAAATATCCTTCTCCTGCACAAACACTGCATCTGCCCTCTTCTTTGTTAAACGAAAATCTACCCTTATCATAACCTCTCATTCTCGCATCTCTTGTCATAGCAAAAACTTCCCTAATATCGGTAAATACTCCTGTATAAGTCGCAGGATTGCTTCTTGGTGTCCTTCCTATTGGTGCTTGATCTACATTTATTACTTTATCAATATATTCAATACCTTCTATTCTATCGTATGGTAAAGGTTGTTCTTTTGAATTATATAGATTCTTCTTTAGAGCTTTGTATAAAGTATCAATTACAAGCGATGATTTTCCACTTCCTGATACTCCTGTAAATACTACAAATAATCCCAACGGTATTTCAACATTTATATTTTTTAAATTATTTCCTCTTGCGCCGTATATTTTTAGATAGTTTTTAGACGGTTTCCTTCTCTTTTCTGGAATATTGATTGACAATTTTCCAAAAAGATACTTCGCAGTTAGTGATGTTTCTATATATTTCTCTAATTCTTCTGGTTTTCCCTGTGCTACTACATATCCACCATTTTCACCAGCATTAGGTCCAAGGTCAATAACATAATCTGCTTGTCTAATAGTATTCTCATCATGCTCTACAACTATAACAGTATTTCCTAAGTCTCTCAGATGTTTTAATGTATCTATAAGTCTTTGTGTGTCTCTTGGATGAAGTCCTATACTTGGTTCGTCAAGGACATAAAGAACTCCTGTTAGTCCTGAGCCTATTTGTGTTGCAAGCCTAACTCTTTGTTCTTCTCCTCCTGATAAGCTTTCGGTAGTCCTATCTAAAGTTAAGTAATCCAAGCCTACTTCCATTAAGAACCTTAATCTATTTTTAATTTCTTTAACTATCTTCTGAGCAATAATTTTTGACCTATTGTCCTCAAATTTTAAATTATCTAAAAATTCAAAGGCTCTTCTTACGCTCATCTTTGTAAATTCCCAAATATTTATTCCATTTATTTTAACTGAAAGAGCTTCTTTCTTTAGTCTTGAGCCTTGACAAGTAGGACATACTATGTATATCATATATTTTTCAATCTCTTCTTTTACATATTCTGAATCTGTTTCATTATATCTTCTATACAAATATGGAATTACGCCCTCCCAATATAAGTATTTATCAGTACCGTATAATACCGCATTCTTAAAGTCTTGTGGTAAATTTTTCCAGGGTTCTTTAAGGCTAACACCATATATATTAGCTAAATCGGTAAGATATTGCTTTATTCTAAAATTCGGTTCTCCAATAGTTTCAATTGCCCCTTCTAATATGCTGAGGTTTTCTCTTTTTATTAGTAATGATGGGTCAATTTCTATTTTATAGCCAAGACCATGACACTCCGGACAAGCACCGTATGGGCTATTAAAGGAGAATAATCTTGGCTCTAACTCACTTAGTGAAAATTCGCACCTTGGACAAGCTAAGTGCTGCGAGAATGTAAGTTCCTTTACTTCTTCACCTTCACTATATTCTACTTTAACTACTCCCTGAGCTTCTCTTAGAGCTAATTCTACACTCTCAAATACTCTCTGCTTTATCTCTTCTCTTACTATAATTCTATCTACTATAACAGAGATATCGTGCTTTTTATTTTTATCTAGCTCGGGTATTTCATCTACATATAGTTCTTCATCTATTTTAAACTTATTAAAACCCATCTTTTGATACTTTTCAAATAGTTTTCTATATTCTCCTTTTTTACCTCTAATAACGGGTGAGAGTATTGATATTTTAGTTCCTACTGGAAATTTTAATATTCTGTTAACAATTTCGTCTATACTCCATTTTTCTAATGGAATGTTGTGTTCAGGACAATACGGTACCCCTACTCTTGAAAATAGTAACCTTAGATAATCGTATATTTCGGTAGTTGTTGCTATGGTAGAGCGGGGATTTTTTTGTATTTTTCTCTGTTCTATTGCAATGGCAGGAGATAGTCCTTCTATAAAATCTACATCTGGTTTTTCCATCATTCCTAAGAACTGTCTTGCATAAGTGCTTAAACTTTCTACATATCTTCTTTGGCCTTCAGCATATATTGTATCAAAAGCTAAAGAAGATTTTCCACTTCCTGAAACTCCTGTAATGACTACTAATTTACCTCTTGGAATTTTTAAATTAATATTTTTCAAATTATTCTGCCTTGCTCCTCTTATAATAATATATTTTTTCTCCATCTATTAGTTTGAAATTTTAATCTACTCCTTTGTATTTATCACAAATCCAAGATAAATACCAAGAATATTCCAAAACATATCTTTATAGCTAAATTTTTCTTTTCTAAATCCATCGTAAAGTTCCTTAAAAAGACCGATTGAAAAGGATATATAAGCTGAATTTTTTCTATTTATATAATCGTATGAAAATGAGTACATTACATATGAAATAAAAAGATGTTTAAACTTATCAGATGAAATCCATCTATCTTTTGTTTCAAAAAAAGATAAGAAAGAGAAAATTAACAAATTTTCACTTGTTTATAAAATCCTCTGTTATAAATGCATCCTTATATCCTGCACTTTTAAGTTGATTTAAAGCCTTTTGTGCTTCTTCTTGAGTTTTAAAGTCTCCTATCCTTAGTCTATACATTGGTGGGACGTATTTTACGTAAATTGGGTAATTAAAACCTTTTTTTAGGACTTCTTCTTTTAGTTTTTCAACTTGTTTTTTGTTTGAAGTTGCTATTACTTGTATTCTATAGCCATAGGTAAATGCTCCTTCTACTGCCTCTGCTTTCCAGCTATATTCTGAAGTTTTATTTTCACCCGTAGTATCAATAATTTCTCTTTTTATAAATTGAGTAATTGCTACAGGCTGGAATTCTTCTGGAGATGCTAAAGAAAAGTTAACTTTTATAGATGAACAATTTTGAACTAAAAATATTAGTAATAAGCTACTCCTCCTTAAGTCCATATTTTTCTCTAAATTTCTTTATTCTTCCCCCTGTGTCTACTATTTGTGTCTTTTGACCAGTGTAGAAAGGGTGGCATGCTGAGCAAATTTCTACATGTATTTCCTTTTTCGTTGAACCAACTTTAATTTTATTTCCACAAGCACAAACAATTATAGCATCTTCATAATATTGAGGATGTATCCCTTTCTTCATAATGCCCCCACCGGGATTTGAACCCGGGTTTCTAGGTTGAGAACCTAGCGTCCTTGACCGGACTAGACGATGAGGGCTACTATTAACCTTTTATTTTCTCAATTTCCTGCTTTATTTCCTTTATAGCGCCTATAAGTAAGACTATAATTTTTTGATAGTCAATAACTTTTAGACCATTCTCCAGTGTTTTTACTGCATCTGGATATACTTTTTCTAATTCTTGGGCTATGAGGCCTATGTCTTTTATATCAGTGCCTTTCCAGTTGTAATTATAAATAGTTAGTGCGGATATTACAGAAAGAGCACTACTTATTTCTTCTACATTTTCCTTTATCCTTTCATCAGATGGTATTGTCCCTGCTATGATATTCTTAGATTTAGATGAGTATCTATTTACTCTAGGACTTTCGTAGTTTAATCTTCCTTTTTCTTTTATTTCTCTTACTTTTTCTTCTATGCTCTTGGGCAGCTCTCTCTTTTCAGCCATATATAACCTCCCTTTTTTATAAATTATGGAGGTGGCGGGAATCGAACCCGCGTCCAGGCATTGAATTTTATAAAGCACTACATGCTTAGTCCTCTTTTAGCTTCATCCCTAATAGGAAAGAGGACGAACCTATTAGGGACTAGGTTAGTCTTTAGCGACCTTAGCACCTAACCTATGCTAAGATCCCGAACCTGTATATCAAGGGAATAATCTACCAGGTTCGCCATAGATTATTCCCCGCTACCCTCAATTAGGCAGCTAAAGCATAGTTAGAGTTTGCACTTATCGTGCTTACCCACTAACCCGGGGCTTAGGGCATGCACTTTATAAAATTCCAATGCCTGTCGAATCCATACACCCCCAATCCATATAGCAAGGTAGTGTTTTAAAATTTTAAAGTATAAAAATTAATATTTTCAATTTGAACTTTAAAATTATGCTATGCAATTAGAAAATAAAGTTATTACTGCACCTAGAGGAAATAGACTAAATGCAAAGAGTTGGCAAACTGAAGCTCCTTTAAGGATGTTAATGAATAATCTTGATCCTGAGGTAGCAAAAGATCCCATAAATCTCATAGTCTATGGTGGAACAGGTAAAGCTGCAAGAAATTGGGAAAGTTTTGAAAAAATAGTAAATAGTTTATTAAATCTCGAGGCAGATGAAACACTTTTGGTACAGTCAGGAAAGCCGGTTGGAATATTTAAAACTCATGAGTGGGCTCCTAGGGTTATTATCGCAAATTCAAATCTTGTGCCAAAATGGGCTGATTGGAAATACTTTAGAGAATTAGAGGAAAGAGGACTAATAATGTTCGGGCAAATGACTGCAGGCAGTTGGATATATATAGGGACTCAGGGAATTTTGCAAGGGACTTATGAAACATTTTATGCCTGTGCAAGAAAATATTTTAATGGAACACTTAGAGGTAGAATTATTTTAACTGCTGGTCTTGGAGAGATGGGTGGGGCACAGCCATTAGCAATAACTTTAAATGATGGTGTCGCAATAGTTGTAGAAGTTAATCCTTGGGCAATTGAAAGAAGGATTAAACATGGATATGTAGATATGTGGACAGATAATTTATACGAAGCTATTAGAATTGCAAAAGATAGTGCTAGTAAAGGAAAACCGATTTCAATTGCACTTCTTGGAAATATAGTAGATGTAATAGAAGAAATTGAAAAAATGGACTTTGTTCCTGATATTATAACCGACCAAACCGCAGCACATGACCCACTCTATGGATATATTCCAAAAGGGCATAATGTAGAAAGTGCGAGTGAGCTTAGAAATAAAGATAAAGATGGTTATTTAAAGGTTGTTAGTGAAAGTGCATATATTCATGTTTCTAAATTATTAAATTTAAAGAAGAAAGGTTCAATAGTATTTGAGTATGGAAATAATTTAAGAAGGCTTGCATATGAAGGAGGTTTAAAAGATGCATTTGAAATACAAGGATATGTCCCTGCTTTTATAAGAGATTTATTTAGTGAAGGAAAAGGTCCATTTAGATGGGTAGCATTAAGTGGTAGTCCAGAAGATATTTATAAAACGGATAAAAAAGTTATAGAAATGTTTGGCTACGATGAGCATATAAAAAGGTGGATAGAGCTTGCACAAAAGAAAGTGAAATTTCAGGGACTTCCTGCAAGAATATGCTGGCTTGGTATGGGACAAAGAGCAGAATTCGGTTTAGAACTAAATAAAATGGTGAGAGATGGAGAACTAAGTGCGCCTATTGTAATAGGTAGAGATCACCATGATACAGGTTCAGTTGCGTCTCCATATAGGGAAACTGAGGCAATGAGAGATGGTTCAGATGCTATTGCGGATTGGCCCATACTAAATGCATTGTTAAATACAGCGAGTGGAGCAACTTGGGTTTCAGTTCATTCAGGTGGAGGAGTTGGTATAGGTTATTCAATTCATGCAGGAGTGGTAATATGCGCGGATGGAGAGAAAATTACTGAAAAGAAAATTGAGAGAGTTTTAACTAATGATCCTGCGCTTGGAGTTATAAGGCATGCTGATGCAGGCTATGAAATTGCTATAGAGACAGCAAAAAAATTTAATATAAGAATACCATGAAATTCATAGGTATTTCAGTTAACCAAACTAGCCCGTATAGAATAACCTTCATAAGTAGTGAAAGTCCGAAAATAGGAGAATACGTTATAGTGAAAGATGAAGGTAGGGAATTGCTTGGAATGGTATATGCGGTATACTCTGAAAACCCATACATAACTGAAAGTATTATAAGTCCAGATTATGCACAAAAGATAAGGGCTTTAACTTCAGGTTCTATAAAATACAGAGCAGTAGTTAATCTACTTGGAGAAATTACAGATAATGGCTTAAGTTCTCTGAAGTCTCCTCCAAAGCCTTCATCTGACGTTTTCATAGCGGACAATGAAACTCTAAAAAGAGTATTTAAGATTGAGGATAAGAACTATGTAAAAATAGGAACTTTACTAAACAATCCAGATATTCCTGTGTATATTAATCTTTCTCAGTCTGTTATTAGGCATATGGCAATTTTGGCTATTACAGGTGCTGGTAAGTCAAATACGGTAGCAGTACTAATTGAGAAGATATCGGAAAAAAATGGAACAGCTATAGTTTTTGATATTCACGGAGAATATAGAAGTTTTCGCCCAAATAATAAACCTATAAGAATTATCCAACCAGTAATAGACCCGAGATTACTTGATGTAGAGGAGATCGGTGCTTTAATTGGTGTAGATATGGATGCAAGTCCTCAAATGTATTATATCTTAAACGATGTAGTATATAGTATAAAGAAAAGGTCTTCTAGCATTGACGAAGAAGATAAATTAGACCATGAATTAAATAAGGACTTTTTAGAAGATGTGATATTGGAATTAGAAAGTATAAAGCAGGATAAAGAGAGGCTAAGAGATATTGTGGGAGGAAATAAAGAGTCACTATTTAGGCTTATAAATAGGCTAAAAAATCTAAAAAACAGATTTGGAACACTTTTTAAAGAGGGAGCAACTGAACTGATAAAGCAGATAAACGAGGGCAGTATAAATGTCCTTGATTTAAGTGGTTTAGACGAAGATAAGGCGGATATTATCATAAGTCATCTTTTAAATGCTATACTTATAGACAAAAAGAAGACAGGAAATAAAGTTTTATCAGCTCCAATTGTCTGTATTTTAGAGGAAGCTCACATATTTGCAAGTAATAGAAGAATTACTCGTTCTAAGTATATTTTAAATAGGATTGCAAGGGAAGGTAGGAAATTCGGTATAGGACTTTGGTTGGTAAGTCAAAGACCAAAGGGCTTAGATCCGGATATACTCTCTCAGATGAACAATATGATTATTTTAAAACTTGTAGAGCCAGAAGACCAGAATCATGTTCAAAGAGCGTCTGAGAGCTTAAGTTATGAACTTTTAGAATATTTACCATCACTTAACCCCGGTGAAGCTATACTTATAGGTAATATGGTAAAGATACCTATATTAGTAAAGATAGATAAATCTTTATCAAAGTTAGAGGGTCATGATCCAAATGTAATTGAAGAGTGGTTAAAACTAAATAAAAAAGTGCAATTTCAAGAATATATATAATTATGAGCTTTAAAATTTGACGTTATGAGGAAATATAAAAACTATCCTGGTATAATAGGTTGGTTCTATGGAGGAAATTTAAATTTTGAAAGAATTTTATTTACACTCCACAGAATTACTGGAATTGGTCTTATTTTTTATTTATTTGCACATATTATTGTTGTCGGTTTTAGAGCTTATAGTCCTGAAATGTGGGATAAAGTAATGAGTATAATGTCAGGACACTATAATGGCAAGTATAACTACGTTATTTACTTTCTTGAGTGGGTTTTACTCTTAGCAGTTATCTTTCATATGACGAATGGATTAAGATTAATACTTACAGAATTAGGTTTTTTCATAGGAAAACCAGAAAGACCAATTTATCCATATAGAACTTCCATAGACTATCAAAGACTGTTATCTTGGACATTGATGATAGTTGCAAGTATATTTATAGTCTATAGTATCTTTGTTTTTTTTAATCCTTTAAAGAGGTAAAATTATGAGAGATGGAAGACTTTGGTTTTTACATATGTTAAGTGGTCTTTTTCTCATCGTTTTGCTTGGCGGTCATATGTACTATATGCATCTTTCAGGTGGTGAACCGCTTTCCGTTGAAAATACATTCAAAAGGGCAAAGGATATATTTTTCCCAATAAGTTATACAATATTTGTTGGTATTGCCTTGTTTCATGGTTTATATGGACTAAGGGGCATTTTATATGAAAGGTTTCATACACCTTTCTCATACAAGCTAATTAATATAACCCTTACGATAATTGGAGTCTTATTTTTTGTATATGCTTTGATAACAACTTGGATACCATATTTTAAGGAGTTCTAAGAAATGCTTATTAGATTTAAAATTTTTAGATATAATCCGAAAAATGACCAAAAGCCGTACTTTAAAGAGTATGTATTAGAAGTATACAAGGGTATGACTGTTCTTGAAGCCTTAAACGAAATAAAGGCAAAATTAGATAGCACATTATCTTGGAGACAGTCCTGTAGAATGGGTGTTTGTGGAAGTTGTGCAATGATAATTAATGGAAAACCCTCATTAGCATGTCAAACACAAATTATGGAATTAGAAACTGACGAAGTAGTAATAGAACCCTTAAAATCATTTCCAGTTATAAAGGACTTGGCCTGCGACTTAACTAACCTCTTTAGACATCATACATCAATAAAACCATATATAATCAGAGATGACGTAGAAGAAACAATAAATCCTGATGGAGAATATATACAATCTTCTGAAGAATTAGAAAATTATTTACAATTTGCATATTGTATTAAGTGTGGAGCCTGTGTTTCTGCATGCCCCATCTCTCAAAGTAATGAAGAATTTCTTGGTCCTCAAGCGCTAATGTCAGCACTAAGATATATTTATGATAGTAGAGATAACGGCTTTACTGAAAGATTAGCAATCTTGGACTCACCAAATGGATGCTTTAGATGCCACTTTGCACAGTCTTGTTCATATGTTTGTCCGAAAGGTGTAGACCCTGCAAAAGCAATACAGTATTTAAAAAGGGAAATAGTTCTATATTCTCTTGGGATAAAAAAGAAAAAGAAAACAGCCTATATTGAAAAATCAAAGGAAAAAGTCTCAGAAATTCCAGAAAAATATAAATATCCTGAGTTTACAATTTCTAGACCTGAAAGGAGGCTTTAAAATTTTAATATGGATAATTCGTTTAAATTATTTGAAGTAATATTAAAAGTTTTGGAAGTTTTAAATAAAACTGAAAAATTAAATGAAATCTTAAACTTTATTGCTTCGTCCGTGTGCGAACTTATAAAAGGCGATAGTTGTTTTATCTATTTGTATGAAGAAGATAGTGGAGAACTAATACTAATGGGTTCTTCTTCAAACCTCGGAGCAATAGGTAGAATTAAACTGCAAATGGGTGAAGGACTAGCAGGTTTAGTAGGGAAAGAAAGGAGGATAATTTCAATTAGTAAAAAGGCCTATAAAGATAGAAGATTTAAAGTTTTTAAAAATTTGAAAGAAGATACTTATGAGGCTATAATATCTGTCCCCATAGTATTTAGGGATAAACTTGTTGGTGTGATAAATGTTCAGCATATAAACGAACACAAATATACTAAGTCTGAAAAAATGATATTGAAGATGTTTTCTGAAATAATAAGTGGAGCATTAGAAAAAGTGTGGCTATACGAGCAATACAGAAGAAAAGCGGAAATTTTAGAAAATATACTTGATAGTATAATAGAAGAAAATGAAAACATTTTTGAAAAATTGGAAAGCATAATTTTTAGCATGTTGAAAGTTCCAGTTAAAGTTGTAGAAAATACAAAAATCAGGGCGGATATAAAGTCTCAATATTTTTCTGTCATCTTGGCAAATAATTTTCTAACAGAAGAACAAAGTAAAGCTATTAAATTATTGTTAAATCATGCGGATTTAATTTTAAAGAATAGAAAATTGAAGAGTGAAATTGAAGAAAGAAAGTTAGTTGAGAGAGCAAAGGGCATACTTATGAAACAAGGTATGACTGAAGAAGAAGCATATAACTATATAAGGAAAAAAGCTATGGACAGTAGGAAAACAATTAAGGAAATTTCAGAATCCATAGTTATACTAAAGGAGGTAAAAAGATGAAAAGGCTGATATATATAGCAGCCATGTTGGCTGTTATATCACTCGGGTGTAGAAGGGCTGAGAAGATAGAAGAGGTTGCACAGGAAGATATAAACTTTGCTCAGCAATCTGCAGGTGAAGTAGTAGAGAACTCTCCTAATTTCATTATAGATCCTGGCTCTCCATTTCAAAGAAGAGGACCATATTTTGGATATTTCGTATACTCTCTAAAGCCAGATATAAGGACTCAGATAGATACAGGATTAGGTATTGACTTAAGAAAGAAAGGTTGTGCTACTTATCAACCAAACGATACAACAGATGACGATAGGGATAGGGTATATAGAAATACGACTATAAAGTTTACTTGCAATAATAGGACTGATACGCTTCTTAAGACTAATGAAAACAATACTAAGTATATCATAACCTATACAATATTAGGAACACTAAATCATAACGATAACACAACCGATAATAATCCATTTAGATTTGCAGTTTCTTGGGGGGATTCATTTATATTTTATATTAAAGTGATGAGAAATAATGAGTTAGTAAAGGAAAGCAAGAGTGTACAAACTGGTTCACTAACTATGGATTCAATAGCACCAAAGAAGTATAAATTAATTCGCAGTCTTAGATATGCAAAAGAAGTCAATTCCTGTAGATCTATTACTTTAAACGAAACTACATACGTGTTTTTAGACCAAGCATTAGATTGGCATCCGGGTGATACAATAGGCAATAATATAATTAAAACTTGGCCAATAGGGAAAGGAACTTTAAGAACTTGCTCAGGTTTAGAAGTAAATATGCAAATTGAACCTCTTGATACCTTAAAAATAGGAAAATGT
Source organism: Caldifarciminota bacterium (assembly GCA_025060695.1). GTDB lineage: Bacteria > Hydrothermota > Hydrothermia > LBFQ01 > DSFT01 > DSFT01. Next base: position 6,169 of record JANXBH010000019.1, on the reverse strand, counting down.
CCTAATAGCGATGCACCGGCGATAAAGGAAGGAACCATAAAAATTGTACTATTTTTACCAGGTAAAAAAGAAGAATTTGTAAAGAGCTTTTCTTGTCAATAAAAGAGGGGGACTCCCCTCTTTCTTATAATCTTAATATTTGCTTTAAAATTTCAACACTATGAAAAGAACTTATCAACCTTCAAGAATTAAAAGAAAAAGAACTCATGGATTTAGAGCAAGAATGAAGACAAAATCAGGTAGGAAAATCTTAAAAAGAAGAAGACAAAAAGGTAGAAAGAGATTAGCTGTATAAATGAAAAATCTTTTAATAGACATAATTAAGCTATATAAATTGGTAATTTCTCCGGTTTTGCCAAATAGTTGTAGGTTTTATCCTACATGCTCAGATTATGCAATTTTATCTATCAAGAAATACGGAATACTTAAAGGTCTATTAAAAGCAATATATAGAGTTTTAAGATGTAATCCATTTTCAAAGGGAGGCATAGATTATCCGTGAGTAATAGATTTTTTATTTACTTACTGATTGCTTTTATTATATACTTTCTATGGATAATCTTATTCCCAAGTAAGCCATATCAAACAAAAACTCAATTAGGTATAAAACTTGAAGTTCCTGTAGCTGAAAGCATATTAACCTACGAAAATAGTCTATATAAAGTAGAGATTTCAAAGAAAGGAGGATTTATAAAGCAGTTCTATACAAAAAAATATAAACAAGAAATTCTCGGTAATTATCCACTATTCATATTTAAAGATTTAAAGGACAAAGTATTTAATAGTACAGTAAGAGAAAATGAAGTGATTCTTACATCAGAGGAAGATACTATAATTTATACATTCTATGATAACTACCAAGTCCAAGTCTATTCAACAAAAAACGATATTATTTCATACGGACTATTCACACCCTCTAAAGATGACTATGAAAGAAAGTATTCCTCATTTATTTATTATGAAAATAAGTGGCATAATATCTCCGAGAGTAAGCTGTTTGAAAAGCCATACCAATTAGCAAGTACGTATTTTTCTGGTACTAGAAGCCACTATTTTGCCTTTGTTATACTTGATAGTGTATCAAATATAAAAAGCTTTCTTTACGATAGTAGAGTAATTTTTGAGGGAAAAACAAGGAATAACTTTAAATTTTACATCGGTCCTATAGATCCAGATATACTAAAAAGAGTAGATAAAAAGCTTGGTTCTATCTACGATTGGGGCTTTTTCTTAGTAGCTCCATTTAGCCAATTAACATTTTACTCATTTAGAGCAATAAATTACGTAATCCATAACTATGGTTTTGTGATAATCATATTTTCTATTCTAATAAAACTTATCTTTTCACCTCTTACCTATTCAACCTATAAAACTATGAAAAAACTTTCAAAAATTCAACCAGAAATTCAAAAACTTCAAGTTATTTATAAAGATGACCCACAAAAACTTCAGCAGGAGATTCTGAGAATATATCAACAAGAGAAAGTTAACCCCTTTAGCGGATGCTTACCTCTGCTTATTCAACTTCCTATATTCTTTGCAATATATCAAGTCTTAGTGACTTCTATAGATTTCAAAAATGCGCAATTTATCCTATGGATAAAAGACCTATCATCAAAAGATCCCTACTACATCTTACCAGTTTTAACAAGCCTAATTAGCTTAGTAAACACCATATTGCATCCTTCAAGCGATAAAAACGCAAAAATAATAGGTATAATGATGTCAGTATTGTTTTTACTTATATTCTTGACATTGCCGTCTGGTTTGGTTTTATACTGGTTGACATATAGTCTAATAAGTATCTTAGAGCAATTTATATTTAAGTCTTTTTTAAAAGGAGGTAATTAGTATGGAATTTGTTGACGAGGAAGCAACGACAGTAGAAAAAGCTGTGAAAAATGCCCTTGCAAAGTTAAATGCTAATATTGGTGATGTAAGATATGTAGTTTTAAAAAGAGAACCAATAATAGTAAGGGTATATAAGAAATTTAAAGAATTAGAAGATATTGAGGAGTTTCTAAATGAATTTTTTCAAAAAATCGGAACTGACGGGAAAATTACTATATATCCTGAAAGCAAAAGTACTCTGTATATAAACATAAAAACTAAGGGAATGGATAAAGTATTGATAGGTAAGAATGGAAAGACATTAGAAGAGCTAAATTACCTTTTGAAATTGATATTTAAAAGGAAATTTGGAGCAAAACTTAGATTTATTTTTGATATAAATGGATATAAAAAGAAAAGGGAAGAGTACTTAGTAAATAAAGCAATAGCCACTGCTAAACTTGCGATAGAAAATAAGCTTGAATATACATTGGATCCTTTAAATAACTACGAGAGGAGAATTGTAATTTCAAAACTAAGTAAAATGGAGGGAATTAGAATAGAAAGAGTTGGAAGAGGTAAAAATATGAGATTAGTAGTTGTTCCGAATGTTAAGTGATACAATAGTTGCAATTAGTAGTGGATATGGTGTTTCTGCTATAAGTGTAATTAGAGTTAGTGGTCCATTAGTTTTAAGTATTATAGAGAAGGTTTTTAGAAGAAAATTGAAAAACAGATATGCTACATATTTGAAGTTCTATAATAACAATGGTAAAGTTATAGATGATGTAATTGCTGTTTACTATAAATCTCCTAAAAGTTATACTGGTGAAGATATGTTAGAGATATTTTGCCATGGAGGTCTAATTATTCCAAAGTTAATATTAAGAGAAATAGTAGAACTTGGAGCAAGACAAGCTGAGCCGGGAGAATTTACAAAGAGAGCATTTTTAAACGGAAAGTTGGACCTCATTCAATCTTCTACTATAAACGAAATTATAAATGCGAAGAGTGAAAGTGCAATATATTCTCTTAGGTCAAGAATGGATGGAGTGTTGTCTAGAAAATTAGAAGATTTAAGAGAAAGTTTACTGGACTTATTAAAAGAAATTGAAGCGAGAATTGATTTTGAAGAAGATGTACCTGAGATTTCAAAGGAAGAAGTCTTTTTTAGAATTAAAAAAATCTTAAATATGCTTGAAGACATGTTAAAAAATTCCGCAAGTATGGAGAAAGTATCACAGGGAATAAATGTAGTAATAATAGGAAAAGCGAATGTCGGAAAGTCATCTATATTTAATAAACTACTTGGATATGAAAGGGCAATAGTCTCAGAAATTCCTGGAACTACGAGGGACTATATATCGGAATACTTAGTTATAGATGGTATAACATTTAGAATAGTTGATACTGCAGGTATTAGAGAAGCACAGGATATCATAGAAAAAATAGGAATAGAAAAAAGTCTTAATTTAACAAAATTTTCAGATATAATAATTTTTGTCTTATCAGCGGAAAAAATTGAGACATATGAATTAGAACTCTTGGAAAGAATACCAAATGAGAAGCTTATTTTAGTTATAAACAAGTCAGAAATATCAAGACCAAACATAGAGGGCTATAAGCCTATATATCTTTCAGTATATGAAAACTTTGGATTTGAAGAGTTAAAAAATACCTTATATAACAAAGCGATAAGTGAAATAAGTGCAGAATACTACTTTTCAAGAAGTGAATACGAGACATTGCAATATGCATACAATGAATTGATTGAAGTCTTAAATCTAAAATTTGAGCCACTTGATATCATTTCACATCATATTAGATTAGTAGTAAATTCACTATCAAGACTATTAGGTATAGAAGACTTACCAGAGGAAATTTTAAATAGAGTTTTTAGAGATTTTTGTATTGGTAAGTAAGCTTTAAAATTTTTTTATGCCTTTTGGTTTTCAAGAATTAATTATAATTCTCATAATCATTCTCATACTCTTCGGAGCTGATAAATTGCCAAAGCTTGCAAGAGGACTAGGTGATGCGGTAAAGGAATTTAGAAAAGCAGCAAAAGATGAAGGCGGTAATTCAGAGGGTAAAGAGGGCAAGGATATTAAATCTTAATAATACTGACATAAACAAAGGATTAGTTGTTCTTATAGGTTTTGAAAAAGATGACGATGAGGAAAAAATTAAAAAATTTATAAAAAAATTAATAAATCTTAGAATATTTGAAGATGAAAATGGTAAAATGAATATTTCTTTGAGTGATATAAATGGCGAAATATTGATTGTGCCAAACTTTACGCTTTCGGGGAATATTTCAAAAGGGAATAGACCATCGTTCGATAAAGCTATGGAGGTTGAAAAAGCAAGAAGATTTTTTGAAATCTTAAAGACCAATTTCCTAAAGGAATATTTGCATGTAAAGTTTGGTGAGTTTCAATCTTATATGGAAATTGAAATAATAAACGATGGTCCTATTACTCTTATTTACGAAATTTGAAAACTGCTTCGTTCACGTTTCAAATGACAATAGTCTTAAACTACAATTTTTTGAATACTTTGATATTTCCAAATTTAAAAATTACGATTTTTTGTATATTTCTTGCTTAAACCAAAAAGATACTTTTATAGTAAAAAGAAAAAATCAATACCTTGACTATTTAAATTTTTGCATAAAATCTAAGGGTGATTTTAAAATTCCTTTATTTGAGATAAAGTTCTACAGAGAGTTTATAGGAAAGGAAGAAAAAAGTTCTCTGAATTATCTTGCGGACAAGTTATTTTATAAGAACTACGATAACTTTTTTCATTACTATGACTTTGAAAAAGTAAAATTCTATAGGGAAATTTTAAGATACAAAATTGCAAGGTATTTCGTTAAAAATAAGCAATTCTCAATAGCTCTTAAAATCTTAGACGAGTTAGAAAAAAGTAAAGACTTTAGATTAAAGTTTATTTCTCTCAATTTAAGAAATCAAATATATCAAGAATTGAGGTATAAAACAAAAGTGGTAGATATTTTGGTTCCTCTAAATGATGGGATATATTCAAAAGGTATAGATAGTATTCCAAGATATGAAAAATTAAAAGTTTATAAATATAACCTTATTTGTGAACTTGATTTTCCTGAAATTTATATCGTTAAAGATGGAAAACTTCTATTTTGGGACTCTCCAATTATTCACTAAATCTTTAGTTTATCAATAAGTTTTCTGTTTTCCAAGAACCAATTTAAAGTATTTTCTATACCTTCTTTAATTTTAATCTTCGGTTTCCAATTTAATAGTTTTTTTGCTTTAGTTATATCTGCCTTAGTTTCATATATATCAGCCTTGTGGAAGGGTTCATATTTTATCTTTAGTTCTTTTGAAAGAAAATTTTTAATTATATCTAATACTTCATTTACGCAATTATCTTCATCATTTCCAAGATTTACTATCTGGAAGTTTTTTAGATTATATGCCAAAAATGTCCCATATGCAATATCATCTATATAGCTAAAACTTCTTCTTTGAGTCCCATTACCATAAACAGTAATTTCTTCATCCTTAATTGCAAAATATAAAAATCTAAATATACTCATATCTGGTCTTCCTGCGGGTCCATAAACTGTGAAATATCTTAATATAGTAGCATTTATTCCATAAAGATAGTAGTAGTTGTATACTAAATTTTCAGCTGATTTTTTACTTACTGCATAGGGAGAAATCATTTCATCACACTTTAATTCCTCACTAAAGGGGGGATTGTGCCCCGCATAAATTGAAGATGTAGATGCAAGTATAAATTTATTTACTCTAAATTCCCTCATCAATTCTAATAAATTTAATGTTCCAAGGACATTTACTTCAAAATATTCTCTTGGATTTATTATGCTTGCTCTTACTCCTGCTTTTGCAGACAGATTTATTACTGACTCAAATTCATATATCCTAAAAATATTCCTTAAAACTTCCTTATCTCTAATATCACATAGTATAAAGTTAAAATTTTCATAGTTTCTTAGTTGTTCTATTCTATACTCTTTTAATGAAATATCGTAGTATGGGTCAAAGTTGTCTATGCCTATGACTTCATATTTATTTTTTAAAAATATTTCACAGACTTTATAACCAATAAACCCTGCACATCCTGTAATGAGAACTTTTGGCACGAGGTAAATTTTAAAGATTTTTACTATATAGCTTAGATTATCATCTAATTAGCGAAACAAGAACAGGGATTAAGAACTTCTACAAAACGAATGGTTGAGAGTGCTAACGATAAAAACTATTGAAATAATATTACAGGATGAAGAACTCCTAAATGCATTTCAATCCCTTATAGGGACGATAAAAAC
>JANXBH010000018.1 GCA_025060695.1 Caldifarciminota bacterium | reverse complement strand
CATCTTTAAAAATCAAAGGTACAAGAGTTCTTCCAAACTTCATGGTTAACCTCCCATGTAAGATAAATATTAAATTTTAAGAATAAAACTTGCATTTGTTTTAAAATTTTAAAGCTTTGTGTATTTTGTTGTTTTCTCTCTGTTATCCTTAAACATCTAAAACATATCCATTAAAATTTTATATAATAAAACCCTTAATTTTTCAAAACAATAGACTTTATATCTTAGACCAAAGAAAATTACCATTTGAAGAAGTTTATATAGAAGTAGAAAATGCTATTAAGATGGCAAGTTTAATAAGGGATATGGCTATAAGGGGTGCTCCACTTATTGCAATTGCAAGTGCATATGCAATTTTAATTGAGGTTTTAAATAATAAAGAAAAGGAAGAAACTATTAAATCAGTAGAAATTTTAAAAAGCACTAGACCGACCGCAGTAAATTTATTTAATGTTCTTAGTGAAATAGAAAAGATTTTACTATTATCAAAAAACTATAAGGAGGAATTGTATAATTTCGTAATAGAATTAGACAATAGGGAAAAAGAGATGAACTTAAAAATTGCAAAAAATGGTATTGAAGTATTTAAAAAAAAGAGTAATGTCTTAACATATTGCAATACTGGATTTTTAGCTACAACAGGAATTGGGACGGCTCTGGGTATAATATACATGGCATACGAAAAAGGTTTAGTTAAAGAAGTAATTGTTCCAGAAACAAGACCATATTTACAAGGTTCAAGACTAACAGTATATGAATTAGAAAAACTCAAAATTCCGTATAAACTAATAACTGACAATTCTATTGCATTTTTAATGTCAAAAGGTTATATAGATTTAGTAATAGTTGGTGCGGATAGAGTATTGAAAGATGGAACTTTAATAAATAAAATAGGAACTTTAAATATAGCAATTTTGTCAAATTATTTTAATATACCATTTTATACTGCATTTCCAAGTTCAACAATGGATAACTTTTCAAAAATAGAGGATATAAAAATTGAAATAAGAGGTAAAGATGAAGTTATAAAAATTAAAGATGTCAATATAACCATAGATAGTGTGGATGTTCTTAATTATGCATTTGATATCACTCCAAAAAGCTTAATAACAGGATATATTACAGATGAAGGAGTCTTTTTTACTATGCAGTAAAGAGATATTTGATATATTCTTTAATTATGTTAAGTCCAAGTATAGCTTTAAGGACTTAGGAAATGGTTTTATTATAAGAAAAGTTGGAAGGATTAAAAGACTACATTATGCAATTGATGACCTTGTTGACTGGTGGGACTTAGAAATTAGTAAGGATGAAATTGAAAAAATGTTAAAAAGGGAAATTTACTATAAAGCAGTTTTTAAGAATATATTGGAATTTTCAAGGATTAAGCAAATATTAGATAGTTCAGAGACTAAACCAAAAGTTGTAGAATTTTCAAAGGTATACTATATAAACTTGTTAGAGTTAGATAGTCCAGAGAAAATCCTAAGGAGTTTAAGTTATAAGTGGAGAAGGAATATAAAAAATTCTATTAACAGACTAAAAAAACTAAATTATGAGTTTTCAAAAATGGAGAGTTTTAAACCATATTTTAATTTACTTGTGAATTTTATAACTTCAAGACATATAGAAACAACTTGGATTGATAGTTTATATCAAAGGGCAATGTTTAATGTTTTTGAGAATTTTGAAAATCTTGGGATATTAGATACCTTTGTATTGAAAGCAAATAATGATATTATAGCTATAAACTTGGTTATAAACTATAATAAAAAAGCCTTTTGGTGGGCTTCAGGTTTTAAGGAGGATTTTTACTACTTTTCTCCTAATAAAATGTCAGTGTGGTTTATGCTATTATACTATATAGAAAAAAACTATCACGAATTTAATTTTATGAAAGGGGAGAGTGAATACAAGACCATATGGACTAAGGATTTTTATAAGTTGTATAGATATGAATTTGAACATCCTAATTTGATAAAGAAATTCTTTTCATTACTTTAAAATTTGCAAAATGGAAGGGGTAAAAAATATTTACGATAGAACATATAAGGAATATGGGAAAAATCTTCCTAATATATGGCTATGGCCAAATGAATTAGAAAATTTTTATTTAAAAAACATTATAAAGAAAATAAAGCCAAGGTTTATTCTTGATGCGGGTTGTGGTGTGGGGTTAAAACTAATTAACTTAAGAGACTATAATGTATTTGGTTTTGATTATTCATTTGAAGGCTTAAGAATTTGCAAAATTGATGGCTTTAAGGTATTTCAAGCATCAGTTCATAAAATTCCTATAAAGGATGAAACTTTTGATTTTATATTTTCTTTTCAGGTAATTCAACATCTTTTAGATTGGGACTATATTAAAATGGCATTTATGGAAATTTCAAGAATATTAAAAAAAGGCGGTTATTTTCTTTCAACTAATTATAGACTATATGGAAAAATAAACAAAAGATACTTTCCAGTTATTGAAAATGGAAATATATTACATAGATGGGCTTTTACTATTGAGGACTATGAAAAACTCTCAAAGGAATCAAATTTAGAATTAGTAAAAGTTGGGACAATTTTAAATATTAAGCCAAGAGGAATTGGAAGGTTTTCATTTTTAAAACCTATTTATAAGTTTATTGACTATCAGTTATTTAATTTTGGTTATAGTAAAGGTAAATATTTAGTCGGTTTATTTAAAAAAGTTTGATTTATGCTAAAAAATATTGCTTTTGTATTTTCAAGTAGTATTGTTTCTCAGATACTGAATTTCATTAGTGGTATTCTTGTTATTAAAATGGTTTCGGTTAAGGATTTTGGAAGTTATTCCGTTGCAGTTAGTTTTATTAATTTGTTTGTCGTAATTTTGGGTGGTTTTTTAACAGGGGCACTTAGAAGATTTACAGCGTATTATAGAGGAAATAATAGTTTTGAATATATAAGTGGTATTTTAAAGCTATCTCTGATATATGCCTTTATCATAGGTTTAATTCTTTTTTTAGTATTTTTCTTATTTTCAAAAGCTCTTAGTATTAATGTTTTAAAGTCAAATGACTATGCAAAATTTCTGTTTTTTTATTCACTTTCTATTCCTTTTTCTATTTTTGCAACATATTTATCTTCTTATCTTACTGGATTTGAGAAATTTAAACTTGTCTCGCTATCAAACAATGTTATTTCCAATATAGTTAGATTATTTACTTTAATTGTCTGGTGGTTATTTTTACCATTTAAAGAAATTGGAATAGTGCTATCACTTGTATTTAAGTCAATTGTAAATTTTTTTCATTTACTTTTGTATTCAAAGAATGAACTAAAATTTATAAAATATAAGTCTTCTTTTGAGTTTAAAGAATGGTTTAAATTCTCGCTCCCCGGATTTTTTAGATATGGACTTAGCTATCTCTCTGATAATATTGGTGTAATTATTCTTGGTAGTATAAAAGATAGCATAAATGCAGGTATATATAGAGGTGCAAATTTTATTACCTCTATTCTATGGAATTTAAATTTAGCATTTAGTTCAGTTCTTATTCCAAAAATTAGTTTCTTAATTTCTCAAAAAAAAGAAATTATAGCAATAAGGATTCTAAGAAAATATGCCATTTTAAATGCTGTTTTAGTTTATATTTCTTTGTTATTCTTTATATTTTTTGGAGAATGGGTACTTTTGCTATTGGGAAAAGACTATGTATTAGGATATGGTGTGTTAATACTTCTTTCTTTTCAGGTTTTAATTGGGACATTTTCTTCTCCATTTGAGATTTATCTTGAAGCAAAGGGAAGAACTGACTTAAATCTTGTTAGTTATGCTATTTACTCAATATCCACTCTTGCTTTCTTATTTATATTTACCAACATGTATGCAAAAGAAGGAACAGCAATATCATATCTTCTTTCTATAATTGTGCTTTTCATATCAAGAATAGTAATATTTAGAATTTTTGTGAGAGGTGATATTTATAAGCCCCTTGATTATATAGTGTTTTTAATAGTTTTAGTGTTTACATTTGTTTTTGCCATATTGAAACTTTAAAATTTATTTCTTGAAAATATCAGTATCAGGTATAAGGGGAATTTATCCTGATGAGATTAATCCATATAGTGCTTTAGTTTGGACTAATGCATTTTGTAATTTTCTTGAGGGCAAAAATTTAGTAATTTCAAGAGATACAAGGCTATCAGGAAAAGTTCTATATCCAATAGTTTTAAATACAGCACTATCTACGTGTAAAAATGTATATACACTCTCTGTTTGCCCCACACCTACTACGTTATATATTATAAAATCGCTAAGCTTAGATGGAGGTATAATTATAACTGCAAGTCATAATCCAAGTGAGTACAATGCATTGAAATTAGCCATAGGGGATAGATTTCTATTTGAAGATGAGCTTGAAGTTTTAAAAAGCTATTTAGGAAAAATGAAGTTTTCTTCATGTATTGGTGAAGTAGTATATTCAGAGAATGCATACAAGTTGCATTTAGATAGTATAGTGGATTTTGTAGGTTTTAAGTTAGTTAATAGTAATATGAAAATTGGCATTGATTGTGTAAATGGTGCAACCTATAAGGTTTTTCCTGAGCTTCTTGAAAAGTTTGGAATAAGGAATATAATAAAGATAAATTGTGAGGATTCTGGAATTTTTACAAGAAATCCAGAACCAAGACCAGAATATTTAAAGTCATTAGAAGGACTTTTGGATAAATGCGACTTAGTATTTGCAACTGACCCTGATGGTGATAGGTTAGTTTTTGGTGTGAAGAATTATGGAATACTGTCTGAAGAACTAACTTTAGTCGTAGGAATTTCAGAAATTTTAGAAAGGGAAAAAGGAGATATTGTAGTTAATTATTCTACTACTATTTTAGTTGAGTTTATTGCAAGGGAGTATGGAGTGAATGTAATTCGTTCAAAGGTTGGAGAGGCTAATGTTTTAAGAAAGATAATTGAGATTAATGGTATAGCAGGTGGTGAGGGAAATGGTGGAATAATTTATCCAAAATTTAATAAAACAAGAGATGGTCTTTTATCTCTTGGACTAATTTTAAATAGTTATATAGAAGGAAGACTTATAAAAATTTTAAATAATTTACCAAAAACTTACAATATAAAGGAAAAGGTAGAGAATGTTGAATTTGAGAAGCTAAAGTCTTTATTTTTAGGGGAGTTTAAAGATTTTGAAAAGAACCTTGAAGATGGATTGTATCTAAGAAAAAACAATAGTTGGATACATATAAGACCTTCAAATACTGAGCCAATTATTAGAATATATGCGGAAAGTTTAGACAAGAATTTTTATGACTACCTTCTTGAATTTATAAAGTTTAAAATAAAATAATCTTTAGTCTTTGTCTTTTTCCAAATAGTTTCATGTCTAAAATGTAAATTCCCTTTTTCGCATTTAGTTTAAAGCTATAACTACCTTTTTTTAATTTTGCACTATAGCTATTAACTATTCTCCCATCCAGTTTATATATAATATATTCAAAATCCGTTTCTTTTTCAAGATTTAAAATTATATTACGATTTTTGTAGTCAAACTTGAATATTTCATTTTGAACTAAATTGGTAAATTTGCACTTTATTGTATCTAATGACGCAAGAAGTATAAAATCTAACATTATGCTATCGTTTGGGTTTATAAAGTATGGTCCTGCAGATACTGATATAGAGTAGTTATTTGGACTTAAATTTATACTATCTCCAAGTATTCCATCTAATATCATAAACTTATTAGCTTTAGAAAACTGAATATTATTTGGAAAAATTCTTGATGTTTTGTAAACTCCATTAGAAAGAAAAAGACCTATGTAGTAGTTATAGTCATCTGACTTAAAAACTATTCCTCCATAACTTGGAGAGCACTTTATAGACCAACCAAAGTCATTACTTGGCGACTTTATATCAAAATCTACAAATAGTCCAAATAGTAAATTGTTTATTAGGTTATTTGAGATATTCTTTATCCTATACTTTAAATGTGTGATGCTATCATTTTCAAGTCCATAAAATATACCCTTAACTTCTATGTTTCCATCTGTTGAAACAAAACTATAGCATTCTCCCGGAAAATAATAACTTCTATATATACCCCAAGTGCTATATAAGTCTCTTGAATTGTAGAAATTGTCCTTTAAATAATTAACTGAATTTCCAAATGCAATAGAACCAAAAGTTAATAAATTTGCACTATCTTTAGGGAATTTAAATTCTTTAAATTCTCCATTACTTGAAAATGAAAAACTTGATATAGTGGTATCAATTGTTGCAGTACCTATAGGAATTTCTCCAAGAAAAATTTTAAACTTGTAGTTTTTGTTCACTATATTTATCGTAAATACTACACTATCTCCATCATCTATATTATTTGCCATGAACTTGAAGCTGTCGCTTCTTGAGAATGCATTTATTTCAGTCTGAGGGGCTAAATCTCCGAAAAATATGGAATCATCTAATATATTAACTAAATTTGAGTTTGTATAAAGCTTTGCATATACATTCTTCAATGTATCATAACCACTATTTCTAATTTTTATATCTACATAAACAGTTTCAAAATCTTCAATTTTTCCATTTTGATTTTTATCGTATATAAACCTATCTATATATACTAAAAATGGGCTATTTCCTTGGTTTATATTCTCTATAGCTTTTAGAACATTTATCCTTCCCCAACCACAGTGGTTATTTGGCCAATCTGCTTGATTACAATTTTTGTCATTTGCTATATCAGTTAATATTTGATAAATTTGATAGTATTCTAAATTTGGGTTTTTTTCAAGCATTAGAGCAATTGCCCCTGCAACGTGCGGTGATGCCATGGATGTTCCATTTCCATATGCATAACTACCATTTCTAATAGTAGAATAGACCATTCTTCCTGGTGCCATAATATCAGGTTTTATATAATTCCAGTCAATTCTTGACCAAAACGAATTATCGTTATATGGTGGACTACTTGGTGCAGGTCCCCTACTTGAAAAAGTTGTAGCGGTATCATTCCAATCTACCGCTCCTACCGCAATTACATGTGGATAGTCCGCAGGGCTTAATATAGTATTTAAATTTGGACCTGAATTTCCTGCAGAGAATATAGGAATTATTCCATTTGCACGCCATCCATTCCATATAGCATTCCAAAGCCAAGTATTATTTCCAAGTGTTCCCCAAGAGTTATTAATAATTCTAATATCCAGTCCATACTCCGCTTTAAGTTCAGTAAAAAACTGAATACAGTCTAAAATTGAAAATGCACTACCTCTTCCATATTTATTAAATGCCTTACAGGCTATAACTTTTGCCTCTGGTGCTACTCCCACATTTGAATCCGCTACCATAGTTCCAATGGTATGAGTTCCATGATTATGGTCATCGTATGGATATTTTTGATAATTTACTGCATCAAGCCAATAGCTTAAAATTTTTCCCTTTAGCGCAGGATGACTTGTGTCAACTCCTGTGTCTATACTGCCTAATATTACACCTCTGCCTTTTATATTGTATTTAATCCATACACTATCCGCCTTTATTAGTTTAATACCATATGTAGGAGTATCTAATAAAATTCTATTTCCTTCTTTTATATCAGAGACTATAAAAAAATTATCTCTTGCATAATAGATTCTTTCAATTTCGCCTCTACTTTTAAGACTTTCTACATTAGAAACTTTAATCTTTGCATAAATTGCATTTATTACCCAAAATTGCTTTAAATTCTTTATATCCAACGATTTTAAAAAATTCATAACTGGACCTTGACTACTTAGGTGATTAGCTTTGAGATATTCTACATTGAACTTCGGATTTTTTATATTTGATAGTAATTTCTGTTCTTTTAAGACAATTAGAATATCTATAAAGCTGTCTTTATGTAAAGTTCTAAGTTTTTCTTCTAATTCATTGTCAATTATTTTAAATAAAACTAAAAGCATTAATCTACAAAATTATAAAAGCGGGAAAAGCTCCCGCTAATTTAAAAATTTGATATATTGTTCTCTTATTTTAATGATATATAAACCTTTTAGCTTAGATAGGTCTAAAATATTTCCTTTAAAATAGAAAGACCTTTCTAATGTGCCGTTTGGTTTGTATATGTATATCATACCATCGTAGTTTCTATCAAAGTATATTTTGCTGTTTACTATTTTGAACTTACCACTTATATTTTCTAATAGATTAACACTGGAATTTTGAAGTTCTTTTCTAAGTAAGTTTGTCTGGGTTTGTGGAATAGGACCAAATTGTGTATAAAGCATTGCATAACTTGTATCAAGACTTATTAACCAAAATCCCTTATTTTCACGAAATCTAAACTTGTATCTATCAAAAACTAATATGGAGTCTATTGGATATTGATTAGTATTAGTTATTCTGATTTTATACCTTATCTCTGCTCTACTATATACAGTATCTGCATTTTTTGATAATAGAGAACCTGGTGAAGGTCTATACCATACAGTATCTGGTATTTGATCTCCGTCAAAACTTTCAATAGGTATAGCGATATTAGGTTTTATAACACAAGTATCTAAGCTTTCCCAAGTGTTTCTATTTATTCTATATACACCTATTCCTCCATATACTGCAAGTGAGTCGTATGGTCTTACATATTGAAAAGTGGTGTCAATTCTATTCTGATTTGCTTGTATGTGTTCTAATCTTATTGCAACAGTTGGAGTTTGGGAAGGACAATAGGGTAGATCGTTAGGATTTAGCTGAACTACTACAGATATACTATCTCTTGATATTCCGTTACCATAAATAGAACCTGATAGGTTATATAGATACCAATTTCCTAATACACCACCTAGGTATTCTGGACCGACTGACTGGACATGTGAACCTTTCTTCACATAGTCTAAGCTTATTTTTGATAAAATATCCCAACTTGTTATATAAGGTAAAGAAATAGTGACAATCATAGTTAAATTTTAAAGCTTAAAACTATTACTTGTCTCTTATAATCTCAGCATATACTGAACTTGGATAATTTTCCATAATTTGTTGTTTGTAGTTTATATTCTTTGTTATCAAGTATAGTTTGTATATAGCAAATGGTCTAATCCAACTACTTTCTGAAATTTTTTCTAAATATTCCTTTGACTTTTTCATGTTATTTTTTCTTTCATAATAAATTGCGTGTGCAAGATTTTCTAAGTTTTTGTCATTGAGGCTTCTTTCTTCACCTTTTATAATATAGAAAAATCCGAGTGCGTCGTCTTTTTTGTATGTATTTAGAATTTCAATATATAGTGCAATATCGCTATCTATATTTTTTGCCTTTTTAAATGTTCTATTGAAATAATTTATTAAGCTTTCTGGTGTTTGTGTATATAGATATGATAGAAAGCAATATTTATAAAAATTGTCTTTGCAAAACTTAATAAGTTCATTGTATCTCTTTAGCTCAAATAGTGAAATTATAATAATATTTGTATCTTTTGTTAGTTTCAATGCTTTTTCATAATTA
Source organism: Caldifarciminota bacterium (assembly GCA_025060695.1). Lineage (GTDB taxonomy): Bacteria > Hydrothermota > Hydrothermia > LBFQ01 > DSFT01 > DSFT01. Next base: position 19,067 of record JANXBH010000018.1, on the reverse strand, counting down.
CCAGTTTTTACATAACAAATTGCGGCTGTTTCTGGCTCAATGTTTTCCAGTATTTTACTTGCACTTTCATAGTTTCCTGTTTTATATAGTGAAAGACCATATAGTCTTTTTGAAAAATTATCCCTTTTATTTTTTAAAAGTTCAATAACTTTTTCATAATTTTCTTCTTCATAATAACTATTTGCTATCGTTAGGGTTTCTTGATAACTTAATGCATATTTTAGTGCCATTTCAAGTTTTCCGTCTGTTAAAAAAAATCTATAAATTGCTTTTCTAAAATTTTCTTTAAATTTATATTTATCTAACTCCCTGTAAATCCTTGTCCCGAAACTACTATATAGCCTTAATGTTTGATAGTAAATATAGTTTTCATCGTTTGATTTTGAAAGTTCATATATTGCCTTTTCTACATTATCATTTTTGTAGTAATATTCAAATGCTTCATTTATCATAAAGTTTTCATTTCTTAATGTCTTTCTTGCAGTTTCTATAACGACCATTTCATCTTGCTCATATTTCAAAAATAAGTAGTATGCTTTCATAAATTCATACTCAGTTTTTAGGCTCTTTATTTCTTCTATTGCAAGTTGCAGTTGTTTCTTTTTCAAATAGTTTTCAATTTCCTTAATATCTAATATTAGAACTATCAACATAGCTATAAAATCTCCTGTGTATTATGCCTTTTAATTTTATCTTACCATTTTCTATTTCTTCTTCTTGAATTAGTGCAAGCTTTTTTAATTTTGAATATAGGTTATAGTTTTCTGTAATAATCTCAAACTCTACAAATTGTCTTAGTAAAACTTCCTTAATCTTTTCTATTAATTTCTCAATTCCTATTTTTAGTTTTGCAGAAATAAATACGCTATCTGTATACTTTTCTCTAAATCTTAGTATTTGATTTTTGTCCAAAATTAAATCAATTTTATTAAATACCATTATTTTAGACCTTTCTGAAAGCCCCATCTCTAAAAGTATTTTTTCAACTACTCTTATATGCTCATTTACATTAGGGTGAGATATGTCTATTACATGAAGTATTAAGTCCGCATCTTCAATAACTGATAGTGTTGCTTTAAAAGATGCAATTAAATTTGGTGGTAAGTCTCTAATAAATCCAACTGTATCTGAAATAACTACTTTATATGGTATTCCATCAATTTTTAGCTCTCTTGTAGTAGCGTCTAATGTTGCAAATAACTTATCGTCCACATAAACATTAGAATGTGTAAGTAAGTTCATAAGTGTTGATTTTCCTACATTAGTGTATCCTACAAGTGAAATTTTAATAAAGTCCCTTCTGCTTTCTTTCTGTATTTCTTTCGTTCTTTCAATGTCTTTTAGCTTTTTGTTTAAGTGTCTTATTCTTTCTTTTATTCTTCTTCTTTCATTTTCTAATAGTTGTTCTCCCGGTCCTCTTGTCCCTGGCATACCTGCAAGTCTTGAGAGCGATATTTCTTTACCTAAACCTACCAAGTGAGTTAGCTGATATTCCCAATATGCTATTTCCACTTGTATTTTTGCTTCGGATGTTCTTGCCCTTCTTCTAAAGATTTCTATAATTAGCTCAGTTCTATCAATTACTTTTTTGTTTATAGCCTTTTCTAAGTTTCTCTTTTGTATTGGACTAAGCTCACTATCAAAAATAACTGCGTCTATGTTGTATTTTTTACATAACTCACTAATTTCCTTTACTTTACCTTTTCCAATAAGATATGCGGGATCAGGTCTTTCTTTTATTTGTAGTAATTTTTCAAAAACTTCAAATTCTGAAGACATTGCAAGCTCTGCAAGCTCTTCAAGTCTATCCAAACCTTTCCATCTTTCTTTACTACTCTTTACAGTAGATATTAATATAGCTTTCAAGCTTTTAATCTTATGTCTTCTATTTCTATTATAGGTTCTTTGTGCTTGTCTATAACATCTTTGTTTATGATAACTCTTCTAACTCCCTTTATACTTGGAATTTTAAACATCCATTCCATTAACACTTCTTCTAAAATTGCCCTTAGACCTCTTGCTCCAACCTTCTTACTATATGCAATTTCAGCAATCCTCTTTATACTATCTTCAGTAAATATCAATTCAATACCTTCCATTTCAAAAAGTTTTTGATATTGTTTAATAAGTGCATTTTTAGGTTGTGTAAGTATCTTTTCTAATGCTGGAATATCCAATGGGTCAAATACCGCTACTACAGGCAGTCTACCTACCATCTCTGGTATTATGCCATATTTTATTAAATCCTCAGGTTGAACAAAATGGAGTATCTCACTATCTGGTAGTTTATTTAAATTGCTCATAAATCCAATTTGCTTTTTGCCTAATCTTGATTTTATTATTTCTGTGAGACCATCAAATGCACCTCCCATCAAAAATAGAATGTTAGTAGTATCTACTTGAATATAGTTTTGTTCTGGATGTTTTCTTCCTCCTTTTGGTGGAACATTTGCAATTGTACCCTCTACTATCTTCAATAGTGCCTGTTGAACTCCTTCTCCACCTACATCCCTTGTAATTGATGGATTTTCACTTTTCCTTGAAAGTTTATCAAACTCATCTAAGTATACTATACCAATTTGTGCAAGCTCTATATCATAGTTAGCATTTTGGACAAGTCTCAAAATAATATTTTCTACGTCCTCTCCAACATATCCAGCCTCAGTTAATGGTGTTGCATCATATATAGCAAATGGGACTTTTAGCAACCTAGATAGTGTTTTTGCCATTAGCGTTTTTCCTACCCCTGTTGGACCAATCATAAGTATATTTGACTTTTCGATTTCAACATCTCTAAATTTTCCTCTATACTTAATTCTTTTATAATGATTGTATACTGCAACTGAGATAATTTTTTTAGCTTTTTCTTGACCCACTATGTATTCATCTAAAAAAGCTTTAATCTCTTCAGGTTTCGGTAAATTATATATTAATTCTTCTCTTTCGATTTCTTCATTATTTAAAATCTCATGTGCAAGTTCTACACAGTCTCTACATATATATGCATAACTTCCACCAATTAGTCTTCCTACTTCTTCCTCACTCCTACCACAAAATGAACATTTTATATTTCTTTTTCTATTCATTCTTAAAATTTTAAAGCAAAACTTTAAAATTTACTATATGATTATTATTATTCTATCTTTTGAAAGAATTTTAGTTCCTATGGATGATAGACAAACTAATCATCTGAAAGCATATGGTCTTGCGTATTGGTCCGTAAAGAATGGATATAAAACTTGGTGGGTATTAAATTATAGAGGTGGTAGTTTCATGATGGAGTTTAATAAGGATATTCTCATTAAAGCAAGCAAAATGGGAGTTTATGTTGAGAATTTAAGTCATTCTGATGTTGCAGAGATATATTCAGTAGTTGAAAAGAGGAATATGGAAATAGTAGAATTAGTTAGAGCCCCAAAAGTTGCAGTATATGCTCCACCATACAATAGACCTTGGGATGATGCAGTTGAACTTGCACTTTCTTATGCGGAAATACCATATGATAGGATTTGGGACGAAGAAATATTAAATGGTAAGGTAATGGAATACGATTGGCTACATTTACATCATGATGATTTTACAGGTATGCTTGGTAAGTTTTGGGCAAGTTATCAGTTTGCTGACTGGTATATAGATATGCAAGAGATTAATTTAAGTGCAGCAAAACGGCTTGGATTTAAAAATATTCCTGAGCTAAAAAAGGCAGTTGCAAGGAAAATAAGAGATTTTGTTGCAAGTGGAAAGTTTCTTTTTGCAATGTGTGCTGCTCCTATTACCTTAGATATTTCCTTAGCAAGTCAACTTGTTGATATAGCTGATGTTCCATTTGATAATACACCACCAGAGCCAAATTACAATGAAAAGTTGGATTATTCTCAAACATTTGCATTTAAGGATTTTAAAGTAATAAGTGATCCATATATTTATGAGCACTCAGATGTAGACATTACAAGGGAAACTGCAATTAGAGGACCAGATAGCTATTTTGAACTTTTTGAGTTTTCTGCAAAATTTGATATAATACCTACCATACTTGTTCAAAACCACACTTCTGTAATAAGGGAGTTTCTTGGACAGGATACTGGTTTTAGAAGAGATAAGATAAAGGATAATGTGATAGTTTTGGCGGATGTCCCAGGGACTGATGAAGTTAAATACATATATGGTGCATATGGAAAGGGTTTCTTTTCGTTTCTTGGAGGTCATGATCCTGAGGACTATCAGCATTTTGTTGGAGAACCACCTACTGAACTTTCAAAATATCCAAACTCACCTGGATATAGGCTTATACTAAATAATGTTTTACTACCTTCTACGAAAAGAAAACCTCTTAAAACTTAATATTATGAGGCTTCTGGGCTGGTCCTTCATCTTGTCTCCTGTTTTTGTTGGATATATTATTATGCCATTTGCATTTTTTTCAATTTGGAAGGAAAAAAAGAATTTATTATTTATCATTACAGGAATATTAGGAGTTTTCTTAGTTATATTCTCTTTAACAATTTTGGCTCTTTCCTTTTCGCTGCATTATAAAACTGGTTCAATATCTTCGCATTCTATGAATGACTACACTCTTTTCCTTATAGGTTTTTTAACTTTTTTACTGGTTTTACTTTGATATATAATATTCCAAAGTTAAAAAAGCTGCTGATTGCTCTTATTATATGTTATGCTTTTTTTTATGTGCCATTCTTTTTTGTTTATATAGTACTTTTCATTGCTTTAATTGTACTTAATATAATGATGGGAATTACGATATTAAAGTCAGTTAAAGTTTAATTTTTTATGTCAACTTTAAACTTTGGAGAATGCACAAAAGGATAATAGCAACTGACTGTGGAAGCACAACTACTAAAGCAATACTTATAGAAAAAAGAGAAGATGGATATAGATTAATTGCAAGAGGTGAAGCACCTACAACTGTTGAAAAACCATTTGAAGATGTAACTATTGGTGTGATGAATGCAGTAAATGAACTTGAAGAACTTACTAATAACGAATTTATTAGTAATGGTAAGCTTAAAAATATAGATGCATATGTATCTACTTCTTCTGCTGGTGGTGGGCTTCAGATGTTAGTAATGGGTGTTGTAAAGGATATGACTGCTGAAAGTGCGGCAAGGGCTGCACTTGGCGCAGGTGCAATTGTAATGGAAGTAATAGCTATAAATGATGGAAGATTACCTTATCAAAGAATAGAACTAATTAGAAAATTAAGACCTGATATGATACTACTTGCGGGTGGGACTGAAGGAGGGACAGTAAAGCATGTAGTAGAATTAGCACAACTTATAGTTGCAGCTGAACCAAGACCAAGGTTTGGTATTTCTTATAAGATGCCTCTGATATATGCAGGAAATAGCAAGGCAGTACCTGAAATTAAGAAAATTTTAGAAGATAAAGTGGAACTATATGTAGTAGAAAATATTAGACCACAGTTGGAAGTGGAAAATCTCGGACCTGCAAGAGAAAAAATTCATGATTTATTCTTAGAGCACGTAATGCAACAAGCACCGGGGTACAATAAACTTATGTCATTAGTAGATGCACCTATAATGCCAACTCCGGGTGCAGTCGGCATGCTTATTGAAAAAGTTGCAAGGGAAAATAATATAGAGGTTCTTGGTGTTGATATTGGAGGTGCAACAACTGACGTATTTAGTGTATTTAAGGGTAAATTTAATAGAACTGTATCCGCAAACCTTGGAATGAGTTATTCTATTGCAAATGTAATGGTAGAAACGGGTATTGAAAATATACTTAGATGGATTCCTTTTAACATTGACGAATATGAATTAAGAAATAGAATAAGAAACAAGATGATTAGACCTACAACAATTCCTATGACATTAGAAGACTTGATAGTAGAGCAAGCAATAGCAAGAGAAGCACTTAGACTTGCACTTGAACAACATAAGCTTTTTGCTTCTGAACTAAAAGGTATTCAAGTAAGAGGAGATATTACCAGAGCTATACAGCAGCAGATTGAGAGAACATTAGTAAATATGATGACTTTAAATCTTATAATAGGTTCAGGTGGTGTGCTTTCACATACACCAAGAAGAGCACAATCGTTTTTAATGATGCTTGATGCATTTCAACCAGAAGGTATTACAAAAATGGCGGTAGATAGTATTTTCATGATGCCACACTTAGGAGTTTTATCTACAATAAATGAGCAAGCAGCTTTTGAAGTTTTTGATAGAGATTGCCTTATAAGACTTGGAACTTCAATCTCTCCAAAGGGAATAGAAAAAGAAGGTAAAGTCATACTAAAAGCAGAAATCCATTTTGATAATAAAGTAGAAACTATGGAACTTAAATTTGGGGAGATTAAACTCTTTCCACTACCTCTTGGTAAAAAAGCAAAGGTTGTATTAGTTCCATATAGTAATTTTGATGTAGGAGAAGGACCAAATAAGAAAGTAGTAGCTGAGGTAGAAGGTGGAGTAGTGGGTTTAGTTTTTGATGGAAGAGGAAGACCTTTAAAAGTATTGAGGGAGAAACTTTTAGACTGGTTTTTATCAATGAATGCATACGATGAAAGGAAATTAAAAGAAATTATGAAATGATACCCTTTTTAAAGTCGCTTCTTATTCCTGGTTGGTCTCAGCTTGATTTTGACAAAAAAAGTGCTTTTCTTATGTTCTCTTCTGAAGTAGTATTAGTATTAAGCTACGTTTTAAAAACGAAAGAATTAAATATAAGTGAAAGCAACTATAAGGTTTGGGCATATAACTATTCTAATTCTAATAACTATAGTAATAGTCGCATATATACTCTTTTGGAGGACTTTTATAGTAAAGAATTTTTCCTAATATGGCTATACGATGAGGCAAGGAGAAGATATCCAGATAACTTAGATGCTCAGGCAAAGTTCATAGAGGAAAATAATATAGATGCAACTTGGAAATGGAAAGATATTGAATCTTACTTTCACTATCAGTCTCTTCGTTCAAGATATCGCTCTATAAAGTCATTTAGAGATATATTAGGATTTACTATATTAGCTAATCACATAGTATCAGCAGTTCATTCATTTCTATTTTATCCAAGAAAAGAAATAGAAATGGGCTTTTATCCAAAAATGGATGGAGCTGAATTTTTTATTAAATTTAGCTTTTAGAAAAGAGCAATTTACCGTTTTTAAAGACGTATTTTAAATTGTTTATAGCACTATTGTATACTAAGAAGTTATAGTCTTCAAAATCAAAAACTAAAATATCTGCATACTTTCCAACTTCAAGACTGCCTACTTTATCTTCCATTCCTATAGCTTTTGCAGAATTTATAGTAGAAGAAATTATTGCTTCTTCAATAGTCATCTTTAATAATATTACAGAGAGTAAAATTACAAACTGCATATTTTGTGTAAATGAAGTTCCTGGATTAAAGTCAGTTCCAAGGGCAACTATACAGTTATTATCTATAAGTTTTCTTGCAGGAGGATATTTCTCTTTTCTTAAAAGAAAACTTGTAGAAGGAAGCAAAACACAAACAACATTACTCTTTGAAATTATCTCTATATCTTCCTCTTTAATTTCATTTAAATGGTCAATTGAAGTCGCTCCTAATTCTACCCCAAGTCTTGAACCACCAATATTATAAAACTCATCAGTATGCATCTTTAATTTAAATTCTAAATTCCTTGCACTTTCTAAAAACTTTCTACTTTCGTCTATTTCAAATACACCCTTTTCACAAAATATATCTACAAATTTTGCTAATTCCATCTCTTTTATAACTTTTAAATATTCTATAAGTTCTATTACATATTCTTCCTTCTTCTTATTTTCAGGAATATCATGTGCTAAAAATGTAGGGACTATAGTTAATGGTTTTTGATTCAATTCATTTATAGTTTCAAGAATTTTTATTTCAGTTTCCAAGTCTAAACCATATCCACTCTTTGCTTCAATAGTAGTTGTCCCATATTCTATAAACTTATAAATGAACTTCTTTACATATTTTAAAATTTCTTGCTTAGTTGCACTTTTTGTATCTCTTACACTCTTTAATATACCTCCACCTATTTCCCTAATTTTTAAATAGTCCATTCCTTTTAATCTTAAAATAAATTCAAAAACCCTATTTCCATAAAACACCAAATGCGTATGTGCATCTACGAAGCCGGGAAGTATTACCTTATTTGAAACATCAAATACTCTGATTGCTTCTTTTAGATATTCACTCGGTAAATCCTCATCCTTTCCTATCCATATGATATCTTTATCAAAGACAATAGAACCATTTTCTATAATTAATGGATTTGCACTTGTAAATATTTGTTTTGCTTTTCTTAAGACTTTCAAGTGTAAATTTTAAAGTTTTTTACCTTAAAATTTTGACTATGATTTATATAATTCTTTCCCAACTTCATTCTATTGGTGCTCATATAGGACTACCGACAGCCCTAAATTTAAGATTAGAACAAGATATAAGAATTATGGCTGGTTGGAATATACAAACTGAAAACTTCTATGTAAGTATTGATAAAGACTTTAATATCCCTACAAGGGAGCTTCAACCGCTTAAGTTCTATATAGGAGTTGGAGGCTACTTAACTGCAGAGAAAACTAAGGATGAAACTGATGTTCTTGTAGGTATTAGAATTCCATTCACATTACTATTTTCGTTTACAGAAGCTCCCATAGACTTAGGCTTTCAAATAACTCCTGCATTTGGACTAGTACCTAAAACAACTTTATATGTATTTGGTGGTCTTATAGTTATGTTTAGACTTTGAAAAATCCTTTTTACGATGAAAGTTTTATAAGAAAACTATCAATTTTTTCAAAAGGTAAAATTTACACTATTTATCCTTTGCCAATAATTTCAAAAGGTTTAATAATAAAAAGGGCGTATTCCTTACCATATGGATTCTATGGGGGATTTATAGATAGCGTAGATAATCAGTTTTTGAAATTAATTTCAAAAAAGTTCCTTAGGCTATTTATTTATGACTTTGAAAATAAGATAGATGTAAGTTTTCTTAATAAAAAGGAGGTTTTTACTTATATTTTGCAAATTCCTGAAAGTCTTGAAGATTTACATAAAAACATGAAAAAAAGCAGATACAGAAGTATAAAAAAGTTAATAAATAAGCAAAAGAAACTTGGTATAGAGGTTGTTGAAGGATTTGAATTATTTGATAAGTTCTATATAAGCTATGCTAATTTATATTCAAGATATCATAAAATTTACAAGAAAGAAAACATTCTTCTATTAAAAGATTATCTTCGTCTTTTGAATGTTGTTTTAGGAAATACCTATCTTGGTGGTATACTCATTTTAAAATTAAAAAATTATGCCTTGCTTTGGTTATCTGGATATTACGAATTTGAGAGCTTTTCTATTGGTGAATTTCTATTTTATATATCAGCTAAATGGGCAATTGAAAATAAGATAGAATTTTTAGACTTTGGCTTGGAAACCACATCTTCCGTAGGCTATATCAAATCTTCCTTTGGAACTATAAAATACAGATATAACGTTTACTTTAAAATTTAAATTTGATAGCAATTGCTCCTTTTACTTATATTTATTCAATTTTTGTAAAGGATTTTAAAATTTCACTTGGAAGTGAAACTGGGATTTTAGTATTAGATGCAAACAATTACAAGGTTATATATCAATATATCACATTTTCAAAAGTAAATTTTATTGCACACATGGGTAATTGGATATATTACATCTCAAACAATAGCATATACAAAATTGGTTTTAATTGGAATTTTCATCAAAGTCCATATTTAGTTAAATCAAACATAGAAATTCCGAAAAGATTTGGTATAACTGATGACTATAAGTTAGTTTTGGACTATGAAAGCTATAGAAAAGTGCTAAATGATGCAGGTTTTGAGGAGGACACCTTTTATTCAAATGTGTATTGGTCTTCACATAGTTTAAATTTTAGTCAAAATGGTATTTATAATGTAAAAAAAGGTTTTGTAAATTTTACTAAGTCTTTTGAGTATTTAGACTATAACCTTGTAGGCTCTGAAGGTTTAGGTCTTAGGATTTACTATAAAAATTCACTTACATTAAAAGATTCAATAAGCATAGGCACTTTCAATAAAATATTTAAGTCATTTACTATTAGAGAAAATAAGCTATATATACTTGGAGAAAAAGGTATAGATGTGTTGGACAGCGAATTTAATCAGGTTAATTTTATTAAAATTGACATTTGTACTGATATTGCAAGGATTATAGATAGATTTGTATTTTGCAAAAATAACATATATAGAATAGACGAAGATGATGAAGTTTTTAAAACAATGAAAGCAATAGACTTTCAAAAAATAAGGTTTCTAAAAAATAAGTTCTATATTGTATCTATAGATGGTGTATATGAATTTGATGATGGTTTTACAAGGTTATACGATGGAAGAGTATATGATATTTACCTTAAGGATGATAGTTTAGCCTATATAAAACAGCCATCTGATTGGTATATAAGTGTTGTAGATAGTTTCTTGTGTAGTAGATATGGTATAAGAAGTTTAAACAATAGTGAAGTAGCATATAGTTTTTCACTTGGTAATGTAAATGATTGTCTTATATATGGAAACTTTATTTATATTGCAAGCAATAGTGGAGTTTATAGATTTTCTATGAAAGAAAAGAGATTTTATACTTATAGTAATGTTAAAGACATTAAAGAAATTCTTGTTTTCAATAATAAGCTTCTTGCACTTTCTAAGAATTTAATCTATATCTTGCCACTTAACTTTTAGCTCTTTTGCTGCTTTTGCTTCATCAAGTCTTCCAATTGGAGTATTAACAGGTGCATTTATTAATAAACTTGGTTCTTCTTTTATTTCTTTCATTATATTTTCATAAGCTTTAATATAGCTATCTAAAGATGATTTACTTTCACTATCTGTAGGTTCTATCATAAATGCTTCTTCTACTATTAGAGGAAAGTAAATTGTAGGTGGATGAAAACCATAATCAAGTATTCTTTTTGCAACGTCTAAAGCCTTTATACCATATTTATTTTTTATATCCTTTAATGTTAATACGAATTCATGCATACTTGGTTTTTCAAATCCCACCTTATATCCAATTTCTTCTAATCTCTTTCTTAAGTAGTTTGCATTCAATACTGAAAGATATGAAATAAATTTCAAACCTTCACTTGAAAGCATTCTAATATAAACTAATGCTCTAATGTGCATACCAAAGTTTCCATAAAAGCTATGTATTCTTCCTATACTATATTCCTGGTCTTCATATACTAATTTGTATTTTCCATCTATTTTTTTTACTCTTGGATTTGGTAAAAATTTTGCCAAGTGTTTTTTAACTGCAACCGCACCACTTCCAGGACCACCTCCACCGTGTGGTGTAGAAAATGTTTTATGTAAATTAAAATGCATTACATCGATACCAAATTTAGAAGGTTTTAAATTTCCTACAAGTGCATTCATATTAGCTCCGTCCATATAAACTTGCGCATCAATTTTATGCAATAAATTAGATATTTCATATATTTCCTCTTCAAAAATTCCTAAGGTATTTGGATTAGTTATCATTAAACCTGCAATATTTTCACCATACTTATCTATCTCATTTTTTATACTTTTTGCTTTAAGTATTCCTCCTGTTTCTACTGTTTTAATTTCAACTGAATTTAAACCTGCCAAGGTAGCGGTCGCTGGGTTCGTTCCATGTGCTGAATCTGGTATTAAAACGATTTTTCTTTTTTCTCCTTTAGAATTATGATATTTTGATATAATTAATATACCTGTAAGTTCTCCTTGTGAACCTGCTGAAGGTTGAAGACTTACTGCATCCATACCTGAGATTTCTTTAAGTAGCTCAGAAAGCTCATATATTATTGAAAGTGCTCCTTGTGAAAATTCGTCTGGTGTATGTGGGTGTAAATTTATAAATTTTGGATGTCTTGCAAGCTCTTCATTTATCTTAGGATTATATTTCATAGTACAAGAACCTAAGGGATAAATATTTTTATCAATGTTATAGTTTAGTTGGGATAATCTTAGAAAATGTCTAAAAGTTTCATTTTCAGATAATTGTGGTAGATTAAGTTTGGATTTTCTTAAAAGCTTTGAAGGTATTTTATCTTCTATGTTAAACTCAGGAACATCTAATTTATTTAAAGAAAAACCAATTGAATCGTTCGAAAGTTCAATTGAAAGTTTTTCCATATTTAAATTTTAAAGTTTAAAATTTAAAAAATGAATGGTTTTATTTTGATAAACAAACCTAAAGGATATACTTCTTACGATGTTATAAGAGTATTGAAGAAGATTTTGGGTTTTAAAAAAATAGGGCACTCAGGTACATTAGACCCATTTGCGGAAGGTTTATTGGTAATTGGTATAAACAAAGCTACGAAATTTATAGAATTTCTAATAGGGCTTGAAAAGACATATATTGCAAAAATAAAATTTGGAATAGAAACTAATACGCTTGATGTTGAAGGGGATATAATAAACGTAGATAGTAGTTTTAAGTTGAATATTAGTGTTTTTCAAAAAGTGATAGAGGACTTTCCAAGGGAATATGAGCAAATTCCACCTAAATTTTCAGCAAAAAGGATACATGGTAAAAGGGCATATGAGCTTTCAAGAGAAGGAATTGATTTTGAAATTAAACCAAAAACGGTAAAAATATACGAACTAAAAGTTTTAAGTGTATACGAAGTGAATAATGAAGCAGATATTTTTCTTAGAGTTAGTAGTGGATTTTATGTAAGGAGTTTTGCAAGGGACTTAGCAGAGAAACTAAATACCTATGGTTATGTATTAGAACTGAAAAGAATAGCAATTGGAAGTTTTAAATTAGAAAATGCACACAGCTTAAACGACAGTGAATTTAAAGTTATAAGTATAGATGAAGCACTTTATTTTTTTGAAAAAATAGAAATAATTGACTGCTTTAAATTTAAAAGTGGACAAATTACAAGGTATAAATATAAAGAAGGTATTTACAGAGTATATTGTGATGGAAATTTTATAGGAGTTGGCAAGATAGAGAACGAACTACTAAAACCATTGAAAGTGCTATAAAATTTTAAAATATGTATTATTTTGTTTTTTGGATACACTATAAAACTGATGTTATAATGAATGATGGGACATTACTAAAGGTTTATGTTTGGCTTCCATCTGATACTATAAATAAAAAATTTCCTACATTATTAGTAAGAACTCCATATGATACGCTTGGTTTTCTTGATAGCTTAGGCATAGCATTTATAGTTAATAATAACTTTGCATATGTTGTAAATACACTTAGGGGTTATTGGGGAAGTGGGGGTATTAAAAGCCCATTTTTAAACGATGGTTGGGGACCTAATCAGGATGGAAAAGAAATTGCCACGTGGATTACTAATCAACACTGGTCAAATGATACAATTTGCACATTTGGAGGTTCTGCTTTAGGATTTACTCAATATTTTCTTGCAGGTACAGGGTTTAATTTAACTTGTGCAACTCCTTCAATTTCAGGCTTTTCACTATATCATGAAGTATTTTATAACGGTGTGTTTAGAAAATTTATAGTAGAAAATTGGTTAAATTTAGTAAGTGCTACTATGTGGCTTGATACTATTGAAAAATATGCTATATACTCAGAAAATACTCCTTGGGCGTGGATAAATGGATATAGTAGACTGAGCTACTTTAATGTTCCTATGCTACATATTACAGGGTGGTTCGATGCGTTTACAGAAGGCGCAATAAATGCATTTAACTATATTAGAAAATATGGGAACTATAGAGCAAAGAATAATCAATATATATTAATAGGTCCTTGGTCTCATAAGTTAAATAGAGATACTGTTGGTGATTTTATATTTCCAGAAAACTCAAAAGTAGACTTGCCTTTACTGCATTTTTACTGGTTTTTATATTGGACAAGGAAAGTTGGTGATTGGAGTAACGTAAAGAGAGTGAAGTTTTACCTAATGGGTGAAAATAAGTGGATAGAGGCTGATAGTTTTCCGCCAAGTAAAACAATCTATCAAAATTGGTTTTTAGTAAAAGATTCATTGAAACTTTTCTTACCAAATTATCTAAAGGATAGTTTTTACTATTACTATGACCCCAATAATCCTGTCCCTACAATTGGAGGTTTTGACTTTTTTGGTATATTTAACGTAGATAGTATTCTTTTTGGTCCAAGAGACTTAAGTCCATTACATAATAGAAACGATGTAATTATATATACATCAAGCATACTAACTCATCCTTTAGTAGTTGTTGGACAGCCATTTTTAAATATATATGCAAGTTCAGATAAATTAGATACTGACTTTATTGTAATGCTTGCTGATGTATTTCCGGATGGAAAAAGTGTACTTATAACTGAGGGAGTATTAAGGGCGAGGAATAGAAATGGAGTAGATAGGGAAGATTTACTAAATCCTAATCAGATTTATCAATTTACTATAAAACTAAGAAATACAGCATATGTATTTAAGGAAAATCATAGAATAAGGCTATATATCACCTCATCAAAATTTCCATCATACGAACCAAATCCAAATAATGGAGGACCATTTAGAAGAAACGACCCAAACAAACTTATTGCACTAAATAAAGTTTTTACAGGGCAGATATATCCATCATTTATTTCTCTTCCAGTAAACGATATGTTAGTTTTTCCTGAAATTTCTGAAAAAGAAAAAATTGATTGTTTATTTAAAAACGGTTCATTTTTGTGTGGTGGTAAATTGCTGGACTATGTTTATGATATGAATGGAAGGAAAATTTTAAATAGAAATCTTAAAAAAGGTATTTATTTTATAAAGCTTGGAAAGAAATTTGCTAAATTGATGGTAATGTTTTAAATGCTAAATGCAATTTATAGATTTCTTGATGATTTAAAACTATATTCATTAGCGATTTTCATAGTAATTTCAAGATTTATTCCAGACTCCTTGCTAAGGTTAGTTTTTAAATTAATTGCTATATTTTGGTTTTTTATTGATAAAAAAAGGAAGGATGCTATAAAAAATAATTTAAGGATAATTTTGAATGATTTTGATAATAAAATGGTTTTTAAGACGTTTGAAAACTACATGCTAAACTTTGCAGATTTTATAAAAGTAAAATATAAAAGCTGTAGTCAAATTCTGGAAAAACTAAGTCTGGAAAATATTGAAGTTTTTGAAAATGTATACAAAATAAAGAAGAAAGTTATACTTCTAAGTGGTCATATTGGAAATTGGGAATATGCATTAAATTTAATAAGTTGTCTTGGATACAATGTTATGGTTATTATTGAGATGATTGATCCAAGATGGTTAAAGCTTTTAAACGAGCTTAGGTCAAGTAAGGGTGCAAGGCTTGTTCTAATGAATGAAATTATGGAAATTATAAGATTTTTAAATAGTGGTGAAGGGATATTAATAGTAACACCAGATAGACTTGTGGGCACTTCTTATATAGAGTGTAGTTTGTTTAACCATAAAAGAAAAATACCAGCTGGTATTTTTAAAATAAATGAGAAGTTTAAAATTCCTATGGTTTTTGCATACGTTATAAGAGGAAATGGTAAATACCTTGGAATAGTTCAGGATGTGTATTATGAAGAAAATATGACTTTTGAAAAAATGTTGGATTTTTACTTAAGAAATCTTGAAAGGACTTTAAGAAAATATCCAAGTCATTGGTTTTCATTTGATTTTAATTGGGATTGAACTTTAAAATTTAATATATGAATAGAGTGGTTTTGGGACTATCGGGAGGTGTAGATAGTTCAGTAGCTATATATTTGCTAAAAAATATGGGTTATGAAGTAATTGGAGTGAATGTGATTTTATATGATGAAAGTAAGAATCCAAGGACTTGTTGTTCAATTGATGCACTAAGGCTTGCATACAAAGTTGCAAAAAAATTTAATATACCATTTAAGTTCTTAAACTATTCAAAGGCTTTTAAAGAAAACATAGTAAGAATGTTTATAAGCGAATATTTATCTGGAAGAGTACCAAATGTATGTGTTTTTTGTAATAGAGACTATAAAATGGGTGCACTTTTTGAGTATGCAAAAAGTATAAATGCTAAGCTTGCAACTGGACATTATGCAAGAATTGGGACTTTTAGAGGTGAAAGAGTAATTGCAAGAGCAAAGGACAAAAGCAAGGACCAGTCATATTTTTTGAGCTATCTTACAAGGGAAATTGTAAATAATTTGATTTTACCAATAGGAGACTATACTAAGGAGGAGATTAGGAAAATGGCGAGTGATATTGGTTTGATTAATGCAAGGAGAGTAGATTCTATGGATATATGTTTTGTTGATAGTGATTATAGAGAATTTCTTATTGAAAAGGGAAATTATATTCCAAAAGAGGGATATTTTATTGACAAATATGGAAATATAGTTGGAAAGCATAAGGGATATGCACTTTATACTATAGGTCAAAGGAGACACTTAAACATTGCACTTGGGAAAAGAGCATATGTAGTAGATGTAGTTCCTGAAACTAATACCGTAGTTTTAGGATTTGAAGAGGATGCATATACTTCATTTATAAAATTAGTTAATTTAAATTTCTTTGTAGAATTAGAAAGTGATTTTATAGCAAAAGTGAAAATAAGAAATCTTCATGAGCCTGCAGATGCAAGAATTAAGGTTTTTAATAACTACGTTGAAATTGAGTTTGAAAAACCACAGTTTTCACCTGCAAGAGGACAAGTTGGTGCTATATATATAGATGACTATTTAGTTGGAGCAGGTATTATTGAATAAAGTCTGCAATAAAAATGTTAAAATCTCTTCTTGTTTTTCCATTTCTATTTGAAGTCCATATAATCTTCTTTCCATCATTACTGAACATAGGAAATGAATTAAATCCATTAGAATATGTAATTCTTTCTAAATTCTTTCCGTCAATATCTATTTTATATAATTCAAAATTGAATGTATTTGGGGCGTGTAAGTTTGACGAGAATACTATAAACTTTCCAGATGGGTGAAAGTAAGGAGCAAAATTTGAAACACCCTTTATTGATTTAGTAACTTGCCAAAAACTATCCTTTACTAAATCATATATATAAATTTCTACACCCTCTGGTCTAACTAAATTCTTTCTTAAAAGTTCCTTATATTCTTTAATTTCCGCACTATCCTTTAAGTGGTATGCCCTAAATACTATATATCTTCCATCTTGTGAAAACATTCCACCCCCATCGTACCCTACAAAATTAGTAATCCTTTTAATTATACTTCTGTTTTTTAAACTAAAAAGGTATATATCCAATTCGTTGTCTTTTGAGTACGTAAATACTATTGTATCGTTAAAATTCGCTTCACCTTCCGCTTTGTAGTAGTTATCTATAAATATAGGATATGAGCTATCACTTTTTAAATTATATACATACAAATCGTAGTTAAATAGTCTCCATACATAAATTCCTTTTTTTATATACTCTTGTGCATATAGATTTTTGGGGCATTCCTTTCCATTCTTTATAGTACTTGAAAATAGAACTAAAGTGTCATTTAAAAACCATCCACAAGTATTCGCTCCACCAACTGATACTTTCTTTAATATAAATCCATTCGTATCCATTATAAATATCTGGTCGCATTCATAGTAGTATTTAATAAAAAACCTTTCATATTTTACATTTTTAAACAATCCAATAGTATCGTATATTCCCTTGACAAATACCATATATTTATTATTTCCAATATTTCTCAAGGCATATTCGTACGCTTTTATTTCATTTAAATTCATTTGAATTTGGTTTATATACTTTCCATCAAGTATTACATAAATTCCACCTTCTCCTTTTGATTGAAATACTATAAGGTTATTATCTTTTGAAAAATATGCTTCTCCATTTTCTCCTGAGAATGTCAACTGCCTTACATTAGCAAGGAATTTTTCTTCACCTTTAAATATTAGCTGATTTATAAGGAAGAATATCAAGTCCAAAATTTTATAGTTAGAAAATTTTTCTAATTTATTCTATCCATTTCTTTGCAATATCTAAGTATTCCTGATTTTCCAATTTACTGTAGTAATTACTTGCTTTTTCCTTGTCATATAATGACTTTGAAGATATATATATGGCAAATAGTAATGCTTTTTCTTTTAATTTTTTATCACTTGTTTCATTTATTATTTTATCTAAAATTTCAAGTGCTAATTGGGGTTTGTTTAATTCTATGTAAAATGTTTCAGCAAGTTTATAGAGTTTTCTATGGTCCTTTTCGTCCTTCATTGCTTTTAGTTTTAGTATAATTTCCTTTCTTTCATTTGCAACTTTTATTCCCCCGCTGTATGCTTTTTCGTAAAACTCCAATGCCCTTTCAAATTCATTCTTATTTTCGTATATATTCGCAAGATAGTAGTAGCTCCAAAACTTAGTGCTATCAAATGAAATATTTGAGAGGTACTCAAAAATATCCATTGCCTTGCTTGTATCTCCTTTTAGTAGGAAAATCCTTGCAGTTCTAAGTTTTATGGAAAATGCTAAGCTTGTGCTATCTTTATATGTAATTTTATTTATGGAACTAATTGCCTTTTCGTAGTTTTTGTTTTTTAAATATGCATCCGATAACTCAGTATATAGTCTTATTCTTGTGCTATCATGAATATTTCCAAGTTTTGAAATTTCATCTATAATTCTTTCAGCACTATCAATTTTGTTCGTTTGTACGTAAATATAAGCAAGAGTAGTTTTAAATTCAAGATTTTCCTTAAATTTCTTATCATTGCTAATTTTATTTGCTATTTCCATTGCTTTTCCATAGTTTCCAAACTTGTAGTATATTAGCATTAGGTAAAAGTCAGAGGTTTTATCATTAGTCTTAGTTAAATAATCCATTGCATCAGAAAATTTTCCTAAGTTATATAACATAATACCATATTCCGACTTTGCTCTATTTGTTAGTTTACTATTAGGAAAGACGGCAAAAAATTCCTTAAAACTTTGTTCCGCTTTTGTATACTCTCCAATTCTTGAATAACTTACAGCAAGCATATATAGTGCATCATCCACAAAACTTGATTTTTGATGTAGTTTTAAGATTTTTGAAGCTTTCTCTTCTATTTTCCTATAGTTTTCAATCGCAAG
>JANXBH010000017.1 GCA_025060695.1 Caldifarciminota bacterium | reverse complement strand
TTGCTTATTCTGCCCATCAACAGTACCATTGAAAAAACAATGATTCCTATCAAATCCGTCATCAAAATGACCAAGTATCTGCCCTTCACCCCTTATCCCCTTCTTCCATATCACTGTATCATCAACACTCGTAATATTGTCAGCAAATATACCAGCTTGATGTAATATCCTATTCCTGTTATTCCAATTCACTATCGGATATTGAAACTCAACAAACTTCACACCCTCAAGCTTAACTAATTCCTCTATCTCAACTAAATCTAAATATACCTCTATGTACTTAATTACCTCATCCTCTTTCTCAATCCTTATACCCCTATTACTTATATACCTCACTACCTCTTCCCTGTCATCACTATCATAATACAATACCCTGACCCTGTATCTTCCACCCTCCTTTACATAACACGTGTTTAGTTTGTCCTTGTAATCCCTCGGTAGTTTGTATTCAAATCTTATCGGATATATACCACTTATATACCCCCTTTCCTTTATCCTCTCTATTTGTCTATAGTCAGCCCTCACTATGAAACCATTCCCAGGTAAATAGTCATATATCTTTATACCCTCTTTCATCAATTCATCCTTATACCTTTGATATACAGGACCTTCTATCTTTATTATGTGATACCTCGCACCACGCCCTATGTCGTAAATACTACCCTCATCTACTTCATGCCCATTTATGTAAAGTGATGATATAAGATAAGTTATCATAATCCTAAGCTCCTTATTTCCCTAAGGATATTATCCAAAATCTCTATCTTTTCAATGTCCTCTATATTTTTACGTGCATTGAAAAACTCATCTATATTTGTATATCCAATCTTTTTGTATAAGTAAGCTTGAATAAGTAGCTCAAGTTTATCACAAGCTCTTACTAAAATTGCCTCTTTCGTTTCACCCTTTAAAAATTCATCGTATATTTCTATAAGTTCATCTAAGTTGGCATTCTTCAATAAGTCGTATGCCACTTTCCTTTCTGCAATTTCAACACTTTCATGTCCTATATATTCCTTAGCTATTAAATGTATATCTCCTATTCTCACCTCACCTATTTCATGTATTATAGACATAATTAGTAATTTTTTTAAATCAATGTCTTCGCCACTTTTTATTAATTTCAAGCCCACTATAAGACATAAAAATGTGAGTAAAAAGGAGTGCTCCGCTACACTCTCAGGTTCTTTTATTCCATAATACTGCCATCCACTTCGTGGAATAAACTTTAACCTTTCTATCTCCTCAATAAATTGAAGAACTTCCTTCATACTTACTTATAGCCTTCTTTATAGTCTCTATACCTATAAGGGCACACTTAGTTCTTACACTTAACAATTCTTTTCCTATTAATGACTCTAACTCCTTAATATCAAATCTCTTTATTTCGTATAAACTCTTTCCAATTATTCTATCAATTACAATTTCTAAAACTCCTTGACTAATAGTACAGCACCTTCCCTCATAACCTACTGATACTAATTTATTATCTCTTATATCTAAAAACACTTCAACTATATCACCACATAGTTCATTTATACTCACAGCTGATACATTGTAATTTGTTATTTTACCTTTATAAACAGGAAAACTATATCTATTTATTATAATCTCAATCAATACCAAATTTTAAGGCTCACATAAACACTTTAAAATTTATAACACTTGATTATTCTAAACTTTGATGGAGAAATTAAGGAAAAACTATGTGCAACGGTTGGCACATTTGATGGATTACACTTAGCACACAAGTTTATAATTAATCTTACTATAAATACTTCAAAGTTCTTAGAAACGAAGAGTGCAATATTTGCTTTTGTAGAGCACATCTATAGAAATAAGGACTTAATACTAACAAAAGACGAGAAAATAGAAATGCTCAAGAAAATTCCTTTAGACTACTTAATTTTGTTAGGAAAGGATACATTTAGCATAAGAAGAGAGGAATTTTTAGAGATATTGAAAAAAAGATTTAATGTTTTCTGGGTGGTAGTAGGATATAACCACAGGTTTGGATATATGAAAGAAGGTAATAGAACATATTTATCAGAAGTATTGGAAAACTTTGAATTTGGATTAAC
This sequence comes from Caldifarciminota bacterium, assembly GCA_025060695.1. Taxonomy (GTDB): domain Bacteria; phylum Hydrothermota; class Hydrothermia; order LBFQ01; family DSFT01; genus DSFT01. The sequence continues at coordinate 34,530 of JANXBH010000017.1, read as the reverse complement.
AATAGTTCCGCCAATTAAGTTAGGTAATATAGAAATTTCCTCTAGTAATATAAGAAAATTTATAAAATCAGGAGAAATAGAAATTGCAAATAAATTGCTTGGTTATAACTTTTTTATTGAAGGAAAGGTCATAAAGGGTAAAGGACTTGGTAAAAAAATAGGGTTTCCAACAGCCAATATTTACATACCTAATGCAAAAATAATACCAGCGTTAGGTATATATGCATCAAGAACAATAATAGATAACAGTATTTTCTATTCAGTATCCTATGTAGGTGAGATAGTAGAAAACCATATTTTTGACTTTAATGAAAATATATACGATAAACAAATCAGAGTGGAATTCTTAAAAAAAATTAGTGATGTTGAAAAATTTGAAAGCATAGAAAATTTGAGAAAGAAAATAGAAAAGGATATACTAAGAGCAAGAGAATTTTTCAGACTTAAAGTTTAAAATTTTTAGTTATATGAAACAATTTTTAAGACTTTTAACTTCAAGAAAAATCAGTTTGACTATTTTGTTAATATTAGTACTACTATCATCTATTTTAGAAAGCATATCTTTTACTTCTTTACCTATTGCATTAAGAATTATTATAAACAATGAAGAGCCTCCTATAATCTTTGGACATATTGAAATGTTAAAATTCATAGACAATTGGATAAAATATATTTTTTTCCAAGTTGAACCGCAAACAGCTATAATTAGACTTGCAATACTAACTTTTTTTATATTTTTCTTTAAATTTATCATCTTGTCTTTGAAGGATATTATTGTAAGCATTACAGAAGAAAGAATTATAATGGACTTGAGAAATAATTTATTTTCAAAACTTTTAAAACTACCGATAAATTACATAAATTCAGTAAGTTTAGGTAGCATAGTAAGTAGATTCACTAATGACGTAAAATTATTAAAGGGAGCTATTACTGAAGGTTTCTTTGAATTTATATTTTCCAGTGTTAGACTAATTGTATTTATGATTATTTCCTTTATAATTGCTTTTCATTTGCTCATCGTAGGTATACTTATTGCATTACCATTAGGTATTTTATTATTTTTCATTTCAAAGGCTATGCACTATAGATGGAATAAGCTAAATGAAAATATGTCAAAGATAAGTTCTTATATAAGCTCAACTATTAGAGGAATGAAAGTTATTAAAATATTTTCTAATAACGAAAAAGAATTTAATAGATTTAAAACTATCTCTGAAAATTACTTTAGGTCTGCAGTAAAACTTGAAGCATTAGGTAGCTTTTCTACAAGCTTTTCAGAATTTATTGTTTCAATACCTATAATACTACTTTTAATTTATATATCTGATTTGATTTTTAGTAAGGGGACTCTATCAAGTGATCAATTTATAGTGTTTCTACTAATGATTATATCAAGTATTAGTCCAATAAAGAGAATTTTTAGAGCAAATAATCATATCCAAAGGGGTATATCTACATATAATAGAACATTAGCATTTTTAAGAATTTCAAATGAACCTAAAGGTGGAAGTAAAATTTTTAACAAATTAGAAAGCAAAATAGAGATAATAAATCTTAGCTTCTCACATGGAAGTCGTAAGATACTCAAGGATATAAATTTGACAATTAATAAAGGAGAAAAAGTTGCCATAGTTGGACCTTCAGGTGTAGGTAAGACAACTCTTATTGAAATTATAGCAAGTTTATTAAAACCCACTTCTGGAAAGGTTTTAGTAGACGGAATAGAATTGTGGGAGTATAATATAGATATTTATAGAGGTAAATTGGCATTTGTGCCACAAGAACCATTTTTATTTGAAGGAACAATATATGAAAACTTAACCCTCGGTGAAAATATAGAATTAGAAAAGGTAAAATATGCATGCGAATTGGCTAATATTAGTGATTTTATAGAAAACTTACCAAATGGATATTTTTATAAATTAACAGAAGGTGGACTAAATGTTTCTGGTGGTCAAAGACAAAAATTAACTATTGCTCGTGCTATTTTAAGAAATCCTGAAATTATACTATTAGATGAACCTACAAGTCATATTGATATTGAAAGTGAAGAAAAAATTATAAAAGCATTGGAAGATTTTATAGTTGATAAAACTGCAATAATAATTACACATAGATTGAGTTTATTAAACTTTGTTTCAAAGATTGTAGTTATGAAAGATGGAACAATTTTGGATATAGGTAAACATCAAGAACTCTATAATAGATGCGAAATTTATAGAAATATAGTAGAAAAGCAATTTAATTTGACAATTTGAATTATTGACTTTTTGACCTTTAAAATTTTCATGCTTGTCAACTAGCTGTATGGAAGTTAGGTAATATACCTCAGAGTCTATAATAAATTTTTCTATGGAGGGTTTGATCCTGGCTCAGGGTTAACGCTAGCAGCGTGCCTTAGCCATGCAAGTCGAGCGGACTGTAGGGAAACCTACAGTTAGCGGCGGACGGCGGAGTAACACGTGACTAACCTGCCCATAGGTAGAGGATAACCCACTGAAAAGTGGGCTAATACTCTATATCGTAAGGAGGTGAAACTCCACCTTATGAAAGAAGGGGCTAAAGCCCTTTCGCCTATGGAGGGGGTCGCGGCCCATCAGGTAGTTGGTAGGGTAATGGCCTACCAAGCCTATGACGGGTAGCCGGCGTGAGAGCGCGACCGGCCCGAGGGGTACTGAGACACGGACCCCACCCCTACGGGGGGCAGCAGGCTGGAAATTTGGGCAATGGGCGAAAGCCTGACCCAGCGACGCTGTGTGCGGGATGAAGCCCTTCGGGGTGTAAACCGCTGTCAGGGAGGACGAAGGGGTAGGTAGCTAATATCTACTTACCCTGACTGTACTCCAAGAGGAAGCCCTGGCTAACCTCGTGCCAGCAGCCGCGGTAATACGGGGAGGGCAAGCGTTACCCGGAATTACTGGGCTTAAAGGGGAGGTAGGCGGTTAGGTAAGTTCGGTGTGTAATCCATATGCTCAACGTATGGACTGCACCGAATACTACCTAACTAGAGGGCACTAGAGGAGAGCGGAACTCCTGGTGTAGCGGTGAAATGCGTAGATATCAGGGGGAACACCAGTGGCGAAGGCGGCTCTCTGGGGTGTCCCTGACGCTGAACTCCGAAGGCTGGGGGAGCAAAGGGGATTAGATACCCCTGTAGTCCCAGCTGTAAACGATGTGGGCTAGACATCGGGATTATTCCGGTGTCGCAGGGAAACCGTTAAGCCCACCGCCTGGGGACTACGCTCGCAAGGGTGAAACTCAAAGGAATTGGCGGGGGCCCGCACAAGTGGCGGAGCGCGTGGTTTAATTCGATGCTGACCGAAGAACCTCACCTGGGCTTGACATGCTAGTAGTACTCCGGTGGAAACACTGGAGGACTCCCTTCGGGGAGAGCTAGCACAGGTGCTGCACGGCTGTCGTCAGCTCGTGCCGTGAGGTGTTGGGTTAAGTCCCGCAACGAGCGCAACCCCTGCTCTTAGTTGCCAGCAGTACCTACGTGGTAGCTGGGCACCCTAAGAGGACTGCCTCCGATGAGGGGGAGGAAGGAGGGGATGACGTCAAGTCCGTGTGGCCCTTATGCCCAGGGCTACACACGCGCTACAATGCCAGCTACAATGGGATGCAAACTCGCAAGAGTGAGCAAATCCCCAAAAGCTGGCTCAGTTCGGATTGAGGTCTGCAACTCGACCTCATGAAGACGGAGTCACTAGTAATCACCTATCAGCTATGGGGTGGTGAATACGTTCTCGGGCCTTGCACACACCGCCCGTCACGCCACGGGAGTTAGGGGTACCCAAAGTTCCACAAATAGTGGAACAAGGGTAAACCTAGCGACTGGGGCGAAGTCGTAACAAGGTAGCCGTACGGGAACGTGCGGCTGGATCACCTCCTTTTATAAGGAAAAAAAGAGGTATATTACCTAACTTTCATACAGCTAAGTCTTAATTCAAGAGGGGCGGTAGCTCAGCTGGGAGAGCATCCGTTTCGCAGGCGGAAGGTCGCCGGTTCAAATCCGGTCCGCTCCAAAACTAATTTACACTCTTTATTCCTTTGAGCTTGACAACAGGCAAGTAAGGAAGGTTAGAATACTCTTTAGAAAGTATTCCCTTTTACCCAAGAAACTGAAAACGAAGTCAGCGTTTTTCCAGACTATGTTGTAGGACTCTTCACCAAGCTCGCACCATATAAGCTGTGCTTCCCTATGACTCTGTCCGTAAAGCCTTCCAGAGTAAAGACCTATCAAAAACAGCACCTTTGAATACTTTTCCTCCGCTACCTCCTCGTCTATGTATGTACCTATTTTCTCCCAGTCCTGTATGGGTTTTTTGAGCTACTCCACCAACTGAGGTTGGATACCCTGCTTCAAGAGGGTTTCAAAAAAAGTCTGTCTGAAAGATTGGACTCTTGACGGCTGCAATTCCTCCAAAAGACCCACTTTGAAGGCACCTTCAAAAACATATCCCAGCCTACTGTTGAGGTCCATCACCCAAAACCTCCTAAACTTAGTAAAATACCAATAAAAGCCATAGCTAAGGGAAGGATAAAAATATCCAAAACTAACATACTCAACTATAATTTTAAGGGCTAACATTTTCGCTTATGCCTTCAAAACTCCTCTCCTTTGGAAATCTGCTCTTTTTGCACTTAGATAAATCGTCCTTAAGCATCTATTCATAATTATCTTTTATATTCCTTGCACTCATCATATATTTCTAATGGATTAGGATAATTAAGGCAGTAAAGTAAAAAATTTTCTCTATAGTTTATAGTATCTTTCATATTAAGATAAGCAATGGCTTTTAATTTATGGTAAATTGAAAACATTTCAAAAAATTTCTTATTTCTTTCAGCATAACTTAAATTGGGAAAATACTTGTAAAGCCACTCCATATTAAGATTTTGAGCGATGTAGTTTGAATATTCTAAAGCCTCCCTAAACCTACCTAATTCAATTAACCTTTTTAACTTCAATAAAAGAACCTCAAAATTATCACCATATTTCTTTGAAGCAATTTCAAGTATAGTATCAGAAAATTTTGATAACTTCAATAAAAATTTAAAGGAACTATCGCCAAGATATATAGCTCTTCTTATACTTTGAACATTATTACTGTCCTTGCATATTTCATAATAAATTCTATAAATTTCGGAAGTATCGCTTTTCCTATTTAAGAAACAATCATAGTATGACCTTGCTTTTATATTGTTTGGATAGTTTTTAAGCTCCTCCCTTAATAAATATAACCTTTGACTATCGGAAGTAGAATATTGAGACGAAATAAAAAATGTATTTTCAATAGGATGGGAACCTTTATATAATCTAATACCTTCAATTTTTACTGTAAATGTATCAACAATTAAATAGACTGAATAACCTATTGTGCTCTCAGGTAAAAAAACTTGATATATTTCTTGCTTAGAAAGTTTACTTATCTCCCTTTTCTCAGTATTTTTGTAAATATAGTGAATAACCAAATACTTGTCAGTGTTTATAAGATTACTTGGAATTTCTAATATAATACTAGCGTAGGTTCCTATCTGAGATGGATTAGGGCTAACTTTAACATTTGGAGTAATATCAATTTTAGAACAGGAAAGAAGAAAAAATATAATAAGTCTTTTCATTAGAAGAATAAAAGGTAAAATAGAGCATTTAATACTAAAAATGTAAAAAATATACTAAAAACTCCAAGAAATGCTTGTTTCATTTGAAAATCAAAGACTTTACTTAATCCAATGGCAAGCAGTATCAAACTAAGAATAGAAAACGGTTCGATGTGATATAAAGTATTTCTTAAAATCTTTAGATAATCGTTATTAGCAATAGCTTCATAAGGAATAAGACTTGATGCACTAAGTGAAAATGTAGGACTACCAAAAATTATAGACAAAATAAGTGTAAAGAATGAACCCAAAATAATATACGACTTTGAAAATAAAACTACAGAAAATAAAGCTTTAAAGTTATATTTATAGTTTTGAAAGAGCAGGAAAATAAAACCAAAAACAAATGTTTGAATTAATAAAATAATTGGTTGTAGAAATATACCAATTGCTATATAGGTTATTACGATAGCAGGAAGTGAAATTGTTTGCAAATAAAATTTTTCGTAATTTTTTAGTTTCTCCTTTCTTTCTTCAAGCGTTAAACCTTTCTTTTTTAAGTTTTCTTCAATATTTTTTAAACTCTCATCCATCTGGTTCATCATAGTTATTTTGTAATTCTCGTAATTTATTACATACTTTAAGCTATTAAATGTAGTTGTAAGAACTATAAAAGTCAATACTCCTACAAGGATATAGTTTTTATTTGCAATTTCATTAAATTTTGAAGGATTTATTATAACTTCAAAAATTTTTACCAAAAAGTCCATTACTTAACTAAATATAGTAATGGAAAGAGATACATCCATATCAAGTCCACTAAACACCAATACAAACCAGCAATTTCCACTTGAATGAAATTTTTAGAATTATAACTATTCCTTATAGCAAAAAAGAGAATAAATAAAAATAGTATTATACCAATTAAAACGTGTAATGCGTGAATACCAGTCATTACGAAATATAGTGAAAAGAAGATTTTTTCACCATTTGGTAAATTCTTAAAGTGCTCCATATTAAAAAATAACCCATGTTCAAATTTTAGACCATATTCATAAGCTTTTATAAAGAGAAATACAATGCCTGTTAAAATAGTAATAGTTAAAAATAGCAATAAATGTGATTTTTTATCTTTCCTTACCGCAGATATACTTAAAACGGCAGTAAGACCGCCTATAAATAACACTATGCTATTAACTAAACCTATGATAGGCTGTAATTCTTTTTGACCTTCATGAAAAAAAGGAAGGTAAATCCCTCTAAATACAAAATATGCAGTAAATAGTCCTGCAAATAAGAGTAATTCTGTAGCCAGAAATAACCACATACCAAGCTTCGCGCCAAAGTCGTCTTTATGAGAAACTTCTACATGTTCTTCATGAATTTTGGTTTCCATAGTTTTCTCCTATTAAACCTGTTCCTTTTCTTTCTTTCTGAAAATTTCAAAATCATATGGACCATGCTCCACATGAGGAATTTCCTTAAAGTTATAGTATGGTGGAGGAGATGAGGTTTGCCATTCAAGTGTAGCTCCTTTCCAAGGATTATCACCTACCTTTTCGCCCTTCTTCCAATAAACAAATAAAGTTATCAATGAAATAAGAGCACCAAGAGCAATAGAAAAAGCTCCTATTGTAGATATCTGATTTAATAGAGTAAACTCAGGTAAGTAGTCCCAATATCTTCTTGGCATACCTTGCATACCAAGTAAAAACTGTGGAAAGAATGTGAGGTTAAAGCCTATAAATACAAATATTGCACTTAATCTTCCCCAAAATTCGCTATACATTCTTCCAGTAATTTTTGGAAACCAATGGAACAAACCACCAAATAGTGCAGTAATTGCACCACCGACCATTACATAATGAAAGTGTGCAACTACGAAATAAGTGTCGTGTAAATAAACATCAGTGGATATAGTAGCAAGCCAAAGACCAGTTAAACCACCTATTGAAAATAAGAATAGGAAAGATATAGCGTATAGCATAGGAGTTGTTAATCTAATTGAACCTTTATATAATGTTGCTACCCAGTTGAACATCTTTACACCTGTTGGAACAGCTACAAAGAAAGTTAAGAATGAAAATATCCACCTTGCTACATCTGACATACCACTTGTAAACATATGATGAGCCCATACTATAAAGCCTATAAATGCTATACCAAATATTGCAGCAGCCATTGCCCAATATCCAAAAATCTTCTTTCTTGAATGAACAGCAATTATTTCAGATATAATACCCATAGCAGGGAGTATCATTATATATACTACAGGGTGTGAATAAAACCAGAAGAAATGCTGGAACATTATAGGGTCTCCTCCTTTAGTTGGGTCAAAGAATCCAACACCAAAGAGTTTTTCTAAAATCAACATTAGTAATGTAATACCTATTACAGGAGTAGCTATAACATTCATCAATGATGTAGCATATGACGCCCAAATAAAGAGAGGCAATTTACCCCAACTTAGACCTGGTGCTCTTAGTCTGTGAATAGTTACTATAAAGTTTAGACCTGTTAGTATAGATGAAAATCCAATTACAAAAACACCAAAAAGTGCTATAAGAACACCACCACCTGTTTTTATACTATAAGGCGTATAGAATGTCCATCCCGTATCAACTGCACCAAATAGTACAGATGAAAGGATTATTATTGCACCTAAAAGATATATGTAATAGCTTAGAAGATTTAACTTTGGAAATGCTACGTCTCTTGCTCCTATCATAAGTGGAATTAAGTAATTTCCAAGTATAGCAGGTATTGCAGGGACTATTACCATAAAAACCATTATTACACCGTGAAGAGTGAATATCCTGTTATATAAATCAGGATCAACTATAGTTTTGCCTGGGAAAAACAGCTCAAGTCTAATTAAAAGTGCGAATATACCACCAAGAATAAACGCAGTTATGATTGACCAAAAATACAAAAGAGCTATTCTTTTGTGGTCCGTTGTTAACAGCCAGCCTAAAATCCCCGGCTTTGGTTCATGACTCAAAAGCCTGTCCAACATAACTTACCTCCTATTTTAAGGTTTTTATATATTCTATAAGTGATAAAATTTCATCTTCACTTAACTGACCTTGGTATGATGGCATAATAGCTGGATAACCCTTTACTATTTTAGCATTTGGATTTAGTATACTTTCTCTTATATAATTTTCATCTGATTTAATTCTTTCCTCCTTTCCACCAACTACAACCTCAGCATCACGACCATATAGCCCCTTAAATGTAGGACCTACCATTCTTGAACCATCAACAGAATGGCAAGCACTACAACCTTTATTTTGAAATATCTTTGCACCTCTTTCCACAGGCGATAATGCAGATAAATCCATCTCCTTCGATAAACTTGCTAACCAGGCATTGTATTCTTCTAAGGAAATTACCTTAACATATCCTATCATTTTTGAATGCAAAGTCCCACAATACTCAGCACATTGAATATCATAAATACCAGGTTCAGTTGCTTTAAACCAAGTCCAAGTATATCTTCCTGGCACCAAATCCTCCTTTATTCTAAAGTTCCTAACATAAAAACTATGTATAACATCATTCGAAGTCATTATAAGTTTAATTGGTTTATTTACAGGCACTATTAAAGTATCTCTTATTTTATATCCGTTAGGATACTCAAATTGCCACCACCATTGATATGCATATGCCTTTATTTCTATAGCATTTGCAGGTGGTCTTCTTTGAAAATTGTCAAATACATAAACTCCATAGAAGAAAATTACAATTAGAATTATAGTAGGAATTACAGTCCAAGTAATTTCCAATAAGTTATTTCCTTCGATATCAGAAACCTCTTCTTCCCTTCTGTTTCTATATTTAAAAATAAAATAAAACATCGCCACTTGAACTATCAAGAAGAAAATTAAGGAAATCCAAAAAATAAACCAAAAAACATTGTCGACTTCTTTTCCATAGCTTGATGTTATCTTTGGAAATAGATTTAACATCCAAATCATAAGTTGAAAATTTTAAAGCTTTATAGGGTATTATCAGAAACTAGAACAATTCACCTCTTAACTTAATACCAATTTTCTCCTTAATTTCACTTTCTATATAATCTTCAACTATCTGAACATCGCTATCTCTAATTAAAACCTCGTTATGAGCTTCTTTTAAAATAAATGGATAACCTAAAACAGTAATTGGACAAATTATATCCAATATTTCATCCTGTGTAAAGTCTCCTACAAATTCAACTTTATAAACTCTGAAGTTTTTTTCAAATCTTGTATAGAAAAACTTTATTTCAATATTTTTTAAATTTTCAAATGGTTTTGGAAGTTGCCATTTAACCATTTCATTTTGATAAATTAAAACTTTCTTGCTATAACCTATATCTTTAGTATAATTATTAAATAGAACGATATCAGGAGTTGTTATTAGTTCAAAAATTTTTCCTTCACTTGTGGGAGAAAACGATTTAGATATGCTAATTACCCTAAATTCTGTTAACAAACCACTTAGTATTTTCAAATATTCCAAATACAACAAGTGTGCAAAGTAAACAAATTTATCGTTTTTATCAAAACTCTTTACCATCTCGTAAGACCAGACAGGATATCTGTAAATTTCCTTTGAATAATTATTAAAGATATCATATAATTTATTTTCATCCAGATGACCCTTGTAAAACCAATTTTGACCCATATCTTTGCTATGAGAAGGACCAAACCTCATAATTAAGTTCCTAATGCTTCCATCTAAAATTACCACATCCGGATATTTTTTCCTTGATAGTAAGTATATGGACTTTAATTCTAAAACAGCCATAATAAGCGATGCCAAGTCATCTATAAATTTTTTTACAATTACGTCAAATGGGATAAATATCAAAAAAGCATCAAATTTATAGTCTTTACTCGTATCAATGTCATAAAATAGACCTATTCCAGATGATAAAATCATATACTTATCAATGTAATCAACTGAATTATACGAACCATCTCCGCACACTATTTTAAACTTTTTGGAGTTTTTAGGCTCATAATCTTCCCATTCTTCCAAAACTATCTTCTCATCAATCTCACACAAATCATGTAATTCATTCATCTGGAGTTTTACATCTTGCCATCTTGAAATTATACTCTCTAATAGCCTATAGTTAACTTTCATATTAGCTCAAGTTTTGGTTTATCATTTTCAAATTTTAAATAACCTACTTTTGCCTCTCTATCATGTTCAAAAGCCATAAGATAGTTATATTTTGAAATCATACTATAAATTCTATAGCGTGCATAGAGTGTATCTACTGGATACAGGTCATATCCCATAATATATGGATAGTTTATGTGATGAACTGTAGGAACTAAATCCGCCATAAATATAATACCTTTATCAAATCTTTCAATTAAAACAATCTGATGACCTCTTGTATGTCCTCCTGTTAAAATTAAATATATTCCATCGTCTAACTTATAATCACCTTCTATTAAAATAATTCTCTCGCTTAAAGGCTCAATCCTTTCTTTAATATAACTTGCTCTACTTCTTAAATGGGGAAAATTTGCATCTTGCCACTCCATTTTCTGAACAATTACTTTTGCTTTTTTAAAATTATAATTTATATAACCTGCCATATGGTCAAAGTGCAAGTGAGTTGCAATTATGTAATCTACATCCTCCGGACCAACGTCTAAATTACTAAATAAGTCTTCTTCATAAACATCATAGATCTCTTTAAATTTACTATCCCAATTTTTGCCAATACCAATATCTATTAAATATACTGCTTTTTGGGTTTTTACAAGCAAGGGATGAACTGCCATAGGTATTCTGTTTTTTTCATCAGGAGAAATTAACTTTTCCCATATTGCCTTTGGAACTACTCCAAACATAGCTCCACCATCTAATGCAAATTTACCACCATTTAGTTGATATATATCAAAAGACCCAAGTTTAATATGCCTCATTTTATTTCAATTTCATATATACACAAATTTTTTTCCTTTACCAATTTTGCAACAATATATTTTGAAAAGTAATAGAAATTATATTTATTGTAAACTGATTTTGCTTTGCTTACAGGATCAACAAAAAAGTAATTATGTTTATAGCTGGCTACAAAAATATAACCTAAAAGAGAAAGTTTATATTTTAAATCTTTCATTAAAAGTGCTAAATTCTGAACTTTGAAAACTTTCACATCCAATAGACTAACTTGTTCTATATTGGATGGGGTTAAAATTAAATTTTGTATACCTTTAAATTCGCTGCGACACATAGAAGTATTTTTATCTAATTTTGCACCATTTATTTCTTTTATACCAATTTCTAAAACTAAAAAAACTATCACTTTTCTTTCCTTGGTCTAAATGAGTAAATACACATATGGTCTTTTATGTATTTTACAACAAAATATCGCGTAAAAAAGTTTAAAGTTAAAGTATCAAATTGAAATTTCATTCTACTTTCAGGATCTGTATAAATTTCAATATCCTCAGTTTTTAACACCCTAATAAATTTACTATCGTTTGCCTTTATGAAAATACTTTCCCTCACTTTGTTTATATCCTCAATTTTATAGTAGTTTAAAACATCAAACTCAAAACCACTATAAAATGCTTCCTCAGGAAACGCACCTGAGAATTTAGAAAATTCTACTTCACAAACTTTATTATCCTCTTCAAGTTTCGCACCATTTATAACAATAAGTTGATTAATAAAGAGAAACAACATTGAAGAAAATTTTAAAGTATCTCACTTATAGAACTTTAAAATTTGACAAATGTCAAGTATTCCAAAAGGAACAAGAGATTTTACTCCTTCTCAACAAATAAAAAGAGAAATAATAATAGAGAAAATAAAGAGTGTTTTTAGAAAATATGGTTTTGACCCAATAGAAACTCCTACTTTTGAATATTATAAAACTCTTGCAGGAAAATATGGAGAAGAAGGAGAAAGACTTATTTACAAATTTACAGATTTTAAAAAAAGAGAGCTTGCTTTGAAATATGACCTTACAGTGCCACTCGCAAGATTTTTCTCTGATCACCAAAATGAAATAGTTAAACCATTTAAGAGATATCAAATACAACCTGTATTTAGAGCAGAAAAACCACAAAGAGGAAGATATAGAGAATTTTATCAATGTGATATAGATATTTTAGGTTCTAAAAATCTACTATCAGATATTACAATTATTTTAACTATAAACGACGCCTTGAAAACAATTAATATAAAAGATTTTAAGTTTAAAATCAACCATAGATATTTTTTCTATTCATTAGCTAAAAGATATAATGCAGAAAATAGAGAACTTGAACTTGCAAGAACTATAGACAAGCTTGAAAAAATTTCAAAAGAAGGTGTTATAGAAGAATTAAAAAGAAAAAATTTCAGTAATGAAATTATAAATGACTTGATAAATCTAATATTTGAAAAGAGAGAACTGAAAGATTTCTTTGAAATATTTCACGATGAATACTCAAAAAAGGCATATGAAGATTTAAAGTATATATTTTCTTTTCTAGAAAAATACAATGTAGATTTTGAATTTGATATTTCATTAGCAAGAGGTCTTGATTACTATACTGGTATGATATTTGAAGTTGTTTTAAAAAATGTAAATATAGGTTCAATTGCAAGTGGGGGAAGATACGATAATTTAGTTGAAATATTTACAAAATACAAAGTTCCTGCAGTAGGGGGAAGTATAGGAATTGATAGATTATTAAGTGCACTACAAGAGTTAGAAATATTGGAAAATAGAAAAACTTACACTGATATAGTTATAGCAGTAATAGGTGAAAATCCTGATATTATAACTTATGCCTTAGAAGTATTATTCTCTTTTCAAAAGATAAACTACAATGTTGATTTATATGTAGGAGAAGGGGACATCAGAGCTCAATTAGGTTATGCTAATGACAAAGGAGCACGAATTGCTATAATATTAGGAGAAGAGGAATTTGAGAGAAAAACTATTAAAGTTAAGTATTTAAATGAAAAAATACAAGAGGAGGTAAAGTTTGATGAAATTGAAAAACGCTTTAATTTTAAATTCTAGCTTTAATGAAATATATTATGAAATCGGAGGTCTTTTGTATTTATTTGAGCAAGGATATAATCCTGATATTATAATAGCTACCTCATTTTCAAGCATAACCGCAAGTTTGTTAGCAAAAGACCCTTCTATAAGAAATATAAGGAATATAATTGACTTTTATAAATTTCTTAAAAAAAACGATTTTTTGAATAAGTCTTTATTAGAAAAAATACTATTAAAACCCTATTATAATTTAGACAAAATAGAAACTAAGCTAAAAAAGCAACTTCCTGAAAAATTTGAATTATTTAGAATACCACTATATATTTTAAGCTACGATGTGTCAAAAAAAGATTTTAGGATTTTCGGCACAGAAAAAAACGACGATGTAATAAAATCTATTATCTCATCCATGACAATTCCAGGACTATATAAAACATATGAACATGTAAGCGGATTAATGTTTCCATTTAAATTAGTGGAAATTGCATTAGAACTTGGTGCAAGCGATATAGTCTATTTTATAGGAGACTATGAAAAAATTTCTGAACTTATCTCTAATGAATATAAAACACTAGTAAGTCAAAATTTTAGGGAATTCATTGAAGACATTAATAAATTATATTCAAGGTCATTGATATATAAGATAAAAACTAATACAAAATTATTAGATTTTTCAAAAACAAGAGAATTAGTAAATACAGGTTATGCTAATACAAGAAAAGACTTTGTATATTATAAGCTGTTTAGATTTGGAAGAGTAAAGGAAACTTTAGATTTATTAAAAAGACCAGACTTAAGTGAAGAAGAAAAGATTATTAAAGCTTATGCCGTATATCTTGAAGGTGATATTCCACAAGCATATAATCAGTTTGATGAGTTATATGAAAAGCATCCAGAAGATGAGATTGTAGTAGTAGGATATGCAAACTCACTTATAGATATAGGTGAAGCGGAAAGAGCTTTTACTATTCTTGAAAGTATAAGGAATAAAACTAAAAATCCCTATGTTTTTGATACAATTAGCAGATATTACTTTTATAAAGGAGAAATTGATAAATGCTTGGAATTTACAAAATTAGCTCTGAATTATGCAAAAACCGAACCTATAGCTTATAATTTAGCTCTCATACATTATGGCATCGTTATGGCAAGTCTTGGAAAAATTAAGGAATCATTGGAAGTTTTTAATGAAGCTATAAATAATTTAGAATATTTAGATAATGCATATTATTTATCTTTTGCTTATGTAAATATTATAAATTTATATGCAAGTCTTCAAATTATCCAAGTTATTGAGTTAATTTCCAAAAAAGTAGAAAATTACTTAGAGCTTGCGGGCAGTTCAAGAAACAAATTTATATATTACTTAAATTATGGTTTTTATTTAAGTGGTACTAATATAGAAGCATCCATAAATTATATAAGAAAAGCAATGGAAATATCTGTAGAAAAAGGCGATAATAATTTAATTTCTTTAGGTCTTAGTGCCCTTGGAGCCCTCTACAATCTCTCTGGACAATATTCAAAGGCAGCAATCTATTCAAGTGAGGCAGTAGAAATTTCAAATGAAAACAATCTAATTTACAACTTGGTAAATGCGCTTAGAGTCCTAATTGAAAGTAAAATATTACTAAATAAAATAGACGAAGCCTACTTATTATTTAATAAATTACCAAAGGATATTAACTTGTCAATACCCGACTTGTTAGATTTCCTTGCACTTAAAATTTATGTATACGACAGTTTAAACATAGATTCACAAGCTCTAATTAAAGAAATGACATCTGCGATAATGGAAAATAACTTTTTCTATTTAAAAGTTCTTCCACCAATTAAAAACTATGTTTTAGAAAAAATCACTAAGCATCTTTCTTTAAAAGAAATTGTCCAGATAGGTAATAATGAGTTATTGAAACTCAAACTTAAAGAAGAACCAAAGAAAAAGGTGGAATTTTTTGAGTATTTGAATATAGAGGACTCTATAAAATATATTGATATAATAAAAACACTCTCTGATGACAGCAAGTTAAAAATATATATTAATAAATTTGCTGAGCATTGGAGAAAGATATGTGAGCAATATCTTGTTACACTTGGAAATACTTTATACTTTTTTAATAATGAAGTTGTCCCAATAAATGATGAATTAGATTTACTAATTTTACTATATTTAATAATAAACAGAGACAAAGTAATAACTTATGGGAATATATCTATAAGTTTTGGTTTACATTCGGAAAATATAAAACCAAGACTTGAAAAAATAAGGGAAATTATAGAGCCATGGACTATAACACAAACAGCTAAATATCTTCTTATAGAAGAAAACCAGATTTTATTCAAATTAGACGAAAACTTCAAAGTGGATTTTGTTCTATTTGAAAACTACTTAAAAGCCGGTAATTTAGAGTCAGCAATAAATATCTATAAAGGTGATTTTGCCCCACGCATAACCCACCCATTTTTTACAGATGTGAGAAATAAGTTAAAAGAAAAATATTTAAATGCAATTTTTGAATTATCTAATGAGTATATTTCAAATAAAGAGTATGACAAGGCTATATTAACATTAGAGTCCTTGTTAAGTAGAGATATATTAAATCTTGAGCATTTGAAACTATTATTATCTACATTATATAAAATTGGGAAAAGAGCATATGCTTATGAATGGTATTTAAGATACTTAAGTATGGTTGAAGAACCAAAATTTAAATTTGAGGAAGTGGTTGTATGAAATATTTCTTACTAAGATTTATAGCGCTCTTTCAGGTTTCAGGTTATATTTTAATAACCTCCTTTGCTATTGCAATGATTTGGGCAAATTTAAGTGATACTTATTTTTTGGTATTTCACAATAAATATATACACTTTTCTATAAACGAAATACTTATGACTTTATTTTTCTTTCTTGTAGGACTTGAGATAAAAAGAGAATTACTTATAGGACATTTAAATAGTTTTAAGAAAGCCTTACTACCCGCAATTTTAGCAACTTTTGGTGCAATAGCTCCCGCATTTATATTTATTATTCTCAATTACGATGATCCTATTACTATAAAGGGTTGGGGTATTCCTATGGCTACTGATATTGCATTCGCGTTTTTGATTATTAGTTTAGCAAAAGTTCCATATAGTATAAAAATTACTTTACTTTCAATAGCCATTGTAGACGATATTATCGCAGTTATGGTTATCGGCTTGTTTTATACCAAAGGGCTTAATATAAATTATATTTTGTTTATTTTCATAATTGGATTAGTCTTAGCAATTATCTATAAAAAATTTTATAGAGACTGGATTATTATTCTTGCATTTCCTATAGTATGGTTTATATTTTACAAGTCTGGTATTCATCCTGTAATTAGTGGTGTATTTTTAAGTTTTTTTGTAAAGCTTGATAGAATTGAAAGATGGGAGGATAGTTTAGACAACTACGTAAATTTAATAATTTTACCAATATTCGTATTAGCAAATAGTGGTATCGAAATACATAGTTTCAATTTTTCTGGAATTTATAGTGATTTGGGAAAAGGTATAATATTAGGATTATTTTTTGGCAAGCAAATAGGTATAACTTTATCTGCTTTTATATTTCAAAAGTTAAAAATTGTTGAGTTTCCAGAAGGTGTTAAGATTTTTGAAATTTGGGCAATGTCTATCATCTGTGCTATTGGTTTTACTATGTCAATATTTATCTCAGAGCTTGCATTTAGTAATAATAAAGAATTACTTGAAACTGCGAAGATGAGTATTTTTATAGTTTCATTCTTTAGTGCTATATTTGGTCTTATTGTTTTAAAATCTCGTCAATTTTTCTAGCTAATTCGTAGTCCTTTTGAGTTATTTTATTTTCAGAGTGAGTCCAAGTTTCAATTACTACGATGTTATAGTAAATATAAATATTAGGGTGATGATTTAGCTCTTCTGCTAATTTTGATATTTGATTTACAAAATCCATTGCTTCCACGAAGTTTTTAAATTTAAACTCCTTCTTTAGCTTCGATGGTTCTAATTGCCAGTCTTTCATACTTGAAATTTTAATGCTACAAGTGTTCTATTTTCAATTTTAAAGACTTTATTAGCGTATTCTAACAAGTCATAGTCATGAGTAGAAAATACTATAGTGGTTCCAAAGTCTTTATTTATTTTTTTAAATAAGGACATAATTGAAAATTTAAGATTTGGGTCTAAGTTAGATGTTGGTTCATCTGCTATTATGATTTTTGGATTATTCACTAATGCTCTTGCAATTTCAACTCTTCTTTTTTCCCCACCCGATATTTCGCTTGGAAAATTATCGTTTTTATCTAAAACTTCTACATATTCTAACAATTTAATTGCTCTTCTTTTTACCTCCTTTGTTAAAAATTTATCCCTTATCATACTCGGAATTATTGTGTTTTCAAAAACTGTTAGTTCTTCTATTAAATGAGGCAATTGAAATATAAAACCAACATTTTCATTTCTAAAGTTAGCAAGCTCCTCTTCAGTCATACTACTTACATTTTTTTGAAAAACATAAACCTCACCTTCATCCACTTTATCAATAAGACCTATAATATTCAATAGTGTAGTTTTGCCACTACCAGATGGACCAATAATTGCAACAATTTCACCAGTTTCAATATTTAAATTAAGCTTTTCAAAAACGATTAATTCTTTTGGATCTTTATAAGTTTTTCTTACATCCCTTAAAATCAGGCTCATTTAAAAATTACTTCTTTTATTATTTCAGCTTCAAATCCACGACCTTTTAATAGCCTAATTGCTTTGTCCTTTTTAATATTTTTTTTATTAAGTTCTCTTTTAAGCTTCTGAACCACTAATTCTTTATCATAATGTTTTAAAGCTTTTTCAATAATTCCCTTCTTATATCCTCTTTTTATTAGATTATATCTGATTTTTCTTCTCGACCATCCTTTAGAAGATTTCATCTCTACATAATTTATAGCATCTTGCAATTCATTTATATATCCATAATTTAAAAGTTTTCTAATTGTTTTTTCTATTTCTTCATTAGAAAAATTTTTCATACTCAGTCTTCTTCTTATTTCACTAATAGACCTTGACCTAAATTTCAAAAGCTTCATTGCATAACTTAGAGCATTCATTTTTGAATAATGTCTTTTAATTCAAACTCATATTCCATTCCATTTATATCATTAGCCTTTACTTTTATTAGTGCATAATCATTTTTTCTTAATCTAAAATGCACATTTTTATAAAACATTCTATCAGAATTTAAAAAAATATCAATATAATTTTCATCTTTCCTTAATTCACTCTTGTAGTTTTTATATCCTTCAATTAGGAAGTAGTATGGGTTAAATATCATATCTTTTGGAATAGTTTGAATAGTAGTATCGTTTGCAATTATAGTAATTATCATGGTATCTTTAAATATAATTTTCTGTTCTTCTGGTTCTGTTGTGTGAAATTCTAACGTACTTGGTGCACTATATGTCAAATAACCTTTATATGTTATTGAGTTTCCTTGTTTTGTTTTAGTGGTATGAACATAACTTGCCCTTAAATATTTAATTTTTAAATATTTCTTTTGAATATCCTCTATACTTTGAGATAGAATAAAAATTATCACTTTTCTTCTCTAAAATCTTGATTATTATTTGGACCTTCGTTAGATTTAGAGTATGTTTGATATATTCTCGTAGTTATTGAATTCCAAAAACTCTGCAATTCATCATATGCCTTTTGAATTTCTTCCTTATTCTCAGACTTTAGTGCCTCTTTTGCCTTACTTATTTTCTCATCTAACTGCCTTTTTTCATCTTCACTAATTTTGTCAGATATTTCCTTCACGGATTTTTCTACAGAATATATATATGCATCTAATTGATTTCTAAGTTCTATTACTTCCGCTCTTATTTTATCTTCTTCCTCTTTTTCCTGAGCTTCTCTTATCATTCTTTCTATTTCCTCCTCAGTTAGGCCCGTTCTTGCGTGGATTTTTATATCAGCTTTTTTATTTGTAGCTTTTTCTATCGCACTAACTGTTAGTATTCCATCTACGTTTATATCAAAGGTAACTTCAATTTGTGGAACTCCTCTTGGTGCAGGTGGAATTCCCGAAAGTTCAAACTCTCCAAGAAGCCTATTTTCTTTTGCAATTCTTCTTTCTCCTTGATATACTTTTATCCATACACTTGTTTGATTATCTTCAGCAGTAGTATAAGTTTTTGTTTTCTTTGTGGGAATAGTGGTATTTTTTGGAATTACTACATCAAATAAACCACCTAACACCTCAACTCCCAGTGAAAGTGGTGTTACATCAAGTAGTACTATATCTTTTGTCCTATATTCACCTGAGATTATTGCTGCTTGAATAGCTGCTCCTATTGCTACTACTTCATCAGGATTTATACCTTTGTGTGGTTCTTTGTTGAAAAACTCTTGAATCATTCTTTGAACTAATGGCATTCTTGTTTGACCACCTACAAGTATAACTTCATTTATATCTTGTGGTCTTAGTTTTGCTTCTTCAAGTGCTTCTTTTATTAATTCTATACTTCTTTTTATTAAATCCATTGCCATTGCTTCAAGTCTTGCTCTTGTTAATGTTTTTTCTAAGTGCATTGGACTATCTCCTTTTAGTGCAATAAACGGTAAGCTAATTACAGCTTCATTTTGAAATGAAAGTTCTTTTTTTGCTTTTTCCGCCGCTTCTTTTAATCTTTGAAGAGCTTGTTTATCTCTTGATAAATCTATACCTGTCTCTTTTCTAAATTCTTCTATTAGCCATTCTATTATTCTATTGTCAATATCATCTCCTCCAAGATGTGTATCACCATGAGTAGCTATTACTTCAAATACACCACCACTTAATTCTAATATAGATATATCAAAGGTTCCACCACCAAGGTCATAAACTGCAACTTTTAGTCTTTGATCAGTTTTATTTAGTCCATATGCAAGAGCGGATGCAGTAGGTTCAGGTAATACTCTAACAACTTCTAAACCTGCGATTTTTCCTGCATCTTTTGTGGCTTGTCTTTGTGCATCATTAAAATATGCAGGAACTGTAATAACAGCTTTCGTTATAGTTTCTCCTAAATAGTTTTCCGCACTCCTTTTTATGTATCTTAATATTTCTGCTGAAATTTGCTCGGGCGTATAAGTTTTATTTTCAATAGGAATATAAACCTCTACTCTATCATTTTTACCTCTTACCACTCTATATGGAACTCTCCTTATATCATCAATTGCTTCGTCGTACCTTCTACCCATAAATCTTTTTATTGAATATATTGTATTTTCTGGATTTAAAATTGCTTGCCTTTTTGCGGGTGAACCTACAATAACTTTACCATCTTCCTTAAACGCGACAACTGAGGGAGTTAATCTCTCACCTTCTAAGTTGTGAATAACAACTGTCTCATTCCCTTCCATTATTGAAACTACTGAATTAGTTGTTCCTAAGTCAATACCTATAATTTTTTCTGCCATAGTGCGAAAATTTTAAAGCTCTATCTAAAGTCCTACTTGATATTAAGGTAAAATTTAAAAATATGCTTTAAAATTTTGGACGAACGGAGGTGCAAAGATGAAAAACTTGATAATATCAACTCTTCTAATGATGGCTGTGATAGGTTGTCAGCAAATAAAACCAGAAGAAATAACAAAACCTCTTGAAGAAAAGATAACTGCTGTAGAAGAAAAAATAAAGGGAATAGAATCCTGGATAGAAGAGCAAAAGAAAGCGGCTGAAACAGCTCCAAAGACAGCAGAGGAAATGTCAAAAGCTATAGGAGATTTGAGAAAATCAGTGGAAGATTTGAAAAAAGAAGTAAGCAATCTAAATTCTAAAGTAAACGGTCTAAGTTCAAAAGTTGCAAAAATAGAAAATGATATTAAAATAATGACGACACCAGGAAAGCAAAAGTAGGAGGAGAAGATTATGAGAAAACTTTATCTACTTTTAACAATAGCAGCGCTTGGAATGTGGGCATGTGCGAGAGATGAAGAAGAAGAAACACATGCACCAGAAAATCTAAAAGGAGTTGCGGTAAACCAAGGTGCTGATCTAAAGTTAGAGTGGACATGGCCCGAACCAGAACACAAGCCAGATAAATACGTAATTCAATGTGATGGATCAACCATAGCCCCTAATGTATCAAAAGATAGCACTAACTATACCATTCAAGGCTCACAATATGTTTGCAAGCAAGTAAGAGTAATAGCAGTAATGGGCTCTGAAGAAAATGGTGCTACTTTAGATCTAACACCTGATCAAAAAACATTGACATTATACAGAACTGATTACAATCAAAGCTGTCCTCCTGCCACCTCTTGGGCAAAAATCACCTTTGGTAGTACAGTAAGTGCAAGCACAATCTGTCAAACCCAAGTTGACAAAAATGCACCTAATACAGGTTATTTCGCTTATGTAACAGGCAATGAATTAAAAGATGCAAGTGCAACAGGTGTAGGTCCGGGAGCAAAATACGAGATTGCATTTACACAATCTGCATCAGGAAACTTAGCACCTGGAACTGGAAACTATAATACTGCTCGAGGAACAAGTGATGGTGCTAAGCACTTTTACTGGGCAGATAATACTTCTACAGGATATGGACAAATAGATGTAAATGATTATTTTGGTAGAATAGATGTTTCAATACAACAGGACCAAAATGGATTTAAAGCAAACCTAACTATTTATACTCAAAACAAAGTTCCTGGTCTTAGATGGGTTAAGCCTTAAAGGTCCCCTCTGGGGCCTTTAATAATAATCCAAATAAGTTTACTAAACTGGCTTCAACACTATAATGTCTCTTTACTACATCCTCAACTTCCATGCTTCTTAATAACAACATTTCTATTAAATTACTCTGAGCTTGCCTATACTGATTATTAAAAAACCACCTAAAAACCCTAAGGAAGTTCAAAAAATCTGGTATATCAGAAATACTTGACAAAACCTCCTGAAAATTCTCTAACCTCCTTTTTTGATATACTTGCTTTATAAAATTAATCCAAGTTTCTATTGGATATTCATTTAATTGCTTTGCAATACCAATTGAACCTTCTGAAATATTGTAAATCAATTCTATGTCCGTTTTCCAACTATATTCATACTTTGAAAACTCTTCAAAACTTAAACTCTTAAAAGGAATCTTAATAGTTCTTGAGATAATTGTAGGAAGTATTTTTAAATAGTTAGAAGTAATAAGAATGAATGTAGTTCTATTTTCGTGCTCTTCTAATATCTTTAATAAAGAATTCTGGGCTTCTATCGTTAGCATATCGGCATCCATTATGATTACAAATCTTCTTTTTGCATATACCGGAGGTTTTATTAATTCTGACTTTAAAAATCTTATTTTTTCAATAGATATAAACTTACTATCATCAAAGTTATCAGGTCTTGGTCCATATGGTTTTAATTCACCATTAGTTATTATTAAAACATCTGGGTGAATAAGTTTTAAAATTTTCTCTTCTTGCTCTCTTGGATTAGATAAAGTGCAAAAATATAGTGCAGTAGATGCTTTTCCAATACCTTTTTGGCCATAAAACAGAAGTGGAGGAATGTTAGATAATTTCGAAATTTTCTTAAGTCTTAATATTACGTCTTCATTCCCTATAATTTTCATCGTCTTTTTATGACCTTTTTATATCCTCTACCTGTCTTTAAAATGTATATACCGGAACTTTTATATGTGCAATTTCTACCTGCTATATTATAAGTAATTGAATTAAAAATAGGTTTATTAATTGTCTCATCTATACTAACTTTACAATAAGTATTTTCACTTGTTAAAAAAGAATTTCCTGATATTTGATAATTAACCATTTCCCATGCTTTGTTAGTATAATTTATAGAAATGCCTAACAAAGGTCTTGGAACTACATTATATACATCAATTATAAAATCCATATCGTTTAAACAGCTTGAGCCATCCACAATATTAATATCAAAAACTGATAAACTATCATGATTGTAGTAATATATAGTATTTTCCGAAATTTTAGGATGTTTCTCAAGAGATGGATTATTACTTTTCTTTGAAAATATTAAATTTCCAAGAGTATCAATAGAAAAATAGAAAATATCATTAAAATGAGAACCCAAAACTATAAAATTGCTTCCAACTTCTTTCACATCACTTACATATAAGTCAACATTATCCCTTGGTTTGTATACCTTACTCCAAAATACAGAATTCAAAGATGTATCTATTGCACTAATAAATATATAGTATCTCGTGCTAATATCTACGTATTGCGAAAATATATAAAGTTTATCGTTCCTTCTTATAATCTTAATAGGATTCGTTGTGCTATATAGACCATAACTTTTTGCTTTTAGAACTTCTCCATCTAAGTTTATTTTTAAAATAGCTAAGTGAGAAAAGTTATACCTACAGAGTAAAAAGAAATCACCTGTCCCATTGCATATATCAATTAGACTATATTCTTTAATCCATTGCAATTTCAGTTTTCTATCCAATTTCATAATATGTGAAAATGTTGAAATGTATATGTTTCCAAAAATATCTGAAAACACATTATAATTAGTATTATCGTATGTGTCGTAAGTTATTGAACTTAAAAAATCTCCATTAGTTGTAATTTTAACAATGGAAAAAAAGGGAAAATAAGAAAGAATGAATATGGTATCGTTTCTAATAAAAGCGTCTGAAATGGAAACGTTGTGTATAACTCTATTCCAAACATTAGTTTTAAATGGATTTAACTTCATTACAAAACTATTATTATTTACAATTCCAAAAAGAAAGTAATTTTGATTGTATTTTATAATTTTTACGGGAATTACGTCATTAGAAAAATAGAACGACCTTACAAAGTTAAATAGTATTGAGAAAATAACCATTTCTTTCTATAACTTTCATAGCTATATCATTTACCAATTTAGAATAGTTTGGAAATTCATACCATCTTATAAGTTTTCTTAATGTTGAAATATACATCCTCTGTTCATCACCACTAAAGAGCGAAGATAACACCTTAATTGCCTTGTTCTCAATATCTCCTAAAGCATAATAAGTATATAGTTCTACAAGTTTTGCTGCATCTTCCGCTAACTTTACATCACCCATTTTTAAAATCTTCATTACTCTTAAATATCCGCTTTCAAGTAGAAATATGTGTGAGACTATATCAGCTATACTTGAGGATACTATTTGTGCATCTTTTATATTCTCTCCATATTTTTGAACTGCAAGTGCAGAAACCATTAAGAATATTTTCTTAAATATATCTATTGCAAACTTTTCTCTTTTTAAAAATCCTTGCTCAGGAATCTCCGGTATATAGCTTACTACATCATTAGCAAATTTTAGTGCAAGTGGTATTAATGGAAGCTCGTTTTTAAGTGCTTTCTTTAGTAGCATGCCTGTAATAACCTGTCTATTTATCTCATTCGTGCCCTCCCAAATTCTATTTATTCTACTATCTCTATAAGCCCTTGAAGCAGGATAGTCCTCTATATATCCATATCCTCCATAAATCTGTAATATTTCATCCACAGCATAGTCCAACACTTCAGAACCAAATACCTTTATTATGGAATGTTCTACTGAATATTCCGCAATTCTTTCGATAGCCTCAGAAGGCTCAACGTCCTCTTTTATATACCTATCCATATATCCCGCTACTCTATAACTTGCACTTTCTCCTACGTAAATATAAGAAGTAATTTTTGCAATTTTTTCTCTAATTAGTTCAAAGTCAGAAATACTTTTATTAAATGCGGTTCTTTCTTTTGCATACTTTATGCCTAAACTTAAGAGATACTTGGCAGAACCTATTGTACTTGCACCAAGTTTATATCTTCCAATATTCAATATACCAAAAGCAATTTTATGGCCCTTACCAATTTCATATAGTTGGTTTTCTAAAGGAATTTTTACATTGTCAAAAAATAGCGGGACAGTAGAAGAACCAACCATACCCATCTTATGATATTCACTTCCAATATGAAAACCCTCTCTATCTCTTTCTACTATAAATGCAGTAATCCCCTTATCTTCTGAATTTACTATTGCTCTTGCAAATACTATAAAGAAATCCGCAATTCCTCCATTTGTAATAAATATTTTTTGGCCATTTATTATCCAATGGTCATTATCTAAAATTGCTTTTGTTTTAATATTCATTGCATCTGAACCACAACAAGGCTCAGTTAGCGCATATGCACCAATTATTTCAGCATTTGCTATTTTTGGAAGATACTTTCTTTTTTGCTCATCATTCCCAAAATATACTATTGGAAGTGAGCCTATTCCAATTTGAACTCCCCAAGTAATAGCAAATGAACTTTGAATAGAGAATTTTTCAGCAAGTATCATACTCCTTTTTTTATCTAATGGCATTCCTCCATATTTTTCCGGAATTTCACAACCAGTAAAACCATATTCCGCCGACTTTTTCAAAACTCTCTTTAACAACTCTAAATTCTTACTTTCTATTTCTCTATCGTATGGCAAGACCTCCTTTTCCATAAAATCAGAAGCACTTTTTGCAATAATTTTATCTTCTTCTGTAAACTCCTCAGGAATAAATATATCTTCTAAGTCCGTTTCACTTACAAGAAACTCTCCACCTTTAATAATCTTTGTCATATAAAAATTTTAAAGCAAGCTTTAAAATTTAAACGTGCTAAAGGCGATAAATTCAGATAGTGAAAATATTATCAAACAAACAATGGAACTTATAAGAAATTTAAATCTAAAGAAAACTTCAGCAATTGCATTTAAGTTAAAAAGTGATGAAAATGACGACATAAATTTACTAATTGTTTCAGAAGACTTTTCAACTAATATGGAAAAAAGACAAAATCATGTATTTTCTAAAAGTGTAGATTTTCCTAATATAGAAGTAATAGCTTGGACATACGATGAATATAAGAAAAAGAGTAAAAGAATTGAAGAGTTTTTAAACAAGCTAAAAAAATACGGATTAGTAGTTAAGGATGACTATAAAATCTTCTAATAAAATTTGGATAGTTGGAGATTTAGATTGTTCCAATACTGTTAGAGTAATGAAGCTATTGGACTTTTTGAATATAAACTACGAATGGATTAAGGAAAAGAAGAAATTAGTAGTATTTTTTGAAGACGGAAGTTATCTTATAAATCCATCAGATGATGAAATTATAAGTAAACTTCAAATAAATCAGGAAAAACTCAGTGAATTCTATAGAAGGAAAACTTGTATATAATAAAAACTTGGGAAATATGCTACTTGTTGCAAATAGTAGGTTTTTATTAAAACTTATATTCTTAGACTACGAAAAAACTAAAATTGATATAAAGTTGAAAGATAGTAAATTACTGAACTTAGCAGAGAAATTTTTATATGACTATTTTGAAAGAAAAATCTGGTATCCCTTTAAGTACATAGACTATAGCAGTTTAAATGTCGTGCAAAAAAGACTAATGAAAATTCCCTTTGGAAAATTTCTATACTATAACAACTTTAATATATTTCCAAGGTTAGTAGGGAAAATGCTAAGTTTAAATAAGCTTCCAATCTTTATTCCCTGCCATAGGGTAATTTCAAGAAGAGGAATAGGAGGTTATACTCCTCATGTAAAAATAAAGGAATATCTTCTAAAGCATGAAGGTATTATTTCTTTCTGATAGATACTATAAGGATGAATATGCAAAAATTACTGGTTCTATTTATCAGAGCTATCTTATTGCAGAATATCTTTCAAAGAAAGGTATTAAAACAATTTATGTTTCCTTAAGTAAGAAAGAAAGGCACTTTTTTGAAAATGAGAATTTTGAAGTTTTTTTATTAGAAGAAAAGAATAATGTTCTTTTGAACCTCTTTAAAGTTTTAAAGTTTGTGAAGAATTTGGATTTTGATGTAGTATATACAAGGGGAAGAGATTATTTCGTTTTTATTGCATTTCTTACAAAAAAACCATATATTTTCAACTCAAATGCACAAGAAGGATTAAGAAGATTCAAGTATATTTCAAAGTTGTTCAATAATAGAAGAAGTATTTTAAAAAAAGTTCTTTTGTTTTTTCCATTTCTTATTTTGGACTTTATGATTCAAGTTGGAATAAAGAATGCGAGTTTAATAGTAGTTCAAAATGAATTCCAAAAACTTGAGGCAAAAAGAATATGGAAAAAAGATGCAATTATAATAAGTAATTTACAGCATAAAGTAAATGAATACCCAAGTAAAAAAGAAAAAGTTGTTGTATGGATTGGAGAAATTACTAAATGGAAAAAACCATATTTACTTCTTGAAATTGCAAAAATGTTAAAGGAATATAAATTTAAGCTCATTGGGCATGGAGATTTAAAACTAATTGAAGGTTATGAAGATATTGAAAATCTTGAGTATCTTGGAAAATTAAGTAATGAAAAGGTAAATAAGGAATTAGAAAGAAGTTATATTGTTTTAAATACAAGTGAGAGTGAAAAAGAGGGGATTTCAAATGCAATTATTCAAGGTATGATGAGGGGAAATGTGCCTATATGTCTAAATGATGATTTTGGAATACTACAAAAGTACGAAGTTGGCTTTAAGGTAAAAGATATATACGAAATGGCAAGAACTATAAAGTTTCTCTTTGAAAATGAAGAAGTATTAAGAGAATATTCAAGAAGGGCTTTTGAATTTTCAAATAGTTATTTTGACTATGAAAAAAATGGGTCCCTTTATTATGAAGTTTTCAAAACTTTAACTTCTCCATTTAAGATAAGGTAAACACTATCTTTTAATATATGAATAATTTTTGAAATATAGCCATCTAAAACTTTAGAAAACTCATTATTTTTATATTCAAAAAGCCCATTTGTTGTCCCAACTAAAAGTACTTCTCCGTTTGAAAAAATATCAGTAATGTAGTCATCTGAAAATTCATAAACTTTAATAGTTTTATCTTTAAAAAATCCAACCTTACTTTTTGAAAAAGGTTCAGAAAAACCAATGATAATACTATCTCCTCTAATTGCTATTGCTTTTATGAAATTAGAAGGTATTTTGCCTAACATAATCCTCTTTAATCTTCTATTTTCTATAAAATACAGACCATAACCATTTGTCCCTATTACTAAGCTATTTGCAAGTTTTATATATGTTTCAATCTCATTAATCCTGAAGGTGTCGTTTCTATATACTACCATATTTTTGAAAATATAATATCCATTCTCGTATCCTAATAAATTTTTAAATTCTCCAATTTTTACAAAACTATCGTTTTTATAGTAAAAAAGTGTGTCATTTGAAATTAAAAATAGACTATCGTTGCTTATAAAAAAACTTCCACTCATTCCATAGCTTCTTATTAGCTTTAAATTATAGCTATATACAAATGTGCAATTTAGACTTGATAGGAAAAAATTCCCATTATAGTAAATTCCATTAACAAAATTAGAACTGCATTCTAAGTTTTCAGCCTTTTTATTATAAGTTTTAAATTCTCTCTTTTCCTGACACGAGACTATTAGAAATATCGCGAGAAATCCTATCAACATATAGTAAATCTTCAAGTGTTTCATCACTTAGTTTCTCCTTTTCTAAAACTTCAATAGTTTTTTCTACTATATAGAATATATCTCTAAATTTTATTTTTCCTTCAAGGAAACTATATACCGCAACTTCATTTGACGCGTTCATTATGGTAGGATAATAAGATAGTTTTTCAAGGCAAAAGTATGCAATTTTTAAAGATGGAAACTTTTCAAAATCTGGCTTAATAAATGTTAAATTGCTAAAATCATATGGATGTGAGATAGTTGAAGGATTTTCTAATCTTTCTGGATAGCTTAGTGCATATGCAATTGGTATTTTCATGTCAGGAAAGCTTAATTGGGCAAGCAGTGAACCGTCTTTTAATTGAACAAAAGAATGAACTATACTTTGCGGATGAACTACTACATCTATATTTTTTGTGTTAAATAAGTAATATGCTTCAATAATTTCAAGTGCTTTGTTAAATAATGTTGCTGAGTCTATAGTAATTTTCTTTCCCATCTTCCAAGTAGGATGATTTAGAGCCATTTCTACATTTACTTTTTCCATCTCCTCTATATTGAAGTTTAAAAAAGGACCTCCTGAAGCAGTTAAAATTATTCTTTCTACTTCATTCTTGTATGGATTTATAAGCTGAAAAATCGCAGAGTGTTCCGAATCCACTGGAATTATAGTTGATTTTGAATTTTTTAGTCTTTCCTTTACAATTTTACCAAAGGAAACCAAAATTTCCTTATTTGCAAGTGCAATATTTATATTATTTTCAATTGCTCTTAAAGTAGGGAATATAGAAAAAGTTCCAGTTGTTGAAACTAAAAGAAGGTCAATATTTTCTATTAACTCTAAAATTTCATATCCCTTATAAACTTTGAACTTTCTACTTTTTACATTTACACTTTCATCAATAATACCAACTTTATAAATATTAAATTCCTCAGCCAATTTAAATAACTTTTCATAATTTGAATAGCTTACTAAAAACTCTATAGTATATAGATTTTTGAACTTTCTAATAATCTCAATTGCTTGAGTACCAATAGAACCGGTCGCACCAAGTATCCCAATTTTTTTCAATACTAAATTTTAAAGTGATTTTATCTTTTCTATAATCTTCGTAGTAGAAAAACCTTCCAAATATGGAATAATTTTAACTTCCTTTACTAAGTCCCTTCCTACAACGTCTTGTATTTTATAGTCCCCACCTTTTACCAAAATATCTGGTCTTAAAAACTTTATAACTTCGTATGGAGTTTCTTCGTCAAAGCTTATTATTATATCCACATATTCTATAGATGAAAGTATTTCTATTCTTTCTTCTAATGAAAAAACTGGTCTTTTTTCACTTTTTATTTTTTTGACTGAAATATCTGAATTTAGAGCTAAAATGAGAAAGTCTCCAAAACTTTTAGCTGTTTTTAAAAGTCTAATATGTCCAACATGCAAAATATCAAAGACCCCATTAGTAAATACTATGACTTTGTTTTCCTTTCTTAGTTTTTCTACTATTTCTTTTGCTTCTTTTAAAGTTCTATACTTGCTCAAAGTAAAAATTTTAATGCAAAGAAAACTTTAAAATTTCTTCTTGTGCTTGAAATAATTGGAAAAACTCCAATATATAAGTTAAAGGTATTTTCTACAACTTCCCAAGAGATATATGCTAAGCTTGAATTTTATAATCCCGCAGGTAGTGTAAAAGATAGAATTGCACTATATATGATAGAAGCTGCTGAGAAAGAAGGTATTTTAAGAAAGGGTTCTTATATAGTTGAGCCTACAAGTGGAAATACAGGCTTAGGTCTTGCACTTATTTCTAATTTAAAAGGATATAGGTTTATTGCTGTAATGCCAGATAAGGTTTCTATTGAAAAGAGAAACTTACTTAGAAGTTATGGGGCTGAAGTTGTCATTTGTCCTACAAATGTTCCACCAGATGATCCAAATAGTTATTATAGTGTTTCAAGAAGAATTGCAAAAGAAAAAGATGCATTTTATCCTAATCAATACGAAAATCCAAATAATCCAAAAGCACACTATGAAACTACAGGACCTGAAATATGGTATCAGATGAATGGGAAAATCGATGCATTTTTTGCAGGTGTAGGGACAGGTGGGACTATTTCTGGTGTTGGAAAATTTTTAAAGAATATGAACTCTAAAATTAAGGTTGTAGGCATTGACCCAGATGGTTCTATACTTTATGATTATTTTTATAAAAAAGAGATAACTCAGGCAAGGGTATATGATATTGAAGGAATTGGAGAGGACTTTATTCCAAAAACCTTAGACTTTTCAGTAATAGATGATTTTGTAAAAGTTTATGATAAAGAAGCATTCAAAATAACACTTGATATATTAAGATATGAGGGTTTATTTGTAGGCATATCGTCTGGTGCTGCACTTGCTGGAGTATTGAAGTATTTAAAACTCCATCCTGAAATAAAGCGTTCAGTTGTAATATTTCCTGATGGTGGAAGTAGATATTTAAGTAAAGCATTTAATGAGGAATGGTTAAAGGAGAGAGGATACTTATGAATGAGAAAATTAAGAAACTTGAAGAGCTAAGAAGTATCGCAAAGCAAGGTGGTGGAAAGGAAAAGATTGAAGAACAGCACAAAAAAGGAAAACTAACAGCGAGAGAAAGACTTGAAATACTATTAGATGATTTTGATGAAATAGATATGTTTATAACACATCAAACTTACGATTTTGATATGTATAAGAAAAAGATATTAACTGATGGAGTAATTACTGGTTTTGGCACTATAGATGGTAGAAAGGTAGCAGTATTTTCTCAGGATTTTACAGTATTTGGAGGAACTGTTTCTAAAACCAATGCGCAAAAAATTGTAAAAATAATGCAAACTGCACTAAGAATAGGAATACCTATAATTGGGCTAAATGACTCGGGAGGTGCAAGAATACAAGAAGGTGTATCCGCACTGGGAGGATATGGAGATATATTTTTGCATAATGTCCTTGCAAGTGGTGTAGTCCCACAAATATCAGCAATACTTGGTCCTTGTGCAGGTGGTGCGGTATATTCCCCAGCACTTACTGATTTTATATTTATGAAAAGAATTACAAGCTATATGTTTATAACCGGTCCTGATGTAGTAAAAGCGGTTATGCATCAAGATGTTAGCTTTGAAGAATTAGGTGGTGCGGATGTACATGGCGAAATATCAGGTATAGCACACTTTGTATATGACAGCGAAGAAGAACTATTATTATCCATTAGAACACTGTTAAGCTATTTACCATCAAACAATATGGAAAACCCACCATCATATGAAATAACGGATGACCCATATAGAGAAATACCTGAGCTTGATGATATCATACCTGATGACCCAAAAGAGCCATACGATGTAAAAGATATAATTAGAAAAATAGTAGATGAAGGTTCATTTTTCGAAATACAAGAGAACTTTGCGAAAAATATAGTAATAGGTTTTGCAAGAATTGGTGGAAAAGTAGTTGGAATAGTAGCAAACCAGCCTTTGCATTTATCAGGAGCGCTTGATATTAAAGCATCAGTAAAAGCAGCAAGGTTTGTAAGGTTTTGTGATAGTTTTAATATTCCAATAATTACATTTGTAGATGTGCCGGGATTCATGCCGGGCATAGACCAAGAGCATGGAGGTATAATAAAAGAAGGTGCAAAATTAATTTTTGCATATGCAGAAGCGGTAGTTCCAAAAATTACAATAATATTAAAGAAAGCATATGGAGGGGCGTACGATGTAATGGGAAGTAAACATCTTAGAGCGGACATTAACCTTGCATGGCCAAGTGCGGAAATTGCAGTGATGGGACCTGAAGGAGCAGTTAAAATTTTATACAAAAAAGAAATAGAAAAATTAGAAAATCTTGAAGAATTTATAAAAATATATAAGGAAAGGTTCGCAAATCCATACTATAGCGCAAACTTAGGTTATATAGACGATGTTATAAGACCGTCCCAAACAAGAAAAATAATTTATAGATATTTAACTTTGCTTGAAAATAAAAGACAAACTTTACCATATAAAAAACATTCAAATGAACCATTATAATGAATATTGCAATATTTTCAGAGAGTTTTTTACCATTAAAAACTGGTGTTGCAAAATTTACTCACGATTTGGCAAGGAAACTAAAACAAAGAGGTCATAATGTAATTTTACTTACAGGTAATTTCAAGACGGACTACAATCTAGATTTTCCTATTATAAAGTTAGGGGAAATTTCTAAAATATATGCAAATGGTAGTTATACTTACTTTATAGTTAGTGAACCATTTAAGTTTTACAGAAGGATTAGGGAAGTTTTAAATGATTATAAAATTGAAATTTTTCACAATCAGGGTCCACTTGGTCCACCATATTCCGTAATGAGTTCCTATTTTGCAAAAAGGGCAAAAAAAGATATTAAAACAATAGGGACATTTCATTCAAAGCAAATGAAAATTACAAGTTCCTTAAAGTTATATTCAAAGTTCGCTTCAGTTTTTATTAAATATAACGATATACTAACCGCACCAAGTATTTCAACTGCAAATGAGATGAAACTTTTATTTAATAGACAAGTCCTTGTAATTCCAAATGGTATAGACTTAGAAAAATTCAAAAATGGAAAAAAATTAAAAATTTTTGAGAATGAAAAATTTAAGATACTATACGTAGGAAGGCTTGATTATAGAAAAGGTATAGATATACTACTTAAGGCTTTTGAGCTTATAAATAATAAGGATTTTGAGCTAATTATTGTAGGAAACGGTCCATTAAAGAAATTAGTTTTGGAGTATATGAAAAAGTATAGTAATATTTTTTTGTTTGATAATGTAAGCGATGAGGAGCTAATAGATTATTATAGTAGCGCAGATATTTGTGTATTTCCGACAAGGGGAGGAGAAGCATTTGGAATAGTCTTACTTGAAGCATTTGCTTTATCTAAACCCGTAATATGTTCTAATATTGATGGATATAATGAGGTTGCAAAGGATAATTGTGCTATTTTTTTTGAGCCTGAAAGCTACCATGAGCTTTCAAGGAAGATATTATTGTTATATGAAGATTTGGATTTAAGAAAAAGGTTATCTGAAAATGCATTAAAAAGGGCTATGGAGTTTTCTTGGGAAAAGGTAATTTTAGAATTTGAAAAAGCATATGCTTTATAGTTTGACAATTTAGTAAAACTAATTATTTGATAATGAGAGATTTAATTTATTTTATTTTTTGAAACTATAGATTTTATGCTAAAAAGATGAAATTTTTAGTTTTTAAATTGTCATTTTAGCAGAATTATATTTTATTAATTTACAATAACTTAACACAAAAATTTTAATTTTTAAATTAGTCATCTTAGAATAAAATTTTCATACTTTGAAGTTTTTCTAATTTGACAATATTTTTTAAACCTTATTTATAAAGGGCTTTAGATTAAATATCCAAATT
>JANXBH010000016.1 GCA_025060695.1 Caldifarciminota bacterium | reverse complement strand
CTGGGAGCTCTGAGCCGGGGCGTGGGAAGGTGCGGAAGAGGACGGACTTCCACAGGGCTTCCGCTTCTTTTCTTGCTTCTTCTACTTCTCTTTTTAGCTCTTTGGTGCAAGAGAATATTTGCTGTATTTTCTGGACTATGCGTTTTTGTTCTTGGAGAGGGGGTAGGGGGATGGAAAAAGCCTTGAGTATTGTTTGATTTATATTGTTTTGAGCCATGCCTCTACTATCACTCTGTAAATAGCTTCCCATATATTTCAAGCAGTGAAAGAGATATTCTCTATCAACAAGGCTCTCATCCTTTATCTCAAGCCCAGCTATTGCTTGATTAGTTGCGG
Source organism: Caldifarciminota bacterium (assembly GCA_025060695.1). Classification (GTDB taxonomy): domain Bacteria; phylum Hydrothermota; class Hydrothermia; order LBFQ01; family DSFT01; genus DSFT01. The sequence continues at coordinate 36,818 of JANXBH010000016.1, read as the reverse complement.
CATCTATGTGAAGCATGCCAACCTTTCCAATAGTGGCAAAAATACTAAACAATATAGTTCCTGCAGGAAAAACCTTTGCTGATGAGTTTCTAAGCCCTTCCTCTGTTATTGCCTCTTCTGTCTTGTAAACATGCCCATCCTCAGGTATATCACTTATTTTGACCCATGGAATGCTTCCTCCCCAATACTGTTCTATACGCCTACTCGGAGTCCCTCCAGCTCTTATATTACCCACCTCCCCCAACTTAACCCACTTCCAGCCCTCTGGGAGCTCTGAGCCGGGGCGTGGGAAGGTGTGGAAAAGGACCGACTTCCACAGAGCCTCCGCTTCTTTTCTTGCTCCTTCTACTTCTCTCTTTAGCTCCTTGGTGCGAGAGAATATTTCCTGTATTTTCTGGACTATGCGTTTTTGTTCTTGGAGAGGGGGTAGGGGGATAAGTGCACTAATAATATAATTCTTGCTTACTCTTTGTCTGCTACTTGTAGCTCCAGTAGCGTATTTTAATATCTGCGACAAAAAAAGCTCACTCTTTAAGTATACTCCTAAATAGTCAATAGAAATTGATTCCTGCATTGGGTATAATGGTAAAAACTCAGTTGACGCTATTGATTCACCGTCGTGATATGTTTCTTTTACAATCCAAACTCTCGGTTTATCTGGATTTAATTTTGAAAACAAACAAACTTCTGGTTTTATCTTTATTTTATTACTACCTATGTCCTTCCCATACCTTACCTCTGGTTCACTTCCGCTATCATATGCAAGAATGCTATATAAGTAAAATTTTCCTTCTGGGTTTCTATAGGGATACACAGATGAAATGTGTATTTTACACACCTCCCCCAGCTTAACCCACTTCCAGCCCTCTGGCAGTTGCCAGAGATTATTCACTTCTACTCTCCCTGTGGCCATTGTCAAGAATGTCTCTAAGCTCTTCCAACAGGCTTTCTATTTCTCTTTTTCTCTCTATCAAGCTGGCAAGTATGTCCGCAGGCTCTGGCATGTGTTCTGAATTTTTTGAATGAGGATTACGAGGAGAAAGGTCATAATCTCTTTGTTTTATTTCATCTACACTAACAATCCAAGACCTTTCAGAAATACAATCTTCTCTTTTAGCTATACCTTTTCTATAATCATTCCAAACTTTATAAAGTCTACGGACTTCTTCAAAGTGTTCATTTTTTATTGGATATTGCTTAGTAAAGCGAGTGCCTTCTCTTTCTTTCCCTTCTTTGTCTATCCAATTAGGTGGCTTTAGTTCATAATACCATATTTCTCTTGTAGGTCCCGGTCTTTCAAAGAAAATAAGTGCGGTTTTTACATCTGAATAAGGTGCAAAAGTTCCCGGTGGCAAGCTTACTATAGTATGAAGATTAAAATCTTCTAAGAGTTTCTTTTTAACACTTTTAAAAGCACCTCCACGAAATAGAGTTCCCTCTGGCACTACCATTCCACATCTTGCACCTTCTTTAAGTTTTAGCTTTTTCATTACATGTTGTAAAAATAAAAGTTCAGTAGCTTGAGATTTAATTGGAAAGTTTTGTTGAATATGTTTTCCCTCTTTTCCGCCAAATGGTGGATTTGTTAATATTACATCAAATCTCTCAGGTGGATTTCTAATATCTTCTTCAAGTGTATTTTTTCTTACAACCTTAGGTGAATATATACCATGAAGAACCATATTCATAAGACCTAAGAGTGCAGGAATAGGCTTTTTCTCTTGTCCGTAAAATGTATCTTCTTGAAGTTTGTCCCTATCTTGTGTATCTTTCGCTTTCTTTTCCATCCATAAAAATGCTTCTACTAAAAAACCACAAGTTCCACAAGCAGGGTCATAAACCTTTTCTCCTATTTGCGGATTTATTACTTCTACTACAAACTTTATCACAGGTCTTGGAGTGTAAAATTCACCCGCTACTCTATTTTCCTGTCCAAGTCTTCTTAAAAGTTCTTCGTAAACCTGAGAAACCGCAAAAGTTTCCTCATGATCATGAAAGTCTATAGAGTCAATAATTTCAAGGACATCCATTAAATTATAACCACTGGCACAAACAATAACATTAAGGTCAGAAAACACATTCCTTATTGTATTTCTTATAGAGTTTCCACTTAAGCTTTTTAGATAAGGTATAAGATTACCATGAATAAATGAAAGGAGTTCTTCTGCATTCCATTCTTTCCTTGCCCAATCTCTCCAACGATATGGCTTTTCTATAATTGGTTTATAAGATTTACCTGCATATTTTGCCCTAACTTCCCATTCTTCCTCCTGAGCGTCTAAAAACCTCAAAAATAAAAGCCAAGAAAGATGCTGAATATATTCCATTATACCTGTGCAGTTATTATCCCTTCTTAAAATATCACAAGCATGCCATATCTCATTTGCAATATTTCTACTCATAGCACTTCCTCCAAAGGATAAATTTTTTCTATTATGCTTTTAACTATATTTGTAAACCTTTCAATCCCTCTAAATCTTTTACTTATACCCAATATACTTCCCCATTCTTTAAAAGGAGAAAGGTCAAAGAGTTTTTCACTTGTCATTTCTTCTATACCATATGATCTATATCTATCAAGCATTTCCTCAATTACCTCCCTCTGTTTTTCCTCAAGAGAAGACATAAACTTACTTTCTCTATTCATAAATGCTTTATATCTATCTTCCCTTGTCTTAAGAGAAGTTCCATATGAAAGATGTGCTAAAAGGTCAAAAGTATCCACAGAATTAAGCTCCTCTACTTCTATTAATGCAGTAGGGTCTGCACCCGCAGAACGCAAGAATTGTAAAAATTCATTCCTCTTTAAGTTATCTATCCATATATCTCTAAGTTCTCTCTTAGTTCCAGCTTTTTCCCTTACCTTACCTCCTATATAAGCTTTGTATTGTTCCAATGTAAGGCTTTGACCTGTGGACTCTATAATGAATATTTTTTCCTCCGCTATTTCTACTTCAATACCCTCTACCTTTATTTTTTCCTTCCTTTTGACTTGCGGTTTTATAAAAATCTCTACTTCAACTGTATTATTTGCTACAGTATCTACTGAAAGCTTTCTTTTATAAAAACCAGGTGCTGATACTATAAGTATTAGCTCTCCTTCTGGTAAGTGTTTAAATTCAAAAAAACCATCCTTGTCAGTCAATATAGGTCCTTGCTGAGTATTTGGTCCTGTCCTTACTGAAACCTTTGCACCTTGAATTACTTTATACTTAAAAGCATGGAAAACTTTTCCTTTTATACCTGCAGTTAAAGGTCCTGTTGCTTTTGGTATTACTTTCTCTTCCTCTTGTGGAATATCCCATCTATCAAAAAGCCGAGTAGCATTAGTATAGTCTATTATTCTAAAGAAATATTTCCCAGTTATTTTATCTATTCTACTACCTCTTCCTATTATTTGTTTAAAAAGCACTGGAGAAGATACTGTTTTCATAAAGACTATGTTTTTACAAGGTGGAACATCAATACCTGTTGAAAGAAGTTCCGCAGTAACCGCTATAACTGGTGTTGGACTATCTGAACTTGCAAAGTCTTCTAACCACTCAAGAGCCATTTCTTTCTCCTCTGAAATAATAGGAACTGCATATTTATCTATATTCAGTTCTGGACCAAGTTCATTTTGCAAAAGCATAGCTACCTGACGCGCATGCTCCATATTCACGCAAAAGACTATAGTCTTTTCCATAGGTCCATATTTTCTTAGAAGGTTTGCTAAATGTTTTACCATCTTTTTGGTTCTATCTGGTAATGTTATTTCTCTTTCAAATTGAGAAGTAGTATATTTACTTCTCGGCTCTACATCTTCAGGAATAAAAACTTCAGCTCCTTGTTCTATTGCATCTTCCAAGTTTAAGCCTTCCTTGTCTATAGTAGTTAATACTCTATGAACTCTGTAAGTAGCTAAAAAACCATCTTCTATGCCTTGAGATAGACTATATTCATAAACAGGCTCTCCAAAATAAGCATAGGTATCTACATTATCTTTCCTCTTAGGTGTAGCAGTCATGCCTAAATGTATAGCACTTTCAAAATGGTCAAGTATTTCCCTCCATGTTCCCCAACCTGAACGATGACACTCGTCAATTATTACAAGGTCAAAAAAGTCCCTTGGAAATTTTTGATATAATCTTTCTTTTTTATCATCTTCTGTCCATAATGTCTGATATATACCAAAATATATCTGTCTATTTAATTTTATAGGATGTCCTTCTATTAGATATCTTGGATCGCTATTTTTATCGCTAAAAGGTGAAAATGTATTATAAGCTTGATTTCTCAGGAATATTCTATCTGCAAGAAATAGAACTCTTCCAGGTCTTCCTATTTTTAAAAAGTGCTCAGATTTTAAAAGTTTCCAAACTACTTGAAAAGCTACAAATGTTTTTCCTGTGCCAGTTGCCATAGTAAGAAGTATTCTTTTTTTCCCTTTTAGTATACCTACTATAATTTCCCTTATTGCTCTTTCTTGATAATATCGAGGTTCTTTTCCTTCTTGTATATAGTATGGATATGTTAGAGGATTTATGGAACTTTGATTATAGCCATAAACGCGTCCTACTTGGACTAAATTGCTTTCTATTGGTTCACTTAGACCAGTATTTATTTTCCATCTGTTCCATAATTCTTGCGGTGTAGGAAAATTTTCTAATAAAGTACTTGTATTTGTAAAAAAGTCATATTCTATAATTTTATATCCGTTGGTAGAATAAGCAAAGGCAAGTCCAAGGTCTTTTGCATAATCTTTTGCCTGCTCAAGTGCCGATTCTGGATTCTCTGCTACAGACTTTACTTCTACTACCGCTATAGGAAAGCCATCAGTATACCTTAAAAGATAGTCTATTCTCTTTCTCCTTCCCCTTTTTACTTTTGAGCCAATTAAGATTATCCTACCTTCAGTATAAGTATAATCTTTATTATAATAGAATTCTCTTGAAATTTTTTCCTCATTCCAACCAGACGCTTCAAGTTTTTTCTCTACAAGTTTTGCTTTAGTTTCTGCCTCGTTCATAGTTTTTTTAAATAGTATTTCTAAGAAGCATAGGATAGAGTCTATTTAACGGAGAAATTGATTTTATTTCTCTAATATTTTAAAATCCCAGGCTACGACCTACTCTCCCACCCCCTTGCGAGGGAAGTACCATCGGCCCTGGTGGGCTTAACGATCGGGTTCGGAATGGGACCGAGTGTTTCCCCACCGGTATGATAGCCTGGGTTTAGTAATAATACTATTAAGAGGCAACCAAGCCCTCGGGTTATTAGTGCCACTCGGCTCAACTCCTTGCGGAGCTTACACCTGTGGCCTATCAACCAGGTAGTCTTCCTGGACCCTTACCTCCTTATGGAGTGGGAGCCCTTATCTTGGGGCGCGCTTCCCGCTTAGATGCTTTCAGCGGTTATCGCTTAGGCACATGGCTACCCAGCTTCTGCTCCTGGCGGAACAGCTGGTACACCAGAGGTGCCCCCATCCCAGTCCTCTCGTACTAAGGACAGCCCCCCTCAAGGCTCCTACGCCCACCGCAGATAGGGACCGACCTGTCTTACGACGGTCTGAACCCAGCTCACGTACCCCTTTAATGGGCGAACAGACCAACCCTTGGGAGCTCCTTCACCCCCAGGATGGGATGAGCCGACATCGAGGTGCCGAACCCCGCCGTCGATGTGGGCTCTCGGGCGGGACTAGCCTGTTATCCCCGGAGTAACCTTTATCCGCTGATCGACGGCCCTTCCACGCGGAACCGCCGGGTCACTAGGCCCTGCTTTCGCATCTGCTCGACCTGTCGGTCTCGCAGTCAAGCTCCCTTATGCCCTTACACTCAACGAGCGGCAGCGTCCGCTCTGAGGGAACCTTTGGACGCCTCCGTTACTTTTTAGGAGGCTGCCACCCCAGCAAGACTGCCCACTTAGCACTGTCCCTGTCCCTGCTTCAAGGGATCAGGTTAGAACCTCGGTTGTACAAGGGTGGTATCTCACCGGTGCCTCCACTCCTCCCGGAGGAGGAGCTTCTCAGGCTCCCACCTATCCTGCGCATGCACAACCAAGGTTCAATACCAAGCTGCAGTAAGGCTTCACGGGGTCTTTCGGTCTTGCGGTGGGTACCGAGTGTCTTCGCTCGGCACACAACTTCGCCGGGTGTCTCCCTGAGACAGTGGTCCAGTCGTTACGCCATTCATGCAGGTCGGAACTTACCCGACAAGGAATTTCGCTACCTTAGGACCGTTATAGTTACGGCCGCCGTTTACCGGGGCTTCGGTTCCTCCCGTTAAGGAGTCCCCTTAACCTTCCGGCACTGGGCAGGCGTCAGGCTATATACATCCCCTTACGGGTTATGCATAGCCTTGTGTTTTTGGTAAACAGTCGCCAGACCCCATTCACTGCGGCCTGTTCGGGCTATTCACCCTACTAAGGCACCCCTTCTCCCGAAGTTACGGGGCTAACTTGCCGAGTTCCTTAGGGAGAGGTCACCCGCGCGCCTTGGTACATTTATACCAGCCCACCTGTGTCGGTTTGCAGTACGGTCACCACGACTTCATCCTTTATAGTGCTATTTCTCGTCTCACTCGCAGAATAGGTAGGTTTATACCACTAAACCCACCTACCCCTTGAGTAAGCGTCACACTATAAAGTCCATCGTGGTGGCGGGGAAATATTAATCCCTCTTCCCCATCACCTACGCCTTTCGGCCTCGGCTTAGGGACCGGCTAACCCGACGCGGACGAACCTTCCGTCGGAAACCTTGGGCTTCCGGCGTCCACTATTCTCAAGTGGATTATCGCTACTGATGCCCGGATTCTCACTTCCTAAGCCTCCAGCGGAGCTTTCGCTCTCACCTTCGCCGACTTAGGAACGCTCCCCTACCGCCTATCCTTTCGGATAGACCCACAGCTTCGGTGGGTGGCTTAGTCCCTTTAAATTTTCGGCGCAGAAACGCTCGGCTGGTGAGCTATTACGCACTCTTTAAATGATGGCTGCTTCTAAGCCAACATCCCAGCTGTCTTAGCGTTTCTACTTCCTTTCCCACTTAGCCACCACTTAGGGACCTTAGCTGGTGGTCTGGGATTCTTTCCCTCTCGCCTGCGGAGTTTATCCCCCGAAGGCTGACTCCCAGGCATCACTTATGGGTATTCGGAGTTTGCCTGAGCTACCTACCAGAGGCAGATAGCTCAAACAGTGCTCTACCCCCCATAAGCTAACCTGAGGCTATACCTAGATATATTTCGGGGAGAACCAGCTATAACCGGGTTCGGTTAGCTTTTCACTCCTACCCCCAGGTCATCCGAGGATTTTTCACCATCCATCGGTTCGGGCCTCCAGCTCGTGTTACCGAGCTTTCACCCTGCCCAGGGGTAGCTCACCCGGATTCGGGTCTGTTGATGCTGACTAAACGCCCTATTCGGACTCGGTTTCCCTACGGCTCCGCTACAGAGTAGCTTAGCCTCGCCAGCACCAACAAGTCCCGGGCTCATGTTGCAAAAGGCACGCCACCATCCATCCTAAAGGATGGACTGTGACTGATTGTAAGTGGTAGGTTTCAGGTTCTATTTCACTCCCCTTCCCGGGGTTCTTTTCACCTTTCCCTCACGGTACTTAGTTCACTATCGGTCAGGGAGGAGTATTTAGCCTTAGGCGGTGGTCCGCCCAGATTCCTTCAGGGTTCCACGTGCCCCGAAGTACTCGGGAAGTAGAACCAGGAAGACAGAACCCTTTCGCCTACAGGACTGTCACCTTCTCTGGTTTCCCTTTCCAGGGAATTCGGCTAGAGTTCTGTTTTATAACTTCCCGAGGTGTCCGTGACCACCTCCGTTCTACCCCCACTACCCCACTGTCGCAACGCTCACGGGCTTTTACACGACAGTGGTTTAGGCTCTACCCTTTTCGCTCGCCGCTACTCAGGGTATCGATGTCTCTTTCTTTTCCTCCTGGTACTGAGATGTTTCACTTCCCAGGGTATCGCTTCGTATAGGTACTTGGCATTAAGCCTTCCCTATACGATAATCTCCCTTATCGGGAGATTGTGTTTCCACATTCGGGAATCCCGGGGTCAAAGCCCATATGCGGCTCACCCGGGCTTATCGCAGCTTATCACGCCCTTCATCGCCTCTCCCTGCCGAGGCATCCACCTACCACCCTTAGTAGCTTGGTTGCCCCTTAAATAATACTCTTAACAAAACTCCATATAGCAAGTTGTCAAGCTTGATAATTTTAAAGTATAAAACTTCTAATATCAAGTTGTCAATTTAAAAACAAGCTTTTTAATAAGGTCAGGTCTTTTTTGTACTGTTATTCTTAGTTTTTCAGTATTTATCCAATCTTCTATTTTTTTATGATCTCCGCTAAGAAGAACTTCAGGGACAACATATCCCATAAATTCATAAGGTCTTGTATAGTAAGGTGCATCAAGTAAACCATCTTCAAAAGAATCAGTTAATACAGAAAGAGGGTCATTTACAGCATTAGGAAGTAATCTTGAAATAGCATCAACAAGAACTATAGCAGCAATTTCCCCCCCTGATAAAATATAATCTCCAATTGATATTTCTTCATCTATAAAGTTTTCTACTCTTGCATCTATTCCCTTATACCTTCCACAGATTAAAATTAAATGCTTTTTACTTACCAATTCTTTAACTTTCTCTTGATTTAACACTTTCCCCTGCGGAGATAGAAGAATGACATAACTTTCATCAAAATTTTCTTTTGCAGACATTATTGCTTTATAAATAGGTTCAATTTTCATAACCATACCAGAAACACCAGCATAAGGATAATCGTCAATTTCTTTAGGATGTTTTGCAAAATCAACTACATTTAAAAATCTTATAACTAATGAACTATTCTCCATAGCTTTTCTTACTGGTCCAAATGAAAGAAAACTTTCAAATATCTTTGGGACAGATGTAATTATATCAATTGTCATCAAACATTACTTAAAATATCGGTTTTTATGATAATTTCCTTATTATCATTTATATCTAAGAACACACTTGAATTTTCCTTTATCTCACCTTTTATGATAGCATCACCAATAGTTTCTTCAATATACTTTCTTATTACCCTCCTTAGTGGTCTTGCACCATATTCTACATTATATCCCTGTTCAACAAGAAAGTTCTTTAGTTTATCGGAAATATTGATAGTTATATATTTTTCAGATAACCTCTCTCTTAAATCTCTTAACATTACTTCAACTATCTGCTTAAGATCTTCTTTATTTAATGGTCTAAATACTATAACCTCATCTATTCTATTTAAAAACTCAGGGGCTACAAATTTCTTTAATTCATCCTTTAGTAGCTTTTCAAGATCTTGATAATTTAATTCTTTTTCAGCTATATTAAATCCAACTTTCTTGCCTTCTGCAAGTTGCCTAGTCCCTATATTAGATGTCATAATAATAATAGTATTTCTAAAACTTACCGTCCTTCCAAGACCATCAGTTAAAATTCCATCCTCAAGTATTTGTAGTAATATATTAAACACATCTGGATGAGCTTTTTCTATCTCATCAAATAAAACTACACTGTATGGTTTTCTTCTTACTTTTTCTGTAAGTTGTCCTCCTTCCTCATAACCTACGTATCCGGGTGGAGATCCTATAAGCCTTGAAACATTATGCTTCTCCATATATTCACTCATATCAATTCTAATTAGATTTTCTTCACTACCAAATAGAAATCTTGCAAGACTTCTTGCAAGCTCAGTTTTACCAACCCCTGTTGGACCAAGGAATATAAACGAACCAATAGGTCTTTTAGGATCTTTAATACCTGCCCTACTTCTTCTAATTGATTTTGCAAGTAAAGTAATAGCTTGGTCTTGACCTATTACATATTTTCTAAGTTCTTCTTCAAGATTTATTAATTTCCTTTCCTCATCTGAACTAATTTGAGTTAAAGGAATACCTGTCCACCTTGATATAACCTTCGCTACATCTTCATAAGTCACCTCAACTATTTCTTTCTTTATTTCAAGTTTTCTTTTCTTAATTTTACTTAAAATCTCATCTTCCTTTTGTTTCAACTTCTCAGCTAAACTATATTCTTCTTTCCTTACAGCAAAAACCTTTCTTTTTCTAATTTGTTCTAATTCTCTATATAGTCTACTAAGTTCAGGGTCATCTACTTGTCTTGTTAATTTTACCATAGCACCAGCTTCATCAATTACATCTATTGCCTTGTCTGGTAAATACCTATCTTGAATGTATCTATCGGAAAGTTTTGCCGCTGCTATTATTGCTTCATTAGTGTAAATTACATTGTGAAATTCCTCGTACTCTCTTTTTAATCCCTCAAGTATTCTAATAGTTTCCTCAACACTTGGTGGATCAACTAATATAGGTTGAAACCTTCTTTCCAATGCACCATCCTTCTCTATGTATTTTTTATATTCTTCTAATGTAGTAGCACCTATTAATCTTACTTGTCCTCTTGCAAGTGCTGGCTTTAGTATATTTGCTGCATCAAGTGCACCTTCAGCTGCACCAGCACCTACTATAGTATGTAATTCATCTATAAATAGTATTACATCTGGAGCATTTATTACCTCATTTATAATTGCCTTTATCCTCTCTTCAAATTGACCTCTATATTTTGTGCCTGCCACTATAGAAGCTAAATCTAAAGCTACAATTCTTTTATTTCTTAAAACAGGTGGGACATCATCAGAAGCTATTCTCTGTGCAAGACCTTCCACAATAGCAGTCTTACCAACCCCAGGCTCCCCTATAAGAACTGGATTATTTTTCTTCCTCCTACTTAATACTTGAATAACTCTTTCTATCTCTTCCTCTCTTCCTATTATAGGATCAAGTTTATTTTCCTTTGCTAATTGAGTTAAGTCGATAGAAAAACTATCTAAGGTTTTTGTATTTGAAGACCTTGAGGCTTGAGAAGTTGGTTTTCTTTGAGGTTCATATGAAGAAAAATAACTATATCCACCTTGCTCTTCCGCTCTACTTTGTCCGATTAATTTAATTACTTCAACTTTCACACTATCGTAGTCTATGCCTAAATTTTCTAAAATCTGAGCTGCAAGTGACCTTCTATCCCTTAATAAACCAAGAAGTAAGTGCTCTGTCCCAACAAGTGTCTGACCAATTTTTCTTGCTTCTTCTATAGCATTATTTATAGCCCTTTTTGAAGAGGTATTAATTGGAAGCTCCGCACCATGATCTCTTTTTAAACTATCACCTCTACTTATACTATGTACCACCATACTCTTAAGCTCTTCTATATCAACTCCAAGATTAGTAAGTGCAGATATTGCTATACCCTCTTGCACATTAAGAATACCCAAAAGAATATGCTCAGTCCCTATATATTCATTTCCAAATCTTATTGCTTCTTCCCTTGCAAAAAGCAGAGCTTTCTTAGCTCCTTCAGTAAACTTTTCATTATTTAAAAACATAAAACTACCTCACTTTTCAAAGCTATCAACTAAAAAACCTAAAAAGGGAACTCTGTATAGTTCTCCATCTAAGATAGAGAAAAATACCCTTATAGTTATAAATAGAGACAAACCAAGAAAGATAAAACCAACGAGATTAGCTATGTAGTTTATAAAGGGTATAGGACCTAAAAGAAGTTTTAACATAAAGTAAAAAATTATAAGGCAAACATAAAGAACATTTACTATAAAGCCTTGAACTACATTAAATCTAAGATAGTCATTATCAAAATCTTGAAAAATCATTGCATTTACTAAACCAAAAGGAAAAATATATGAAAGCATGGATATCATTTTTATTCTTAAAGCACTGAATATCATAATTTCTGACCTAATTTTCTAAGTTCTTCTTTTGCAAGCTCAGAAAATATACCTTTTCTATTAGAGAGCTCTTTAAGCAGCTCTATAGCCTCTTTCTCTTTTTCTATTGATAGCAAGATTTTTGCTTTTCTATATTTAACGTAATCATTTAGAGAATTGAAATTAGTTTTCACATTTAGCTCACTTATTGCCCCCTTTATATCACCTTTGCTAATTTTTAAATCAGCTCTTAAAACTTTTAGTGCAACATTTCCTATTTCATCTGAAGATTTTATGTTCCTAACAATACTAAATGCATTATCGTCTTTTTGAAGTTTATAGTAATAGTCAGCAAGTGCTAAACCTGACCAAAAACCTAATGTATTATTTTTATTTCTAATATATAAATCATTTAACATTTTAGGAGCACCCAAGGTATCTCCAAATTGCAAAGCATAAAATGACTGAACAAAATTTACTTCACTGTCAGGATTTACTTTTTTCTGTGAATAGAAGTTATATAGCAACACTATAATCAAAACTATTACTATTCCTCCTAAAAAAATTAATTGCTCTTTTTTCAGCTTTAAAAGCTCACTTAATTTTTTTATATCCATAACAATAAAAGTTTAAAGCTACTGTAATTTACTTTTTGTTATGTGATATTTTGAAAGATGTTTTCTGATTAAAAGAGATGAAGTATAAGTTGCCATAATACCTATTTTTTTGTAATTTGAATTTAATGAATAATCAATACATTCCCTGTAATTCTCAAAAATTCTAAAATTTCTATAGTTTGCATACTTTAGCCTAATTGCTATATCATATACTCTATTTCCTGTTAAGAAAATTTCCTTCGCATTAATATTTTCTTCAAAATCTACATCCCAAAGCCAAGAAACGTCATGTCCATCAGCGGACCAATCATTAATTGAAATAACTAATAGCTCAAAATTCTCCTCTTTTGCAATCCTTAAAGTTTCATTAAAACCTGTAGGGTTCTTTACTAACATGAGAATAATGTCCTTATTACCATATTTTAACTTTTCGCCTCTTGAAAATGGGACTTTAAAACCTCTTGAGTATTCAAAAAATTCATCTATACTAAGACCAAGTAGACTGCATATAGTAATAGAAAGTAAAATGTTATAAGCATTGTAAAAACCGCTAACATCAAAAAAATAGTATTTGTTCTTAATCTTTACCTCAATACCATTAAATCCAAAAGTCCTTATATCACTAATACTTAAATAGTTATTTGGGTTTTTCATACCACAAGTTATACATTCATAATTTCCAAGATGCGAATAGTAAATTCTATTATATTTTAGTGGAATTTTACAATTAGGACAATAGTGGCTATCGCTTAAATTTTCAATTTCACTTATTCTTGAATAGCTTAATTCTAAGCCATAAAAGTAGGTATTAAAGTCCTTAAACAAATAAGAAAGTGATGGATCATCTGAATTTACTACAAACTTCGTAATTTTTAAATTTGAAAAGTTTTCCCTCCAAAGTGTTCTAATTTTATTCACCTCAGTATACCTATCTAATTGGTCTCTAAACAAATTAGTAATGCCAATAATTTCAGGTTCTCTATACTTTATCACTTTGTTTATGTGAAACTCGTCAACTTCAAAAACCCCAACATTTCCAAAATTCTCAAAAAAACTCGTAATTATCCCATAAATTAAATTTGCACCTTCTTTATTAGTAGTAATATTGTATTTCTTAGACAAAACGAAAGAAGTTAGATTATTAGTAGTAGTCTTACCATTTGTACCTGTAATAAGAATATAAAAGTCAAGTTTATTTAGAATTTTCCTCAGAATATCCTTGTCAAGTTTATAAACTATTCTACCTGCAAATGTTGAACCATCTCCAAGCTTCAAATTTCTTATAGTATTTCTAACTAATTTACCAATTTCTATTTCAAACAAGGCAAAACAAAAATTTTAAGGTAGTCAAAAATTTCAATAAAAATAAAAACCTCTCTTTTTTAAAAATATCTTTTAAAATTTTCGCATTGAATTCATTTAAAATTTACTTAGCAAGACCAAGGGGATTTTGCGCAGGAGTTGATAGAGCTATAGAAGTAGTAAGATTAACTTTAAAAAAGTATGGAAGACCTATTTATGTAAAGCATGCAATTGTGCACAATAAATTTGTAGTGAGGGAACTTGAAAAAGAGGGAGCAGTTTTTGTAGAGGATATAAATGAAATTCCAGATAATTCCATAGTAGTTTTCTCTGCTCACGGTTCACCACCTATACACTATGAAATTGCAAAAAAGAAAGGTTTAAAAGTTATTGATGCAACTTGTCCCTTAGTTCATAAGGTTCATAGGGAAGCAAAGGAGTTTGTAGAAAATGGTTATTTTATTATATACATAGGTCATAAAAATCACGTAGAAGCAATCGGAATAAAGGGAGAATGCGAAGATAAAATTGACATTATAGAAACAAAAGAAGAAGCGATGAACTATATTCCAAAATCTAATAAGCTTGCACTGCTAACTCAAACTACTTTAAGTGTGGACGATACAAGAGAAATAATAGAAATACTTAAAAGAAGATTTCCTCAAATTGTTATTCCAAAAAAGGAAGATATATGCTATGCAACACAAAATAGACAGGATGCTATAAAGAAAATTTCAAAAATATGCGATTTAGTGCTTGTGATAGGTTCAAATGAGAGTTCCAATTCAAATAGACTAAGAGAAGTTGCAGAGAAACATGGAGCAAAGTCGTATTTAATAGAGAGCTATGAGTATATAAATGATGAGTGGTTAAAAGATATAAAGAATATTGGAATTACTTCAGGTGCTTCAACACCAGAAATATTAGTCCAAAAAACTATAGACTATTTACTACAAAAAGGGGGTGAAGAAGTAATAGAATTGGGAGATGCAATAGAGAGAATTAGATTTCAACTACCACAAATATGAGTGTTTTAACACTTAAAACAAAAATAAAAATATTCCTATTTACGGTAATTTTTTTTACTCTTTTAGTAATTTCTGCCATTTCAATAGAATTTAATATAGTTGATCTTATTTTGGGACTTCCGAGGATTGGAGACTTCATTTTTGCACTTATAAAACCAAACTTTAACTACTTTCCAACAATATTTCAAAAACTAATTGAGACAATTCAAATATCACTACTTGGAACCACTATAGCGGTAATCATTTCTTTTCCATTTAGTTTCTTGGCTTCAAGTATAACAATGAAAAATAGAATAGTTTACAACTTTGCAAGAATTTTCATGAACTTTATTAGAACAGTGCCAGATATAGTTTTAGCATCAATTTTTGTTGCAATATTCGGTATTGGAGCACTACCCGGTATTATCGCAATCAGCTTATTTTCATTTGGAATTATTACCAAATTATTATCTGAAGATATAGACGCAATAGATAAAAATCAGGTAGAGGGTGTTTTAGCCACAGGTTCCAATTTAATTCAAACTATTTACTTTTCAATAGTTCCACAAATATTACCAAACTTTATTTCATATAGCTTATATACTTTTGAGGTAAATATTAGGGTCTCTGTAGTTTTAGGTTTCGTAGGTGCAGGAGGTATAGGACAAATAT
The DNA here is from genome assembly GCA_025060695.1 of Caldifarciminota bacterium. GTDB lineage: Bacteria > Hydrothermota > Hydrothermia > LBFQ01 > DSFT01 > DSFT01. Next base: position 21,478 of record JANXBH010000016.1, on the reverse strand, counting down.
TAATTGAGAATATCAGACTTGGAAACTATGCCAATGTAAGTATGATAGTTTTTATTACATTCATTGCAGTTTTGATTATTGACTATGTTAGTGAAAAGCTAAGGAGTAAGATAGTATGAAATGGAGATGGTTTTTATTTTTAATTGTAGTATTTATAGTATATGCTTGGGCAATTAGTTCAGTAGATATAAATTTAAAAAGGATAGTTGAAGGACTTCCAAAAGGTATTACGATTTTAAATAGAATGTTTATAAATTCAACGAATTTATTATTTAGTGATTTCTTTTTTGAAATGCTTTTTGAAATGCTTAGAACATTATTAATTGCATATTTTGGAACATTTATAGCATCTTTACTTTCTGTACCTTTTGGATTTCTTTCCGCAGTAAATTTTTCAAAATTTTCAAGATTTTTTAAAATAATATTAAACTTCATTAGAACATTTCCAGAAATACTACTTGCAATAATTTTTGTAAGTGTAGTAGGACCTGGTCCATTTGCAGGTGCATTAGCCATTGGTATTCACTCTATTGGAATGCTTGGGAAACTATATACTGAAGCTATTGAAAATATAGATAAGGGCATAATAGAGGCAGTAGATAGTGTTGGAGCCAACTTTTGGCAAAAATTCTTCTTCGGTATTATTCCTCAGGTTTTTGTTTATTTTGTAAACTATTCTATTTATAGATTTGAACTTGCTGTAAGAAGTGCAACTATAGTAGGCATGGTAGGTGCAGGAGGCATAGGAACACAATTAATATTAAAGGTTCAAAATAGAAACTGGGAACAAGTTGGAATAATTATAATTATCGTTATCATTACAGTTGCACTTGTAGACTTTATTTCATATCAAATTAGGAAAAGATTAGTTTAGTCAATACTTAGCAGTTTTTCTATTTTATCTTCTATGTATTTTAGAAAATACTTAGGATTTGTTCTTTCACCCGTAACTTTTTCTAAAAGTTCCTGAGGTTTGTATAATGAACCTTTCTCGTATATGTTTTCCTTCAACCAATTGTATATAGTTTTAAAATTACCTTCTTTTACAAGTTCGTATATATTTCCTAAGTCTTTATTTATTTTATATAAAAATTGTGCAGCATTTAAATTTCCAAGTGTATAAGTTGGAAAATATCCCATGTCAGATGACCAATGTACATCTTGTAATATTCCCTCACTGTCGTTTCTCGGTCTAAAACCAAAAAGACTCTCAAACTTCTCATTCCATGCATCTTTAACATCATCTATACTAAGCTTTCCATTTATTAAATCTCTCTCAAGCTCAAATCTGAGTATAATGTGTAAATTATAGGTTAGTTCATCTGCCTCTACTCTTATATAAGAAGGTTTTATTTCATTTATAGCAAGATAAAAATGTTCCAATTTTATATTTTCAAAGTGCATAAAATATCTTCTTAAATCCTTATAAAATAACTCCCAAAATTCCAAACTTCTTCCTATAATATTTTCCCAAAATCTTGATTGAGACTCGTGAATACCCAAAGAAACTGCCTCTCCAACAGGAGTTCCAAAATACTCCTCTTTTAATCCCATTTCATAAAATGCATGACCCATTTCATGAAGTGTCCCAAAAATACTTGAAAGTATATTGTCTTCATAAAACCTTGTAGTAATTCTTATATCACCAGGATGTATTCTTGTTGCAAATGGATGAGTAGTTTCATCTATTCTTCCCATTGAAAAATCAAAACCTATCTTTTCCAATAAGTAAATACAAAAACTTTTCTGCTTTTCTTTTTCAAAATGACCATTAATTAGACGTCTTTTAAAATCCTTTTCCTTTACTTTTTCCAAAAGCCTTATAGTTTCTCCCTTTAGTTCTTCAAAAACTTTTGAGATTTCTTCAGCTGTAATTTCTGCTTCATATCCATCCAATAGTGCATCATATGGTTCATTTTTATATCCAAGAATTTGGACTTTTTCTCTTAAGATTTTTACTATTTCATTTAAATATGGTTTAAATAGTTCAAAATCACTTTTTTCTCTTGCCTCCTTCCATACCTGATATGCTACTGTAGAAACTTTAATATGATTAATTAGTAATTCCTTTGGTATTTTTTTACTTCTTATGTAGCTCCTTTCCCACCAATAAAGATTTGACCTTTCTATCTCGTTTAGTTCACCATTTTTCGCAATTTCTATAAGTTCTCCAATGTAGTCCTTTGTCCATTCGTCGTGAATATATTCACCTAAAACTGCATTTAATTCAGACCTATACTTATAACCACTTTTAGGAATATAAGTTCTCTCATCCCAACCTAATATTGATAGTACTGAAGAAAAATATGCTAATCTTTTTGAAATTTTATATAATTTTTCATACGCTTGTTTTGGAGTTAAGTTATTCATTCTGAAATTTTAAAGTATAGGTGTATGAGGAAATCCAAAGCAGTGAAAAGAAGTAGAGCATATATAGAAGAAACTGTAATAAAAAATTCAGAAACAGATTTACAAATATTGAATTTGAAAGTTATGATAAGGGGGGATGAGCGATTTCTATTACTCTGTTTTATATCAGTTAGAATTCGAATTTGAAGAAATTATTGGATTGGTGATATAACTTTGAAAGTTTTAAACTCAGAACCATACAGTCAAACTATTCAAACTTCAAACATTCATGTAGTAGAACACTCAAGTACATTTCCAAGCATTACTGCTTGTCAGAGTAAAAAAAGCTAATTGAACCAGACAACGAAGATATTCCAGAAAGGAATAATATTTGTTAAGTCATGATAAAATGAAGGATAGAATAAAGGAAATCGTAAAAAGATGTAAGGACAATTATATAAAGATTGATACAAAATCAAACAAAATTCAAGTAAAAAGAACCGCAAAACTTACTGTAGAGTTTGAAAACTTAGTAAAAGCATATTTAGGAAGTATGAACTTTACTAGAAAAGATGATTTAAATTTTTAAAGGGTAAGAAGTTATTAGGAAGATTAAAAACGAAATAGATGAAAAGCCTAAAAAATATAGCAAATTAACTAAAGAAAAATATGATGGAAGTTTACAAAAAAGAAACTTCTTTGCACATGCGGGTTTTGAACACAATTGTAAATATGAAATACCAAGAAAGACCAAGAGGAAATAATAAGTAGTAAGCTCAGTGGATGGTATTGAAAAGATAGTTCCTAAACTTATTATTTAATCAAATCAGTTAACCAAAATACTGCAATACTATATATTGAATTTAACAATAGCTATGTTCGTAGCTTTAAAACCTATAAGCGGAATAATTTCGCTTAAAAAACTATACTCAACAGTCTTTATGTCTCCAGCAATGAATATTTTAGAAAAACTTTAAAATTTTTTAATACAGGTTTAAGCATGGGAAATGAAGCTTTACTAAGTATAATTAAGGTAATAGGTAAAATTAAGACACCGTTGGCTTTCTTAATCACTATTTTAATTCTCATTTCTATATCTTGGCTTGCAGACGGTTTTGCAGAAATAATTGAATCAGTTGCATTTTCAAAGATTTTTATAGTTTACATATTTCCTTCTCTAATACCAATAACTTCCACGGTAATTTACATTATATATTAGTAGAGCTTATTTTTCTAACAACTACGAGAATCCATCTCTCCTCACAAAAAAGAGAATCCAAGCTTGAAAATATTTTACTCCTCTTTGTTTTTTTATCCTTGCTATCCTAACTAACAAATCAGATAATAAATCTAACAAAATTCTTAGAAAACCTGACAAATCACTTACCAGAGAGCCTTATACCTCTAAAAATATACATAAAACTAAATTTAAAATCTATTGAAGAAAGTCTTAGTCTCATGAAAGAAGATTACGTATATGGTGCTCTTAAGATATTTTTTGGACTTACAAATTTCTATATGGGATGGAGATTAATAAAAGACATCAATATAAACCAAAAGCTTTGATAATATTTTTAAGTAATATTAATGCCAAAAATCTATAAATGAAATTTTTCAGGGACGGAAAATAGCTTGGGAAATGCAGATAAGAATAATTGACAAATTCAAAGATAGTCTAAAGTACGTTTATATAATACCATCTAAAGAAAGCTATGAACAAATAGAATACTTTAAAACGCTTTTTAGAAAGATAAAAGAATTTAGTCTTTACGGAGAAAAGATAGAAATTATATCATTTGAAGAAGGTATAGACTTTGAAGACTTAAGAAAAAATATAGAAGTTATTGAAGAAATATATGAAAAACTAATATTAGACAAAAAAATCGAACCAAATGATATACTAATAGACATAACTGGAGGGCAAAAAATTCAATCAGCGGCAGGAAGTTTCTCTTCCCTTGCGTATGATAGATATTTTTGTTATATATCCACTAATACAAAGGAAATAAAGGTTTTTGATGTTACTAATTATCAAAGCGAGTAAATTACTTATACCTATAAACTATCCTTCCCTTACTTAAATCGTAAACTGGAAGTTCTACAACTACTCTATCTCCTGGAACTATTCTCACATAATGAATACGCATTTTACCTGAGAGATATGCTAAAATTTCCATACCATTATCTAATTTTACTCTAAACAGTGCATTTGGCAAAACTTCTTTTATAGTTCCTTCAACCTTTATAACATCCTTCTTATCACTCATGCTAACACCTTACTTATGTATATCCTTAAAATTCCAATATTTTCTATACTTCTAAGCTTGCAAAATATATAGCTTTGATTTTTTATCCTTATATAGATAGATGAATCCTGCGTGTTTAGTATCATATCGTTTATTTCGGGAAATTTTTCGTATACTTTCTCTACTTTCTCTATGATACCATCCAATTCATCTTCACTTATATTAAAGTATGCAACCACTTCAGCACCTAACTTTCCTACAATTGCACTATTTAAACTTGGAACTATAAGCCTTAGGTCTTGTAGTTTCTTTACTAATGTTTCATCCAATAAAATTTTTCTTCCTACTTTCTTTGGAAGCTTATCACTTATATCAAGTGGCTCTTGAAAAGAAATAAGAACAGTTGCCTCTATTTCCTGAAATTCCGAATTTTCGTAATTATTTTGAATAACGTCCTCTAAGGCTTTTTCTTTATTTGTAGTTTTCCCTGCAACTTCAAGTAGCTTGCCATCTTTGAACAAAAATATATATTCTCCTACCTTCAAAAGACCGCTCCTCTTATTTTCTACTATATCTTTCATCATCTCTAAACTCGTCATAATGAAATTTTAAAGTATAACTTTAAAATTTAGAATGACTTTCTTTTATGAATTTTCTGCACTAAGTCATTATAAACTACCGATAGCAACACTATACGCACCACAATTTTTAGATGAAAAATTAAAAATTGAGACATTTATTAGGAGAGATTTTAATTTATTAAATAGATACGGATTTGGAATTAGCTATAGAAATTTCGGTTTCTTTTGGTATAGTATAAATGTTGAGGAGGAATTTGTAAATCTATTTTCTATAGGTATAAGCTTGCTTTCAATAGGTTCAAATGCTATATACGAATATCCAAATAGGATAAATTTTGGGTTAGGATTTCACAGAGAATTTTTGAACTTCTCAATATGTGCATATACTTTAATAAATAGATTTTCATATTTTTGTACCTTTAGTGAATATAAAAGTGCATTTTTTGGTTTCGATATATTCTTAGAGAAGGGATATGAGATGGAATATAAGATATTTTTTAGCTATAAATTAAATCAAACATCAAGCATTAGTATAGGTTATGGAACTAATACGAACGGATTTTCTATTGGATATAGATATAAGTTTTTGATTTTTAATTATTTTTATCATAGTTATCTCGGAGATAGTTTTGGAGTAAGGTTGTATTATGAGATTTAAAATTGGTATTATTGGATACGGTAATGTAGGTGGTTCAATAGCTGAGTTTTTTGAAAAGAAAAAAAGAAAGGTCTTGGTTTTAACTTCAAAAAATTTAAAATCAAGAGAATTTGTAAAATTTTATAAATATAACGAAATTGAGAGTTTTTTGGAGAATACGAATGTAATTCTAATTTGCATTAGGGACGATAAGATTGAAAATATTGTAGAAATACTAAAAAATTATAACTTAACAAACAAAATTGTCTATCATACAAGTGGTTCACTTACAAGTGATATTCTAAAACCAATAACTAAGGCTTATATTGGCAGTCTTCATCCTATTCAAACATTTCCTAAAATAAATTACAAACTATTAAGAAACATATATTTTTCATTTGAAGGACAAAAGTTTTCTATTGCAAAGAAGTTAGCAACTTTTTTTAATAGCAAAGTTATAAGGATAAAAAAAGAGAAAAAAGTATTATATCATATTGCATGTATATTTGCAAGTAATTTTTCTAATTTATTATGGATAATTTCGGAAAAAATGATAAAAGAAAGCACTAATAAAGATTTTAAAATATTACATCCACTTGTAAAAACTACACTAAATAATGCTCTAATTTATGGGACAAAAGATGCACTAACAGGTCCTGCAAGAAGAGGCGACTATAAACTCATAGAGGAGCATCTAAATTTTCTAAAAAATTACAACTTAGATACTTACAATGTTTATAAGTCTCTTTCTCAAATAATAATTAGTCAGTTAAAAATAGATTAGATTTATGCTTCTAAATCTTCATCACTTTCTGGAGGAGGAGATTCTTCCCCTGCTCTCTCCATTACTGATGAACTTACAAATATAGGCACATTTGCAAGTATAGCAATTGCTATGGAATCAGAGGGTCTTGCATCAATACTTAAAATCTTATCGTCCTTTCTTACTATAATTCTTGCATAAAATACATCGTTTATTAGATCATTTATTACGATTTTCTCTACCTTCAATTCTAATTCCTTAAATATATTAACTATAAGGTCGTGCGTTAGAGGTCTTTCTGTTTTTATACCTTCCTTTGCTCTTGCTATAGCCTGTGCTTCAAATAGTCCTACGCTAATTGGCAAAACTTTATTTCCTTCCTTTTCCGCAAGAATTACCAAGAATGAACTTTCATTATGTTCATCTTTTACAACTATTACATTTTTAACTTCAACTTCAATTAAATTTTTCATTCCTTTTCTACCTTTATTTTTATTTCAGCAATTACTTCAGGATGTAATTTTACTTGAACTTTGTAGTTCCCAAGAGCTTTTATTGGTTCATCAAGCAATATCATTTTTCTGTCTATCTCATAACCTTTTTCAATTAATTTTTCAAAAATATCCTTGCTTGTAATAGAACCATACATTCTGTCATTTTCTCCAACTTTAACTAAGAATGTTATTTTTTCTTTATCAAGTTCCTCCTTTAACTTTAGTGCCTTTTTCTTTTCTCTTTCAAGTTTTTCAAGCTTTACTTTCTTTAAATGCTCAATTTCTTTCATCTTTGATTCTGTATATAGCTCCGCAAGACCTTTTCTTATTAAATAATTGAAAGCATATCCATATTTAACTTCAATAACTTTACCATCTTTAGTAATAACTTTAACCTTCTTCATAGATAGTAGTCCTCCACAAATGGAAGTAGTGCCATAATCCTTGCTCTCTTTATAGCTTTTGCAAGTTTCCTTTGCTCATATGCGGAAAGTCCCGTTTGTCTTCTTGGCATAATCTTACCCCTTGGAGTAATATATTGTTTTAATAACTCTACGTCCTTCCAGTCAATTTTTATCCTTTCTTTCTTCATAGTTTTTACCTCCTAAAATGGTATATCATCTTCATCTACAGACTCTTCATCAAAATTTACTTTATCATTATCTTCAGTATCATCGGGAGGAGGTTCTATTACCGGTTCTTCTGATTCCGTTTTTTCTAAAAGATGAATTCTTCCAACAACAATATCATAAGCTTTCTTTTTGTTCTCATTTTTGTCGGTCCACTCTCTATACCTTAGTCTTCCTTCTAATATAATAGGATATCCGCTTTTCAAGATATTTGAGTACTCGTCTACTCTATTGCCAATATATACGCAATTTATATATAAAGTTTCTTCTCTCAGTTGGTCGTTATACGTATATCTTCTATTAGATGCTATCCTGAATTCCAATACTTTACTTCCACTTCGTAAGGACCTAATCACTGAGTCACTTACAAGCCTTCCTGAAAGAATGATATGATTTACACTCGGAAGTTTAAGCTGTGCCATTAGTCATCCTCCTTTATTATTATACTTCTTAAAATATTTTCTTCAAGCCTATAAAACTCTCTTAAAGATAGGGAAAGTTTACTATCGCCTTCAAATTTTAAAAGAACATAATAACCTTCTTTTCTTTTTTTAATAGGATAAGCAAGTTTCCTATTACCCCATTCTTCAAAACTTATAATTTTACCGCCTGTCCTTTCAATAAAGTCTTTTACCTTATTTATAATTCTATATCTTTCATTTTCATCAATTTTACTATCTACAATAAACATACTTTCATACCTTTTCATCATTTTCCTCCTTTAAACAATCCTTACATACTCCTATAAAAATTGTCCTAATCTCCTCCACTTTATGTGGAATGTTGTTTGGATAATAAAAATCTCCATATAAATCAATAAGTTCTTTACATTTTCTACAATAGAAATGTTGATGTTGTTCTAACGGATAATCGTATCTTGCATGATTTTCTCCAAAAACCTTAATTTCTAATATTTTCCCTTCTTCTACTAAACTTCTTAAAGTTCTATATACTGTTGAAAGGCTTATTTTGGGCATATATAATCTGGCCTTTAAGTATATTTCCTCTGCTGTTGGATGGTTTCTGGTTTCTCTTAAAATATCCATAATTATACTTCTTTGCTTTGTTTTTCTAAGCATAACTTTGCATATTTACTCTTTATTCTACTAGCCTTGTTCCTATGTATAACTCCTTTTTTAACAGCTTTATCAACATATTCATACACTTCCTTAAGTATTTCCCTCTTTTCCTCTAAATTTTTAGCCTTCAAAAACTTTCTAATTACACTCTTTATCTTCATTTTATATAACAAGTTTCTTAATCTTCTCTTTTTATTCTGCCTTTCTCTTTTTTTAACTGATAACTTTACTTTTGGCATTTCAAAATTTTAAAGCCAACTATAATTATTAAGTTTCTAAATTTTTAAAAATTATGGAAAATCCATACCTTAAAATTTCGGACTTTAAAAGAAGGAGGTAGCTATGAAGAAGATAACACTCTTTACAATTCTTCTGATGGGTCTCGCATATGCAACCGAAACAAGAGTGAACGTAATTACTCAAAATTCCGTAAGGTTCGGATATGCCAACTTTCTCTTAGACGATGAATTCTTAATTCAATTCTATCCATCTACTGCACTAAGATTTCCTGCTCACTTTACTATAGAAACTCCAGTTATTCGAAATAACGTATACGGTAATTATGCTTATGCTTCAGCATTTGGAAAATATGGAGAATTTGGTTTTGGTGCATATGCAGGAAGAGATAGAATATCAGACGAGATAACCGGTTTTGAAATAGTCCCAGTTGATCTATTAGGTAGTTTCAATCTACAAAACATAGCTTTAGGGCTAAACATAAGACTAGGCACATTCTCGTTAGACGATAAAGAAAATCCAGCTACAACAGTAAATGCATCAGCCATAGGATTCAATCCATCACTAAGCTTTTATATCTCAGAAAGGAGTGGTCTTAACATAGGTATTCCTTTTCAATTTGTCTCAGGCAAAAATAAGACAGGAAATAATGTTAACGTAGAATATAGCTCTAATAATTTTGGATTTCTTGGAAGATTTTATAGCATGCCCTTTATAGTCTATGCACTTTTTGCAACAGGAAGTGAAAACAGGGATAATCCAGCAACTAATCAAAATCCTGACTTAAAAAGCTCAAGAACTGTATTTGGAGCGGGTGGAGGATTAAACCTGCCAATATCAGAAATCGGCTTTGGCATTGTGGGATTATCCGCAGTATCAACCAGTCAGACAAATAGGGAAAATAACGTAGAAACAAAAACCTCAAATTTCTCTATAGGTCTATTATTAGGTGGTGAAATAAAAGCTATAAGAGATAACATAAAGCTAAGAAGCTCATTTACATATGATTTTCTATTTAATCGGGATGCTCAAGGCAAGTCAACGGAAATAGGTCGTTTAGGCAATTTAACACTTGGTATCGGATATGAAATAGGCTTTATAAGACTTGATGCAGCACTATCTTCAGATTTACTATACAATGGACCATTTTTCTTAACTGGAAATACATCTAATTTTATTCAATCATTTTCAATACTTGGGAAATTTTAGGGGGCTTACTGCCCCTTTTATACTATGATTATAGTTCACGGTGGTGCAGGTGATTGGACAGAGGAGAAATTGGAAATTGCAAAGGAGCATTTAATTAAATCAGTTGAAATAGGCTTAGAAATTCTAAATAAATACGATGATGCAATTAGTGCATGTGAGGAAGTAATAAAAGTACTTGAAGATGCACCTGTTTTTAATGCTGGCACTGGAAGTGTTCTAAATATATTTGGTGAAGTTGAGATGGATGCAAGCATTATGAGAGGAGATAATTTAAAAGCGGGAGCAGTGGCGGGTATAAGGAATATAAAAAATCCTATTAGTCTTGCAAGAAAAATTATGGAAGAAACTGACCATGTCTTCATAATTTCAGAAGGTGCAGAAAAACTTGCGAAAACTTTTAACTTTGAAAATTATGATCCAATTACAGAGGAAAGTAGAGAAAAATATAAAGAACTAAAAGAAGAAATAGGTAAATTTGATAGGTTTAAAAAGCTATCTGAATTTATGCAAAAATATCCCCAGTATTTTATAGGCACTGTAGGAGCAGTTGTGGTAAATAGCAAAGGAATTATTGTAAGTGGTTCTTCAACAGGAGGAATAATACTAAAGCTAAAAGGTAGAGTTGGAGATACTCCTCTTATCGGTGCTGGTATTTATGCTAATGAATATTGTGGAGCAAGTGCAACAGGTATAGGTGAAGGTATTATAAGAACGAATTTAAGTGCTTTTGTGTGTAATTTAGCAAAATTTGGCATTTCAGTGCAAAATGCAGTAAAAAGTGCTATTGACTATTTAACTAAAAAAGTTGAACTTCCAGCAGGTATAATTGCATTAGATAGAAATGGTAATATTGGTTTTTATCATAATACTAAGCATATGCCCGTTGCATACTATGAAAATGGAAAAATACATTATGCTTTAAAATTTCAAGATATTAAAGCAAGTAGTTAAAGTATATGCATTTTCTTTTGAATATTATTATAAGCTCCGCAAGAGACGCTAGTGCAGCAACTTTAACGATATATCCAGGAGCAATTGCAACAGGAATGGGAGGTGCATTTACCGCTTTTGCTGACGATATGAGTAGTATATACTATAATCCTGCAGGTTTATCAAACTTTAAAAATAACATATTATTAGGATGGCAACACTCAAACTGGTTATTAGGATTAATACCAGATGCATATTACGAATTTGGTTCATATTACTACCCAACATCAAGGGGTACCATAGGACTTGGTTTTACATATCTTACGATAGGAGAAGTGGAAATACAAGATCAAGCAGGAAACACTTATAAATTTACACCTTATGATTTTGCTATAAGTTTAGGCTTTGGAACAAGCATTACTAACTATCTAAAATTAGGAGCAGCTTTTAAATATTTTCATAGCTTTTTAATACCCGAAGAAATAATAAGGAAAGTCTTTGGAGTTGAAGGGAAAGGAACAGCACAAGTCCCCGCATTAGACCTTGGTATACTATATCATCCATATGACTATTTAAATTTAGGTATTTCATTACAAAACATAGGTCCTGGTTTAAAATACTCAGGAAACGAAGCACCTGAACCATTACCTCTAACTTTAAGACTTGGTATTGGATATTATAAGAAATTTGGAAACTTAAGCTTTAGAGCTTCAGGTGATGTTGTAAAAGTACTAGTTAATATATTTCAAGATTATTCAGATAGTGGTTTAGTATGGGTTTTAAATGAAGCTTTTAAACATGCTGGTATAGAAATAGGTTTAGCAAACGTTATATATATTAGAGGGGGGTACTTCCTTGATATTTATGGAGATAGAATTGGACCAACATTTGGAATAGGTGCAAGATATAGGGGATTAATCATAGATGTTTCAGATGATAGACTAATTTATAGATTTAATAAAGAGGGTGAAGCTAAGCCTAATATAAGATTTCAACTAAGTTATCAAAGAGAAGGAAAGCAAAAAACAGATACCATACCTAAAGTTATTGTTGAGGCTCTTGATACTAAAGGTAGAAAGATAAATAGTTTTAGAATTGAGATTTACGACACAAGTTGGAGTTCATTGATATCATCTTCAGAAGGCTCTAATGGTAAGGCAATAGTTAGTATTCCCTATGGGATTTATGGTATAAAAGTTTATAGTAATGAGCATTTTGAAAGTAAGGATAAAATAGTTTTCAATAAGAAACATCAAAAGTTTAAATATATTTTAACCGAAAAGGGGAAATCTCGTATAAAAGTTGAAATTTTCGATAGTATAAGAAACAAACCTGTATTTGCAAAAATATCTATAGGAAATATTGAAAAAGAAACTACGGATTTAAATTTTGAAATACCTGAAGGAATTTATGCTCTAAAAATTAGTGCAAATGACTATGAAGATTATTATAGAATATTTGAATTAAAAGCGGATAGCAATTACTATATAAAAGCAAGCCTTATACCAAAGTTTTCTTACATTGACCTTAAGATAAACAAAATGGCAAAAGTTGAAGTTTATAAAGATAATCAGTTAGTAGATACATTTACAGATTCTGTTAATTTAATAAAACTTCCTATTGGTAATTACAATTTCATCATAACCTGCCAGAATTGTCCCAAAATGGAGCTAAATTATAGTATCTTACAAATAAAAGATACCATATTTAATATAGACATTCCAGACTACGCTCAAGTATTTGAGTTTAAGAATATACAAAGTGTAAAAGAGTTTATTAGCAAGTTTCCCTATGAAAGTTTTATAGTAGAACACTATGGTCCAAAGCCAATAAATACAAAACTAGAAAATGCCCAAATCATATATAAAAAGTTCAAAGAAGATAAATTTTTAGTGAAATTTAAAGTTCAACAAGGAGGATAAGATGATAAAAGTTCTCTACGTTTCTTTTTTATTAGTTTTAGCCTGTAAAACAGAAAAGAAAGAACCGAAAGACGAAAATGAAAACTTAATAGCAAAAGTTGGTAATATAAAAATAACAGAAGAGGACTTAAAAATTGGACTGGAAAATTTACCCGGAATAGAATTAACAAAAGAGCAGGAAGAAAGCCTAAAAGACGAACTTATTAGGACTTCAGTTTTTTACTTAGCAGCAAAGGATGAAAAATTTGATACAAGTAAAACTTTAAATACCAAAATTGAATGGATAAAAAGAAGTATTATTGCAAGTGAATATTTAAAATACAAGTATGGGAATAGAATGCCTACAGAAAGTGAAATTAATAATTTTATATCGTCAAATATCTCAAAATTCTCAAAAAAAGTAGAGCTAATAGTTATAGAATTTAGAGATACACTTTTGAGCAATCAAATAAGAGAATTACTATTAGATTTAAATAGAACACCTGTTGCAGGTAAGAGGCTTGATGAAATGTCAAGAAAAGGGATGATTTTATTACAACCAATACCAAGTGCAAACTTAGGTATATTAAGTTTTGATTTTAATGATACAATAGTAAATACTATATTAAACTCAAAAAATGGTTCAGTTTTAGGACCATACAAGATTAGAAATTCGTATGGGTATATAAAAATTGTAAATATAGCAGAAGATGATCCATATAAAAATGAATTAAAACAAGCAGTTTTCCAATTTTTAATATTACAAAGCCAAAAAAGATTCATGGATTCACTATATAATGTCCTAAAACCAAAATATATAAAATAGATGCAAAGAGTTATAAAAATTTACGAATACGAGGGAATAAACATATCCGAGATACCAGTTGAACTTTTAAATAAACTCTCAAGAATAAATAGAGTGAAAATTGAAGGGAAAAAATTAATTCCTATTGGTATAACAGGTTATATGAAGTTCAATGACTATGAAGTTATTATATTGCCAAAGATAAAAAATGAAGACTACTTTTATATGCTAAATATACTCGGTATTTATGAGTTTTCAGAAGAAAAATTAGAAATGACGGATGTTCTATATAATATAGTAAAGCACTATGGAGAGACATTACTTGAAGTTTCAAAAAGAATAGGTCCTCCACTTGAATATACAAGTGAAAAGATAGAAGAAGCAATAGTAAAAGGGAAAATAAACATAGGTGAGAGTATAAACCTACCAAAATTAAAACAAACTAGATGGATAATGGGTTTTGGTAAGATATCAGGGGTTCTTATAGGTGCAATGATACATGCATATAGAGTGTTTAAAACAGAAGAACTATTTTATATCTTATCCAAATTGAAAATTATATTTTCCGAAGCAAAACCTATCTTTAAACCTCAATATCAGCTAACGCCACCTGACGAATATGCAAGTTTGTTTAGACTAGCGAACTTTATATTAGATACAAGGTTCATGGTATTGCCAAATGGTTTATTTATTGATAATTTCAAACTTTTTGAACAATTTATATACAAGATTCTATATAAAAATTACTTTACTATTTACCAGCAAGAAGTAAAGTTAGATAAAATTAATATTAGACCCGATTTTATGATAAATGGCATACCTGTAGACGCAAAATATAAGTTTTCTATTGAAAATCCTGACATTTATCAAGCATTTACTTATGCATCAGTTTTTGGAAAAAACTTATGCATTCTAATATATCCATATCTTGAATATGAGATAAATATTAATAATATTAAAATCAAAGCAATAAGCATATTTCAAAACATAGATAAAAACGATTTACTTGGAATACTCGCATAGCATTAAAATTTTCAACTTGCTATTTATACTATTTTTAACAGCATTTAATTTATTTTTAGGATTTAGTATAATATTTCCAATATTTCCGGAGTTTGTAGAAGAACTAAGGGGAAAACCTATTGATATAGGAATACTTGTATCAATACAACCACTAATGCAACTAATATTTTCACCAATCTGGGGAAAACTTTCTGATAAATATGGAAGAAAATCCTTTATTTTTATTGGTATGTTTGGATATGCAATTTCGTTTTATTTAACAGCAATTGCAAACAGTATTGAATTTCTATTCTTTGCAAGAGTATTAGGTGGTATAATATCCTCAGCTGCTATACCTTCAATTTTGGCATATGCATCTGATATATCCAATAATGAAAGAAGAAATATTGCTCTTGGAATTGTAGGTGGAGGCTTTGGACTAGGAATTGTTCTTGGTCCATTTTTAGGAGGTATAATTGGACACATAGACATTAGATTAGCATTCATGCTGTCATTTTTTATATTTTTAGGAAATTCCATATTAGTTTTAATTTTGCTAAAGGAGGAAAAATTAAAAATAGTGAAAGTAAAAAAGGCAAAAATACTAAATGGATATGCGATTTTTAGTTCAATAGTATATTTTCTTATAATACTCTCAGCTACTGCTATGCAAGTAATTTTAGGAATCCTTTTAAATTACAAGTTCCATATGGATATTCTTAGTATTGGTCTTATTATTGGAATTGGGGGGCTATTTGGAGCAATATCGCAACTGACTATAGGTTATATAATTAAGTTCTTTTCCGAAAAATTTGTTATAGTTTTTAGTATATTTTTACTTGGGATAATTAGTATTCTTATGGGTTTTATAAACAATCCAAATTTGTTTTATATTTTAATGCCAATTTATGGTTTTTCCTTTGGTCTTTCTCAGCCAAACTTAACTGCGAGGGCAAGTAAAAAAATACCTAACGAATATCAAGGTGAATTTATGGGTATTTTTCAAGCTTTTGGCTCACTTGGAAGATTTCTTGGACCTATAGTTTTTGCTTATTTATATGGAATAAACCCATCTCTACCCTATGTATTAAGTGGTATAATTCTTATAATGGTTGCAACTTTGACTCTTAGATGGATATAGTACTTGCACTTATTTTTTCTTACTTTTATAGTGTTTTTTACTATACCATGCCTATTAACCTTATTCCTATTTTTATCTTAAGTTTTATTAGAAACTATGGTGTTAAAACAGCACTATTTTTTTCCTTAATTTTGGGCATAATAACTGATGCAATTTATCCAAGTAAAATTTGGATATCTCCTGTATTCTATGTTTCTCTTTGCTATATTTTGAACTTTTTAAAAGAAGAATTTATTCTAATTATTATAGTTTTTACTTTTTGGCTTTTAGTATTTGAGTTTTTTAGATATTATCTTGATTTTAAAACCTCATTAAACATTGTTCTTTTAAGAATTTTCCTAACTATAGGGATTTTTTCTTTTCTTTTAAGATATTCAAAAACTCACTAAAGCTATCACCTAAAAATATTATATTTTCTTTATATTCAACTACAAAGAATTTTTCAAAGTTATAAAAATTATAAACATCAAAATCTTCAAGACTATATAGAAATTCAATGTTTAGTATAATATCAGGAGAGAAATCCAATATTGCACTTTTAAATTCTTCTTTCCAATCTAAATAATTCGGATTTACAACTATTACATTAAAGCCAAGTCTCCTACTAAGTTCGTTAAACTTTAATTTTCTGTCAATAGAAAATGCAAAAGTTCTCTCAAATTTAGCATTTAACAAGAACTTATAAAAATCCTCACTATTAGTATGACCAATTAGTGCTACTTTCATTATTGTAAATATCTATAGCGTTTATCTTTATCTTTTTTAAATTTAAACTATCTACGGAAATTTGGACTATAGTATCTTTTGAGTTTAAGTTCATTACTTTATATAAGGAGTCGTTTTTATATATGTAGAGATTTTTTAATTTTGTGTCGTCAAAAGCCCTAATTTTAAAGGTATATCCTTGCTTTTCTAATAACTCAATAACTGGCTGGTTTTCTTCCCTTTTATATAGTATTTTAAATTCCTTTAAAGCTTTGTTTTCATAAACATCACTTGCCACGAGTTGAAAGTTATAAACTGATATGGTATCTGAAAAGTTATTTAAAGTATCAATAGTTATAGTTATTATACTATCTGGAAACTTCTGTTCGTATATTTTTAAATTGTTTACAATAATCTTCAAGCTGTCTACCTTGGTATTATCAGAAACTTTTATTTTTAGTTCAATAGGAAAATTTTTAAATTTCTCAGGATAAGTTATTTCTAATTTTGGAGAAATAAGCTCAGGTTTTCCAGGAGGATAGCCAACTCTTGCGCAGGAATAGATAAAAACCAAAATTTTAAATAGCCTCAACATCTATAATTTTCTCAGCATAAAGTTTGTAAAACTTATCAAAAAGTTTATTATAAAGTATTAGATAGTTTTCGTTTATCTCAATTGGAAAGCCAATGTGCTCAGAAATTCTATACTTTCCCCTATAGATTATCCTTAAAAATTGATTACCATTTACCGCATCTACAATTTTTGAAACTTTTGAATTATATTCATGTAAATTATTTAAAATAAATTCTTTTGAAAATCTTTCAACTAACCATCTAACAATCTTTAGAGTAATTCTTGCATCAGGCATTGCCCTATGAACAACATTTGAAGCAATATTTAGTTTCTTTGCTATTTGATATAGTGATCTTGAATTAAAATATCCATTTAATTTTGATAAATCAAATGTGCTTGGAAATACTGGCATTTTCCCTGACCTAAAAAGCTCGTAGTTTATAAATCTCAAATCAAAACTTAAACATCTATAGCCAATAAGAATACTATCTTTTAACTTCTCTCTTACTAAATCCGATATTTCAATAAACGTTGGAGCATCTACTAACATCTTTTCTGATATTCCATGAATAGTATAGGCTTTTTGACTAATAGCTTTGTCAGTTCTAATAAGTGTTGAAAACTCATTAACTATTTTAAAATCGTTAAGTTCAATAATTGCAATTTCTATAATTCTATCTTTTTTTGGATTTATTCCTGTTGTTTCAATATCTAAAACTATACTTTTCATTATCTTAATATTTCCCTTGCAATGATAACCCTTTGAATTTCGCTTGTTCCTTCATATATAGTTAATACTCTTGCGTCTCTAAAATATCTTTGTATATCAAAATCCATAGCATAGCCTAAACTTCCAAATATCTGCAATGCTCTATCTACAACATAATTCGCAGTTTCAGATGCATACAGTTTTGCCATACTTGCCTCAAGTCTTGCATTTCTATTATTGTCCTTTAAATATGAAGCATAGTAAGTTAAAAGTTTGCTTGCTGTAATTTTTGTTATCATTTCACTTAAATAGTATTGAATCATCTGAAACTCAGAAATTTTTTTACCAAATTGTTCTCTTTGTTTTGCATAATTTAAAGCAAGTTCATACGCCCCAATTGAAAGTCCAAGGCTTTGTGAAGCAATACCAATTCTTCCAGCTGTCAATAGTTTCATCGCTATTTTATATCCTTCTTTTTCTTTTCCAAGTATTTCATCCTCACTTGCAATATAGTTATCTAATATAATTTCACAGCTATGTGCCCCTTTAAGACCTAACTTGTTGTGAATAATACCAATACTAAATCCTTCCCTCTTTGTATCAATTATAAAACAATTCATTGAATTTTTTGGATTTTCTGTATCTCCAATAGCATAAAGTAGAATATACCTTGCTTGAGGACCATTTGTAATCCAGATTTTCCTTCCATTTATTATATACTTATTGCCTTGTTTTTTGTAATAAGTTTTCATTTCTAATGGATTACTTCCTGCATGACTTTCAGTTAGTGCATATGCACCTATACTTTCCCCGCTAATAAGCTCAGGTAAATATTTTCTTTTTTGTTCTTCAGTTCCAAACTCGTATATACCATTACACACAAGAGTATTGTGGACTGAAACTATCACACCAATAGCTGGAGAAACTCTTGATATTTCTTCAATTATTATTGAAGATGAAGTAGTATCTATTGAGTTGGCATATCCTCCAAGCATTCCTAAGTTTGCAAGTTTTTTTATAATTTCATATGGAAAATAGTTTTCACTTTCCATTTTTGGAACAATTGGTCTTATTTCTCTTTCTGCAAATTCTCTTATGGTTTTTCTTAATAATTCATATTCTTCCTTGTGTTCAAAAAAGTTCATATTTATAAGTTTAAAGGAAATTACACAACTTTAAAATTTTTTGCTTTGAGAGATAGAATAATTGTAATAGGGGGAGGACTTGCGGGAAGTGAGGCGGTATATCAAATTGCAAAACGAGGAATAGATGTTATTTTATATGAAATGCGCGGAATTAAAAGCACACCAGTTCATAAAACTAATAAACTTGCAGAACTTGTATGTTCTAATTCTTTAAAGTCAACGGATATATATAATGCTAATGGACTATTAAAAGAAGAACTTAAAAAGTTAGATAGCTTAATATTAAAAGCTGGAGAGTTTTCAAGGATTGATAATTCTATTTCGCTTATAGTAGATAGAGAGCTATTTTCTGACTATGTTACGAATACTATTAGCAAGTTTGAAAATGTAAAGATAATTAGAGAGGAAATAAAAGAAATACCAAGGGATGAAATTGTAATAGTTGCAACTGGACCACTAACTTCCGAGAGTTTATCAGAAGATATAAAAAAGTTAGTAAAAGAAGAATATCTATCATTTTTTGATGCGGTAGCACCTATAGTAGATGGAGAGAGTTTAAACTATGAAAAATTGTTTTGGGCGGACAGGTTTTCAGATGAGGGAAATTATTTAAATGCACCACTTACAAAAGAGGAATATGAATTATTCGTAAATGAACTATTAAAGGCGGAAAAAGTAGAGCTTCATGAATTTGAGAAAGATATAAAATTCTTCGAGGGATGTTTACCCATTGAAGAAATGGCAAGAAGAGGAATAGATACCCTTAGATATGGACCAATGAATGGGAAAGGTTTAATAAACCCAAAAACCGGTAAAAGACCATATGCGGTAGTTCAACTTAGACCTGAAAATAGAGATAAAACTGCATTTTCAATGGTAGGATTTCAAACCCAGATGAAATGGTCAGAGCAAAAGAGAGTATTTAGACTAATTCCGGGGCTTGAAAATGCAGAATTTTTAAGATATGGAGTAATTCATAGAAATACATTTATAAAGTCTCCAAAGATTTTAAGAGAAACTTTGCAGATGAAGAATTATGAAAATATATTCTTTGCAGGTCAAATTGTAGGTGTTGAGGGATATCTTCCTTCTACAGCTATGGGACTTATTGCAGGTATAAATGCATATAGACTTATAAAAGGACTAAAGCCTATATTTCCAAGTAAGTATACTATGACAGGTGCACTTCTTTACTATATTACTCATCAAGATATTAAATATTTTCAGCCCATGAATGCAAACTTTGGTCTTTTTGAGGATATTCCAAAACATCTAAAGTCAAAGGCAAAAAAGGAATATATAGTACAAAGAGCAAGAAGAGAATTTAGTAAATTTCTTGAAGAAGTATGGAACATGTAATTTCAAATTTATTGAATGTTCCGATACTTTTGTTTTTTCTTGGAATTTTAGCAACATTACTAAAATCTGACCTTGAAATTCCACAACCTATTGCAAAGTTCATATCACTATATTTACTAATATCTATTGGTTTGCATGGAGGATATGAACTATCAAAAAGTCCATTAAGTTTATATGTCCTTAAAGTGCTGTTTTTAGCAATATTTATGGGAGTTCTTGTGCCAATTTATACTTTTTTTATTTTAAAAAGAAAGTTAGATATACACAATTCAATTGCAATTTGTGCAAGTTATGGTTCAATTAGTGCAGTAACTTTTATTACAGCAGCGTCATTTTTACAAAACTTCAACGAAGCTTATCACGGTTCTTTAATTGCAGCAATGGCTTTAATGGAATCACCTGCAATTATTGTAGCATTAGTTTTATATCAGATATATCAGCGAAATAGCGAAGATATTAAATTTTCATTAGTTTTAAGGGAAGCTTTTGTAAATCCATCAGTTTTTATACTAATTGGGACTTTGATTATAGGTATATTAGTGGGTGAAAAAGGATATAAGAGCGTGTCTCCACTTTTTGAAAGTTTATTTAGAGGAATACTTTCTATATTTCTTTTAGATATGGGAATAATTGCTTCAAGAAAACTTTCTGAGCTTAAGAGAGTTGGGGTATTTCTTACAATTTTTGCAATTGTAATACCCTTTATAAATGCAATAATTGGAATTATTCTCTCAAAAATGCTCTTTTTAGAGAGAAATGATGCTTTTATGTTTTCTATACTCTGTGCAAGTGCATCATATATAGCTGTTCCCGCTGCAATGCGACTTTCTGTCCCCAAGGCAAATCCAAGCATATACCTTACTATGTCCTTAGCTATAACTTTTCCATTTAATATTGTCATTGGCATCCCTCTTTACTATTATATAGTAAATCTGCTATGGAAATAAGGAAACTAAAGAAAATAGAGATTTTCGTTGACACAA
>JANXBH010000015.1 GCA_025060695.1 Caldifarciminota bacterium | reverse complement strand
GGTCGCCTCTCACTATATATTCTGCCACTTCTAAAATAAAAGAGGATATCTCTTCTTTTGAGTTAGAACTTATAAGCTCTTTCCATTCTTCTGGGTCAAACTCAATAAAACCGGTATTTTTTAACTCTCGAATAAGCCTTCTCCTGAATTCTTTCAGGCTTGCAGGCTTTTTCTTCTTAGGCTCTCCAAGAAGAAGTGCCACTGCATGTTTGCAGAATTCCCCATAAGGACATGTGCATCTTGCATAGAGCTTTCCCTCGTAAAGGACAACCTCCGTAGTGTAGAGCTCAGTCCCCTCCACAACACCATAAAGATAGTTGGGGTTTAAGTATTCCTTTTTTAGCACATGCCCTTTATTGGCATAATCTTTGCCTCTTTGAATTACCCTCGCTTCAAACTGCTCCTCCATAAGCTTTTGAAGGTCCTTTTTGTTTATGTTAATTAGACTCATTTTTCACCTTTCCGTATAGCTTTTCCAATCTCATCTTAAGCCCCTTAGCTATTTTCTTATATTGTTCACTCAACCTACCTTGTCCATGGTTTTCAAACATCTGACATGTGACCCTTAAAGAGTCACCATTTTTGAAGAGGCGAGAGATTATACCATCTTCTTCCCAAAGTTCGTCGTTCTCAATTAGCTTACGCCAGTCTGCCAACGACAAACCTCTAAGTATGTTTACAGAATCATTTATATCACTGTCATAGTCCACATTCGGTAAGTCAGGAATGGTTTTCTTCCACAACTTTAGACACTCTACTATGCTATGCCATACATCTGTATGTCCCAAAAATTTAAATAACTCCTCTCCATAAAGAAGATGCACATCTATGTTGTAAAAGTTTGATATGTTAACGAAAGCCCGTCTGTAGAAGGCTTCATTTTTTCTTATTGTAGGGTCAACAAAATATAGCACGCTCTCCACTTTTGTTTCAGGACTGTGCCTAATAAATGCTTCTATTTTCTTTTCGAAATTGCTAATTTGTCCCCTCTTTTTTGTAGAATCATGGTCATCTCTAATCTTCATCTCCACTATTATTGTTCTATCTCTGGATATAATCATATCAATAACGAGAGGCTCATTATTCAGTTCATATTCCTTTTCCATTTCAACATTGTATCCAAGCTGTTCAATTGCGTGACCTATAACTTTCTGAAGAGCACCTCCAAACTTTATTTCGTGCGATTGAAGCAGAAACTGTATAACCTTACCATATGGTTTCGTAGGTCGTAATAGACCAGTAAATCTTTCAGGATTATCCACAATCCTCCTTAGGAGTTCGTATTTATCCTTTGAAAAAATAGCCTCGTTAAGTATCGTTATAATATCATCACACATCATTCTTGAGTGAATAAGCTGTTTTTGAAAACTTTTTCAACCTTGCCTTAGTCCATTCCACGTAGATTCTCTCTTTTTCTATCATGAAGAAGCGTCTGCGAAGCATCTTAGCAACAAAACCTGTAGTTCCTACACCAGCCATGGGGTCAAGGATAAGGTCTCCTTCTCTCGTAGAAGTAAGAATTACTCTCTTTAGCAACTCAACGGGCTTCTGTGTTGGATGGACCTTATTTCCTTTTTCATCCCTTAACCTTTCTTCTCCAGAACATATAGGTATTCTCCAAACATTTTCGTAAATTTTACCTATGCCAAACTGCTTTGCATACTCTTTGTTAAAGGTATATTTTTTTGAACCCTTATCCTTTACTGCCCATATGAGCGTTTCTGTAGCATTGGTAAACCGAACTCCCAACCAGTTAGGCATAGGATTTGTCTTAAGCCATATTACATCGTTCAGTATCCAAAAGCCCATATCTTGCATAATTTTCCCCCAGCGATGTATGTTGTGGTATGTGCCTATTACCCAAAGAGTAGCATCAGGTTTCATCAGTCTTTGCACTCTTTCAAGCACCTTTACTACAAAACTGTCGTATTCTTCAAAACTCTTGAATTTGTCCCATTCTTCGTCTACACCATTAACCTCCGTCTTAACACCCCATCGCCTTAGTTTTCTACTTGTTGGAAGTTGAAGGTAATAGGGCGGGTCTATAAAAACCATGTCAAAAATTTCATCAGGAAGTCTGTCCATAATTTGAATGCAGTCACCTTCAACCAGCACATCAGAAAGCTCTTCACCTGAAAAATATTCTTGTTCAAAAAACTTCATGGTTTTTCTATTTTACCTCTTTCCCACCAGTTCCACCACCTTTTTAGCTCCATCCCACATATCCACCGCATTTATGAAGTTAAGCCCAGGCTCCGCAAGAAACCTTGTGTCTTCTTCCGTGTTTGTTCCTTTCCTGTGATCTAAGAATACCGCCAAAGAAGTTAATGAATGCCATCTTTACATTGGAATCTATCATGATTATCCTAAAGGCATTTGCTATTTGCTCTACTTTGACACCACCCACATCCAAGAAATTTATCGGCTCACCACCTGTCGGTTTTATTATGTTAATGGTGGTCATGACAAGGCCTGCATCGTTTGTAATATAGCTCATTTTAGTGCAATATCTATTACTTGGTGGATCCCCGCAATAACTATCAGGTGGATACGTAGAATTAGATATTAAAAGAAAAATCATATAAAAATTTTAAACTACAATTACTTTATTCGGACAAAGTCTTCTAATTTATACATAGTTTGAATTTTTTCAATTAAAGTTGCGGTTTTATAATCATGCTTATATCCACTACTATATGGTATTTTATCATAAAGACCAAATCTCTCATTTAAAGATTTCATAAAAATTTCCCTAAGATATTTTCCAATAATTGATGCAACGGCTATTGGATAGTATACTTTATCACCATCCATTAAGAAGTGAAATTCAAATGTTTTATTCATATAAAAAATTCTATACGCTGAGTGTCCCCTTGTTTCCTTTATTATTTCGTATGTTTTTACACCAATTAGTGAAAATGGTTTTAAATAGTAAGTATAGCCTCCAACTTTACCACACATAACAACATTATAATCACTATTTGATAATTCTTTAGCAAGTTCTATAAATAATTTAATCCCCAATTGAAATTTATGCATATCTTTTAGCATATTATTGAATATTTTTGGAAATACTGCAAAAGCCCTATAGTTTATAAAATTTATTTTTTCTCCTATGTCTATATCTTCTGATATATACTTTGCCCAAATTGGAAGTTTATAGTTTTGGATATAAAAATTCTTTTCAAAGTCAGTAATTAACAGTTTTACGTATTTTTCTATTATTTCTGTAAAAGTAAAAGCCTTTAAAATAGAAAGAGAAATTATTTCACCTTTTGAATATGTCCACATTTCACTTCTTTTAAATATTTCTTTGCTATCATCTATCTTTATTTTTGTCCGTAAGTTTTCTAATTTTGAATTAAAAAAGATAGGTTCATTTACCTTTACCTTAATACCACTTATAATAAATGGACCAAGAATAGGACCTAAGCCATTTTCGTCAATACCAATAACTTCCACTATTTTAAAATATCCTTTAAATTTGGATTTTTAGAAATAATATCTTCTATCTCTTCCTTAGTTAATTTTTGAGGTTTATCTCGGTTTGACTTTACAATACAAATAAATCCAATGTTTTCATCTTTTGAAATAAATCTATGGGGCATCCAAGAAGGAATATATACTATATCAAATGGTTTAAATTCGTATATTTCTGAGCCAATTAGAACCAATCCTCTTCCTTTTATAAACATAACTATATGCTCATGTTCGTGCTTTTCAAGACTTGAATAACCATTTTTTTCTATTTCAAAATATCTAAATTCAATATCTTTTCCCTTTACTATTTCAAATCTCTTTACATTTAGAAATGAACCATCATTAGTTTTATATGGTTTTTCCTCTACACTTTCCCACTTGAAGTCTTGTAAATATTTAATAAACAAAGCTATAACCTCCTTAAGATTTCATCTAACTTTTCGGGAGATATTCTTACTTCCCTTGGTTTTGGTCCGTCAGCAGGTCCAACTATACCAAGCTCCTCAAGTTGGTCTACTATCCTTGCTGCTCTTGCAAAACCTATTTTTAATTTCCTCTGTAAAAATGTAGCGGATGTGGTTTTTCTTCCAGCTATAAGCTTTATAGCATCCTTAATTAGTGGGTCATAACTTCCAGATATCTCACTGACTTCATCCTCGTCCTCTTCAACATAAGCACTAAATTCCTCAATAGGCTCGTAATATTCACTTCTTATTTCATCAATCATTTGAATAATTTGTTCATTTGAAAGGTTTAAATTTAGATACTCTTTAATCCATTCTGAAACAACTCTCTGCTTTTCTTCAAGTGCTACTTCGTCCTCTCTGCAAAACACGCCTATATAATTGTTCTGCATGATTTTATATATTAAATCTTGATTTGTTTTTGAAAATTTCTCTATAAACTTTTGATTTAAATAATCAAATGTAATCTTACTTACAATATTAGTTATTTCCTCCTCTGAGATAAAACTTGCATGAAATCTTTGAGGCTCAGAAGAGCCGGGCGGAATATATAGCATATCACCCATACCTAATAATTTTTCGGCACCTATCGTATCTAATATAACTCTTGAGTCTATTTTAGAAGGAACTTTAAAAGCAATTCTTACTGGAAAGTTTGCTTTTATAATGCCTGTTATTACATCTACTGAAGGTCTTTGGGTAGCTACTACTAAATGGATACCTACCGCTCTTGCCATTTGAGCAAGTCTTGCTATTGGTCCCT
The DNA here is from genome assembly GCA_025060695.1 of Caldifarciminota bacterium. GTDB lineage: Bacteria > Hydrothermota > Hydrothermia > LBFQ01 > DSFT01 > DSFT01. The sequence goes on along the minus strand of JANXBH010000015.1, from coordinate 33,337 downwards.
CTACCTCCTTGCCTTGAGTTAAAATTAAATCAGCAAATTCATCTATTATTATTACAATATAAGGTTTGTAATTTCCTGTTTTCATATTATAACTTTCTAAACTTTTTGCACCCACTTTTGCTAAAAGTGTATATCTATATTCCATCCAAGCGACTGCCATCTTTAGTGCCTTTACCGCTTGTTTTCTATCCCTAATTACTGGCATTAAAAGATGAGGTATTCCTTCATATAATGAAAGCTCTACCATCTTTGGATCAATAAGTAAAAACCTTACCGTATTTTGAGAATTCTTTATTAAAAGACTTGCAACTATTGTATTTATACAAACGGATTTCCCTGAACCCGTTGAACCTGCAATAAGAAGATGTGGCATTTTAGATAAATCTTCGTATTTTACATTACCTTCTACATCAACACCAAGAGTAAATAGAAGAGGTTTTTTTGAGTTTTTAAATTCCTCGGTTTGGACTAATTTTTTAAAATATACAATTTTTCTCCTTTTATTTGGCACTTCTATACCAATTAACCCCTTATTTGGCAGAGGAGATGTAATTCTTACATCAGCGGTCTTTAGCCTTAGGGTTAGATCATCACTAAGTGATTGAATTTTAGAAAGTTTTACTCCAGCAGCAGGTTCAAACTCGTATCTTGTAATTAAAGGTCCAACAGTTTTACTAACTACTTTACCACTTATATTAAACTCCAAGAATTTATCTTCTATTAATTTTGATAAATCTTCCACCTCTTGCTCCTTTTCCTCCTCTTCACTATACAAAACACTTAAAATATCATTTCTATATACAAGTTGAGGTTTTTTTATTTCTTCATTTTCATTTATCTTAGTAGGTGTAAAATGCTTTTCACTTTCGTAAGCAACTACTTCGTAATTGTCCTCCTCTTTTTTAGTAATTTCATTATTTTCTTTTCTAAATAACATATCCTTGAAATTTAGATATATCAAGGCAATTGAAAAAATAAAGAAAACAGGATACTTAAAAAATCCTATGTATTCGTCTATAAAATACGGAGACTTAAATGGAAGTTGAAATAGAAAAAGAGATAATAAAAGTAAAAATAACCTCTTATGGTACATGTTGTCTATTTTTGGAAAGACCATAATGGATATTAAAATTACAATGGAGAAAAACTTTGTAAATATGGAGGTTAAAAATTTTGAGATTTCAAAACCAACAATACCTATAAAATTTAAGTAAGGTTCCTGATTAGCGTTGTATGAAATTAGCCCGACAATAGATAATATGCATAGCGCAGAAAAAACATAATATAGAATATCGTTGCGGTTTATATATTTTAGATAATATGAAAGAAATAAGAATGAAGCGACTAATATAAAACCTATCACTTCTTCATCTTGTACTTCGTAATAAATCTCTTCTCTAATTTACTGTCGTTTATACCTATTGGAAATAGATACCTATAGCCTTCTGAATAGTCAGATTTATCGGTCAAATATACTACAAAATGTGGCAATTTAGTCCAATTTTCTTTACTACCTTCAAGTCTTATACTATGCTCCGCTATCCCAATACTAATAGTAGGCTTATTACCTCTATATTCCAAGAGATTATAACAACCTATAGTTTTACCATTATATAAAAATACCGCATTATCTATTACTAAAATCTCCGCTCCATTATATAGATAGTACACTGCATTAAAGTCATTTTTCCTCTCAAATGCACAACCCGTAAAACTACCTTTATAGTATACCTTTATTAGAGAACCGGAGTAATCAAGAGAGATATTACCAAAGGTTTTCTTTTGGTTTTTTATATCATTAGTCACATTTATTTTATCTTTTACTGAGAATATTTTTGAGACTTCATCTTTATCGTACGCTATAGTTAGCAAACTATTATCGTCGTAAACCTGCCTTTCATCCGCTATTTTATAAATTTGAGAAAGAAAAATTATTAACATACCAAAATTTTAAAGTTATGCGCATCAAATTACTTTAAAATTTTCTTTCAATATGTTGAATATTATTCTAAATTTAGAAATAAATGGTAAAATATTGAACAAATTTAACGAACCAATTCAAGATGCATATATTAAATGTAATAATGAAAGGGCAATCTCTGATAGTTCTGGAAATTTTAGTTTAAAAACAAAAATACCATGCAAAATGGAAATAAAACATCCACTTTATAAAGATACCTCATTTATAAATAACATAGAAAATCCTCTTATAATTTTGAACTTCAAGGAATACCCATTAAAAGAACAGGAAGTTATATCAAACAAAATAGATGCTGGACATAAAATAAAAAATCCTGAGTTTAATGATATAATATTAAATTCTTCAATAACAGATGTGGAGTTTAATCCATCGGGCTTGTCAGTTTCAATAAAAGGTATTCCTTCTAAATTTACTAATATCTATTTAGACGGTATAAACCTAATAGGAAGAACATTTGAAGTTATAGATATTTCAACAATACCTTTAAATTCTATAAAAGAAATAAACGTCAAAAATCTAAATTTATATGTTTCAACCGAGCAAAAAAATGGACTATGGTTAACATTAAAAACAAGTAGAAGTTATGGTTTAGTTTTAAACCATAAGAACATTAAATACGAACTTTTAAGAAACACCTATAATTACATAAATAATGATATTTTTTATAGCAAATATCAGTTTGAGAAATTTTCTTTTTTACAAATCCATAGTGAAAAGAAAGTTTTACATTCAGAAAGAATTTCAGATACAAGACTTTTAATTAACTTTCATCCTATAAACTTACAGATATATAGACATAGTAATAGTTCAAGAAATTTTAAAAATGAAAATTATGAGTACCTGTTTGATTTTAACAATAGAAATGTAGCTTTTAAGAACTGGGGATATTATGGTTTAGAATATGGATTTTATGTAGACTATCTTGGTGGAAATAACTTACTAAAACCAGTAGGAATTATAAGGTCAAAGTTTTCAATAGAATTCTATAGAGACTTTTTATTTAAATTAAGCTTTGAAAACACCAAGCCATCTATAAGTTTTGAATATAAAAACTTTGAACTATTTCTTATTTCAAAGTTTCCTTCCATAAAGGAATTGTATATGAATTTTATATATCCTGAGCTTAAGTATAAAGTTGTTGGAAATAGTAATTTAGAAAATGAATATTTATTTGGAGCAAGCGTTGAAATTTTTGGAACCAAGATAAACTATAGTAAAATTTTTAACTATATAGGTTTTGCAAATGCAGGTTATAGCGATGGATATGTCATTTATTCATATGAAAATATAAAAAACTTAGAGATATATAGCATAAACTTTGAAAGAACGATTAAATATAAAGACTATCTGATATCTGGTTCGTTTTTTATTGGTAAAACTCCTATTGACATTCCACAGTATAAACTAAAGATAGGGATTGAATATAAGGGACTTAATGCGAGCTTTTGGACAAAGGATAAAACTGAGCTTATTCCAAGATTGTCTTCTTTTGATATTATGTATAGTTATAAATTTAAACTTTTGGATATGGAATTCAGAGTTGACGACGTCTTAGATAATACTGCAAGCGTATATCTACCATATTTTGTAGGAAGAACATTTACGATGACCTTAAAATTTAATTTTGAGAATTTTTAAAGTATTTTTTATCTTCGCTTTTTCTTGCGGTAAAGTTCAAGACATAGATATTAGAGATTATGAAAAAGGTGTGTATTTTTATAACATAAAAAATTATGATTCTTCTATTTTTTATTTAAAGTCATTTCTTAGAAAAGTACCAAGATATAAAGAATTTTCTGAAAAAATAATAAATGCACATATTCTACTTGCAAAGAGCTTAGAAGAAAGGAGAGAATATCAACTGGCTATTTTGGTGTACAATGAACTATTAAAATATATAAAAAGAACACCGAATGCAGAAAAATTCTTAGACAGTGTATACTATGGAATGTTAGTTAATTATGAAAAAATGAGACTTAAAGAGCAAGTGGAATACTATAAAAAATTATTAGAAAAAAAATCCAAAAATAAAAAATAATCTATCCTTTAAAATTTTCTTGGTATGAGAAGGTATATTTTAAGTTTGCTTGTAATTTCAACTTTCTTTGCATGTAGAAAAGAGGAAACAACTTCACCCACACCAACTCCTAAATACTCAATAAAGGCAGGCGATAGCTGGCTCTTTCTAAGAACAAGGAACAATACTACTGATACAACTAAGGTTATAGCAAGACCTGAAACTATTATAAATAATATAAAATTTCACCCATTTTTTGATACTACACTTCAAATAAATATAGCATATATAAATGCATCTGATTCCATCATTATGGCATCTTCATATACATTTGGTAATAAAACATACTACATAATCTCAAGATTAATAAGGCAAACTGTAAATAAGGGCGATAGCTGGACAGATAGCACTATTATAAAACCTGATACTATTGTAATTAAAGTTATTACAAAAGTCGATTCAGTCGATGTTCAAGAAAGCGTTCCTGCAGGAACTTTCACAATTAATCAAATAAAACAAGAATATTGGTATATTCATCGTGGCATGACACCACCTGAAGGTATAAAATATATGGAAATTAAATTCTACATAAATGAAAATCCAATCTTTGTAAGAGCCAGAACGAATACTTACTATCCAAACAATTCAGTTCAAGACGAAAAACTAATTAAATACACAAGGGGGCAATAAAAGTGTGGGCTATCTTGCCCCTTTTCATAATATTATTTTCTTGCTCAAAGAAAGAAACTATACCCGAAAAAACTTACGATTTAAAAAAAGAGGAATACTACTACAATATAAAGACCAGGTCATATACAAATAATCCAAATGAAGAATGGCATATTAAATTTATAGCAACAAACTTAGAAGTAGATTTTGATTTAGGAAGTGGTATAGTTATAGGCACAGTTCCAAACCCTACAATATTACTGAATAACAATATCTCCGCAAGTCTGGACAATTTAAATTATAAATATGACGAATATAAGAGGGCTATAAATCAAATCCAATTAGATAGTATTTACATCTTTAAAACAAGAAATAGGAAATTTATAAAGGTAAAATTTCTCTCTATATCCGATAGCATTAGGCTTAGTATAGATAACCAAAATATAACTTTTCCTATAGGTTCGTATATCAATCTTGAAGAAAAAGGTTATAAATTACAATCAGTTTATAGAGACACAAGCTGGGATATTTATATAGGTGGAATAAATGATATCAGATTAAATATAAGTGCATATGGAAAGTATCCAGTCAAAGTCGGAAAGGATACAATTGATGTTTATGTGCCTGAAAGATTATCATCTGGCATTGATATATTTAGACTAAAAAGTGAAAATGATGACGGTGATAGTTTTAGAACTGATTACTACGAATCTATAATAGGTGAAAACTGGTGGGAAGACTATAACTTAAATGTCCATACTTTTACTCCTAAAGGTATAGTCTATTACATAAAGCTTTCTAATAATTCTGTGTATAAATTGAAAGTTTTAGAATACAATAGAGGATTTATTAGGGTTGAAGTTGTTGAGTAAAATAAATGAATAGAGTTTAGTGAGAGAATTTTAGATAATCAGAAACACTTCATATTGTTCAAGAAAACTTCCTTATTTGAAAATATAAACTAAAATACTATAAACCTCTTATAATATCTTCCTTGTTTAACAAAGTAAAAGCCCGAATTTAAAATACCTTCAAACTTACTACCATTAAATATTTTCCTGCCATCAGAAGAATATATTTCAAAGTCTTTACTACTTTCTATTATTACTTTGTTTTTTGATATGTTTATTTTAATTTTATCTAATTCAAGGTTCGTAAAGGTGGGTTGTGGTGTATTCAATAAAGCTCTTTGAACATGAATAAGACCATACCCATATTTATCGTCTTTTCCAGAAGGACCTATGTCAATTGAGGATTTTGCTAAGATGTTATATATATCATTAAAGCTTAAATTCGGATTTATAGAAAGTATTAAGGCAACCGCTCCTGCAACATGAGGAGCAGCCATAGACGTTCCTTGAAGCTTCGCATATTGATTATAGTATGGAACTGGAGATAAAATATCTACTCCCGGAGCTATAAAGTCTATTTCAGGTCCGTAATTACTAAAACTCGCTTTTTCTCCAGTCTTATCAAGTGCTCCTACAGCTATTACATTATCATAGGCAGCAGGATATCTAATACCATAACTTCCGTCATTACCCGCTGCAGCTACTGATATTATGTTTTTTTTATAGGCACTATCTATAGCTTCCTTAATTACTTGACTTGGTGAAGGACTACCTAAACTCATATTTATAACTTTCGATCCTTTATTTATACACCACATTATGCAGTTTGCAATATCAGCACTAGTTCCACCTTCATTAGTAAGAGCTCTGCATCCTAATAGTTTTGTATTTGGTGCTACTCCTACTATGCCTTTATTGTTATCCATTACAGCTAAAATTGTTCCAGCAACGTGTGTCCCATGATCTTCGCTCGCAGATGGAGGAGCTATATCATTATCGTTATTAACTTCATCGTACCCTTCAATAAAATTATTACTTAAATCTTCATGATATATATCAATACCCGTATCTACAACACAAACCTTTATACTACTGTTTCCCTTTGTAATATTCCAAGCATAATTAAGGTACATTACGTATAACCCCCAAAGCTCATCGTATAGAGGATCATTCGGTTCGTATTGTAATTTATAGAGTATGTTTGGTTCTACGTATTGAACAGTACTATCTATGTTTAATGCTTGAACTAACTGCTTTGCCTTATTTATGTCGGAATTATTCAGATATATTAAGTATGCATTCTTTAGACGAAGTGGTTCTATTTTATATTTTTGTATAGAACTTGGCATTTTATCTGCTTTTAGTTTCACTACTATACTCTTTTTATCCCAGTATTGCCAAGCATCAGTTAAATTCACAAAAACGCTTATCATCTTATCCCCCTTAAATATCCTCTTGCCCAATATATTTTGGAACTAAATATTGCACTGTTTCCAAGGACTATATAATATACACCAGCCGAAAGTTTTCTTCTAATACTATAATTTAAAATTGCAGACTGATAATCCCTTAACTGAGGGTTTTCATTATTTTTCCACTTTTCAAAATTAATACTATCGCACCAGAATGCATAGCTTATATCATTTCCGCTATAGACCAAAGCCTCAAAATATAGTGAATCATTTTCTAATACTCTAAATTTCACGTACCAATAACTTTGAGGACCTAAGCTAATTGCCCCGTGATGTATGTCAATAAGATAAACATTTCCTTCTTCTGGTTCTTCAGGTTCTGTGGTTTTTTTACCACAGGATACTATGAATACAAAAAAGATTAAAAATTTAATTAAACTTTTCATTTATCTTGCCTCTATTTACTAAAATGGTTTCTCTTATAATTTCATCGTTTAAGTCCAAATTAAGTCTTCCGTCTTTTGCTATTATTTTTAGGAAGTTTTTTATATTATTTGAATATAGGAAACTTGAATGGTATGGAAGTGATGAAGGTAAATTTGGTAGTGCTATAATTTTTACTCCATTATAATCGTATATTTCATTGTATTTTGAAATCTCACAATTTCCACCTCTCTCAATTGCTAAGTCTACAATTATACTTCCTTTTTTCATTACTTCTACCATGTCCTTAGTTATCAAGATAGGGGCTCTCGCTCCTAATACGGATGCGGTAGTTATTATAATGTCAATATCTTTTATGTATTCCTTCATTAATTCTCTTTGTTTCTTATAAAACTCTTCATCCATTACTTTCGCATAGCCATAACCTGTTTCTTGACCAAATAGACCAAAATCCACAAACTTTGCCCCAAGACTTTCAATTTGTTCTTTTACCGCTGGTCTAATATCATATGCAGAAACCACAGCACCAAGCCTTTTTGCAGTTGAAATTGCTGATAAACCTGCAACACCTGCACCTATGACAAATACTTTTGCAGGCAATAAGTTTCCTGCAGGTGTCATTAACATTGGGAAAATCCTATTAAAGTGGTATGCAGCTATCAAAACTGCTTTATAGCCAGTTATTGTAGCCATTGAACTTAAAACGTCCATATTCTGAGCCCTTGAAATTCTAGGTATTAACTCAAGAGAAAAGACCAATAACTGCTTTTCCAATAGTAGTTTTATTTTATCTTTGTTTATATATGGGTCGCACAAGCCTATTATTGTACTTTCTCTTTTTATATACTCAATATCTTCGTAATTGAACTTATAATAAACAAGAATATCACAAAGTGAAAGAATTTCCTTTTTTGATAGTTTTTTTGCACCTTCTTGCTCTAATTCTTCATCGGAGATATTTGCAATTTCTGCTATTCCTTCTTCAAAGAAAACGTCTAAATTAATTTTTTTTAATTCTTTTATAACATGTGGCATTATTGGACTAACTTCAGACTTTAAAAAACCTATTTTCAACAATAAAATTTTAAAGCTAATAATAATTTATCTTTAAACTTTTAGAATGAAAATAAAACTATCATATAGCTTAGGAAAAGAATTTATATTTGAAACAGAAAGTGGAAAAACTTATACTATGGATGAAAATGCACCAAGACCTATGGAATTGCTGTTAATATCTCTCTCAGGTTGCACAGGTATAGATGTAGTCGAAATTTTGGGTAAAATGAAAGTCCCATACGAAAAACTTGAAATTTTTGTAGACGGAAAAAGAGCAAGTGAACATCCAAGAAGATATGAGTATATAAAGATTATTTATAAGTTCTATGGAAAGAAGTTGTCAGAATATAGAGAAAAGATAGAAAGGGCAGTTTTACTTTCACAAGAAAAATACTGCTCAGTAAAGGCAAGTTTAAATTCAGATATAAACCATGAAATTGAAATTATTGACTTATAAGTATTTATAAATCTCCTTTAAAGCATCTATGAAAATATCTATTTCTTCAGTCGTATTATAAAGATATAAACTTGCCCTTACTGAATTTCCTACTTTCATTCTCTTTAAAAGAGGCTGTGCACAATGATGACCACTTCTTACACAAATATTTTTATAGTCTAAAAATGAAGCAGTATCATGAGGATGTAGACTTTTTACATTAAATGGAACCACGCATATTCTATCTTTACTATCTTTTGGTCCATATAATTCAACAAAATCTAAATATAACATTTTTGATAGAAAATAATCTAATAATTTCTTCTCATGGTTATATATATTCTCCATTCCAATTTCATTTATATAGTCAACTGCATAGCCAAATGCTATAGCATCTACGAAGTTTGGAGTTCCTGCTTCATATTTATACGGAATTCTATTAAACTTAGTTTCATATAGTTCAACAGTATCTATCATATCGCCGCCGTAGAGAAATGGAGGAAGTTTTTCTAATAGCTCTTCTTTTGCATATAAAATACCTATGCCCGTTGGACCAAGCATCTTGTGAGCCGAAAAAGCTAAAAAATCACAATCCAATTTTTTTACATCTACTTTTATGTGAGGTACGCTCTGACATGCATCTACTACAATATAGATATGCTCAAAATTTCTTGCAAATTTAATAATCTTTTCAATTGGATGAATTATACCTGTGATATTTGAAACATGACCAATTGCCAAAACTTTTGTCCTTTCAGTAATAGTATTTTCAAGGTATTCAAGATTTAACCTTCCATCGTTATAAACGTCAATATATTTTAAAATAGCTCCTTTCTTAATTGAAAGTTGTTGCCAAGGGACTAAGTTAGAATGATGCTCAGATATAGTAATTACTATCTCATCTCCTTCTTCTATGTGGTCCGAAAGAATATAAGAAACTAAATTTAATCCTTCTGTTGCATTTCTTGTAAAGATTACTTCTTGACTTTTCGCATTTATAAATCTTGCTATTTTTTCTCTTGCACTTTCGTATTCTTCTGTAATCTTAGCAGAAATCCTATATACGCCTCTATGAACATTTGAATAGTAACTTTCATAAATTTCTTTTATCTTATCAATTACTATTTTAGGTTTTTGGGAACTTGCCGCACTGTCAAAGTAGATAAACCCTTGCTTTATAAGTGGAAAATCATTTCTTATTTTTTCTACATTCACTATAAAATTTTAAAGTTCATGTTTATTCTAATTATTTCTCTTCCGGAATTTAGTATAATGTATGGTGTAAGTTGTGCAAGTTGCCATACTGAAAGTCAGGGTTCAGGGATTAGAAATGAAAACAGTTGGGGTTTACAGCAAAAATACTTATCTTTTAAAAGCAGAGATGAAGTTTTTAAATATAAAATTAATGAGATAATTTCATATGGAAGCGACGTTAGGATTTTTTATTTACAAATTGCAGATAGTTCATATATATTTCCTATGCAGACTAGTTTTTATGTAAATTACAAAGTTAATAGTTCGGTTGATATAGTAGGAGAAATAGGTCTTAGAGGAATATACGAAGCATATGGAACTATTTGGAATTTACTATTTTTAAATAGTTATATAAAGGCAGGTTTATTCTTACCAAATATTGGACTAAGATATGAGGACCATACCTACTTTACAAGAGATTATTTAGATAATGGTTTTATAGATAGATATTTACTAAGATTTGAAACGGGCGGACTTGAATTAGGATATGCGGATGAAACTAAACTTATTTCTATTTCGGTAATGAATAGCTTTGGCAATTCCCCTCTTTTTTTATCGGGAAATCAAGTAATATCAAGCAACAATTATAAAATATATTCAATAGGCAAGTATAATTTTTTAATTGGTATAGGTGGTATTTTAAAAGATATGGAAAATCATATATTTGGTGGATATTTTGGATTTGGAGTTTTGGAAAAAACTTCATTTATTTTCGATTACTTAAGATTTAAAAACTTTAATGTATTTACCGGGACTATAAGATATGTACCAGTTAAAGGTTTTCATGTTGTTTCTTCTTATGACTTTTCTGATGAAAAAAGTAATATGATGAGATTTGGTCTTGGATTTTCTTTCTTTTACAATCCTCATATAGAAATAATGTCAAGATACTACTACTATCTTAATCAAAAATTAAACCTTTTTTTAATCTCCTTACACTTCATGTTATGAAAAGCTTTACGAAATACTTAACTTTTAATACAAAAAATAGGAGAGAAATTATAAGAATAACTGATGAAATAAAAAAAGCTGTAGCTGAAAGTAAGATAAACGAGGGTATTTGTCTTGTTTCATCTATGCACCTTACATCAAGTGTTATTGTGCAGGACAATGAAAGTGGGCTACATAGAGATATCATGGAATGGCTTGAAAAATTAGCCCCATACAGAAAGGACTATGAACATCATAAAACAGGAGAGGATAATGCGGATGCACATTTAAAGAATTTATTAACTCATCTACAGGTGGTTTTGCCAATTACTAATGGTAAGTTAGATCTTGGACCATGGCAAGAAATTTTTTATTGTGAATTTGATGGACAAAGAACTAAAAGGGTAATAGTTAAAATTATAGGCATATGAAAGTAGCAGTTATAGGATGTGGAACTATGGGAAAAGGTATTGCATACTTATTTTTAAAATATGGAAACTTCGTTCAAATATACGATGAAAATAAGCTTTCTGTTGAAAATGCCATTAAATATTTTGATAGTTATATAAAAGAAGAATATATGAGCAGGTTAAAAATACTTGAGAATTTAGAAGAAATAGATAAAGATAGTGATATTTTAATTGAAGCAATAGTAGAGGATTTGGAAAAGAAAAAATTACTATTTAAAACTATTGAAACTATGGTAAATAAGCAAACTATTATTGCAACGAATACTTCTTCGCTTTCAATAAACGAGCTTTCTGAAAGTTTAGAAAATAAAGAGAGATTCTTGGGGATGCACTTTTTCAATCCTCCTGCAGTTATGAAACTTGTAGAAATAATTAAATCTGACTGGACAAAAGAAGAATATTTAAATAGAGTAGTTGAAATAGCAAAAAATATATCAAAGGAGGTGGTAATTTGTAAGGATAGTCCCGGATTCATTGTAAATAGGATTGCAAGACCATTTTATCTACAAGCACTAAGACTATATGAAAGTGGTATTAGTTATGAACTTATAGATAAAATAATAAAAGTTATCGGATTTAAGATGGGACCTTTTGAACTAATGGATCTAATTGGTATAGACATAAACTATAGTGTAAGTAAAATTATATATGAAAAGACTAAGTTAGAAAGGCTTAAACCTTCAAAAATTCAGGAGGAAATGATAAAGAATGGACTTCTTGGAATGAAAGTGGGTAAGGGTTTTTACAAGTATCCAAGAGAAAGTGAGAAGTTAGAATTTAAGTATAGGCTAAACTTATATGGAACATATCAAATGAAAAATTTTAAGTTTTTTACTATTGGATACGGAGCGGAAGTTTTTAGTTATGAAGATGAAAATATTATAAAGGAGTTAAGAAAGTTAGATTTTGAACACTTTGTATTACATAATTTGGGATTTTCTATTAGTGAAAAGATTATTAATGCTATTAAACTTGAAGCGAATGAAGTATATAAAAGTAATATTGCGACTAAGGAGGATATAAACAAAGCAATGCGACTTGGAGCTAATTATCCTATTGATGTTATTGATTAAGTTTGTCCTTTAGTTCCATTAGTTTTTGCCAGCGTGGGTCTATATCCGTAAATTCACTTTTATAACTTGGTAATTGACAACTTTCAGAACATAATGGTTTTATTGGTATTGATAGTATTACTTGTTCTCTAATGATAGGAGCAATATCAATACTTTCTTCACTAAAAAATATGGTATATGCATCCTCATCTGAAAAAGTATGCTCCTTTTCTACATCTTCTTTCCCTTCTTTTAAATAAAAGTGGCTAATTTCATTGAATTGTTTTATAAATTCAGAAAGGCATCTAGAGCAGATAAGTCTTAAGTCAAAGATTGAAGCTATTTCCATTTCATAATTGTTTCTATTCTTGTAAATGTTTATCTGAGTATTTATCTTGGATGCTAACTCGTATTCAATATCTTTTAGTTCAAGGTCTTCTGAGTTTGATAATATGGAAAATGTAGTTTTACCGGGTTTTATTTCTTTTAAATTTATTAATATAGTTTTCATATAGAAAATTTTAAGGTCTTTAAAATTTCAAGAATTATGAAAATATGTGTTTTATGCGGTGGGTGGTCTTCTGAGAGAGAAATATCTCTTAGAAGTGGAGCTGGAGTATATAGTGCACTAAAAAAACTTGGCTATGATGCACATTTAGTTGATATGGAGAGAAATTTTGAAAAACAATTAGAGGAGTTTGATATAGTATATATTATGCTACATGGAAAACCTGGAGAAGATGGTACAATTCAAAGCTACTTAGATTTGAAAAATAAAAAATATACTGGAAGCGGCCCATTTGCATCTTTTATTGGTATAGACAAAGTAATATTTAAGAACCTTTTAGTTCAAAACAATATACTAACTCCAAAATTTTTCGGATTTTCAAAAGAGGATAAGTTAGATGATATCTTAAGAAAGGCATTGGATTTTTTCAAATTTCCTATAGTAGTAAAGCCCCGTTATGAAGGTTCAAGTGTTGGAGTGTACATAGTTAAGAATAGAGAAGAGTTAGAAATTGCAATTAGTGAAGTATCAAATAGATATGGCTTCGGAATTATTGAAGAATTCATAAAAGGCAGGGAAATAACTATAGGGATTCTTGGGACAGGAAAAGATGCGATTGCACTGCCTATATTGGAAATAAGACCAATTATAAGTGAGTTCTATGACTATAAAGCAAAGTATACGAAAGGAGGAAGTGAGTATATATTGCCTAATATAGATAAAACTTTAACCAGAAAAATAGAAGAGATAGCATTAAATATTCACAGAATGGTAAATTGTGTAGCATTTTCAAGAGTTGATGCCATATTAAAGGACGATGCCTTATATGTTTTAGAAATTAATACCATTCCTGGTATGACTGAAACTTCACTTTTGCCAAAATCCGCGAGTGCAATTGGTATGTCCTATGAAAAATTAGTAGAATTTATTCTAAATGATAGTTTATCAATTAGATGATATCGTTTATTGTTCCTGTAAGAAATGAGAAAGAGAATATAGTAGAATGCATAAAAAGCATAAAAAATTCGGTAGAAAAGGATTATGAAATTATTGTAGTTGATGATAATTCGGATGATGGAACTTATGAAATATTAAAAAAATTAGAGGATATTAAACTTATTAAAATTGAAGAAAAGCCAGAAAACATAGTCGGTAAAAATTATGCTTTATATAGAGGATATTTAGAAAGTAAGGGTGATATTTTAGTATTTTTAGATGCGGATGTGAGGATTACAAAAGAGGGTTTAAGCCAAGCATTAGCACTTTTAGAAGAATACGATGCAATATCTTTTAGTCCAAAACAAATAACAGGTTCATTTTTTGAATTTTGTATTCAGCCAATAGTATTTTATTTTTTAGAAAGTTTATATCCATACTCACACTCTATAGCAATGAATGGTCAGTTTATAGCGATAAAAAAGAAGGTATATGAGGATATTGGAACTCATAAAGTAATTGCACATGAGCTACTTGAGGACATGATGCTTGCTAAATTATTAGATAAAAATGGATATAGAATTTATTTTGATAAAACGGATAAGATTTATACAAGAATGTATAGGAATTTAAAGGAGATTTTCTATGGTTGGTCAAAAAATCTGTATCTTCTCGCTAATAAAAGAATATATTTACTATTTAAGCCAACCTTAAAAATTCTTTCACTAATTCTATTTTGGTACTTCATAGTCATTTTGTCCTTTGCAAAAGAAAAATTTCTTTTATCACTCATTTTCTTTTTTTTATCAAATCTTGAATTTTATTTGAAATTTAGGTCTTTTGGTTTTTACAATCTTCTTTCTGCAACAATCGGAATAATTCTGTTTATTGCTATTTCAATAAATTCCATATATTGGTATAAAATAAGGAAGGAAATTTTTTGGAAAAATAGGATTTATAAAATTTTGGAATGAAACTTTAAAATTTTGTTTTGAATAGGAAAGTGCTGCAAAGGGTGGATTTGCACATGAAAAGCTCAAAAGTTAAATAATTACAAGAAAGATAGGGAAGCTAAATATTGGCTAAAATATATGGGCTATGTTCCAGAAGACGTGAAAGACTTATATTCTCACGTAATTCCTGCGCGCATAAGTAAGAAAGATATTCAATTAAGAGTAGAATTTCTATACTGTAATACATGCTTCGTAGAGAATATATCGGTTAAGAAGGCAAACAGTAAAAAGGTATCTGAATACAGAGAGATGTGGGGTTTTGATGAAGAAATAGATCACTGGCTAAAGCTTTTCACCGGTGAAATTACCCCTCCCAGAAATATTGCTCAAAGAGACGAGAGAAGATTATACTTAAATGAAATGCCAGAGAATATAGTAAGCAAGATAATACGCTTCTTTCAACAGAACAAAATATGAGTGATATTATAAAAGACAGGGGCTCGCTTTCTGCTGATTGGTTTATGGTTGCAAGATACGACAAAAAACTCAAAGAAACCCAATTTTCCATAGCAGATATAAACCTTGCCATGAACTTCTTTGGCTGTGAAGATGTAAGGGTTTCAAAAGGAGGGAATCTATACATAGGTAGGATAACAATGCAAAGAAAAGGTGGAACGCCAGATAATTTAATCACAGTTTAAAATAAAACCATGTCAAATTTTTAAGGCTATAAGCTATGGAGCTCAATATGGTTTATCTCGGAGACTGCATAGAAATAATGAAAGCTTTTCCTGATGAGTCAGTGGACTTGGTATTCAAAGACCCACCATTTAACATAGGTATTAAATACGATAAATGGAATGATAAGCTAAAATATGAAGAGTATGTTTCTTGGTCAGAAAGATGGATAGGAGAATGTGTAAGACTTTTAAAAAGAACAGGTTCCATATACATAGCTATAGGAGACGAATATGCCGCAGAAGTAGTTTTGATACTCAAAAAACTGGGTCTTCATATGAGAAACTGGATAATATGGTATTACACGTTTGGTCAGCACCAGAAAAAGAAATTTACAAGAGCTCATACGCACATACTATACTTTACGAAGGATGACAAAGAATTTACCTTTAACGCAGATGCTATAAGAGTACCATCTGCAAGACAGCTAATATACAAAGACAAAAGGGCAAATCCAAAGGGTAGAGTGCCGGATGACGTATGGACTTTTCCAAGAATATGCGGAACTTTTAAAGAAAGGGTTAAAAACCATCCCTGCCAAATGCCAGAAAAACTAATAGAAAGAATAATCCTTACTAGTTCCAATCCTAACGATATAGTTTTAGATCCATTTGCAGGTAGTGGAACTACTGCGGTTGTAGCAAGAAGATTAGGTAGAAATTTTATAGTTATAGAAATATCCGAGACTAAAACTTTAAAATTTCTTAATATGGAAAGATATCCTTTATGTTGTATTATTCTTGCAGGTGGAAAATCAAAAAGAATGAAATCAAAGAAAAGTAAAGTATTACATAAATTATGTGGAAAACCAATTATTTACTATTCATTAAGAGCTTGTAAAAGTTTAATACCAGACGAAGTTTACATAGTTATAGGTCAAAATACTGAAGGTATAAGAGAAATATTAAATGGAGACGAAATTAAATTCGTATATCAAAATGAACCACTTGGGACAGGACACGCAGTTATGCAGGTTATACCATATATTAGAGACAAGGATATGGATGTTTTAGTAATGCCTGCAGACGCTCCATTAATTAGGATTGATACTATGAAAGAGCTATATAAATTTCACAAAGAAAATGATGCCATCGTTACAATTTTAACCACAGAAATACCTGATCCAACAGGATATGGAAGAATAATCAGAAGCAGTGGTAATAGAGTTTTGATGATAGTAGAGGAAGCTGACGCATTTCCTGAAGAAAAACAAATAAAAGAAATAAACTCAGGAATTTACATATTTGAGAGTAATATACTAATTGAAGCACTTAATGAAATAAAACCCGATAATAAACAAGGTGAATATTACTTAACTGATGTAATTTCAATTATACAAAGAAAATATGGTGGTGTATATGCATATAAAATTGATGACTGGAGAGAAGTAATTGGAATAAATACAAGAGAACAACTCTCGCAAGCACATAGTATTTTACAAGAAAGAATAATAAGAAAGCACATGGAAAATGGTGTTAGTATAATAAATCCAAGTCTTGTTTACATTGAGGAGGATGTAATAATTGAGCCTGATGTAATAATATATCCATTTGTATCACTACTTGGGAATACATATATATCAGAAGATTGTGAAATTGGACCAAATGTGGTTTTAGAAAATCATATAACAAAAAGAGGAGAAGTAATTAGAAATACATATATAAAAGGATGAAAACAATATTGCAAATTTTAGAACTATATAGAAAAAAAGAAACAACCCCATATGAAATTGTATCCGAATACATAAAGGTTATTGAAGAAAAGGAAGAGATTTATAATGCATTTATAAATATATACAAAGAAGAGGCATTAGATAGAGCAATTGAACTCTCTAAATATAGTGTAGATGAATTTGAGCTTTATGGTATTCCAATAGCTATAAAGGACAATATAGCAGTGGAGAGTATGGAATTAACGTGTGGTTCAAGAATACTACTTGGTTTTAAAAGTCCCTATTCCGCGACAGCAGTAAAAAGACTATTAAATCAGGGAGCTATAATAATTGGTAAGACAAATTTAGATGAATTTGGTATGGGTTGTTCTACTGAATTTTCATATTTTGGTCCTACAAAAAATGCAATAGATCATAGCTTCGTAGCAGGTGGTTCATCAGGAGGTTCTGCAGTTGCAGTAAAATTAGGTGAAGTGCCAGCATCACTTGGTTCGGACACAGGTGGTTCTATAAGACAACCTAGTGCATTTAATGGTGTAGTTGGATTAAAGCCAACATATGGAAGAGTTTCAAGATATGGACTGGTTGCATTTGCGTCAAGCTTAGACCAGATTGGACCTATTGCCTTAAATGTAAAAGACTTGGCCCTTATTTATAGAGTAATCTCGGGATATGACCCAAAGGACAGCACAAGTGTAAATATAGAGGTAGAAAAAATTGAGGATATTTTTATAAATAAAAGATATAAAGTTGGAATACCAAGAGATATAATTACAGAAGATGTAGAAAAGGAAATCAAAGACGGTTTTGAGTATGCAATAAGTAAATTAGTAGATATAGGACATATTGTAGAGGATATTAAGTTAGAATATTGGAAATACGCATTAAGTGTGTATCACATAATAAGTTCATCTGAGGCAAGCAGTAATCTTTTAAGATACGATGGTATAAGATATGGATATAGAGGAAGCAGTGATAACTTATGGGATTTATATATAAAAACAAGAAGTGAAGGATTTGGAGAAGAAGTAAAAAGAAGAATTCTAATAGGGACATTTTGCCTTTCATATGGATATTACGATGAATACTACATAAAAGCAAGTAAAGTAAGAAGGCTTATAAAAGAAGAATTTATGAAAGCGTTTAAAAAGGTTGATGTAATAATAACACCTACTGTCCCTGTATTTCCTTGGAAATTAGGTGAAAAACTTGATGATCCAATAAAGATGTATTTAGCAGATGTATATACAGTATTAGCAAATCTTGTAGGTATTCCATCAATTTCCGTCCCAGTAAAAATTTCAAAAAATGGTTTTCCTATTAGTATTCAAATAATGGGAAATTACTTTAGAGAAAAGGATATATTGGACCTTGCACATCAAGTAGAATTCAATGAAACAAGTTAAAATACTTTTAGATCCAGGGCATGGCGGTAGTGAAACTGGTGCACTCTACGGCAATATATTAGAAAAAGAAATAAATCTTAAAACAGCTTTAAAACTAAAATCACTTCTTGAAAAAGACAATTATATAGTAATTCTCTCTAGATACGAAGACAGGGAATTAACATTGAAAGATAGAGTTGAATTTACTAACAGAGTTATGCCCGATATATTCATTTCAATACATCACAATAGTAGTTATGAGGATTTTGGAAATAGAATTGAAGTTTACTATAGGTGGGAAGATGATGGACCATCACTAAAGTTTGCAGAAGTTCTTACCATGTTTTTAGAAAAATATCTAAAAATACCATCAATTAAGCCATTTCCCGCATTCTATACTGTTTTAAGAAACAATGCCCCAATCAGTGTATTAGTAGAGTCGTATTATATAAAATATTATAGTGATGAGCTGTATGAAAATACAGTAAAAGCAATTCATGAAGCTATAAAGGAATTCATAAAAATAAGTTATCCAAAAATAAATAATTTTGAAATAAGAAATAATGTGCTTACTTTAGATATTGAAGGTATGTGGGATGCACAAAAAAGCTCAGCATATATAGACAATGAAAGGATAATAATACAGAAAAGAGAAAACAAAGCATATGTATATCTTACAAGAAGTGGAAACTTAAGGTTAAATCTTAGAAATTATCAAGGCTATCCTTCTCATACTTTTGAATTAAAGATAAATAACATAGTAAGAAGTTATGCAATAGACGTGTTTCCTGGTTATAAGAATATGCCAAATTTAATAAATGTGGTTTTTTATGACATTTTCCTTGAGAGAATTTCTGATAATTTAGAAATAGAAATATCTGTCAATGGTAAAAAATATAGTCTTGCCACAAAAGACGGAAAGACTTCATTTGTATATGAAGAACCTTGTGAAGTTTATGACATTGAAATAAAAATTTCAAATCAAGTATTTAAAGAGAAAATTCAATTAAACGATGGATTTTTATTTTGGGCAAAATTAGAGGGTGTAGATGAAGGTTATGGTATAAGCGAAGATAGAGTATATAGAATATTTAATGAATATATATTTTCAAGCAGACCAAAGTTAAAGATTATAGCAAAGGGCTATCAACCAATGGATATTGACCTTTCGGAGCAGAAATTCTTCAAATTAAACAAATTATATGACGGAATATTTTATAAAAAAAGAATACTCATCTTATATGAGTACTTTGATGAAGTTCATGAAATTGCCACAAGACTTTGGTTTTTTGGAGCTGAAGTTTACATATTTAGGTTTGAACAAGAACTTTTAGCAATAAAAAAGTCCGTAGAGTTTAACAACGATATTTTAATATTCTTTAAATACACTAATCAGAAAGAAAGCATAAAATTTTACGAAATGGACAAAAACGGCAAAAAGCTCTCAGAGAAACTATCTAATAGACTAAATATACCAGTTTTCAATTCAAGCTATCAAATTCTTATCCAACCCTTTGGAGCAAGAGTATTACTTGAACTAAATAGTCTAAATGAAGAAAGATATTCTCATATAATAGAAGCAATAAAAGAATACTTTTTAGATAAGTGAATTCTTCATGAGCTATGGTTTTACTATTCAATATACTCCTCAGGTATTTCAGTTATTATTTCTTCAGAAAGGACTTTCTTTCTCTCATAAATCACCTCTAATGTACCTATTCTATAACAATTCGGACACTCAATGTAAAAGCTACTAAATTCACCATTACAGGAAGAACATCTATATAAACTCGTATTTCTTGCCAATTCAAGAATATCTTTTATTACACTTTCATCTCTTAAAACTTGATATACCTTTGAAATAAGATTTAAATTTGATGAAAAAACGTGTTTATTTTCATAAAAGAAATCTCTTGCCAATTCAAATTCACCCATATTACAAAGTGTTCTAATGTAGTCCAACTTAGCCACTGGATTTTCTACACTTTTAAGGTAGTTTAAAAAATCTTCAAAATTTCCAATTTCAAAATAAGCTTCTTTTAGCTCATCTTTTATTAGACTATATAAATTCGGACTTTTATTTAAACCTTCCCTAAACAGCTCTATTGCTCTTTCTAAATCATTACTATAAAATTGATATATTCCCCTTGCTAAAATCAAAAGCCCATCTTCGTATATTTTACTTGCTTCCGCTATTAGTTTCTTAGAAATCTCCATTTCACCATTTCTTGAAGCACTAATTGACAGCTTAGATAATATATTTGAAAATTGCTGTTTTTCCATATCATGGATGATTTTCTTATAGTAATAAGCGGAATTTTTATAATCCTTTTGATATTCGTAAAATTTTGCAATTAAAAAGTAATAGTTTTTATCTTCAATTCTATGCTCTAAAAGAAAATCAAGTCCTTCTTTTACTCTATTTAGCTTCAAGTATATCTCTCCGACAAGTAAAATTGCTCTTTTTCTTATGTTTTCGTCAATATATGCGCCTACTATCAATGATCTAGAAAGCCTGAGTGCTTTTTCAAGCTGACCCATTTGCATATATAAAAATGCTATATTTAAATAAATATAGTATTTATCGCTAATTTTTGAAAACTTAAGCTGTTCCTTTAGAAGACTAATAGCAGTATTTACAGGATGTTTTAAAATTTCATCTACTTTTCTAATAATTTCTCTACTTGGTGCATATTTAGGTGTATATAACTCCCTTAAATAGCCAAATATAAAAAACAGAATTATCAAGAGTATAGCAACGTAAATCCATATCATCGTTCTTCCTCCATAAGAAACTTCCTTAGTTCATCTAATTCGTTCTCAAGATGCCTAATTTTTTTTTCTTTTTGATTTAATTGCATTTTTGACCTTACAATTTCAATAAGTCCTAAAATTGATGAAAATGCAAAACCAAAAATAAATGAAATAAAGATAACTATCCACAGTGGCACATCCTCATAGATATCACCAAATATGTGAAAACTCACTCTATTTTGGGTATTTTCCAACAGAAAGAAGAATAGTAGAAAACTTAAGAATAATATTACAATAAAACGAAGGAAAGTCATATACAAATTTTAAAGGCTTTTTCTATATTTTAAAAACTTTAAAATTTGCAAATTTGATAATTCTCATAGGGACAAAGGGACAATTAATAAAAACTGCAGGTGTTATGATAGAGCTTCAAAGAAGAAATATAGATTATCTTTATGTTCAAACTAACCAGCACCCTTCTCTAAATAGAATACTTGAAAGAAAGTTTAATATAAAAGCACCTGATATTGAGTTAAACAGATCAAAAAAGGACCTTTCAAAAATATATGAAATACCCTTATTTCTTTTGAAAATATTTTTCAATAGCTTAAAGCACTACAAGGAGTTAAAAAAACATAAGATTTTAATAACTCAAGGTGATACCATTTCTACACTTTTTGCAGTTTTTATAGGAAAGCTCTTTGGTTTAAAAGTTGCTCATATAGAATCAGGCTTAAGATCCTTCAATCTACTTCATCCCTTTCCTGAGGAAATTATAAGGATAATCTCTATGCACTTTTCAAATTTTCTATTTGCTCCATCAGACTGGGCATATGGAAATTTAAAAAAATATCAAAATAAAAAAATCATTATAAATACTAAACAAAATACTGTTTACGATGTTTTATGCGAATTTGTAAAACCAAAGGAAGATGATCCGAGAAATTCTAACTACATAGTATGTGCAATACATAGACAAGAAACAATTTATAATAAAGAAAGATTTAAAAAGGCTGTAGAAGTAATTATAAAAGCATCAAATTTAAAGAAAGTTAAGTACATTTTACATAAGCCAAGTGAAAGACAACTTAAGGCATATGGACTATTTGAAATATTAAAGCAAAATAAAAATATAGAAATGATGGGCTATTTGGATTATATATCCTTTATGGAATTAGTAAGGGATAGTTCATTTGTCATAAGTGATGGGGGAGGACTGCAAGAGGAAACCTACTATCTGAATGTTCCATGCTTACTGTTAAGAAATAAAACTGAAAGGGAAGTAGGTTTAAATGAAACCGCTATGCTCTCTGAGTTTGATGATAAGAAAATAGACTACTTTTTTGAAAATTATTACAATTTTAGAAGAAGAAAAGAATTCACAAGATACTATCCATCTAAAATCATAATAGATGAACTATTAAATATTTCTAAGTAAAGCTTTAAAATTTCCATACTATGCTGATAGCTATAACAATATTTTCACTCTTTGGTTTAATTGGAGCATTGCTTGTTCTTTTACATAGAAAACCCATCTACAGCGGACTTGGTCTTTTACTAAACTTTATATCACTTGCCGTTATATACTTTATTTTAAACGCCCCTTTCTTAGGAATTATACAAATTATAGTTTACTCGGGTGCTATCGTAGTTTTTTTCCTTTTCGTTATAATGCTTCTAAACTTAAGAGAACCACTATCTGACTTTGACTTTTCGTTTAAGGGTTTATTAGGCTTAATTATCACAATCGTACTATTTATTGGAATATCTGTAAGCTTGTATCTTGCAAAACTTCCAAACTTTAAGTTGGGGCAAGAGGGTAAAGTTGAGAAGATAGGAGAGCTATTACTTACCAAATATCTCATCCCATTTGAGTTAGCTTCAATATTACTCTTACTCGCTATAGTAATTGCAATTATAATAGGTAGAAAGCAAGAAGAATGAAAATTTTATATAAAGAATTAAAAAATGCTATTTTAGAATTTAATCTTAGCCCTTACGAGCTAAAAGAGCTTTTTGAAGAAAAAGGTATAGAAGTTGAAAGTTTTAGATATTTAGCTGATGGTTTGAAGGAACATATATCTCCTGCAATAGTAGAAAGCATAGAAATTGACGGAAATTTGAAAATAGTCAAGATAAGGACTAAATTTGGATATTTCCAAGTAATAACAACAGCACAAATTGATATATATGAAAAAGCGGTATTTTTAAGAGAAGGTGCAAAACTAAGTAGTGGAGAGGTCATTTCAAAGAAATATATAAAAAGACAAGGAAGGGAGTATGTTTCCGAAGGTATGTTAGCCTCTGAAAAAGAACTTGGTATATCCAATTTAGATAGACTTATTAAATTACCAGAAAACTTTAAACTGGATGATAATATTTTAGAATATTTACAATTAGATGATTACATCTACGAACTTTATATATTTCCAAATAGGGCTGATTTAATGGGTCTATTAGGTATTGCAAGGGAAATTGCAAGCTACTTAAATTTAAATATAAAAATACCAGACATGTTAGATGAAGATGAATTGGAACATATCGGTTTTCCAATTGAAATTTTGGACTATGACGGATGCTATAGATACATGGGAAGAATAATTAAGGATGTTAAAATTAAGCAAAGCCCAGACTTTTTAAGGTATAAACTTCACATACTTGGCTTTAATACTATAAACAATGTGGTAGACATTACTAATTTTGTAATGTGGGAAATAGGTCAGCCATTACATGCATTTGATTTAGATAAAATATACAAAAAAGTAATCGTGAGAAAATCAAGAGAAAAAGAAAAAATTCTATGTCTTGATCAAATAGAAAGAGAACTTCCTGAGGATGTTCTATTAATCTCAGATGTTAATAAACCCATAGCTATTGCGGGTATAATAGGAGAATTAGAAAGTTCTATATCTGAAAATACAAAGAATGTTTTCTTAGAAAGTGCTTTGTTTAATAAAAGCTATATATCAAAGGCAAGCAGAATACTAAAGTTAAAAACCCAGTCCTCTATTAGATTTGAAAAAGGGCTAAATTGGGATTTCGTAGAAATTGCTTCAAAGAGAGCAGGATATTTACTAAATAAGTATGCAAATGGTAAGGTATATAAAGCAATTGATGTATATAGTAAGAAAATTGAGAAAAGAAAGATATACGCAAGTTTAGATGAAGTAAATAGTATACTTGGGACAGATATAACCGAAGAAAAACTTTTAGAAATACTAAGGAGTATAGGTATTAAGAAGCTAAGCGAAAATTTATATGAAATACCATATCATAGAGACGATATTGAAAATATTTATGATATAGCAGAAGAAGTGATGAAACATGTAGGCATTGAAAATATCAATTCAAATTATGAAGTAAAAATTTTAAATACAGCTATAGAAAGTAAGAGATATAATGTTTATAGCACAGCTATAGACTTTCTACTTCCAAGAGGCTACTACGAAGCAAAGACGTATAGTTTAATATCTGAAAAAAAAGCAAAATTATTTTCAAACAACTATTTAAAGGTTTTAAATCCTATTAGCACGGAGATGAATGTTTATAGAAATTACGTTATTTCCTCATTACTTGAAAGCCTTTCGCTTAATATTAGAAGAAATAGTTATGGAACAAAGCTTATGGAATATGGAAGTGTATATAGAAATAGTATGGAAATTGAGAGTCTTGGAATTATTATTGGTGGAAAAAAAATAAGGTGGTATTTTGAAAGTAATGAAGAACATAGTATTTATGAGTTAAAAGGAGATATATCAGCACTTCTTGAATATTTAAATTACAATTATGAATTTAAAGTTTCAAGTAGAGACTTTTTAAGAACGTGTTTAGATATTTATGTAGATGGGAAAATAGTAGGTTTCATAGGAGAATTAAGAAGAAGTATATTAAAGGAATATGATATTAAATTTCCTGTTTTTGCGTGTGAGATTGAATTAATAGAGCCAAAGCAATCAATCTATAAAGAAATATCAAAATACCCAAGAATAGAAAAGGACATTTCCATTATTCTTAGTAAAAACGATTACTATGCATCTCTTGAGGGCTTAATTAGAGAAATGCACATACCGCATTTATTAGACTTCTATCCTATTGACGTATATGAAGGAGAAAATATTGGAATAGGAAATAGAAGCATTACTATAAGATTAGTGTTTGGTTCAGATGAAAGGACACTAAAAGACGAAGAAGTGAATTACACTCTAATGGAAATTATCAATAAGTTAGAAAATAAAAATTATAGAGTAAGGAGAATGTGAAGATGGATGAAAGAGATAAGGAGTTAGAAGAAAAACTTGAAAGATTGTACAAAAAGAGTATGGGAAATATAGTAAAGCTTATGGATGAGAATAAGAGATTAAAAGAGGAGAATGAAAGACTAAAAATAGAAAATGAAAGATTAAAAAAAATTATTAGGAACTTAGAAGAGAAAATAAGCCATATAATTGAAAGACTTGACATCTTAGAGGCTGAAAAATGAAAGTAGAATTTGAAATATTTGGAAGTGTGTATAATTTTAAAATAAAAGTGGAAAATCAGGAGGAATTAGATAAAATCAAAAAAATAATTGAAGAAGTGAGTAGCTATATTGAAGAAAAGTATAAGTCCCTGCCAAGAGATAGAAAGATTGCTTTATTGGTCTTACTTCTTTCACATAGGATATTACAAAAGGAGAAGAAAATAGAAAAACTTCACCAAATGTTAAAAGATTATGAAACTGCTCTTAATTTTGTTGAAAACTTGGATGAAAGTTAAAAAGGAGGTTAGCTATGGAATTTATAGTTTGTATAGCAGTTTCTATTATTTTATTTATTTTAGGCTTTTATGTAGGGAGGATGAAAATAAATGAGCTTAAAAAGAAAATTAAGGAATATGAGGAAACTATCAAAAAAGCGGATGAGTTCATATATAAAGCACAGCAAAAATCAAACGAAATAATAAATCAAGCATACATAAAGGCAAATGAAATTATAAATACTGAAAGAAAGAAATTAGAAAATGAAATTTACAGAGATAGAAAAGAACTTGACAGAGAAAGAAGAAAATTAGAAGAACTACAACTACACCTTGAAAGAAAGTCAGAACAAATTGATACAAGGGAAAAAGAATTAAAAAATAAAGAAAGGCAATTACAAGAAAGAGAAAAAGCCATAAGCATTAGAGAAAGAACATTAGAGGAGAAATTAATGGAAATTAGTAAGAAACTTGAGGAAGTCGCAAGTATGACAAGAGAAGAAGCAAAGAAGGAATTATTAAGAAGTATTGAAATGGAAGTAAGATATGAAGCGGCACAGCTTGCGCACAGGATAAGGGAAGAGGCAAGATTAAAAGCAGAAAGGGATGCTAAGGAAATTATTGCACAGGCAATTCAGAGATGTGCGAGTAGTCAAACTTCAGAAACAACAATAAGTGTAGTAGAATTACCATTAGACGATATTAAAGGAAGAATTATAGGAAGGGAAGGAAGAAATATTAGGGCACTTGAAAGCATAATGGGTGTAGAGATTATTATTGACGATACACCAGAAGTTATAGTTTTATCCTCATTTGATGCAATAAGAAGAGAGAAAGCTAAATTGTGTATAGAGAGATTGATTGAGGATGGAAGAATACATCCTGCAAGAATTGAGGAAATATATAAAAAAGTAGAGGAAGAGTTTGAAAATCACATAAGAAGTGTAGGAGAGGAAACTGTCCTAAACCTTGAAATAACTCCAATACATAGTGAAGTTATCTATCATATTGGAAAAATGAAGTATAGGTCAAGTTATGGACAAAATTTGCTATTACACTCAATTGAAACCGCAAAACTTGCAGCAATTATAGCAAGTGAACTAAGATTAGACAAAAATATAGCAAAAAGAGCAGGATTATTGCATGATATAGGTAAGGTCATAGACGAGGAAGGACCACATGCCATAGTCGGAGGACAATTTTTAAAGAAATATGGTGAAAGTGAAATAGTTGTTAATGCAGTTATGGCACATCACGGAGATGTTGAGCCTATTAGTCCATATGCACCCATAGTTGCAGCTGCAGACGCAATTAGTGGCTCAAGACCGGGTGCAAGAAGAGAAAGTATTGAAAAATATATCCAAAGAATACAAAGACTTGAGGAAATAGCATATGAACATAGTGGTGTTGAAAAAGCATTTGCAATTCAGGCAGGTAGAGAAATAAGAGTTATAGTAGATGCCAATAAGGTTTCAGATATCGAAGCATATGAAATAGCAAGAAGTATATCAAGGAGAATAGAAGATGAATTACAATTTCCAGGTCAAATAAAAGTTGTTGTAATTAGAGAAACAAGAGCTATAGAATACGCAAGATGAATATAGGTTTTCAGGAAATATTATTAATTGCGATTATATTTCTTATCCTATTTGGACCTAATAAAATACCACAACTAATAAGAAGCTTTAAGAAAGCTTATAGTGAATTCAGTAGAAATTTAAATGAAGTAAAAGAACAAATAAAGGAGGTTATAGAAGATGAAGGAAATAGTAAAAACTGCAATTGATATGATAAAAAGGGAAAATGTAGACTATGGAGATATCAGACTAATTAACGAAGAAGAAGAAATTATTGAATATAAAAATGGTGAGATTGAAAATATTAGTCATAATTTAGAAATAGGAATAGGTATTAGGGTTATGTACAGAGGATTTTGGGGATTTTCAAGCACTAGCAGTCTTGAAATAGATAGTGTTTATAAAACTATAAAAGAAGCTATTGAAATTGCAAAAGCAAGTTATTCAATAGGAAAAGGAGGATTAAAACTAACAGAGGAAGAAGTTCACATTGATGAATATATAACCAATATCCAGATAGACCCATTTAATGTTCCTTTAGAGGAAAAACTAAATATCATGGAAGGAGTTGATAAAGTTTTAAGAAGTGAAAGTAGAATTAAACTTGTGGAACAATATATGAATTTTATAAAGACTGAAAAATTCTTTGCATCTACTGAAGGTGCATTTATACATCAAGTAATTTACCATAGTGGTGGTGGATATACCGCATATGCATTTTCTGACGAAGATTTCCAGTTTCGCTCCTATCCTGCAAGCCATGGAGGAGATATGAAAAGTGGAGGATTTGAAGTTATTTTAGAACAAAGATGGGAAGATAATGCACATATAGTTAGAGATGAAGTTTTAAGACTTTTAAGTGGAAAGAGAATTGAGAAAGGAGAATACGATATTATTATAGGGACTCATCAAATGGCCTTACAAATACATGAAAGTGTAGGTCATGCATTAGAACTTGATAGAGTTTTAGGTCTTGAAGCAAGTTATGCAGGCACATCTTGGGCTAACAGTATTGGTATAAAGTTTGGAAGTGAATTTATGAATATAGTTCAAGACGGGACAATTAAAGGAGGACTCGGCACATTTGGATATGACGATGATGGAGTAAAGGCTAAAAGAGAAATACTTATTGAAAATGGTATTTTAGTAAATTACTTATCTTCTAGGGATAGTGCAGGATTTATTAATAAAAAATCAACAGGTGCCTCTAGAGCTAGTTCATATAGAAGAATGCCCATAGTAAGGATGACAAATGTAAATTTATTACCAGGAGATAAAGAGCTTGAAGAACTTATATCTGATATTAAGGATGGTTTTTATCTTGAAACTAATAAATCTTGGTCAATTGACCAAAAAAGATTAAATTTTCAATTTTCCACCGAAATAGCGTATAAAATAAAAAACGGAAAACTTATAAAAGAAGAAGTATATAAAAATCCCGTATATTACGGAATATCACCTATTTTTTGGAGCAGTCTTGACGGCGTAGCTAATGAAAAATATTGGAAACTATGGGGAGTTAGAAACTGTGGTAAAGGTGAGCCAGGACAAATCATGCGAGTAAGTCATGGTTCAAGTCCTTGTAGATTTAGAAAAGTAAAACTGTTTAGTATCTAAACCCAAAAAGAAAGTTAATATCAATAAGAAAATTTTCATCATAGTAAAAACCTAATTTCAAAACAAGAGAATTGTAGTGAAAAACTCTATATGCTTTAGCTATTGGAAAATATTCTATAGGTTCAATTAGAGGAAGCTTAAATACATAGTTTTCTTCTTTTTGATATACATCTACACTACCTTTCGCTTTTATTCCAATTGAAAAAAAATTATCTAATGTAAAATAAGCAATTCTTAATATTGCCTCATCTGAACTTATTAAAGATGGAGTTTCATCGTATATAATCCATTTTGAAATAAATCTCTTATTATTGAAAGTATATGGCATGGCATATAGTAATTCAAACTTATAGTTTTTCCATTTATAGTAAGTCCAAAATGCTAATTTTGGAGGAATTTTATTTATAGTTTCTTTACTATATTGAAAATCGTCAATTGATAACTCAAAAAGAAAGCTCCTATTATAATATCCAAAAGATAAAATTGTATTAGTTTCGTAGCCCTCATTCCATTGCAAGTTATAACTTGATATAAATGGATTTAGCAAACTAAAGGGTATAGACCTTTCATATGGAAGTGGCAAAATACCGTAATCAGTTATATAAAAATTTCCAACTTTTGAATAAATTTCAAGCCTTCTAATTGTCAAGTATCTATCAAATAAGTAGCCAGGAGGATAAGTTTTTCCTATAGCACTAACGCTTTCTGGAGTAATTAAGGAATTTATTTTATTAACCCAAAAACTATAAGAAAATATGGCTTTTCTATAAATTAAATTAAATCCATCCAGTGCAAAATTATCCCATAAAATTGCCCTTGAAATCCTCGGAGTTCTTCTTCCAATAGTAATTAAAAAATCATTCACATTTAAAATAAAAAATGCATTTTCATAGCCTGCATATAAATTCCAGAATTTTCTTTTATTGTAAGTACCCTTCTCATAAAAACCTCCAAGTTGAAGTAAAATATTTTCATTGTGAAAATTTATACCATAAAATTTATAATTCTCAAATTCCAAAAATACACCCTTTATATAGTCAGAAATAAAACTATTTCCAAATGTATCAACCTCTTCCATTATCCAAAATGATAATATAAGATGCAAAAGAAAATTTTAATGGTTTAAAATATAGACATGCTAAAAGTATTAATTTCCATTATTATAAATGAAGTAATGAACTATCCAATAAGCGAAACTTGTGGAGAATATGTTGAACTATATAATCCTTCGGATGACACCATATTTTTAAATGGTTTTAGAATCGCGGATGGTGAAGACATTGATTTTATATTTGAAATTCAAAACCCTCCAAATAATACTTTTTCCAGATTATATATTTTACCAAAGGAATATGCTTTAATAATTGATAGAGACTATCTGTCAAACTGCCCAATAAATTATAATCTTTTTGGAAATATTTTAACTACTGAAGATAATTCTATAGGAAATGGACTTTCAAAAACAGATAGTATTTATATATTAAATCAAAGCAACGATACAATTTCAAAATTTCAAAAACCAATAACTAATATAAGTCAAGGCTATTCAGTAGAAAGAATAAATTTTCAAATTGATGAATGGGGTCAAAGCTTAATTTTAAATGGAACTCCAAATTATCAAAATTCAATATTTTCAAATAGTATCATAAAATTAGATAGTGCATATTTAACACTTTCTCAATTAAAAATTAAACTTAAAAATCTCTCAAACGAAAGCTATATTCAGGAAGTGAAAGTTATATCAGGAGATACATTTTTATATCAAGTTCAAATACCTCAAGGTGGTAGTTATGAAATTTCTATAAATTTAAACGAACTCAAATCTCCAAAAATAGAGTTAGTCTCAAATGATTTTTCTGAATACATATATGTTCCCATTTACTATCCTATTGTTGTATTAAATGAGATAGAATATGACTTAGGACCAGAGTGGATTGAAATTTACAATGTATCAAATACTTCAATTGACCTTAGCAAATTTTACTTAAAGGACCTATCAGGTAATATTGTAAATTTGAAGGGAACTGTTCAGCCTTATAGCTATAAAGTCTTTAGAGCAGATAGTTTAGAGGATTTTATAACACTAAATGATAATTATGAAAGTCTTGTATTATATTCAAGGTTCGGTTTTATTTTTGATAGTGTATATTATAGTTCCTCGTATGGAGGAAAAGGAAATTTAACTTTAGAAAAAGTAAACCCAAGTTTAAAAGGATATCTTAAGGAAAGTTTTAAAAGTTCGCTTGTTGAATATGGTACACCTAATAGGTTAAATAGTGTATATATTAGCGATAGTTCTCTAAATTTAGATATTTTTGTTTCAAATAAAAGGGTGAGAAAAGGAGAAATAATTACAATTTCCGCTTATCTATATGAAAATACTGATGTAGAAGTTTTACTTTTTGATAACATAGGAAGACTTATAAGTAAACTCTATAGTGCTGAAAATACAAACAGAATTGTTTTCAATTTAAATACGAACAATTTAAGTAGTGGTATTTATATACTTCTTGTTAAAAGTCCGAAAAAAAGTAAAAAAACTTACTTTAGAATAGTTGATTAAATTCTAATGAAACATCAACCCACCTTGAGGAATGAGTTAATGCACCAATTGATATATAATCAACACCAAGCAAAGCAATATCTCTTACATTATTAATATTTACACCACCTGAAACTTCAATTTCAAGCTTTTTATCTATTAACTTTACCGCTTCTTTTATCATATCAATACCAAAATTGTCAAACATTACTATATCAATTGGATAATTTAAGACAATTTTCAATTCATCTATATTAGAAATCTCTACTTCTATCTTTTTTCCAAATGGTTTATTTTTTATTGCTATTTTAATAGCATTCTCAATACCTCCAAGAACTTTAATGTGATTATCCTTAATTAAAACTCCATCAAATAGCGAAAATCTATGATTATATCCTCCACCTATCTTAACTGCATATTTTTCTAACTTTCTATATAGTGGAGTAGTCTTTCTTGTATCGAGAATTTTTACTTTAGTCCCCTCAACAAGCTTTACAAAATTATAGGTATTAGTTGCTATACCTGATAACTTTTGAAGAAAATTTAAGGCTACCCTTTCACCCCTTAAAATGCTTTTAACATTACCCGAAATTCTTGAAATAATTTCTCCACTTTTTACTAAATCTCCATCTTTATAATATGTCTCAAATTTAATATTTTCATCTAAGAATTTAAAAACCCTTTCAAATATGCTTATTCCACATAAAATAAAATCTTCCTTTGCTAACAGCAAAAACTCACCATTAGCATTTATCTCAAGAATTTCACTTGTTAAATCTCCATATAAACTATCTTCTAATAGTGCAAGCTTTATATAGAAATCTAATTCAGATTTAAGAACTTCCATAATTTTTCTAATTTTAAAGTATTTTTGTGTAAAGTCTAATTATCATCCCTTAAACTTTCATTACTTTGTTTTACAAAGTTCTTTTTATAAAAAAGGAGGAAGAAAGATGATGATTTATCTTATAAACTCCATATATGGTGGATTCGGAGGTTTTTCAGTAGGGATAAGTTTTGTGGATAATAAACAACTTTCTAACTATCTCTCAGATAGAGGATATCCTGAACTAAAGAGTGTTGATTTATCAAGCTGTGGCTTTGGATATGGTATTTTTAGGAATTTTGTAATAGGTGGCCTTGGTTTTGGAGGATTCTCTAATAGTGATAACAAATCTAATAAGTATGCAAGGTATGGCTTGTCAGGTGGTGCATTTTCCTTAGGATATGTTATATATTCTTCAGGAAAGCTTTTGGTATATCCATTATTTAATATTGGAGGTTATAGCTATAATCTAAAACTATACGAAAAGTCTAATGGTTCTTTAGATGATGTAATAACTAATCCT
>JANXBH010000014.1 GCA_025060695.1 Caldifarciminota bacterium | reverse complement strand
TAAATCCAAGTTTTTCCATTTCTTTAGCTAATATAGAACTTATTTGACCATTTTTGCATTTTAGTAGATATATCTTATTTTTATCAAGCTTATCTAAATTCTTTAAAAACTCCTCAATATCAATCTTATCCAAGTCTACAAGAATATCATATGTTTTATCTGAAATATCCTCTTTTTTCAATTCCTTTATAATTTTTAGACTTTTCCTTACCTCTTCTAACACTTCTTTATTTATCCTTTCTAAATAAGAAAATAAACTCTCTTCTCTTGCATTAGGAGTTGCACTATACTTTGATATAGCGCAATACTCCTTTCCCTTATAGCAAATGTCAAAAACCCCAATTTCCATTGCCTTTTTGATAATTTCTTCCTTTCTATACGTAATTAGAGGTCTTAATATTAAAACATCTGAGAATTTGTCTAAAATTGAAATATTCTTTAATGTTTGAGTTGAAACCTGACCAATACTTTCCCCTGTAATTATTGCATCTATTTTTAATTTCTTTGCTACCTCATTTGCAAATTTATAAAAAAACACTTTTAATACCATATTTCTATAGTTATCATCTACATTTCTAATAATCTCCAAAATTATCGGTCTAAAGTCCAAATAGTAAAATTTACCCTTGCTTGTAAATCCAAACTTTTCTTCTAAAAACCTATATACATTATATGCGTAAAAAATACTATCTCCTCCAAGGTTAAAAAATAAAAAATTTAGTCTTATTCCCATTTTGTAAGATAAGAAGCTTGCAACTGCTGAATCAATACCCCCAGAAATAAGAACTAATCCCTTCCCTTGACTTGAAACAGGAAATCCTCCATATCCACTATACTTTTCATCGTAGAAATATACCGTATCATCTACAATATCAACATATGCAATATACTTAGGTTCCCTTACATTTACCCTTTTAACATATGATAATTTTTCTCCTAATGCTCTCTCTACATCATATGAACGAAAACTATGCTTTCCTTTTCTTTTACATACTACCTTAAAATCATCCTTTACTCTTTCCTTAAAAAAATTAAAAGCCTTTTCAATTAATTCATCAAAACTATTAAACTTCTCTATATGAACTTTTGCAAAATTTTCTATTCCAAAGATATTTTTTAATCTTTCACTTATTTCCTCTTCACTTTCAATAATTGCCATATCTCTTCTCATTTGTATTTTTGCATTTTTAAAAGCCTTTTTAAAATTTTCTTTTAAGATTGAAAGAAGTTCTTTTCTTGAACTTTCTGACTTTAAAAAGACTTCAGAAGAATATCTAATTAGATATTTCATGAGTTTATACTTTAAAATTTTAAAACTTTCGGGGACGTAGTTCAGCTGGTTAGAACGCTGGTCTGTCACGCCAGAGGTCGCGGGTTCGAATCCCGTCGTCCCCGTTTTTAATGAGATATAAAGTTTCTATCATAGGGGCAGGGAATGTTGGTGCGGAAGCTGCAAGATATTTATTATATAAAGATTTAGCTGATATAGTCTTAATTGACATAGTAGAAGGAATAGCAAGGGGAAAGGCTTTAGATTTAGCTCAGGCAAGTCAGATAATAGGATTTTCAGGAAAGATAAAAGGTTCAAATAATTACGAAGATATTGCTGATTCTGATGTTGTAATAATAACTGCGGGTGTTCCAAGAAAACCCGGAATGTCAAGAGACGATTTAATAGAGGTAAATTTTAAAATTATTAAAGATATAAGCGAGAAAATTAAGATATATGCAAAAAACTCAATAGTAATAGTAGTAACTAATCCTCTTGATGCAATGACATATGCAGCATATAAAATTCTTGGATTTGAAAGAGAAAGAGTAATTGGACAAGCGGGTGTATTAGATAGTTCAAGACTTGCATATTTTGTATCTCAAAAGTTAAATGTTTTACCATATGAAGTTCAAGGTTTAGTCCTTGGGACACATGGTGATGACATGGTCCCTCTTGTAAGATATACAACTGTAAATGGTATTTCAATTACGAAATTACTAAGTGAAAGTGATATAGACGAAATAGTAAATAAAACAAAATATGCGGGTGGAGAAATAGTTCAAATAATGGGGACTTCAGCATTTTTTGCACCCGGTGATGCTGCTGGATATATGGCAGAAATTATAATAAAGGATATTAAAAAGCTTATTAGTGCAAGTGTTTATACAAAAGGTGAGTATAAATTAAACGACGTTGTGATAGGTTTGCCTATAGTACTTGGGAAAAATGGTATAGAGAAAATTGTAGAACTTGATTTAGACGAAAGGGAAATGGAGCTTTTAAATAATTGTGCAAAACATATTAAAGAACTTCAATTAGTAGTAGATAGATTTTTATCCTAAATTAAGTTTCTTTATTAATGCTTCTTTTACAACCTTGGGGACAAGATTATCTATATTTCCTTTTAACATTGCAACTTCTTTTACTAAACTTGAAGATAGAAAGAAATATTCTTCTGATGGCATTAGAAAAATCGTTTCAATGTTGCTATATAGTTTCCTATTCATCCATGCTATTTGAAATTCATAGTCTAAATCTGAAACTGCTCTAATTCCTCTTATTACAATATCTATATTTAACTTCCTACAAAATTCTACTAAAAGTCCATCGAAGCTCATAATTTCTATATTACTTATGTTTTTTAAACTTTCCCTTGCAAGATATATTCTCTCTTCTAAGCTAAATAGTGGTTTTTTGTGTCTTGGCTGAGCTATTGCTATAATTACCGCATCAAATAGTTTTACTGCTCTTTTTATAATATCTATATGTCCGTTTGTAATAGGGTCAAATGAACCTGGATAAATTGCTTTTCTCAAAACCGAAATTTTAATGCTTTAAACTTTAATAACTATGCTATATGGGTTTTTGCTCTTTATATTTGTTATTTTGGTAATATTCATGATTTTAATTATAATGATACAACAGCCAAGGAGTGCAGGACTTGGAAGCTTTCTTGGGAGTGCGGAAACTGTATTTGGTCCAAAAGGAACAGTCACATTCTTTACAAAATTAACCGCAGGCATTGGTGCAGCTTTTATGATACTTTCATTTATACTTTCATTAATCAATAGACCTGCTACAAGTGGCTCAGCAATTGAGGAAGCAATTAAAAAAGGAGATATTATGAAACAATTACCAGTTCAACCTCAACAACCTAAAAAATAATGCTAATTTTTTTTATTTCTCAATTCTTAAACTTTTCAGGAGAAGTCTATAGAGTAGAATTAGATGCAAGAAATATAGGTCTTGGTTCTTCATACTACAATGTAAATAGTGCATCTTCTATATTTTATAATCCTTTCAATATAAATAGCATAGATGAAAGTTTGTTTTTTGGATTTGGGCTTCTATACGAAGGTATAAGCGCAAGTGCTATATCGTATAAATTTAAAAATAGACCATATGGAGTTGGTTTATATTTGGTTTTAACTGATAATATAGAACTAACTTCTTTACCAGATACATCAAGACCTCCATCTTCTGATAATAGACCATACGTTAGTTCTGTTGAAAACTACATTGCAAGCGCTCTATATTTTTCTATAGCATTGAAGAATTTTGGTGTAAGTGCAAAGCTTCTATATCAAGGTATTTCAAAGTATATGGCTCTTGGTATTGGTTTTGACTTGTCTACCAATTTTAAAAATTTTTCCATAATTTTTAAGGACTTTGTGCCATCGCTTTTATATTGGAATAGTAAGTCCTTAGAGTTTATTCCTCCTTTGATTATCCTATCTTCTTCAATAAATTACAAAAACTTTCTTATTTCTTCAAGTTTTGATTTCACAACACTTGAAAGCAGAGAATTTGATAGGCTAATTAGTTTAAATAGATTTTCTATAGGATTTAGTATTGGTTTGGAGTATAACTTAGGTATTGTTAGTATAAGAGGTGGATTTAAGGGTGCAAGACCTTCGTTTGGATTTGGTATAAAATACAAAAAT
Organism: Caldifarciminota bacterium; assembly: GCA_025060695.1. Classification (GTDB taxonomy): domain Bacteria; phylum Hydrothermota; class Hydrothermia; order LBFQ01; family DSFT01; genus DSFT01. The sequence goes on along the minus strand of JANXBH010000014.1, from coordinate 40,406 downwards.
TATTCAATAGATTATGGAAGTTTTTATCATAGGGATTTAGGATTAACTCATAGAACTAGTTTGTATGTTAGTTTTTAAATGAATATAAAATTGGTTTTAGAATTTGATGGGACGGATTTTTATGGTTGGCAAAGACAAGGAAATAAAAGAACAGTTCAAGGTGAAATTGAAAATGCATTAAGTAAAATAATAGATGGAGATTTTAAAGTTATTGGATGCTGTAGAACTGATAGGGGAGTTCATGCTCTAAATTATGTATGCAATGTAAAAGTTAAAGGGAAGTTAAAATTAGATATTAGCAGGCTTAAGGATGCAATAAATGGACTAAGTAGTAGTGATGTTTTTGTAAAAAGTGTAGAATTAGTCAATAATAGTTTTCATGCAAGATATAGTGCAAAGTATAAGCTATATTGCTATAGAATACTAACTTATCCTTCTCCTTTGCTTTTAAGATATGGATTTTTCCCAAAATATAGGATTGATTTTGGAAAATTAAAGGAAATAGAAAGAGTGTTTATTGGAAAAAGGGATTTTAGAAATATTTCTGCAAAGACTGAAAAAAACGGGGTTTGTAATGTAATTAGCTCAAGCTGGCTAAATAATGAAATTTATTACGATTACTTTATCCTTTCTGATAGATTTTTGTATAAAATGGTAAGGTCCATAGTGGGTCTTATGATTCTATATAGCATAGATAAACTTACCAAGGAGGATATTATTAACATTCTTGATTCTAAGAAGGAATTTATTCCATATGTAGTGCCTCCACAAGGTTTAACTTTAATGAAAGTATTTTACTAAGATTTTAAAATTTAAAAGTGGAAGTTTTACCCTCTATAATTGCCTGCGATTTTACCAAGTTAAGGGAGGAAATTAAAAGTATAGAAGAGTGCAATTTGAAATATATTCATTTAGACGTAATGGACGGACATTTTGTAGATAATTTAACATTTGGGATGCCAATTGTATGTGCCATTAGGTCAATGACCGCTCTTATTTTAGATACGCATTTAATGATAAAAAATCCATCAAAGTACTTATTAAAATTTTATGAATGCTCTAATATTGTAGATGTTCACATAGAATTAGGAAAAGAAGCATTTGAATGTATTAAAATTTCAAGGGAAAATGGGTATAGTATTGGTATAGTGATAAATCCAGAAACTGATCCTAAGTATGCATTACCTTTTCTTGAAGATATAGAACAAGTTATAGTTATGACTGTTAATCCCGGTTTTGCAGGCCAGGAGATGATAGAGGAAGTTCTATGGAAATTGGACTTTTTAAATGAAATTAGAATAAAAAATAGTCTTTCTTTTAAAATTACTGTAGATGGCGGTGTAAATTTTAAAAACTTAGAAAAACTAAAAAAAATGAACGTAGATAGAGTTGTAATGGGAAAAGCCTTTTTTAGTTTGAGTTATGAGGAAAGAAAGAGGTATTTTTGACATTCTTATAATCTTTATTGGTCCTATTGGATTTTTAGCTTTTCAACTTCTTCCTATTGAATTTCATGTTAAGATTGTTTTAGGGACAATCTTTTGGGTGGCACTTTGGTGGATATTCGAAGCAGTCCCACTTATAATAACTTCATTTATTCCTCTTGTTGTATCTTCTATATCAGGGTATATACCTATGAAAGAAATATCTAAAAGTTATGCGGAACCAGTTATATTTTTATTTTTAGGATGTTTTATTTTGGCAAAAGCTATTGAAAAACATAATGTTCATCTATTCTTACTGAACTTATTATTAAGGCTATTTCCAAAAAATGAACTTGGTATGTTTTTAGGATTTTCTCTTACAGTGTTTTTCCTATCTATGTGGATAACGAATACATCCGCTACCCTTATTGCACTTTCTATTATATCCCCAATCCCAAGAAGCAATCTAACGAAGGTTTTGGCATTATCTTCCGCGTATTCTTCAAATATTGGCGGAATTTCTACTTTAGTTGGAACTCCTCCTAATATGATATATGCGGGTATGATGAAAAATTTAAATATTGAAGTAAGCTTTTGGTCTTGGTTTAAATTTGCTTTTCCCTATGCACTTACCTTGGAGTTCATTTTTATACTTTTTGCAATTAACGTTTTTCGTATAGGTTTTAAGAAAGTTGATATAGAAATAAGTTATCAAAAACTTTCAAAAGAAGGAAAGATTACTCTTATGGTCTTTATTTTTACTATTTTCTTGTGGATTTTTTCATCTTACTTTAAATTTCTTGATGAAACGACTATTATTTTGATATCTTCCATCTTTTTAGTAGTATTTAAAATAGTTGACTTAGAAGATATTAGGAAAATTCATTGGGATACACTATTTGTATTCGGTGGTGGTTTTGCACTTTCTCAAATGTTGATGAAATCAGAAATTATAGAAAATACAGTAGTAAATCTTGGGCTTTCACCACTTATCGTATTAATAACTATGGCAATTATTACTCTTTTGATAACGGAAATATCTTCTAATACATCTACAGCTTCTCTATTAATACCCATTTCTATAGAAATGGCTCGTAGTTTAAACCTAAAAGTTTCAGGACTTTCTGCGGTAATTGCTATTGGTTCTTCCACAGGATTTATGATGCCTATAGGAACCCCATCAAATATGCTTGCCTACTCTTTAGGATTTGTTAGTTTTAAAGAGATGGTAAAATATGGTGTATTTTTAGATTTAATTTCTGTTATCTTAAATATTCTTATTACATATAATTTCTCACCCTAAAACACCGATCTTATCGTAAAATAGGGCAAAATTGGAAGTTGATTTATTTCTGTCTTTATTGGTGGATTTTTTGAATAGTCATAGAAACTAACAAAAAGATTTTTAAAGTTCATAATATTTATAACTCCAAGACCAAATTCCACATTCTTATACTTTTTCTCATAGTAAACATCTATTCTTCTATATGGTGGAAGTGTTAAACTATTTCTTGGACTATATACTTCGTACCAGAATGGAAACTCTAAACCTCCATCTGGATATACACTTGCTACTATATATCTTGCTAAAATATCAGTATATGGACTACCACTTGCATAAGTAAGCTTGGTTCCAATTTCTCCATTAAAAAGACCTCTCTTTAAAACGATGTTTAGCACGTGTCTCTTATCATAACTTGTTCTATACCATAAGCTATCAGTTTCAAGCTTACTATATGCAAAACTTAGAGTATAAGAAAATTCTAAGTTTCTATTTTCAAACCATATATCCATACCATAAGAAATTGCCTTTGCATTTTTTAAAAGTTCCTTATCTACATTATTAATATCTGCTATGTTTGGATTTAGTTCTACTGTATTAAAGTAGGGTTTTAAAAATAGTGTAATTTCAAAATTTCCAATTTTTGGTATACCTTCCACTCCAAAGATTATATGTGGTGTTTTTATGGGTGATAAGTTTTCAAATATGGGTACCCAAAAATAGAAGGAAGATATTTGTAAATTGTTTGTTGAAAATCCAACTGCGTATTGATTGTATATTCCCAATGCTGATTTCAATGCTAATACATTACTTAAAAAGTACTTTACTTGAAACCTTGGTTCAAACGATATATCTTCCTTAAAGTAGTATCCGGAAAGTCTATAGTAGTTTAATCTTGTCCCAAAATTTAGGCTAAGTTTGTTAAATTCTCGCTTTATATCAAAAAATGTAGAAATAATAGAAGGGGTACCTTCTCTATTTATCTTAATGCCAAATATATTACTTCTGTAGTAGCCATTAATAAACGCTAAGTCAAATCCTAAGTTTATATTCCAGCTACTTGTAATATATTCAAAATCCAGTCTATTAGCTAAAACACCGAATTCATTCTTTACAGCGAAAGCACCCGTAAATAATTGAAAATCTATAAAATTTTTGGTATAAGAAATATAACTATTTAGAAGATAGTTCCTCCAAAATGTTTTATAGTTTAGACTAATTCCTCTGTTTCCCCAGTTTGAAGATACAATATTTGAAAAATTTAAATTATCTTCGCTATTTATAAATGAAATACCAAGGTTTGTAATATCCGAAAAATTATAAGAAACTTTTCCTGTAATATCAAAAAAGTAATAAGGTAAGTCAAAGTTAAATAGTCTTGCAAACTCTTGAATGTAAGTTCTTCTAAAACTTAGAATATAACTACTATATTTACTGATTGGTCCTTCAAGTAAAAACTTGGTAGTTAGTGGGCTAATTACTGATAAGTTTTTATAGTTTTTATAATCTCCTTCTCTAATTTTTGCATGAATTATAGAACCTGTTGCATTTCCATATTTTGCACTATAGCCACCTTTTAAAAATTGAAATGAACTTAAAACATCTAAATCAAATATAGAAACAAAGCTACCCAGATGATAAGGATTATATAAAAACATACCGTCTAAAATAGTTAAATTTTCAAATGGTGCTGAGCCCCTTACGGAAAACCTTCCTGAAAAATCATTTACAAATACTACACCACTCTGAACTTGAATAACTCGCATTAGGTCTTTTTCAAATGGACTAGGAAGTGTTCTATACTTTTCTATTTCTTGTATAGTATTTATTGAAAAGTCCCTTTTAAAAGCTTCTTTTTTTGCACTTACAACTATTTCTGATAATTTTATACCAGTTGGTTTTAGATAAATCTTTATTTGAACATTTCCTTTAAGTTCTATCTCCTCTATATAATCCTCATATCCAAGAGAGGAAACCTTTATTCTATATTTCCCTTTTTCTAATTTAATCTGAAAAAATCCCTTTTCATCACAATAACCACCAAAATTACCTATTTCAATTGCACAATATGGTACAGGTTCTCTCGTATTTTCATCAACTACTATAATACTTAAAGTTTGACTAAGTAATATTAACGTCATTGTGCCTTAAAATTTTAAACTTATGTTAAAATATGAAGATTTCTTCCTATTAGATGAAAAACTTTCCAGTGAATATAAGGTTTTAAGAGAGAGTGTTAGAAAATTTGTAGATAATGAAGTAATACCTATAATTTCAGAATATTGGGAAAATGGAAAGTTTCCAAGACGTTTAATTAGCAAAATAGCTGAGCTTGGACTTGTAGGAAGTTATATGCCCGTTGAATATGGGGGTGGAGGCTTTGATAAGCTTGCGTATGGTATTATAACAAGAGAATTAGAAAGAGGAGACTCAGGTATTAGAAGTTTTGTAAGTGTTCAAACTTCTCTTGTAATGTATCCAATACTCACATTTGGTTCAGAGAATCAAAGAAAAAAGTATCTTCCAAAACTTGCAAGCTGTGAAGTTATTGGTTGTTTTGGTCTTACCGAGCCTGATGCAGGAAGTGATCCATCTTCAATGAAAACAAGAGCGTATAGAAAGGGAAATAAGTGGATTTTAAGAGGTACTAAAATGTGGATTACTAATGCGAATATATCAGATATTGCAATAATTTGGGCAAAAGATGATGATAATATTATTAGAGGATTTATAGTAGAAAGGGATATGGGTTATAAAACTAAGGAAATGAAAGGAAAAATTTCGCTAAGAGCATCTGATACTGGGGAGGTAATTTTAGATGATGTTGAAGTTCCTGAGGAAAATAGACTTCCTTTTGCTGAAGGTTTAAAGGCTCCTCTTATGTGTTTAAACCAAGCAAGATTTGGTATAGCTTGGGGTGCAGTAGGAATAGCTCAGTTTTGCCTTGAAACAGCACTAAAATATTCAAAGGAAAGAATAATGTTCTCAAATCCAATAGCAAGTTATCAGTTAACCCAGCAAAAATTAGCTGATATTTTAACTTACACTCAAAATGCTAATTTGATAGCATATAGAATAGCTGAGCTTGAAAAAGAAGGAAAATTGTCCCATTATCATATTTCTTATGCTAAGAGATATAATGTAAGGGCTGCAAAAGTTGTTTCAGAAATGGCAAGGTCAATATTAGGTGCAAATGGTATAATGTTAGACTATCATATAATGCGTCATATGACGAATCTTGAAGCGGTAGAGACATACGAGGGGACATATGAAATTCATACCTTAATACTTGGCGAGTTTTTAACAGGTATGGAATCCTTTAGGAAGTAGTAATTTTGTTTGTTTGCAATAATTCTCATAGTTTTAGATTTAATTACACTATTTTTACTGTTCTTCCTTGCATATACTTTTAAAGTTGCTTTTAAAATTGGCATTCAGTTCTCATTTGATTTTTACATTACCCATTTATACTGGCTTCCATTTTTTATAATTATTCTACTTTTCTTTCAGGGTATTTATACACATAGATTTTCATTTTTTGAAGAAAGTTATAGAATTTTTAGGATTTTAACAATTTCGCTTATGTCTATACTTGTATTTGCTCTTATATACAATGTATATGCTATATCAAGATATATGCTATTGGTTTTTTGGTTTTTTGGAAGTATTTTTTTAATAGCACAGAAGTATTTATTTAAAAGATACATTTTTAAAAAGGGATGGTTTTTGAAGAAAGTTTATATACTAAATAATTCGTCAAATTATGATTTAGCAAAGAAGATAATAAATGAAAATATCTATTTGGGATATGAGATAGTTGAAGATGAAAAAGAAGCAAGTGAAGTAATAGTATTAAATCCTCGCATAGACTTAAATGAACTTTCAAAATTATTTAAAAAGTACAAAAGCTTGAAGTTTGCTTTTGCTGAGGATGGCATTCCATTATTAAATGTTCAAGTAGAAAACATATTTACAAGACCTCTATCTTTTATTTCAGTAAGAAATAACTTAGTTTCAAAAACTATGGAAATAAATAAGAGGATTTTTGATATTGTTTTTGCAACCTTTTTATTAATTTTATTTTTTCCCGTTATGGTAATTATTGCTTTTCTTGTGAAATTAACAAGTAAAGGACCTATCTTTTACATACAAGAAAGACCGGGAAAACATGGAAAGGTTATTAAAATTTATAAATTTAGAACAATGTATATGGATGCAGAAGGAAAATTGAAAGAAGTTTTAGAAAAGGACCAAAGTTTAAAACTTGAATTTCAAAAGTATAAAAAGTTAAAAGATGATCCAAGAATAACGAAAGTAGGAAAATTCTTAAGGAAATTTTCTTTGGATGAATTGCCGCAACTATTTAACGTAATAAAAGGCGATATGTCCATAGTGGGACCAAGACCGTATCAATTGGATGAATTAAAGGAGATGGGAGAATACAAAGATATTATATTTTCAGTTAAGCCTGGTTTAACAGGTCTTTGGCAGATTAGTGGAAGAAGTGATTTAAATTTTGAAACAAAATTAAAGTTAGAAACTTGGTATGTTTTAAATTGGAACTTTTGGCTTGATATTTTTATCATTATTAGAACTATTCCTATTGTAATATCTGGAAAAGGAGCATATTAAAAACACTTTAAAATTTACAATGTGATACAATTTTTATTATCATTTCAAATCGCAAGATTACAATATGAAGGTGGAGGAGATTGGTACAATGACCCTGAGGTTATACCCAATCTTGTAAGATTTATAAAAAAATACGCAAATATTAGCCTTTCTGAAAAACAGGCAGTAGTAAAACCTTCAAGTAAGGATATATTTAAGTATCCTATATTGTTTATGACAGGGCATGGAAATGTATATTTTTCCGATATGGATGCAAGGAATTTAAGAGAATATCTTGAAAGGGGTGGATTTTTATATGTAGATGACGACTACGGTATGGATTACTATTTTAGAAGAGAAATTAAGAAAGTATTTCCTGATAAAGAACTGGAGGAAATCCCTACAAGTCATCCAATATTCAATATTTACTGGAAGTTCGATAAACTTCCAAAAATACATCAACATGACGATAAGTCTCCAAAAGCGTACGGAATATTTATAGGAGAAAGACTTGTATTACTATATACTTATGAGACTAATATATCAGATGGATGGACGGATAGACACGGAGATCCGTTAGAAGTTCAAGAAACCGCATTAAAATTTGGAATGAACATAGTTCTATATGCACTAACCTTACAATGAAAATTTTACATTTCTCAGATACACACTTGGGTAGAAAAAGATACAACATATCGGGAAGTCAAAAAGACTATATTAGAACTTTTGAAGAGGTTATAAATTTGGTATACGATTTAAATCCAGATATTGTATTACATAGTGGTGATGTATTTGATATGAGAAGACCAGATAATATAACCCTTAGTATTGTATATAAGAAATTCGTTGAACTTTCGAAGAATTTTAAGATTTTAATAGTTCCCGGAAATCACGATTTTTATACAAGTATTGGTATTTCCTCACTTGAACCTTTAAATTATTTTTCCGAAAATATAAAAGTTTTTGAATATAAACATATTTTCAAAGAAGATGGTTTTAATATTGATAATGTTAAATTTTCTTATAATGGTATTAATTTCTATTGCATTCCACATTTTAGTGATAGGAGACTATTGAGAGAACTTGTTTTTCGGATTAATGATAGCTTAAATACGAACGAAATTAACTTTATAGCTTTACATCAAATAGTAGATGAGGAAGTTTCAAGAAGGAAGAAGATAAATACAGTAGATATTCCAATTGAGGATTTAATTAGTTTTGACTATATATTTTTAGGACACTTTCATACTCCTATTAAAAAGAAAAAATATGCATACGTGGGCTCAACTGAGGCAGTAAGTTATGATGAATATGAATACGATGAAAATGGCTTTATAAAGGAAAATAGTAAAAAGAGGGTTATTTTATATGAAGTTTTAGACAAAAATGAGCTTAGAGAATATGAATATAAATTAGAAACTCCAAGGGAATTTATAAGACTTGAGTTTATAGACTTTAGTATTGAGCAATTAAAAAATACACTCAAAAACTATGAAGATGAAGAAAAAATAATAACCTTGATACTAAAGAATATACCTTCTGATGCTATAGTAGAGATAAAATCTTTTATTTCTTCATTTAAATTCTATCACATTAACACAATAATAAGCATAAAAGATGAAATTAAGAAGTTCTCTATAAGTACTGAAGATAACTATAAGTCAGCAATCTTAGGTAAATACTACGATGATATTATTAAGATTATTTCTGAAGTTGATGATATAGAAAATGAAAGAGAGCAGGAAGAGAAGATAAAAAGCTATCTTTTGGAGCTATATAAATGAAAATTAAATCAATAAGGCTTAATAACTTTTTAGTTCATAAATCAACTGTATTGGAGTTTTCTGATGGGATAAATATTATAACTGGAGAAAATGGAAGTGGTAAAAGTTCTATAGTTCAGGCAGTATACTATTCACTTTTTGGAGAGACTTTGTATTATAGTCGTTCATCCGAATTTTTAAGATTTGGTGAAAGAGATTTCTTGGTAGAGCTTGAAACTACGGATTTGACAATTAGAAGAACTATGAAAACATTTTCTACTAACCTTCATGGATACGATAGTCCTACAAAATTGAAGGAATATTTATTAAGAAAGTATAACATTACTCCAAGGAGATATGAAAATACACTATTAGTAAAGCAAAGAAGTATTGATAGTTTTATACTGATGACGCCTCGTGAGAGGTTTAAAAGATTTGAAAAAATAGTAGGCGTTGATGTAATTAAGAAGATAAGGGATGAAAGTAAAAAAATTGCGGATGAATTTAAAAGACAAATGCAAATATTTAATTATGAGGAATTAATAAGAAAAACCGAAGAACTAATGAGAAGAAAAAAGGAAATAGAAGATAGGAGTGAAGAAATTAAAGTTCAATCGGCTTTAATAAATAACCACATACAAAGTTTAAAAGAAAAGAGAGGTAGAGTTGAATATTTGATAAAATGTATGCAAGAGATAGAGAATATTTCCAAAAAAGAGGACGACTTAAGAATACTTGATAAGTTCATACAAGATAATCAGGAAATTTACGATAAATATAAAGAGTTTGAAAAACTCTACGAACTTGCGATAAAAGTAAAAAATTCAAAAGAAAATATAGATATTCTAATTAAAAGATTAGAGGAGATTGAGAAGTATAAAGAAGGCTATGAAAAATACGAAACATTTTTAAAGTTTTCTGAAAATCCAGAGATTAAATCCTTGGAGCTAAGTTATAGAAGAGGTATAGAACTTAAACAAAAACTAGAGAAGGTTTTTGAAACTACTAATGGTTTAAAGGAAAAAATAGAGAATGCAAAGAATAAAAAACTTGAATCAGAAAAACTAAAAGAAGAATACATATCTGAAATTGGAAAAATAGACAGTGAAATAGTTCAAAGTCAGAAAATTCTTTCGGAATTGAAAAATGTAGGTAATTTATGTCCAATATGTAAAAGGGAAATAAATGAGCATACAAAAGATGAACTTATATTTGAAGCAAAGAATAAAGTTAAGGAACTTGAAAGTAAGAAGTTGAAAGTCCTGCAGTTGTTAGAGGAAGTAAAGAAGAATTTAACTGAAGTTGAAAGCCTATTGAAATATGAATCAGAAGTAAATGAATATCTTATGCTAAAATCTCAATTTCCTTTAGAAAGATGGAAGGAGTGGAGCAGAATAAAAAGTTTTGCTACTAAGGAAAACAAAGAAGCATATTCTGAATATATGAAAAGGAGTGAAGTTGAAAAACAATTGAAGGAAAATGAAGAAATTTTTAAAAGTTGGAATTACCCATTTTCCTACCAAGAAGTAATTGATTTTATACAAAAAAATAAGCAAATTTATATTAAATATAATGAAGTGTTAGGTCAGATAAAAAGCTTGAAAGATGAAATTTCAAGGAAGGACAAATTAATCAAAGAAGTTGAAGAATATAAAAAGGAGATAGATATTGAACCTTATGAATATTTAAGAAAAGTAGAAGATGAAATTAATGAGCTTCACAGAAAACTTGGAGAGTTAAGTTCTGAAGATGTTTCAAATCGCCAGAGATTAGAAGAAATTAGTAAAAATTATGAAGAGCTACAAAGACAAATAGATGATTATAAAAAATTAAAAGAAAAAAGGACATTTTATGAAGATATTTCGGAGAAGCTTACTGAGCTGATAAATTACGAGAGGAAAAGATACTATAAAAATCTAAAATTTTTAGTTCAGCACTATTTTGAAAAGTTTCTGCTTTCTGATTATAAGGATATTGAAGTAGATTTTATAGATGATGAACTTATGCTATATCTTATAAATCATAGTGGTAATAAAATAGAAGCTAATCGTCTAAGTGGTGGTGAAAGAACTGCTTTATCACTTTCACTAAGGTTAGCAATAGCCCAGATGCTTGATATTAAATTTAAACTATTCATACTTGATGAACCAACTGATGGCATGGACGATATAAGAATAGATAGTTTAAAAGAATTGTTTTCTAACTTTATATTATATAATCCTGATTATCAGCTAATAGTTATAACACATGAAGATGATTTTGTAGACGTTGGAAATAGAATACATCTTGAAAGGAGAAACGGTACAGCGATTGTCAGATAATACTTTATAATTTTCAATATTATGATAACTTTCTTGATTTTTTCTTATACTCGTGAAGACATATATTTTGTCGAACCATCTTTGCAATATGTAGTTGTATTTACAGTAAATAAGAGGGGTGATAAGGGAGGCGTTACAAGATACTATCCTAGAAACTATAATCCAAATTACGTTATGTATGCAAGACCATTTGGGTATAAGTGGAGTGTATGTAAAGATCCTGAAAATAAAGATAGAATGTGTCTAGATTTTCCTGATGCATATTCTTTTTCAGTTTTACAAAAAGACACTGTAAGTATATATATATCAAAGATTACAGAGCTTGAAGATAATGAAAAAAGTGCAATACCTATAAATGTAGACAAAAATGATAGTTCAATATATGTCTTTAAAGCAAGTGGCAAAATATTTAAGGGACTATACGAAGAGCTTGCTATGGTTGTTGTTTTGCCTTTAAAATTTGAGATTGTGGGATATTACTCTACAAGTCAGGGAAATTGGAGACAAGTAGCAAATACATTAGCTTATTATGGTTCAAATGTCCCGTCTAACAAAGTTTATGTATTTTTCAAAGTAAAGGAGGATACTTTTTATAGGGAACTTGTTAAACTAATAGAAGAAGAGAGAGAAAAGCGCGAAGAAATTACCATTGAAAGAACTGAAAGAGGACTTTTGCTTAGGCTTCCTGAAAGTGTTTTATTTGAAAGTGGTTCTGCTGAAATTAAAGAAAGTGGTAAAGAGCTAATAAGAGAAATTTACAAAAAAATAGACTTTTCAAATATTAAAGAATTGAGAGTAGAGGGTCATACTGATAGCATACCAATAATCGGTAAATTAGCTGAAAAGTATCCTACTAATTGGGAATTATCAACTGCAAGGTCCTCAGCTGTTGTAAGATATCTAATAGAACTTGGAGCACCTAAGGAAAAATTAGCTGCAGTAGGTTATGCGGATGCAAGACCTATTGCAACTAATTCTACAATAGAAGGAAGAGCTAAGAACAGGAGAGTGGAGTTTATTATTATAAATGAGGAAAGAAAAGTTCAATAAAAGGGGGTAAGAATTATGTTAAATTTAACGCTTTTTATACTTGGTTATTCAAGGGAAGATGTTTATTATGTAGATCCTTCCCTAAGGTCGGTAATTGTTTTTACAACTACGAAGAGACCACAAAAAGGTGGTCTCATAAGATATTATATTCCTGAATACAATCCTAACTATATAGTATATGCAAAGCCTGATAACTTTGTAGTATCTAAGTGTAAGGATCCTTTTGGAAATCAAAGGTTATGCGTTGAGTTTCCTCCTTCTTTTTCTTTTACCATACTTCAAAGAGATTCCGCACTTTTATATATGCTTCCAGCTACTCAAGTTAAAGACGAAATTTTACAAAGATTAAATATTAGTAAAGACAATGCCGATCAATTCTACGTTATGAAAGCCACAGCCCAGCTTATTAGTGATCCTGAGAGAAGAAGAAGAACAGTTATTCTATATGATTATGTTTCACTTTCTTTCGTTTTTCCATATGGATTTGAAGTGTATAGTTATTACTCAACAGCTGAAGGAAAATGGAAACTCGTTGGTTCTACATTAAATTATTACTCAACAAGAATACCACAAACCGATATTTATATAGCATTTAAACCAGTATATGATACATTAGTAAAAGAATTGGTAAAGGCAGCTGAAGAAGAAAGGGAAAGAAAAGAGGAAGTTGTTGCAGTTGAAGCAAAGGCTACAGGTCCGGAAATAGTTTTACTAAAAGAAGAGATAAAGTATCCTGTTGGAGTCGCAGACCTAACTGAGGAAGATAGAAAACTTTTAAGACAAGTCTATAATAGTATAGATTGGAAAAATATAAAGGAAGTTGTTGTAGAAGGGCATGCTGACCCAAGGCCCATAAGAGGTGAATTAGCAAAGAAATATCCTTCAAATTGGGAGCTATCAATATTTAGGTCCTTGAATGTGGTAAAGTATCTCATAGAAATAGGAGCACCACCCGAAAAGATTAGAGTTGCAGCAGCAGGAGAGTTTAGACCAAAATATCCTAACAATAGTGAAAGTAATATGGCAGGTAATAGGAGGGTCAATTTTTATGTAGTTAAATGAAACATCAAAAAGTTATTATATTTGACTTTGGAAGTCAATATACTCAACTAATTGCAAGAAAAGTAAGGGAGTTGAATGTATATTGTGAAATTGTAGAGCCTAATTATTCTGGAAGTTTTGAAGATGTAGTAGGTATTGTGCTTAGTGGGAGTCCATATAGTATTTATGAAAAAGATGCACCAGATATAAATACAAAGATTTTTGAGTTAAAAATACCTATTCTCGGGATATGCTATGGTCTTCAAATAGTTGCGAAGCACTTTAATGGAAAAGTTGCACCTTCCACAAAAAGAGAGTATGGTAAATCATATCTAAAAATTATAGAAAGGAGCAAGCTTTTAGAGGGAGTTGAGGATAATTCCATAGTTTGGATGAGTCATGGTGATAAACTAATTGAACTACCTCATGGATTTAAAGTGGTTGCAAGGAGTGAAAATTCAGAATTTTGTGTAATAGAAAAGGACCACATATATGCAACTCAATTTCATCCTGAGGTTCATCATACTCAATATGGAAAACTAATTATAGAGAACTTCTTATATAAAATTTGTAAAGCTAAAGGTGATTGGAAGTTAGAAAACTTTCTAATTGAAAAGATTGATGAAATAAGAGAAATTGTAAAAGAAAATAAAGTTTTACTTGCCCTTTCGGGTGGTGTAGACTCTACTGTATTAGGAAAACTACTTCAGACTGCTATAAACGAAAATGCCTATTTAGTTTTCGTAGATACGGGTTTAATGAAAGGTTATGAAAGAGATAGAATAAGAAGTTTGTTTAATAAAAATTTATACATTTTGGATGCAAAAGAAGAATTTTTGAAAGCACTAAAAGGTATTAGTGATCCGGAAGAAAAAAGAAAAGTAATAGGTAAGAAATTTATAGAATTATTTAGAAATTTTATAAGAGACCAAAATTTAGATATTAAATTCTTAGCTCAGGGAACACTATATCCTGATTTAATTGAGTCTAAAAGAGTTGTAGGTCCCTCTGATAAGATAAAAACCCATCATAATGTAGGTGGCTTGCCAGAGGACTTGGAATTTACACTAATTGAACCTTTTAAGTATCTTTTTAAAGATGAGGTAAGGAAGATAGGAAAACTATTGAACTTACCAGATGAAGTGATATATAAACATCCATTTCCGGGTCCTGGATATGCGGTAAGAATAGTTGGAGAAATAAATGAAGAAAAATTAGAGATAGTAAAAAAGGCTGATTTGATAGTAGAGGAAGAGATAAAAAAGTTCAATCTTTATAATAGTTTGTGGCAAGCTTTTGCAGTGCTACTTCCCATTAAAAGCGTTGGTGTTATGGGAGATAGAAGAACTTACGAATTTGTAGTTGCAATTAGAGTAGTAGAAAGTGAAGATGGTATGACTGCGGACTGGTCAAAATTACCATATGAACTATTAGAAACAATAAGTAGTAGGATAACGAATGAAGTAAAGGGAGTTAATCGTGTAGTTTACGATATTACTTCTAAACCTCCTGCTACTATTGAGTGGGAATAATTAATCTTTTAAAAATTTTATACTTTTGCTTGAAATTCTCAAGATATAAAGACCACGTTCTAAATCATTAATGTTAATTCTCATCTCTCCATTTGCATCAGTTTTTACTTTCATATTTTTTACTTTTTTCCCTGACATCGTCAATATAAATAATTCATATTCAAAATTACCTTTTAGATTTTTGATTTTAATATATTCTCTTGCAGGATTGGGATATACAATTAAACTTCCTTCACTTAAGCTTGCTATTCTAATTAAACCTACACCTTCACTTGAACCTACAAGCAGTATACTATCCTTATAAATTGAAAGAGTATGAAGTATTGGAAAATTGGTAGCTTGTAAATAAGTTATTCCTGCTATTCTGTAGTTCTCAATAATTTCATAATTCTCATTTAACCTATATAGTCCATCTTCAGAAAGCACAAAAAGAGTATTATTTACTTTATCTACTACTATGTCCGTTATTGCCTTATCAGGAAATGTGTTTAGTTTTCTTAAGTCTTGCTCGTATATATAAATACCACTGGTCGTCCCTATAATAAACTTATCATTATAGGTTTCTATCGTTATTGGAATAATTGAGGAATTCTTATATATAAGATTTCCATTTTGGAATATAGCTATGCCTCCATTTCCGCCTACAGCAATTAAATTTCCATTACTTTCAATATCAGAAGTGGTTGAAACACTATAACTATATGGACTTATTGAAAAACTATTGCAATTTTTATCTACTTTATAAACTTCTCCATTATAACTTCCAATATAAATAGTATCCTTGTATAATGCTAAACTTGTAAATGCCTTAGTTGGATCTACTGGAAATATAGGAACCGCTACGCAAAATCTTACACTTAAAGAAGTATCTACTAAAAAATAAGAGAAAAATGAGGAAACTCCAATAAGAGTATCACTAATTTTAATAGGTTCTGTAATTCTATATACACTATCTCCAAGTTCAATAATTTTATTTTTGCTCGGAATAAAAATTGCATGATTCAAATTTTGGGGTATATAGTCATAATCCGTGTGAGTAAAAAGGAATATATAGTCATTCAGAGTATACGTATTTGAAATATAATTAAATGGAAGTCCAAATTTGTAGTTTTTGTAATTTGGATAGGTATATATACCAAAAGCAACATTATCAATATAGATTGAAAGTGAGCTATGGTGAAATGTAGAAACAAGTAGCATAGTATCTAAACTTATTAGAAAATAAGTATATTTGTAGTTTGGTTCGTCAACCACTATACCGTTATAGTATTTCTTTAGATTTCCCAAACCATAAACTTCAACATTTCCTTGATTTCTTGCGGAAATAAATAGTGTATCTTTGAATTTTTCAAAGTAAATAACTGAAAAACCACTTACTATTGAGTTGCCTAACTTATCGTAAATTCCTTTATCCGTCGCAAAAATAATTTCTCCATTATACATTCCAATATAGTTTATTCTTGGTAAATTTACCCTTTGAAAACTTGCAGGAATATCCACGAAGTTAATATGTGTCTTTAAATAGCCCGAGCTATCCCCAATGTATACCGTATCATTATATACAAATACTGAGCCTATTCGTGGTTTTATATTATAAACATCTGGCTCTATTGTCTTTATTGAATTTCCTACCATATATAAAATCCAATTGTAGCCATATATAAAAAGATAGTCCTTATAAGGAAATAGTCCTTTCGCATTACTTAAATTACTTCTTGGTAATTTGCTTATAGGGAAATGAACAGCTTTACCATTTTCTATATATCCAAATCCTTTATTTTTCGTTAAATAGTAAATTTTACCTTTAAATGTGTCAACTGAAACAATAATATTAGAATTTGTACCTTCTGAAAACTTATATGTTATTATGCTATCTAAATTTTTATTTAAAACAAGTATTCCTCCAAAAGTTGCAAGGTAAATAGTATCTTTAAAAATAATTCCGTCGTAAACTCCACTAAGGTTTGTCCAATATAAAAATGGGAGCATTTATCCGCCTTCTTTATTTTCCTCCTTTATAAGTATTTGAATTTTCGCCTCTTCTTTCAATTTTTCTCTATAATTATTCCATGCTTCTTCCTTTTTATTGTTTAATAGTAATTGTCTAATTTGTTCTTCAACTTCACTTAGTTCTCTGTACCTTGCAGGGTTAAGTTCTTGAACACTTACAATCATCCATTCTTTATCCCTTTTTATTAAATTAGGTTTTCCAATTTTTAAGTTTTTAATCTGATTAAATAGTGAAGTATCAAATTCATTAACAAACATCAAACCTCCAAATTGCTTCTCTTCTTGCTCTTTTGCATATATTTTTGCTAAAGAATCAAACTTTTGTGGATTTTTAGATATTAAGTTAAAAATTCTTCTTGCTTCCTTCTCATTATCTAAAGTTAACTTTCTAATTTTTGCATTTGCAGGAATTCTAAATAATTTTTCTCTATTTTCTTGGTAATAATTTTTTATTTCTTCCTGTGATACTGAAATATCTCTTAAAATCTCATCCTTTAGTTCATTTATTAATAGGTTTTCAAAATTTCTCTTAAATGTGGTATATCCATCCGAGATTGTGAATATTCTCGTATATACAATAGCATCTCTAAATAATAGTTCTCTTTGTGTATATATTTTGATTAGTTCGTAAGCTCCTTCTTTTGTTGAGTATGCCTTTCTGTATATAACTGGAACTTTATTTAGATAATTTTGATAATCACTTTTGGTAATGTATGTATTAAAAGCTTCTATTACTGCGAGTGTTTCAGGTATTTCCTTGCTTGCAGTATCTTTGTTTATTGTATTAAAACCGTATCTAATTAGAATACTATCTAATAATGCTTCCCAAGTTTTTCTTTCTTTCTCAAACTTTAAATTGCTTTCTATAGAGGTATATATATCTTCAAGCTTTGTATAACCGGGCTCTTGTATTTTAATTATTCTTATTGCATAAGTTGTATCCTTTATGATTTCTATAAAAATCTTTCCTGTATCTCTTTTTGAAAGTGATTTATATATAAGACTATCTGGTGAGTTTTCATAAAAAGTCATTATTTTTGATAGACTATCAAATATGCTGTCGTTCGGTAAATTTAGAGTATCGTCCCATTTTAATAGTTTTAAATTAACAAATCCCCATATTCTATAGTTTTGCTTATTTTTTTCATAAAATTGTTTCACTTCATTTGAATCAACTTTTATTTTTTCTACAATATATTTTGTGTAGTATACTCTTGCAAATTCATCTTTTAAGGCTTCATATAGTTTTTCTCTAAATTGTCTTGATAAATGATAACCTTCACTTAACGCCTTTTTCAATAGTAGTCTATTTTCTATTATTTGATTTATCAATTCTTTTTTACCATCATAAGTTTCATACTTTGACCTTAAAAATACCGGCTGGTTTTCAATTTCTTTTTCTAATTCCATAAGTGTTATGTATTCTTCATTATTATACTTTGCAGCTAATTCATCTTTGTAATTTTTAGGAAATATTCTTTCTACTCCATTCATTGCATCATTAAAAAATTCACTCTTTTGAAATTTAATTGCTAATTCCTCATAGTATTTTGATGCTTCTTTATAATTTTCTACTGCTTCGTAATATAGTGCAACTTTGTATAAAATTCTGTCATTTTTCTTATCTAACTTATGTGCTTTAATGATATAATCTAATGCGAGTTTATTACTATCTGGGTAGTAGTAAAAGAAGTATAAATCCGCAAGATTTTCGTATATTATTGCTAAGTCTTTACCTTTATACTTTTTAGAGAGTTTTAGGTATTCTTGCTTTGCTTTTTCGTAGTTTAGTTCAGTTTCATATCGCTTTGCCCCTATAAAGCTCTCATCTTTATATATTTTTGGTATTTTAAAAATCAATAGACTTAGAAATAAGCTCATAGCTTCTACCTCCTATTTTAAATTGTAAACTTTAGAACTAATGAACTTGCAATGGGAACACTTAAATTGTCGTCTATTGGTGTAAGTAATTCAACAATAGCACTAACTAAAACAGCGAATATTTTTGAGGTTAGTTTTATTTCACTAAATAAGAAAGTAGAGAGAATAATACCACTTAGAAGAAAGCCAATAAATCCATTAATTGATTTACTATAAATTGTGATATTTGGTTTTATGTAATTTCCAAATATATATGCTATAGGGTCGCATATGGCTAAGATTAAAAGTGAGAAAATCACTATTTCTTTACTAAAAAGTAAATTTATTATAGCATACGAAAATGCCAAGTAAGTCGCGGATGTATATTCATTAAGTTCATTTCTCTTTAATAAACCTTTAAAGAATATCATAAAAAGTTGTCTAAATCCTTTGTGCTTTTGTCTTAAGGAATCTACAAAAAAGACTAAAAGAAGAAAAACTATAGAAAAGATTATTCTCCACTTATCATCTAAAATTATAACTGGAATTATAAGGAGTAGTGAAAGTAAATGAAATAATTTCCTATAAATCATTTATATGGAGCGGAGGGGATTTGAACCCCCGACCTCCTGAATGCCATTCAGGCGCTCTCCCAACTGAGCTACCGCCCCTAAAACGAAGTTCTAAAATTTTAAGGCTAATCACTGGCTTTAAAATTTTAAAAGTTATGCTTGAAATTTTTCAAAAAGGTGGCTTTGTGATGTGGGGGCTTTTAGCCCTTGCTATTATTGCAATAGCAATTATCCTTGAAAGGTTTATAACCCTTTATATGTTAGCTAGTGCAAATCCTCTAAAGCTCGTCCAAAAAGTTATAGATATAATAGAAGAACAAGGTTTAAAGGAAGCATTAGACTACTTGTATGATAATCCCTCACCACTTGCAAAGGTTTTGGCAGCAGGATTAGAAAAAGTTCATCAGGGTAAAGTTGCCTTTGAAGATGCAATGGTGAGAAAGGCTGTGAGTGAATTAGCTTTCCTTGATAGAAACATGATTTATCTTTCTTCCATAACAACCATAGCTCCTCTTTTGGGATTTATAGGAACTATTATAGGTTTAATGAAAGCTTTTAATACTATTCGTATAACTGGTGAGGTTGAACCAGAACTTGTTGCAGGTGGAATAAGTGAAGCTTTAATTGCGACAGGGGCTGGTTTTATAATTGCAGCACCAGCTGCTCTATTTTATGCTATATTTACAAATAGGATAAATGTTTATCAAAGACAAATAGAGGAAGCTTCAAATGCCCTCGTTGAATATCTTCTTGAAAAAGGCATTATTGTTGCATGAAGATTTTTAAAGAGAGAAGAAAAGTGGACTACAATTTTGATTTTGTTTCTTTATCGATAGCAAGTATATCTTTTATAATTCTTTCATTTTTCGCTTTGAGTATTCCAAAGAAAGAAAAAGGAATATTATTTTCATTCCCGCAACACAGTGAAGAAAATACTCAGTTTATAGCTAATTACATTAGATTCTCTGTTAATGATAAGGGTGAAATGTTTGTAGAGGACCAACCAGTAAGATACGATGAAGTTAGACAAATCCTTGAAAAATATATAATAGAAGATACCACAAGAAGCATTTACTTGATAATTCATCAAAGTGCTACTTATGAGTATCTTATAAAGTCTTTTGATATGGTTAATGAGACATATAAAAACTTAAATTTGTCTCCTAAGCTATATATAGGGGTTATAAAGAGATAATGGCTGTAAGAATAAGAGTTATTAGGAAGAGTGTTTTAGCGATTCCTCTGATTTCACTTGCAAATTTGGCTTTGATAATGGTTATATTCATGGTATTTTTAGTAAGGTTTGAAAAAACAGTAAAGACAAAAAGTGTAGTTTTACCTAATTCTGTATCGAGCTATAAGATTGTGGGTCAGAAGAATATTTCAACTATATATATCTACTCAAATCATGAAATTTACGCAAAAGGCTTTAGAATAAATTCAATAGACGACATAAAGAATATTTACTCAAAAAACTCCAAGGGTGATATTACTATTTTAATAAGAGCGGACAAAAATGTAAGTGTTAATACTATAATAGATATTATAGATAAGTTAAGGTCCATAGGTATTACTAAAGTGGCCTTAGTAACAGGAGGATAATATGGCGGTAAGGTCAAGCAAGAGCTACGTTTATAAGGGTAAGGAATTAGAACAAAGTTATGTGCAAAATTTATTCTTTGCTATAATTTTAGCTTTTGGTATTGTAGGTTTTCTATTTTTTTCTATAAGGAAAATAGATTTTGGTACTTATAACCCACCTCCTGTCCCAAAACCCGTTATTGTTTCATTCGCACCTGTAATTCAAAGAATAGAAGAGGAACCTCCACCTATAAGGCCAGTTTTGAATATAAAAATTGTAGCAAAACAAGAGCAGCAGAAGGACGTCCCATCTAAAGTACAAGACAATGAATCTCAAGTACTTTCCACTAATCAAATTGAGAATATTCGCAGTGAAATTGATATTCCAAAGGAAGTGGAGGATATTTCTTTACCATCTGTAATACCGGCAGATGAGGTTTATGAATTTTTTAAAGTTGAGGTAAAACCAAAACCCATAAAAGTAGTAAATCCAGTATATCCTGAGCTTGCTAAAAAGGCTGGTATGGAAGGTAGGGTAGTAATTAGCGCTATTCTTGACGAGGAAGGGAATGTAATAAAAGCAGAGATACTTAGCTCTACGAATAGTATATTTAATGAATCCGCCTTAAAAGCTGCTTATCAGTATAAATTTTCTCCTGCAATGATGAAAGATAGAAGGGTAAAAGTAAAAGTTATAATACCCTTTAACTTTGTTATAAAATGATAATGTGCTTTAAAATTTAAGTTTTGCTAATGGAGGTTATAAAAATGAAGCAACTTACAAAGTTGCTAATCTTTGTACTTGGTTTATGGGGTGTTGCATATGCCCAGTATGGAAAGATAACAGGTAAGGTTGTAGATGCGAAAAGTGGACAACCCATCGTTGCCGCTGCCGTATATCTTGAGGAAATCGGAATTGGAACTTATACTGATGAAAATGGGGAATTTGTTCTATTAAGAGTCCCACCTGGAACTTATACGCTAAAGGTAGAATTTACAGGATATAGTCCGTTTACTCTTAAAAACTTAGTAGTAGAGGCTGATAGAACGGTATCTCCTCCTGGTGGTATAATTAAATTACAAGAAACTGGTGTTGTTTTACAGGAGCAAGTAGTAATAGCGAGAGAACCTGTTGTAAAAAAGGATATTACTGCAAGTGTTGATAAAATAAGAAGTGAAAAGTTGCAAAGTCTTCCTGTTGCTAATGTTGAACAAGCTTTACAATTACAAGCTGGTGTAAGAAGGTATGGTGGTTTTCTTCAAATTAGAGGTGGGAGGGTTGGTGAAGTTGCGTATGTTGTAGATGGAGCTGATTTAAGAGATCCATACAATAATGCAAGGACACCAAACTTGCCTCTTAGTTCTATATCCGAAGTTTCCGTTAATAAGGGAGGTTTTGGTGCTGAGTTTGGTAATGCTGCTTCTGGAGTGGTAGAGGTCGTTACCAAGGAGGGTACTGATAAGTATGAATTTCAATTAAGAGCAAGAACTTCTAATTATTCGGCATTAAACAATATTTATCTTGGTTCGTATGCTTTCGGTAGAGGTTTAGCCAACTTCTTATCTTCAAGTGAAGGTGATATTTATGCTAAGTATTTAAGCAAAAGATACTTAGGCTCACTTTATGATGAAATTTATGCATATGAGATTTTAAGGCATAAAGTATATAATAAAATGAACTTTAAGAGCGAAGATCCTTTATTTGAATATCTAAAGCCTTATTATACCGATGGCATGCCATTTGGAGAAAATTATTATAATATGAAACCAAATTTAAATAGGTTTGAGTTTAGTGCTTCTGGTCCTATTGTTAAGAAATATCTAAGATTTAGTGGTTCTATTGATATTCAAAGTGGCAATGGAAGGTTTCACAGGTTAAATAAAGGTGAAAGTCCAACAATGTCAACAAAATACAATCAGTTTAATTATCAATTAAAATTAACTAGTTTTATAACTCAAAGGTTTAAATTGTTTGGAACTACTGTTGGGACAAACTCTCTTAACTCATACTGGCATCCAGAGTGGAGATTAGCTCCCTCACACTTTACCAGTGGAATAAAATTTGATTACAAAGGATATATTTTAGGTTTTAACTATCTTTGGTCTCCAAAGACATATTTTGAATTAAGGGCTGGTAGATACTATACTAATATCACAAGCAATATATTTGAGGATATTAATGTTAACGGCATAGATGATTTTGCTGATAGAGATAGTGATGGATATATAGAAATTGATACGAGTGCTTTACTTTATAAGCTTAGTGTAGGTTCCGAAACATATACATATGGTGAAAGATGTATAGATTTGATAAATGAAATTAAGGTTAACCCTAACTTCTCAGAATCAACAGGTATTCCAAATGTTTTAGAAGTAAAGAGTTTTTGGTGGAATTCTTTAATACTAAGATGTTATCCGCAAGATAGAAGAAATATTACACTTGTAACAGGAATTACTCAAACGGGTGATACTATAACCACCACATTAGAGGACCCAAGGGTAAATCAACCAGGATTTAAGAGGTTGTTTTTATTATCTAACTTAAAATTGCCTACACCTTCAGGTTATGATAGAAGCTCATTTTGGTGGGTAAGAAACTATACTGATCAGATAAGATTTGATTATGTAGCTCAGGACTTTTTCAATTTAAAGAATCATGAAGTAAAAGTAGGTTTTGAATATAGGAATATTAGATTAAGACAGGACGATTGGGATTTTGCATCAGGAACTAATTTATATCCTGATATTGTAGATGCAAATCCAAAGAGTTATGCATTTTATGTTAGGGATAAAATAGAATTTGAAGGATTAATAGCAAATGTTGGATTAAGATTTGATTATTTTGACCCTAATGCATACATTCCTGCGGATTTTGATGTTCCAATAAAAGAAGAGTATTATAGTATAATAAATACAATAACTCCTGATGCTCTTGATGGAGCTTTTACCTGGGATAGAGGATATGGTATAAGAAGAGATACTTTAATAATGTACAATCCTGTAAAAGTAAAACCCACTTACTATATAAGTCCAAGGATAGGTATTTCTCATCCTATAAGTGAAAATGATGTTTTGCACTTTACATATGGACACTATTTCCAAGTTCCACAATTAGTAAGACTATATATGAATCAGTGGTGGATAGCCCAAGGTGCCTATCCTATAATGGGTAATCCATCACTAAAGCCTGAAAAGACTATATCATACGAGCTTGGTATCAGACATGCCTTCAATCCATATAGTTTTATAGATATTACAGGATACTATAAGGATATATATGACCTCATTCAAACTAAGAGCTATTATATACACTTTATAAGAAATGGTGTAAAAGAAAGACAGGCCAAGTGGTATACTGTATATGTCAACGAAGATTATGCATCAGTTAGAGGTTTAGAAATTCAGTTATCAAAGCAACTTGGAGGATTTTTACCATTTCTATTTTTTGATTTGAACTATACGTTCCAAGTTGCTCGTGGTAGTAATTCAAGTCCTAATGCTAATTACTTAAATAATTACTATGGTATAGCTCCAGGATATACACAGGAATACTATCTTGATTGGGATCAGAGACATGGTGTAGTTTTAAATATTGGTTTAAATGTTCCTCTATCCAATAATAATGTATGGTTATCTGGTTTTGGTGGTAGCTTAATATACACCTATGGAACTGCCCAGCCATATTCTC
Source organism: Caldifarciminota bacterium (assembly GCA_025060695.1). Lineage (GTDB taxonomy): Bacteria > Hydrothermota > Hydrothermia > LBFQ01 > DSFT01 > DSFT01. The sequence goes on along the minus strand of JANXBH010000014.1, from coordinate 15,671 downwards.
CACAACTTAGATCACCTAGAGATGTTTTAGAATTAACAAATTCCCTAAGATTCTATGGACAGAATAATGTAGATTTGAATTTATTTAAGTTATACAACGTATTGGGAGCTGATATAAGATTTTTTGCTAATATATACAATTTGCTAAACGACAAGGAATTAATTACATATAGCGATTTAGATTATTGGAGTGCCTTTGGTCCAAATTCAACCTACTGTCAAAATAATCAGCCAGAGTGCCAAGGTTTAAGTGCTGCTGAAGGTCAAACAAGGGATATAAGTGTATATAACGCTCCAAGGAATGTGGAAATAGGTATAGAAATTAACTGGAGGAGATAAAAATGAGGCTAATAGCTTTGTTGTTAATTTCATTCTCTATTCTTAGTGCTAAAAAACCCGGATACTACTATCCTATGGGTCCTAATAAAGGTGCTAAGATTACAATAGGAGAAGTATGGAATACAAAATGGAACTATGGAGCATATGGATATAAGGAAGCAGATCCTGTTTCATACAATTACCCTGGACCAACTACTGCAGATTATTTGTATAAGGGAGGACTTTGGATAGGAGCGAAGTCAGGTAATTACTTTGTAAGTAGTGTATTTTATAATGTTGAAATGACATCTGATGATAACTTCATAAATCCTGCTACTGGTTTTAGAGCTTTAGGTCCGGGTAAGTCCGCTTTTGACGTTTATGCTGTATATAGAGAAAACCTAACAACCAATAGATTGGGCGTTAGAGTTTTTGAGAGAACACTTTCTTGGCCTAATAGACCGTACAATATGTTCTTTGGTCATGAATATAAAATTGTTTTTGACCCAACTATTTCGGATTATACTAGTTTGGATAGCGTATATTTTGGAGTTTGGTTTGATAGTGATGTATGTGGAGCTGGTGTCCAAACTCAATTTTGGTATGATGATTTGGTAAGTTATGATGGTATTTATAAGGCTTTGATAGATGAAGACCCGAGATATCTAAATCTTAAGGGTAGGACTGATATAAACGGTTATAACATTAAATACGGAATGGAAGATAATTTTAAGATATTTAGCGATACTACTATAGAAGGTAGTGATAATGTTCCCGATGGGTACATAGTATGGGGAGATGAATTAGAGGAAAGAGTAATATCTTATAATGCTGGCGTTGATACTACAAACCTTCCTACCTTACCTGACGGTAGAAAGTATATTTATTTAATACCAAGAGGAATGGCATATATATTTGATGCGGATGATCCAAAGGTTGCTGGTGATGATGAGGGGGATTTTGGAAGATGTGCTGGTTATAATTTTGCTGCTTGGATATATGCAGATCCTACACCAAATGATTCAGTAAGTGGTAATATAAGAATAGTTAGACCTGCTGCTCACCAGTGGTGGAATATAGAAACTGACCCTGGAGATAACACATCACAATATTTATATATGGCAGGAAAAACAGGAAAAACTAAATTCTTTAGGTTTGTACCTTTACCAACTGAACCTGATTACTTCGGAGCTCCAGTATTTGACTATAGATTTTTACTAACAGTCGGTCCATATAAAATTTCTCAATACCCTGATACTATTCGTTTAGTTTTGGTTACAGGTGTAGGATATGGTTTATATGGGGGTAAGGATAACTACTATAAATCCGGTGCATACATGCTTGGTGCAAGGAATCTTGTTGACTTAGCATATATAGCATACTATAGTGGTTCTGGATGTGATCCTGGTAAACCTTGTGCTTCAGATCCAGAAAATGTTGCAAATAATAAATTCTGGAAAATACCTATACCACCTCCAACACCTAACTTAAACTATAGTGCAAGTTCTGGTAGTGTTAAACTTGTTTGGGACAATATGTCTGAAATAACGCCAGATTATGTAACTGGAGAGCTTGACTTTGCAGGCTATGCAATTTATAGAGCTTTATATAAGCCATCATTTAGTAATCCTACAAGTAATAGCAAAGGTAGTTTAATTGCCATTGTGTTTAAAAAGAACATAAGTGAAAGTAGAAAGGATTCAATAGTTAAAGCACTTTATGGTTTGAGTTTAAATGAACTTAGGTCATTGGGAGTTTCAGTTATAGATAGCATAGTAAGAACATATGAGGATAAGGATGTTAGACCAGGATTTCCATACTTTTATGCGGTAAGCTCTTTTGATTTTCCAACAGCTGATCCATCTATCTATGGTAAATCTCAAGAGAGTGCAAGAAATAACTATAAGAAGGATATGGATGGAGTTCCAGTAGAATTATATATTCCATCAGAAGCAAGTAAGCAAGGATGGAAAGATAAGGTAAGAATTGTTCCTAATCCATTTAGAGGTTCTACTGCTTGGTCAGCTACTAAAATAGCGCAAGAAATTGAAATTCAGAATTTACCACCTTCTTCAAGAGTGGATATATTTACTCTAAGCGGTGATCATATTATTACTCTTAAACATAATTCTCCACTTACGGGAAGTCTAAGATGGAATCTTTTGTCTAAAAATGGTTTTGTAATAGCTCCTGGAGTTTATCTCGTTAAAATAACTGATGACACTGGTGATTATAAACTTTTAAAACTTATGATATTAAGATAGGAGGGGAAAATGAGGAAAATAGTATTTTTATTTTTATTACCTTTGCCTTTATTTGCTCAAAGCTCAAAAGCAGGTCAGGCAGGTGCGAAATTTCTCTCACTTCCATATAATGTTCGTGGCGAATCCATGGGTGGCTCGTATGTAAACATTTCAGATGCCTCTTCAATATTCACTAATCCTGCAGGAGTTTCTAATATAAATAGAAGAAGTGTATATATACTATCGGGATACTATTGGGGAATATTACAATTTGGTGCATCTTATATTATTCCGACAAAGAGAGGGAATGTTGGATTTTTCATTGGAGGTGTAAATATTAGTGGTTTTGAAGCATATAGTGTAGATTTAAATGGAAATATTATATATGAAGGTTCATTCTCATATCTTGGAAGTCAAATTGGTGCCAATTTTTCAAGATATTTAACTGATAAATTCTCTATTGGTATAAATGGAAAATTTATATATGAGGGTTTTGGTGGTTATTCAAATGCATACAGTTTGGCTTTAGATGTTGGAACTTACTATATGACTGGTTTTAGAGATTTTGTTTTAGGAGCGAGCATTAGGCACTTTGGGTTTGACTTAAAACCAAGTGGTGAGTATACTAAATACGTATATGAAGCTTCACTTGATAGTTCAAAACAGTCCTATAGCGCATATAAACTTCCTGCAATATTTAGCTTTGGAATATCTGGAAGTATACTAAGAAGTGCATATGGTAAATTATCTTTTGCTCTTCAAATAGACCACCCAGTTGATAATCTTGAAAACTATAATATTGGTTTAGAATATAGTCTTATAGATATATTGTTTATAAGAACTGGATATAAGATTTATCAAAATGTTGATGAAGCAGTAGCAGGTGCTAATGGAATTACCTTTGGTTTAGGAGTTAGATATGGTAGGTTGGGTGTAGACTATGGATTTTATAATAAGGGTATCTTACCGCCAATAAATCAAGTAGCACTATACTATAGTTTTTAAGGAGGTGTGTATGAAAAGACTTTTTGCTATATTCTTAATTTTCTTTGGCTATTTAAGGGCAGAATATAATGTAGGTGATACCTTAACTGTTCCAATAAACGTATTCTTTCTAAATTTAACAAGAGATTATGTTCAGTCTGACCCACTTTACTCAAACTATAGATTTTACGGAAAAGTCCGCTACAAAAGTGATAGGTACTATATAATAACGATAGATACTATAAAATACGACTATAGTGCTGGTAATCCTCCTCAACCTACTACGAGAGTAGATGTAATACCTCCATCCCATATACAACCTATAGTAGATTCTATAGTTGATGTTTTAGAATCACATAAGATATTTCAGAGAGTTCTTGACAGTTTAGGTGTTTCCCAATTTCAACTTTTTGATTCAGATAATGACCCAAGAATTTATATAGTAGTTGCAGCAGGATTTTTCATAACATCTCAGTCAGGTAGTATAGGTATAACTGATGTTGATATAAAGGGTTATTTCGATCCATATTATTCAACTTCTACTATTTATCCAAAGCATGAGTTTTTTGTTCTTAATTACAAGTCATCGCTATTTACTACAAATGTAAACCTCTCAATAAAGAAAGGTATATTAAGGAAATTTCTCTTTTATTTATATACTCAGTATGTGTTATGGAGTATAAATAGAAATGATAATGAGTTGGTTAGTGATATTTTAAGGGGGGCTTTTTATCTTGCTTCAAGAGTAGATCTTTCTAATGCTGATAAATATTACAATGGTTTTGAAACTCCAACTGATGCTCTTAATACAGCAAACTTTAATCCACTTACAAATAAATCCGCATATTTGACAACGCTCTATATGATGAATTCGTCTGATGCAATTGCAGGTATTCTTTGGCTTACAAGTTTAGAAGATATTTTGGGCTATCAAAAGTTAAAATCCTTCTTTTTAACTAAAGGAAGGACATTTTCTGAACTCATTAATAGTGAGTTAGAATTAAGAAACATATCTCTTGACTCATTAATAAATCTGTTTCATATAAAAAATCTTCTAAATCGTTTTACTTCATTTCCTCAACAATATAGATATAGTCAACCGTACTTGCAAGGTGTTACAATTTATCCTCCAAGTGTAATAACTTCCATTTCTACTTCTCTTTCTACTATATCCCTTAATCCAAGAGGTGCATTTGCTATATATGCTCTAACTGCAGCAACCGCACAAAAGCCACTGATTGTAAACTTTAGTGATAATGCTTATATTAATAATAAAATAACTGTCTATAAAATAGATACTATAACTAAAGAGGTGATAAAGCTATCCGACTCAGTTGAAAATTCAAGAAGGCTATATCTTAAGGGAGGTTTAAATCTTAGGACGCAATATGTTCTTATAGTTAGCACATCCCCGACCATTCAAAGTATTTCATATACAATAAATGATACTTTACCTCCTACGCTAAGTAAATTTTCACTTATACCAAATAGATTTTCTCTGACATTACTCCAAACATTTACAAGTAGTACAGAAGGTCTATATTCTGATATTTCTGCGAACAAGATAACTCTTAGTTTACTCTATCCTGATGGTATAGTTGATACTTTTGATGTTCCACTAAAAGATACTGTTAAAATAGGAAATACTACTACTTACTATTTTATATTTGATTACAAATTGCCGTATTTGAAAGTTGGAAAATACCTACTAAGACCTGTAAGAATAAATGATGCTTTAGATAATTTAGTTACAGGTTATAGCGATTCTGTTATCTTTAGCTATCTAACTCCAAATTCAATACTTTCGTTTGACAATGTTAAAATAAAAAATCCTGGTAGTAGAAGCATTCCTGTTATGACTAAGTTTGAAAAGAATGCTTTTGGTATATACAAAGAAGATAACACTCCACTTATCATAAAAATTAAGGGTGAAGGTATCATATGTAATGAAAATGGTTGCTTTGATACTTACAAAGAAGGAGATTATGTATGGGCATATATTAATGCTTCAGGTAACTACTATCTTTCAAATGGAACTCCAAAGCAGACATTTCTATTTAATATAGTAAATAAAAAACTATATGTGCAAGTAAGTGAAAGTGCAATTCTTGAAATATACTCTATAGATGGTAGAAAAGTGTTAAGTATGGAGTTATTATCTGGTATTTACGAACTTCCTATTAAGAGCGGGTTGTATAGAGCTATATTAAGGGTTAATGATAGTGTGCATTATAAGAGTTTCGTTGTATACTAAGGAGGTGGAGTTATGAAGAATATACTCTATGTTTTTGTACTTCTTTTATCTTTAGCGTGCTCTGCCAAAAAAACCCCTTCAGAAAGTCCTATAACTGTAGATGAACTATTAGAAAACGCTTGGAAAGATTACGGTGAGTTCAGGTTTGGTCAAGCTAGGGCTAGTTTCTATGATATAGTAAATGGTAATGCTGAAAATCTTGAAGCATACTATGGATTGTCTCTATCTTCTACAAGTTTGGGTTTTTATAATGAAGCATATTCTTATGGAATTACGGGGACTGCAGTTGGAGGTGAAAATATTCTTGAGCTTACAGTAGGTAGTATTGTCCTTGATAATAATAATTACTCAACTTATTACGATACTTCAAGGATTAGCGGCAATAATTATGTATTTAGAATAAAGTTACCTCATAGGAATATAGTAAATATTGTTTCAATAGCAAAAGGTAATTTGCCTATAATTTACGATACATATTACGATAGTTTAATAATTGGTCAAGCTGTATTAAGCGAACTTCTAAAACCCGGTGATACTATAATTTTTTCTATTCAAAGAACACCTAATCAAAAACTCAATGTGTATAAATGGCATCTATTTACAATATCCAGTTCTGCCTATTATTTTGATGGTAAGCTAGTAGAAGCGAAAAATACTGCTTTAATACCTGCTTATAGAGATACAAGTGGTACTTTAGCAAGTCGTGTAAGGAAAAAATTTTCAAAAGCTGATTTATATATCAATCTTGTAAAGGTTTTAAATGGTTTGCCTGATTATATACTACTTGCCCACATTTTAAATAAAATTGATAGTAATTGGCCAAATAATTCAATTGGATGGAATTGCGGGACATGGCAATTATCTACATGTGATATTAAATGGGTTTTATCTAATTTAAATCAAGTAAAAAGCAAGTACTATGAAGTTATATCTCAACCATAGGAGGTAGAGTATGATGTTGCCACTTTTGTTTGCTTTTAGTGATGAAGTGAGAATAGCCCCTATGCACCCTTCTAAGGGTGGAAAGGGTTCAGCTTCTCAAATAAATACAGCTGGTATAACTGTTGTTGAAATGCCGCATACAGGAGCTAACGCCGACCTTGAAAAAACCTGCAGAATAAGCACAAATACACTTCAACTCTTCGCTCCAAAGCTTGTATATAGACCAAGTGATAACTCTTTAAGATTAGTATTTGGTTCAAAGTTAACTGGTTCTGACTGGAATAATGTTGTTTGTGCAGATGCTGACCCTCAAACTAATGTTAGAAACCACGATGTCTGGATAACTTCGTATGTAGGTGGTGGTTCTTGGACAACAGCTATAAATCTAACGAATACTCCAGATGCTTGTGAAACTTGGCCAGATGCTCCAAATTACATATATTCAGATACTCTTCCTATACTATATCTCTATGACCTACAGTGCGGTTCCAGTCTTTTTGGCGAAGGCGCACAAATAGTGTCACCTTGGATAGTATCACAAAGAAGTATAAACAGCAACTTTAATGAAGTTAAAAATGATATAGTAGGAAAAAGCGATTACGATTATTCAAGAAATGCATCATATAGGTGGATAGCTGTTTCTAAAAATGGTTTAAATATCCATTTTGCTTATATGAATAGAGGAACATCGGGAGATATTAGAAAGCAATACTATAATTTCTTTGATGCTAGTACAGGTTCCTGGTTGGACCCAACTGGTGTAGGTGTAGAAGCTGTTCCAGACAATGGTAATGGTTTTGGTTCATTATCACTGCTTACAAATAATGCTGCTTTAATAAGTGCACATGTTCCACCATCTCTTCAAGCAAGGGCCGTAAGAGACCAATCAGAGGGTGCTGCTTCATTTTCATTACCAATAAATCTTCCAAATACTGCCGCTGGAAATTGTAGATCACCTTTTATTTACGCAATTGACGATAATAATTGGATATTATGGTGCAAAAAACATGGAGCTGGAACCAATAACGAAGTCTTATTTAGAACAACTGATGGTGGTTCAACTTGGACGTCAGAGGGTGATTTACCTATAGAAACAGACCAGGGATTTATTGAGAGAGGAACAATTATTTCTGCTGTAAATGATCCAAACCTCGTAGTATGGGTAATAGCTCGCCAATCTGATACTGCATCATACGATCCAGGGCTTTATTACTACTATTCAACAGATGGCGGTGCTAATTGGACAGGACCTATTACTATATTCCCTGAAACACCTAAGAGAAATCTTCAAAACGATCCTCCAACTGAACAGAATCCATATTGCCTTGTATGGGTTACTAGACCTTCTGCTGTAATAGACAATTCAGGTAATTTACATGTTGCATGGGAAGAGAGGTGTTTTGATGGAACAACAACAGGAACAAATCCTGATACATTGCTATCATATTCAAGAATTAAGTATTGGTCTGGTCCTGTTTCAGTTTCCGAAACACCAAATTCAAAAATTTCCTATAAGTTTGATGCTAAGTCAAAGAAGTTAGAATTTAACTTACCAAATGCAACGAACTATGAACTTAAGATTTATAATTCAAGTGGTGTATTGGTAAGAAATTATAAGCTTAGTAATAACTACATATACTTAAGAGAGCTTAATAGAGGTATATACTTCTTCCACATAGGAAATCTCAAAGGTAAAATAGTTATTCAATGATGTTATAGCCCCCTTTGGGGGCTATTTTATTCTTTTTATTACAAAGAAGAAACCTAAAAATCCGCTAAGATAACCCGTAAATAGCCTCCATAAAACAATGCTAATACCTATATATGCAAAATCAATATTTTCTGAAATTATAATTGATGAAATAGCTTCGGATAGTCCAAGACCGCCAGGTGTAATTTGAAAATATGTTGAAATTTGCATAATTAATTGTCTAAAAAACGCAGAGAAATAATCTATATTAACAGATAACGATTTTAGGACAATAAATAAAAAACTTAGGTATACTACTTGAGCCGGAAAGCTTAGAACTATTGCGAAAATAAGAAATCTTAGCTTTATGCTCCTTAACTTTTCTCTATAATTCTTCCTTAATATAAAGAAAATGAGAAAACCAATTGCTACTACTATTGCGTATATTAAGAAAATTCTCACGAAGTTTGCACTTATGTATTTTATTGTAAAAGGAAGAAAGGTTAAGTATGGAATAAATATGCACAGACCTCTTGTAAGAACTAAAGCTATAGTTTCTTGAATTGAAAAACCAAATTTATTAAGTAGCCATATCTGATAAGGTAATCCCCCACTACCGAATGGTGTAATAAGTGCTAAAAATGAACCAGATGTAATAAATTCTACTGATGTTTTTATATCTAAGCTCTTACCTAAGCCTCTGCTTAAAATTAACACTCTCAAACTATCTAAAACAATAAAAAACCCCCAGTTTAAAATTCCCAGTAAAAAGTAAAGAATATTTACAGATTTCAATATAACTAATAGTTCCTTACCAGAAAAAAATGTAAGAAATATAAAACTTACCATAATGTAAAAAATCAGGAAGATTTTAAAGGCTTTAAGAATCTTCTTATAATCAAACATACTGGAATTTTAAGGTGTTTTTATACTTTAAAATTTAAAACCGTGAAAAAATATAAGTTGATAGTTGAAGGAATGAATTGTGAAGGTTGTGTAAATTCAATTAGAAGAGTATTAGAAAAATTAGATGCAAGAAATATAGATATTTCTCTTGAAAGAAAAAGTGCGGAGTTCTATGCAAAAGAAGAAAATATAGAGGAGATTGTTTCTTCTATAGTTAATAAAGGATATGAGGTGAAAGAGGTTATTAAATATGATTAGCAATGTTGGTTTAGTGGATAGATTAGTAAGAATAATTTTGGGTGTTATCTTAATATATACATTCCTGATTGTTAAACATCCTTTTTGTCTAATATATAAATTTTTTGGAATTTCAACATGTCCATTAAAAAAGGAGGGTTAAGTATGTATTTAACTACAATGTTTTTTTCACTTCTTGGAATAACGCTTGCATGTCCAGGGAAAGAAAAGAGCAATACCGCAGCAGTTAGTATAGAGCAAAATTCTGGCATGGCTATAAGTGTTGGAGGTATATCCTGTCTTCATTGCGTAGAAACTATAATTAAATCACTAAAATCCCTTGAGGAAATAGCTTATGTCAAATATAATGCTAAGGACGATGTATTTCATGTAGTAATAAAAGATGGATATACTTTTGACGAGAAAAGGATAAAGGAAGCTGTTGAAAAAGTAGGTTATACTTATAAGGGTTTAAAAAAGTTAAATTAGATTGTAATGATGTTTTCTCTATTAGTTCCACTATTAGGGATTATATTAGGTTGTAAGAAGGAAAAGGTTTTAGTTATTGGTTTTGTCCCATCCGCAGAAGTTGAAGAAATAGCAACTACTACTAAACCACTCGTTGATATACTCTCAAGAAAATTAAATATGAAATTAAAGTCGTACTTAGCAACTGACTATACAGCGCTTGTTGAGGCTTTAGGTAGTAATAAAATAGATATCGCTTTTTTGCCTCCCTTTGGCTACATTTTAGCATATGAGAAGTATAAGGCGGATATTATTTTAAAAGCTATAAGAAATGGTCATGCATATTACAGGTCTCAGTTTGTTGTAAGAAAAGGGAGTGCTAAAAATTTAAATGATTTAAAGGGTAAAATTTGGGCATATCCTGACGCTGCCTCTACAAGTGGTTATATATTTCCTAAAGCATATATGTTAAAAATTGGTATTGACCCAGATAAGTTTTTTAAAGATAGAATACAGACAGGTTCTCACGATAATGCAATATTAGCAGTATATAATAACGAAGCGGACTTAGCTACAACTTTTGAAGGTGCGGAAAATAGACTTTTAAAAGAATATAAAGATATAAAAGATAAAATTGAAATTATTGCATATACTGATAGTATTCCGAATGATGGAATAGTTGTAAGAGCAGGATTAGATACAGTCCTAAGAGAGAAAATTAAACAAGTCTTTTTAGAATTGAACGATGACAAAGAGGCAATGGAAATACTAAAGAAAGTTTATAGTTGGGATGGCATTGTTCCTGCAAAAGATAGTGATTATCAAGTAGTAAGAGAGACTATGAAGCTTTTAAATATTAGGTGAAGATAGTTCCTTTAGAATTAGAAGGAGTAATACTGTTTGAATTGGATAAATACGAAGATGATAGAGGCTATTTTATGGAGGTAATGAGAGAAGTAAATATAAATGTCCATTTTGTTCAATTGAATCATTCATTTTCAAGAAAAAATGTATTAAGAGGTATTCATTTTCAGAGATATCCAAAGGAGCAGGCTAAATTTATTAAGGTAATAACTGGAAAAATTTTTGACGTTATTGTGGACTATAAGAATTTTCGTTATATTTCTGTTGAATTAGATGAAAATAAAGCATTATTTATTCCTAAGGGATATGGGCATGGTTTTCTTGCTCTTGAGGATACGAATTTAATATATCTTGTAGATGAGTACTATAATAAAGAATATGAGGGAGGTATTATCTATAGTGATGAAATATTGTCTATACCTTGGCCAGTAGATAACCCTATTCTCTCTGAAAAAGATAAAAAACTTCCAAGATTACCTTTAAAATTTTAAAAATGATAGTTTTTAAAAATGTAAGTGTTGTATATCCTAATGGTTTTAAGGCTCTTAGTAATATAAATCTAACTATAGAAAAGGGGGAGTTTGTTTCTGTAATAGGTCCTTCAGGTGCAGGCAAGTCTACTCTTATTAGAACTATTAATGGATTTGTGAAAATTACTAACGGTGATTTAGTTGTAAATGGCAAAAATTTAAGGAATTTGAGTGAAAGTGAATTGAGGCTGCTAAGAAGGGAAATTGGAATGATATTTCAGAGTTTTAATTTAGTAAAGAGAATTAGTGTATTAAGGAATGTATTGGTTGGAAGGCTTGGATATACACCTACTATAAGTAGTATATTTAATTTGTTTAGCAAGAAAGATATAGAATTAGCTTTTGAGAATTTAAGGAAAGTTGGAATAGAAGATAAGGCGTATGTTAGGGCGGACCAATTAAGTGGTGGACAGCAACAAAGAGTTGCTATTGCAAGAGCTTTAACACAAGAGCCAAAGATTATATTAGCTGATGAGCCTGTTGCAAGTTTAGATCCTCCTACCGCGAAAGTTGTAATGGATTATTTAAAGAATTTTAATAAAGAGCTTGGTATAACTACTATTATAAATCTTCACGATGTAGACTTAGTAAGGGAATATGGTGAGAGGGTAGTGGGTATAAGGAGTGGAGAGGTTGTATATGATGGAACTGTGAAGGGATTAACTGATAAAGTGTTAAAGGAGATTTATGGTAAATGGGAGGTTTAAGAATTGACTATGATTTACTTATTTATTTCATCTTTAAATTGGCAGTTTAAGGGTCCAGATGGTGGTGATTTTCTTTGGGTTTCAGGCAGGGGTTGTAGAATTTTGATATCTAACCTCTATGTGATTTATACATCCTCTAATTGTGGTAGTTCTTGGTCTAATACGAATATTTCCAATTATGCACCACTTAGTGTTATAGTAGGTCAGACAAGGGGAAATGTCTTTGGTCATACTGAATATTATAATACATCAAACTACACAAATTGGACTACTCTAAGTTATCCCTTTAATGCGTATAATTATACAATAGGAAACATATCCGATAGGGCATCTGATACTATATTTATAGCTGCTGATTCATCTTCTGTTGCGAAGATTTATAGGTCGATTGACGGGGGTTTAAATTGGCAGTTGGTATCTACATTTAATAATGTTTCCAGTTATGTTATAAACTTTAGAGGTAATCATGTATACTATGTATTTTACGATAATACTTCTCAATCATTTAAAATTGCATATTCTTCTAATTTAGGCAGTAGCTGGACTATAAGAAATTCAAATGGTTTATCATTATCTCTGGCTTTTGATTTAGATATTGACCCCTCAAATCCTAATCATGTAATAGTTTTAGGTCTTAATTCAAATAGCGGTTTTTTTGGACTATTTGAATCGAATAATGGAGGTAATGATTTTTCTGTTATAAATAATATTTCATCAGGTGTTCTTTTTTCTTTTGATATTGAGTTTTATAATTCAAACACTATTTATATTTCCTCACTTGCATTTGCAGGTATTATAAGAGGGCAATATAACGGTACAACTTGGAATTTTACTAGGGTATTTAATCAAGAGGCATCATCTTCCATATCAATTGATGGTTCTAATATATATTCTGCTATTTTAGGTCAGGGTTTTGTGTTCTCAAATGATGCAGGTAATACTTGGAATATAAGAAATAATGGATTAGTAGGTCATCTTACTCCTAATGACATTAACATTATTGTCTATCCTCCATATAAATCATTTATTTCAAATTCAAGAAGCAATAAACTTATGTTTATAAACGGAGGTGGAAATGTATTTGTGAGTGATAACAATAACAATTTAATTCCTTGTTCTAATGAGTTTGAATTTGGTAGTTCGGTTGAATTTGCTCCATTTTCGGAAAATACTATTTTAGTTTCAGGTGCAAAGTTAACTGGATTTATTAATATAGAAAATCTAAAGAGGAGTTCAAATGGTTGTTCAGGACCATATACTACTCTCTACTCACCCAATGTGATACTTGTTCCGGGAGCACAGGATAGTCTTGTTGCTGATATTCAGATAAACTCAAATCCAAATAACGTATTTATGGTTAGCAATAGTAGAATTTTATATTATTCTAATAACGGCGGTTCTACAAGGAATGTAATTAGAAATTCTCAATATCCTTATTTTTGCTATTCTTGTATGGATACATTATTTTATGTAGATTACGATAGTCTTTTTGTTTCATATAATGGAGGGCAAAGCTGGAGTTTACTTTTAACTGACAATTTTCTTACTGGTGCTTTTCACATAGAATACTATAGACCTTATGTAATAGTGGTTGCTTCAGGCAATCTATATAAGTATTATAACATAACCAATTTAAATGATAGTGCAAGAGTAAGTGTTTCACAATTTAGTTATATAGTAGATATAGGTATTACGCGAAGTGGAAGAATTTTTATTATAGGTTACAATAATGCCTATGTTCCTATTATAGCTATGATTTCTCTTGATGGTTCAGTACAGCACATTTCTAACTTACCGGGTTCAGGATTTGCAGGTCATATAAAGGTTTTGAATAACTACATTTGGTATTACGATAGGGTAGGTTTTTGGGTAGCTGATTGGACTGTGAGTGAAAGGGAATGGGAAAAGGATATATCTCTTGAGTATACAAGGAATGGTATTTTGTTTAAGAATTATGATGGTAGTATAAGGATTTACGATATTCAAGGGAGATTCTTATTTAAAATTAGTGGTAATTTCTTAAGTTATAGCAATCTTAAAAGGGGAATTTATGTTGTAAAAACTGATGTAGGTACTTTTAAGATTTTTGTAAAATAGGGGGATACCCCCCTATTGATTAATACTTGGATTTTCTTGACAATTATTCCACTGAATAGTTATATTCTTTGTAAAAGATATACTATCTGTTATAGTTTTTACGATTTTTCCTGAGTATATTTTCAGACCGCCATCTGCTTTTCTACATGAGCCTTTTATTACTAAGTTTGGTTCAGTTTTTATAAAAACATAGTATTTTTTACCACTACATGAAATAAAGTTTCCTGATTTGTTATATACTATGTAAAGCTCTCCATTGTGTGGTAAATATTTACCCGGATGCCATCCTTGACCATTTGAGAAGTCTATATATCCATTTCCACTTACTGTCCAATTTCTTTGACAATCGTTAAACTCGTTTATAGTGTTTATTATTCTTGATATCGTAAAGTTCATTAGATTTCCTTGGTGTGTAGTTGATAGTTCCAACTTTGAATAATGAGTTTTGTTTGAAACAAGGCTACCATTTAAGTATAACTTTATATTAGTTCTAAAAAAGTCTGGTGTGCCTCTAACTATATTAAATACATAAGGGTCACTATCATCAATATCACTTCTTACAATTTGTCCATTTAACCTCCAGTCAATCTTAGCGGTATCTCCCGCAAAAGGTCCGTCTTGTATTATAAATGTTTTTGAACCTGAGCAATTATTAAAAATTAGAGTATCGGCTATGTATACTCTGTCAGAGTCGTTATCAGTTCCCATTCTTTTCCTCGTGAAGCAGTTTCCGAGACTATCTGACGTAGTATTATACACGAAATAGCCACCTATATACCTGCTTGCTATAGGAAATCCTCCATCATTTATATCATTTATAGTGCTTATTGCATCTTCATTTGTTGCACTTATTGAGAATTGGGTTTCCTTCTCGTATTCTTTGTCTTTTTCTCTCTTACAGGCACTAAGAATTATCAGTGTAATAAAAAGGATATATTTGAAGTTTTTCATAGCATATTATTAGACACAGTAGTTATATAAAAAGTTGCAAGTTCCAAAGGGACCCCTATCTTATTATTCTTAAAGTATGACTATCAGCTTTAATAATGTAAATACCTTTATTTCTAATTTCTACGAAGTTATTGCCTTTGTAGATTTTCATCTTTTTCACTATTGAACCCTTTACATCATAAATACCTATTGATATTTCTTTATCTCCTTCGTAGTAAATATTAAATCCGTTTTTAACATTATAAACCTTTATCTTACTTCCGTTTATATTCAATTCATTACTATTTATTGGTGTTGGATTTATTGGGGAGCCTATAAATCCTGTAAATGATATACTATCGTTAGGAGCTACTGGTCTTGGATTAAAGAAGTAATTAAAAGCATTATCAAAACCTGTAGAAAGACTTATGTTTTCTCCATTTACTCCTTGATCCCAGGTATAGCTATGAGCATCAATCCATCTTATATGTTGGACAAAATC
>JANXBH010000013.1 GCA_025060695.1 Caldifarciminota bacterium | reverse complement strand
CTTTTTCTATCAAGTTTTTATCGTCCCTATGAGGGATTGAAACGCCCTTTTGCTTTTAGTTTTTCTATTATTTTTTGTTGTTTTTATCGTCCCTATGAGGGATTGAAACTTTATTTCTTGATCAAATCTGTCAGACAAATAAAAATGTTTTTATCGTCCCTATGAGGGATTGAAACATGTTAATGTTAATAAAATATTTTCTTCCCGCTTTTTGTTTTTATCGTCCCTATGAGGGATTGAAACTTAAATAGTTTCCTAAATTCATCAAAAGAAATAGTATGTTTTTATCGTCCCTATGAGGGATTGAAACATATACGAAATGATTGAAAATACAATGGCGAAAAAACTGTTTTTATCGTCCCTATGAGGGATTGAAACGAATTTTCAGTGGTTCGGGGGGATAAATTTTTCAGTTGGTTTTTATCGTCCCTATGAGGGATTGAAACTGGAAGTAATTTATGGTTGACAATGATGTATGATAAAAGTTTTTATCGTCCCTATGAGGGATTGAAACGCGAAAAGAAAATTATCAAAAAGCTTGTAAAAGAAATGTTTTTATCGTCCCTATGAGGGATTGAAACAAAGAGTCTGGAGAACTTTTGACCATTCCACTTGGTTTAGTTTTTATCGTCCCTATGAGGGATTGAAACTGAAGGTATTGTGGAAAATACCCAACCAATACAAAAGTTTTTATCGTCCCTATGAGGGATTGAAACATTTTAATATGAATGATTTTGCGATGAAATATCAAAGTTTTTATCGTCCCTATGAGGGATTGAAACTTACGTTGATTGTATGTTTATCACAGATTGTGGTTTGTTTTTATCGTCCCTATGAGGGATTGAAACACGGCTAATTCAGAGCTATTTTCAATTAAGTCAATAATGTTTTTATCGTCCCTATGAGGGATTGAAACGCCATTCGGAGGGATTAATCGGTAAATTAACTGTGTTGGGTTTTTATCGTCCCTATGAGGGATTGAAACTTTTGTATGAGTTTCATTTGTTTTATCCCATCCAAAAAGTTTTTATCGTCCCTATGAGGGATTGAAACTCCTTGCTTTCCGCTTTAAAGTGAAGTTTACTCCAATTGTTTTTATCGTCCCTATGAGGGATTGAAACAATAGTCTTTGCAATCCATAGATGATGTCCACTATTATGTTTTTATCGTCCCTATGAGGGATTGAAACTTACTAGCTAAATACCAATTGGGCACTTTTATTTCTAGTTTTTATCGTCCCTATGAGGGATTGAAACATATAATCAGCTATAGCATTAATAATTTCATTCTTTTGTTTTTATCGTCCCTATGAGGGATTGAAACTTCCAATGTCATAATTTTTGTTTAATTTGCCTCTAATGTTTTTATCGTCCCTATGAGGGATTGAAACCTCCATTCAGTAGGGGTAATGGGAATGCCGACTATAGTGTTTTTATCGTCCCTATGAGGGATTGAAACTTCCAAGAAATTGAAACAAACAAAGTTATTTCCATTACTTTTGCAAAGATAGAAATAGTCCCAAGTGGTTGATTTTATAAGACTTATATTAGCTTTAAAATTTTAAGAACATTATGAAACTTATAATAGTTGAAAGTCCTACAAAAGCTAAAACTATTAGTAAGCTTGTAAAAGGATTTTATGTAAAATCTACACTTGGGCATATAGTTGATTTACCTGAAGATAAAATGGGCATAGATTTAGAAGACTTTAAAATGTTTTTTATTCCAATAAAAGGAAAACAAAAGGTTATAAAAGAATTAAAGTCAATCTCCCAAAAAGCAGAAATTACCTACATATCAACTGACCCAGACAGAGAAGGAGAAGCTATAGCATACCATGTAGTAGAGAGAATAAAGCCGAAAAATTACAAGAGAATAGAAGTCCATGCAATAATAAAAGAAGAAATAAAAAAAGCATTAGAAAATCCAAGAAACATAGATTTAAATAGAGTTCATGCTCAATTTTCAAGAAGAGTTATTGACAGAATAATTGGTTATTTACTTTCTCCACTTGCAAGTAAAAAAATTGGAGGAAAACTATCAGTAGGTAGAGTTCAAAGCCCCACACTAAGATTAATAGTTGAAAGAGAAAGAGAAATAAGAGAGTTTAAACCTGAAAAATATTATCAAATTCAAGTTTTATATAAAAAAGACAACATAGAGTTTATAGCTAAATTACCAAAAAGCATAAAACAAAAAGAAGATGCTTTAAAAATACTTCAAGAAATTAAGGAAGCTGAACATATAGTATATGAAATAAAAGAAACTGAGCAAGCAGAGGCACCACCTGAACCGCACAGAACCTCAACACTACAACAAGATGCAAGCAAAATTTTAAAAATTAGTCCCGAGGAAACGATGAAAATAGCCCAATGGTTATACGAAAATGGATATATTACTTATCATAGAACTGACAGTGTAAAAATAAGTGAAGAAGTAGTAAAAAAATTAAGAAACTACATAAAACAATCATTAGGAGAAGAATATCTATATAAGAAAATTAGAACTTTCAGAAGTAAAAAGTTTTCACAAGAAGCACATGAAGCTATCAGACCTTCAATTATTAGCAAAAATAGAGAACCACAATCACTAGAGCTAACTGGAAAAACACTAAAGATATACGAACTAATATGGAAAAGAACAATAGCAAGTCAGATGGAGAGCGCGATATGGAAAAGGACTAAGGTTATTATAAAGGCAGGTGAATATGAGCTAATAGCTGAAGGAAAATATTTAGTATTTGATGGATGGAGAAAACTATATGAATTACCTGAAATGGAAATACTACCTAAGTTAGAAAAAAATGAAAAGTTAGAAAAACTAAATATAGAACTATTAGAAAAAGAAACTCAACCACCACCAAGATATACAGAAAGCACACTTGTTAAAATGCTTGAAAAACTTGGAATTGGAAGACCTTCAACTTATGCACAAATTATTAAAACATTAAAACAAAGAAAATATGTAAAACTAAAAAATGGAGTATTTTATCCAACTGAACTTGGAGAAAAATTAATAGACTGGCTAAATTCAGAATATAGTTGGGTAATTGACTACGAATTTACTGCAAAGATGGAAGAAAACTTGGACCTTGTTGAAGAAGGTAAGTTAGATTGGAAAGTGGTTGCAAGTGAGATTTATGAAAAGTTAAAAGATGCTAATGAAAAACTACAAGATACAAAACCAAGTTTAAAACAATTAGAGCTTGCAGAAAAATTATCAAAAGAACTAAATATTGAGCTAAAAGAAGAAATAAAAAAAGATAAAAATAAACTTTCAAAATGGATAGACAACTACAAACCACCAACCAAAAAACAAATAGAATTAGCTATGGAACTATCAAAAAAGCTAAACATCAAAATAGAAGATGAAATACTTAAAAGTCAAAAGAAATTAGAAAAATGGTTAAAACAACATTCTAAACCTACACCAAAGCAAATTGAACTTTTAAACAAACTAAGTGAAAAAGGTATAAAAGTTCCAAAAAAGGCATACGAAAGCTTTATTCATGCACAAAAGTTTATTAAGAAAGCACTAGAAAACAAAAAGTAAACTAAGCTTCCTCTACATCTTCTATATAAATTGAAGATGTAGGCCTGTATCTAATAATGTTTAAATCACTTCTTTGGTTTTGATAATTTGATTTTACCAATGTCTCCATACCTGCTGCAATAAGAATAATTCTTATTTCGTCATTTAAGCTATCGTCGAAAGTAAGACCAAGAATTATTTCTACATCGCTTCTTCCTCTTGACGCAGCATTGTTTATACCTGTTAAAATTTGACTTACCTCATCAGTTCTTATTGAATATTCACTACTTTCAGGACTTGAGTGAATATTCACTAATATACCTTTTGCACCCTGAATGCTCTTTACATTATCAATTAGAGGATTTTCAAGTGCTTTTTTCAATGCTTCTTCCGCTCTCCTTTCACCTCTTCCAACACCTTCTGAAACAATAGCATATCCTCCATTCTTTAGAACAGTTCTCACATCCTCAAGGTCCACATTTATATAACTTGGTTTAATTATAATATCAACTATTGCTTTTACTGTTTTATATAAAACCTCATCCGCAAGTGATAAAGCTTGATGAAATTTCAGTTCTTTTTTCTTTATTATTTCATCATTCGCTATTACAATAATTGAATCAACATTTTGAGCAAGTTCCCTTATACCTACTTGAGCTTTTTTCAATTTATTTTGACCTTCGCTTGAAAAAGGCTTAGTAACGACTGCAATAACTAATTTTTCCATTTCCCTTGCTACTCTTGCTATTACAGGAGAAGCACCAGTCCCTGTTCCACCACCCATACCTGCGGAAATAATAACTACATCTACATCTCTAATGAGCTGCCTAATTTCATCTACACTTTCCTCAGCAGACCTTCTACCTACTTCTGGATTAGAACCAGCCCCTCTACCTTTTGAAACACTCTTACCAAGTGTAAGTTTATATTCCGCATACGAGTTCTCAAGATGCTGAATATCCGTATTTGCAGCAATAGTAATGACGTTATCTATACCCTTCTTTATCATGTAGTTCAGTGCATTCGTCCCTCCACCACCAACACCTATGACTGCTATCTTTGCACTTTGGTTATCATCCATGTAGTATATCTCAGGATAATCTTCTCTAAGCATAACCTACCTCCTACTCTAACATTTCCCTTAACTTAGTAATAATAACATCAATAAAACTCTTATTCTTGTTATTTTTCTTAATTTCATTTCCCGGAGAATCAAAATACAACTTGATTAAACCTGCAAGAGTTATATATCTTGGACCTAAATATGACTGATTATTTACTTTTAAGGATACCTTTGCAATATAAACTGGAAGATTGAAAATGTTTTCTGCTAATACTTCAATACCTTTAATTTCTGCGATGCCTCCTGATATATAAAGACTTGGAGTAGAAAATCTTTTCAAAAATCCAGTCTTTTCAATATCTGCATAAATCCTTGAAAATATCTTAGAAACAACACTTTCAATAATATTATAAACTAAACGTGAACTAACCTTTAAAGTTTGAGATCTTCTACTATCATTAATTTCAATTTCCTGATCTTCGTAATCTATGTCGTATACACTATTTATGATAATGCTTTTTAAAATACTTTCACAAGTTCCACTCGGTATCATCACTTCTTTTGAAATTTCACTGAGAATATCTACTATACCCTGTTCATAAACCGTAACGTAGTCTAAACCATTACTATCCCAAAGGCTAAGCGTTGTAAGATGCTTTCCAATATCAACAATAATTAGACTATCAGTATCCTCCTCATCTAATATACCATATTTTTGTGCAATGACATTTAAGTATATGTCCGCATTACTTATACCTGCATTATTTAATATAGCTCTTATATTCTTTAATATCAATGATTCTACACTTACTACATATGCTTCAACTTCTAACCTACGAGCATACATACCAATTGGATTTTTAATATTTTTAAGACTATCCACATGAAAGACATTTGGATGAACGTATAGTATTTCGTGCTCATTTGGTATTACCGCTCCAATCTTCGCTTGCTCAATAACCCTCTTAATATCATTGTCGTCTATAGGTTTATTGACCCTCGTGGATATCATTCCTTTTGAACTTTTTGCTGTGAATATATTTTTTCCATTTACTCCTACAACAACTGGAAAGTATTCAAACTTTTCAATATCAGTTAATTTGCTTAAACCCTCAACTGCTTTTTTTATACTTTCAGAAACCTTTTGAGTATTATTTATCATACCGCGTTTTATACCATACGAAGGAGTCTCGTATATTGCCACAATTTCTATACCATTATGAGACTTATGACCTAAACCTGCTTTTATAGTTGCTGAACCTAAATCTATAGCAACTACATAGTCTTTCATCTTACTATTACAACCTCCTCCTCTAATAATATTCCATAATTTTCATACACTCGCTCTTTTGCCATATCCATAAGCTTCATTACATCATCAAACTTTCCATCTCCTAAATTTATAAAGAAATTTGCGTGTTTATTCGAAATAACTACATCACCTATTTTATAACCCTTAAGTCCAACACTTTCAATTAACCTTCCCGCACTATAGCCATTAGGATTTTTAAACATACAACCTGCGGTAAAAACACCATAAGGTTGAGTTAGCTTTCTTCTTTCAGATAAACTTTCTCTTCTTAATTTAATACTTTCAGGACTATCTTTTCTTAGCTTGAATAGAGCTTTATATAAAACACCGTATTTTAGCACATCCGAGTCTCTATATCTTAAATTTAATTTATCCTTTCCTAATTCTATTAGTTCACCATCCCAACTAACTATATAAGCTTTTAAGAGCAAATCCTTAATTTCCATACCATATGCCCCTGCGTTTTTACTTATAGCACCGCCAATTTTACCTGGAATACCATATAAATACTCAAAACCACTCAAACCTAAATCTTCTAAATATATCGCAACTCTTGGCAATCCTTCTCCAACCATAATTTCTACTAAGTCGTCGTAAACCTCTATACCTTTTAATTTATCAAGTTTTATCACTACTATATCTAAATCATAGTCAGCAAATATAATATCTGAACCATTTGAAATAGGAATTATTTTTAAGTCTTTATCCCTTGCCAATTTGACAATATAAATAAGTTCGTCGAGTGTTTTTGGTTGTGAAAAATACTTTACATAACCGCCAATTTTAATAGTAGTATGGTTTTTAATCAATTCTCCTTGAAAAATCATTCCCAAATTTTAAAGGTTAAGCCACTTTTATTCAAGTAGATAATTTAAAAAATACAACTTTAATATGACGAATTATTATAACACTTGTATTTCAATGAATACAAAATTCTAAACTATTTTGACAAAATAAGCAAATTTTAAATTGTCTTATTAGATAAATTATTAAAAATGAATAGATTAAATTTAAAACTTTAAAATAATATAGCAAATTAATTAAGCATTTGTAGAATTTCATCAAGGACAAGTTCAGGTTCTATCCAACTTAAACATGCATAATCTTTTCTTTTGCATGGCTTTTCACCATGTAATGAACATGGACGACAAGGTAGGTATTTAACTTCAAAGACTTTATATTTATCCGAAAATGGTTCAAAACCAAAACTTAAAATTGTTGGTCCGAAAAATACAATACTTGGAATATTAAATGCACTTGCTATATGTGCTATACCACTATCATTTCCGATAAAAAGCTTTGCATACTTTACAATTATTAACATTTCCCTTATACTAGTTTTACCAATGAGATTTATTCCGTTAAATTTAGTACCTTTTAAAAAATGTAAGTCATCATTTGTCCCTATGTATACTTTTTTAAGACTTAATTTATCTAAAAGTTTATCAAGTTTATCGTAATGCCTATATATTCTTGATGGATATCTTGCCGTTGGATTTATTACTATGTAGTCTCCATCTACTATTGGTTCTCCTTTTACTATTAGCTTTGGTCTTTCGTATGCGTTTATGGTTTCATTGTACATTTCGTATATTCTCTTTTTATTAATTGGCTTTTTAAAATAAAGTGTTAATCTCCTTTGTAATATTCTTTTATCGTAAGTTTTTGAATTTAATGGATTTATAAGTTTAGATAAAATTATCGTTTTTAATTTTGAATGTAAATCCAAGACCAAATCGTACTTCTCTTTAAATAACTCAAAAATACTTGTTTCTTTTTCAATAAATATCTTTCTTATACGATAATCATCTATGAATATTTCATTAAATGGTCTTCTTGTTAAATAGTGAATTTCATAGTTTCTATGATAAAGTGCTTCAATTACACTTGTTGTTAGGACAACATCTCCAAGTTGTCCAAGTCTAATAATTAAAACCTTTTTTACTTTGAAATTTTAAAGTTAATTAAAACTTTAAAATTTGCATACTATGTTTCTTTTAATATTAATAGAAAACTGTAAATGTGAGCCTTTGACATATATTAAAGCTATTGAAAATGCTGATGCTTCCTTTGAAGGATTAGTTATAGATATAAAGGAAGATGAAATAGTCTCAAGAGTAATAAATCCAATAAAGCAGATAAATGATAGTATAATAATCATAAAAAATGATAAAGAATGTGCATATAACTTTGAAAAAAATAAGCTATATAGGTTTTTTCTAAAAAAGAAAGATAACTACTTTATAACGAACAAATGCATGGGCAATAGCTATATTGAGGAGTATGAAGAATATAGAGACTATTCGGAATGAAATTATATTAGAAGTTCTTAGAAAAAGAGGAATAAGCGAGGAATATTTAGACTACATGTTAAATGCAACAGTAATGGACTTAGAAGATCCACTAAATATTGAAGGTATTAGGGAAAGTGTTGAAATTATAGAAAAACATATAAGAAATAGAAACAAAATTCTAATACATGGAGATTATGATGCGGATGGTATTACATCACTTGCACTATTATATAGAACATTATCTCATATATACGATGAAAGTAAGATAATACCCTATATTCCAGATAGATTTATGGAAGGATATGGTTTTTCAGAAAAATCAATTGAATTAGCAAAGAGAGAAGGGGTAGGATTAATTATAACGGTTGATTGCGGCATAACAGCAATAGAAGAGGTAAAAAAAGCAATAGATGAAGGCATTGAAGTAATTATAACTGATCACCATGAACCATTGGATATATTACCAAAAGCAAGCTCCATAGTCCATCCTAAAATAGGTAAAAGTCATAAATTAGTCTATCTTACAGGGGTTGGAGTAGTATATAAGTTAGTTAGTGCTTTATATAAGAAGTTTAATAAAAGTATGAATTTACTACTGTGGGACTTAGACCTTGTAGCTATTGGCACAATAGCGGATATGGGAGATTTAGTTTATGAAAATAGAATACTCACGAAATATGGAATTATAGTCTTAAATAAGAGTAAAAAGGCAGGTATAAAGGCTATTAAATATATATCAGGGATAAACGGTAAAATTTTACCATGGCATATTTCCTTTATTATTGCACCAAGAATAAATGCAGCAGGTAGAATGGCAACTCCTGATTATGCATTTAAACTTCTAATTTCTAAAGACGGAGAAGAAGTATTGAGGATTTCAAATTTACTAAATAAACTAAATTTAAATAGGCAAATGGAGCAAAAGAAAATTATGAAAGGAGCAATTAAACAAGCAATAGAAAATTTAGATAGATACGTTTTAGTTCTTAGTGATTGGGGTTGGCATGAAGGAGTAATTGGTATCGTTGCAAGCAAAATAGCGGAAATATTCTATAGACCAGTAATTGTTATTTCAAAACTTGGAGAAATATCAAAAGGTAGCTGTAGAAGTATAGAAGGTTTTCATATTCAAAAAGCACTATCAAAATTATCGCATTTGTTGGAAGAATTTGGGGGGCACAAAATGGCAGGTGGATTTACTATAAAAACCGAAAATATAGAACTTTTTAAAAATGAGATAGAGAAAATTGCAAAAAATGAGATAAAGGAAGAACAATTAAAAAGAGTTTATGACTATGAGACTGAAATTAAAGCCGAAGATATAAACAGAAATTTTATTTTAGACTATATAAAGCTATCACCTTTTGGTATTGGAAATGAACATTTTAGATTTTTGCACAAAAATTTAAAAGTTATTTCTGTAAACAAAAGCAAAAATAATATGGAAATTCTATTTTCAAATGGGAAATTAACCTTAAAGTCAAAAATAAGCAATATAAATGAAGAATGGCTAAATCTGAAAGCCGGAGATATTGTTGATTTAATATTTCAATTTAGTGATAATTTTCTTAATAAGGACAGTTTGAACATATCTGCTTTAAAATTTATAAAGTAATGAAGAATATTTCAATATGGGATATTTTTGTTAGTATTTATTTAAGGAAAGAGCTCTTTATTATTGTTGTTGCCCTATTTGTAGTTTCAGCAATAATTTATATTATCATTACAAAACCTATATACAATCCAACGTCAGTAGTAAAAGCTAATGTATACGAAAGTGTGCCTACTTGGGTAGCGGATTTATTGCAACAAAGACTAGTTCCATCTACACCAGTTGATAGAATGGCAAGCCAAGTAGAGTTAATAAAAGTAATTACACCAAATATTTTAAAAAATAATGGAGTTAATTTAGAATTTAAATTGCCCAAAAAATATGTAGAAGTAATAGAAAGAAAGACTATCATTGATACAATAATGAAAAAGACAACCTTTAAAGTAGTGCTAAAACCTGAAAGTATATTTGTATATAGAAAAGATACTCTTATGTGTAAGGGAACATATAGACAAGAAATAAATTGCATTTTATTCTCTTTCTCATTATCAAAATTAAAGAATTTTGAAAAACCAATAAAAGGTGAGATTATCTATAAAAACTTTCCACTAACAATTGATAAGTGGATGAAAGATAAAGTGAAGATTAATCAAATTGGAATAAGTGATTTAATAAGAATTACAGTAGAAGATGAAGATGCTTATTATGCAAAACGTATAGCAAATAGAATAGCACAAGCATATATAGACTATTCACTTGACGAGGAAAAGAGATTAGCAAGAGAGACGAGGGAAAGACTTGAGCCATTTTATGAGCAAGCATCTAAAATGGCAGATTCATTAAAAGAAATTATTAAAGTATTAAAAGCAGATACTATTGCTTTAGTCCCATATATGTTAGATTTCGGACTTGGAAGTGAAGCAATGGCAAAAATAGTAGAAAGATATTTTGCAGACCAATCAAGTAGAAATATAGAAAACTTAGAAAAAGTTTCAAGGCAATATACATCAAAATCATTAGCTCTTGAGGAAATAGGGAGTATTTATAACTCTGCAGTTTCTCAAAGAAATAGTTTAAGAAGTTTATTAGAACAAACCAAATTAGTAGAGGCAAAAACTGTATCAGTCGCAAAAATTCTAAGTGAAGCAAGAATACCACCAAAACCAAAATGGCCTAAAAAAGGCATAATTTTAGTAATATCTACGTTTTTAGGACTCATTTTTGCAACGATAGCAGTTATAATTGCAGATAGAATAGACAGAAAAATAATAACTCCATTAAAATTAAAAATGATATTAACTGATAATAATGCAAAAGTTTTCTATACCATTTCAGGACTAAAATCGTATATTGCTTTAAATAATATAGAAAAAATCTCATCAAATGTAAAAATTGACGGTTTTGAAACTACCAGTCCAGATGAAGCCGATATTTACGTAGTTGTTTTAGATAAAAACATGGGTCAAGAAGAACTTATAAAATTGGTAAAAGATGCTAAAAACAAAGAGAAATTATTTCTTATAAAAATGCTTTAAAATTTTAATTATGAGAGAGCAGATTGAAGAAAAACTTTTGGAGTTTGAGGAGAAAATAAATAGAGGGGATTTTATAGAAGCTACTGACTGGATGCCAGATGAGTATAGAAAACAACTTATAAGACTTATAAAGATGCATGCAAATAGCGAGTTAATGGGTGCTTTGCCAGAGGGTGAATGGATTCCAAAAGCACCAAGCATTAAAAGAAAATTACAGCTTGTTTCAAAAGTTCAGGATGAAGTAGGTCATGCACAGATGATATATAGAGTAGCAGAAGACCTAAGTGGTATGACAAGAGAACAAATGTTAGAAGAACTAATTTCAGGAAAGGCAAAATTTCACAATGTATTTCATTATCCTGCGGAAAATTGGGCTGATGTTGCAATAATTGCTTGGCTTGTAGACGGTGCTGCACTTGTTACACAAGGTGCTTTAACTCAGTGTTCGTATGCTCCATATGCAAGAATAATGAAAAGAATATGTTGGGAAGAGGCAGTACACTTGAAATATGGTGAAGAAATAGTTTTAGAACTTGCAAGTGGGACTAAAAAGCAAAGAGAAATGCTACAAGACGCACTAAATAGATGGTGGTTTCCTATAATGCACTTTTTTGGACCACCTGACGAAGCATCTACTAATACTCAAACAGCCATGAAATGGAAAATTAAAATTAAAACTAATGATGAACTAAGACAGGAATACTTAAGTAGATATGTCCCCTTGATAAGAGAAATAGGACTTGAAATACCAGACCCTGATTTACATTATGATGAGAAAACAGGAAAATGGATAACGGGAGATTTACGTTGGGATGAATTTAATAAGATTTTAAATAATGATGGTCCAAAAACAAAACCCAGATTACTACTAAGAGAACATTACTATAAGAAAACTTCAATAATAAGAGAACTATTAGCATGAAGGTTTTTGAAGTTTTTGCGAGAAGAGAAAACGGTGGCCCTATGATCCATATATCAAGTTTAGAAGCACCTGACATAGAAACTGCTATAATACTAGTAAAAGAAACATTTGGAAGAAGAGGAGATGTTTTGGAATTTTGGATAGTGGATAGGGAACATATATATTCAAATGAAGCTTTAAATATACCACCCGGACCAATTACTGACAGAAATTATAGACTTGGTGATTATTATAGAAGAAACTTAGAGATGAGAAAAAAACTAAAAGAAAAGCTATCAGGTGGATATAAGGAAAATTGACGAATATCAATATAAAGATTACTATATAAAACTTGTAGTTTTTAAAAGAGGTAGATTTAAGGAAGAGATGAACTTTGTATTTTCACTATATAAAAAAGAAAATCTTATAGAGAAGTTTTTTCTGTATGGAAAAATATTTTATGGAAGGGATTACTATAGACCTTGGCTTGAAATTGCATATAATGAAAAATACGACTATGAACTAATTGAAAAGTTTTTAGAACCATTTTTGCTAATAATGCCAAAAAATTCACATGTAATGATAAATTACGACTTTCATATGTATAAAGTTTTATTGTCAACTGAACCAGAAAATACTTGGTTAGGTAAGATGTTTTTAAGGAATGGATATAGAAATTTTAAAAACTGGTATATACCTGAGGGATATAAAGAAGGTTCATATAAACTTCAAGCGGAAAAACTTTAATGACCAAAGTTTCACCTATTTTCAATCAATACAAGAAACTAAAAGAAAAACATAGTGATGCAATATTACTTTTCAGACTTGGTGATTTTTACGAAATGTTCTTAGAAGATGCATATAAGGCTTCTAAATTATTAAATCTTACTTTAACGAGTAAACCTATGGGAAAAGACTTAAGAGTTCCAATGTGTGGCATTCCAGTAAAGTCAGCTAATGTATATATAAAAAAACTCCTCGGTTTTGGTTTAAAAATTGCTATTGCGGAACAGATGGATGAGATGGAAAGTAAAAACTTAATGAAAAGGGAAGTAGTAGAAGTTTTAACACCTGGCACAATTATAGATGAGGACTTTTTAAGTGAAAGTGAAAATAACTATATAGGAAGTTTATATAAATCTCATCAAAACGCAGGATTAGTGCTTCTTGATATCTCAACTGGAGAGCTTATAGTATATGAAGATAACATAACTAAGATTTTAGAATTTATTGGGAAAATAGATATAAGGGAATTACTAATTCCAGAGAATTATGAGTTAAATTTAGAAGACATTCATATAGTAAGATTTCCTCAGTCGGAATATGACTATTTGACTAATAGTGAAATTTTTAGAGATTTCTTCAATAAAGAACCAAGCGCATATTTTGGAATGAAAGTTCCAAGTCTTGCAATTAGAAGTCTTGGAGTTTTAATTAAATATTTAAAACAAAACAAGCCAAATGCACTAAGTCATATAAAAGTTATAAAAGTTGGGAATTTAGGTATTCATTTAAATATAGATAAGCAAACATTAAGAAACTTAGAGATATTTGAAAGTATTAGAGCGGATGCAAGAGGAAAAAGTTTGTTCAATGTACTAAATAAGACAAAAACACCCATAGGCTCAAGAGCACTAAAAAAAGCATTAACTAATCCATATACCTCATTAGAGAAGATAAATAAAAGACTAAACAGAATAGAAGCTTTAATAGTACTTAAAGAAAAATTAAAAGAAACTCAAAAAATATTAGAACTTATCGGAGACCCAGAGAGAAAACTTGGAAAAATTTCAGTAAATAGAATAACTCCTATTGAACTTTTTAAATTTGCACTTTCTATAAAAAATTGGAACGATATTTACAACATTTTAGGAAACTTAGAGCCGTTTATGGAATTTTTTAAAAATATTAATACTTTAAATGAGATTGCAAATGAAATTTTAAGAACATTATCAGATAATCCTCCATATAGCATATCAGAAGGAAATACTATAAGAGAAGGTATAA
This sequence comes from Caldifarciminota bacterium, assembly GCA_025060695.1. Lineage (GTDB taxonomy): Bacteria > Hydrothermota > Hydrothermia > LBFQ01 > DSFT01 > DSFT01. Next base: position 32,335 of record JANXBH010000013.1, on the reverse strand, counting down.
ATCCCGAAATAGACAAATTAAGAAAATTACTAATTGAAAGTGAAAAGCTTATTTCCGAAATAGAAACAACAGAAAAAGAAAGAACTAAAATACCCACACTAAGAATTGGATATAATGAAGTTTACGGATATTACATTGAAATTACTAAATCTCACAAAGATAAGGTACCAAGCGACTGGGAAGGCGTTCAAACATTAGTAAACACGCTTAGATTTAAAAACAAAAAATTAGTTGAAATAGAAAAAGACATTTTATATGCAAAAGAAAAGATATTAAACTTAGAGAAAGAAATATTAAATGAATTGAGAAAGAAAGTTCTATCAAGATCAAGAGAAATTAGATTATTTTTTGAATATCTCGGAGAAATAGACTTAAATTGTGCAATAGCAAGAATATCTATTGAAAATAATTATATTAGACCTCAGTTTAATGATGATGGAATAGTGGAGATAGTTGAAGGAAGACATCCTGTAATAGAAGCTTTAAATAAAGAATTTGTACCAAATAGTTTATATTTGGATAATGAAAACAATGCAATTATTCTTACAGGTCCGAATATGTCAGGTAAATCTACATTTTTAAGACAAAATGCTATAATAGTTCTTATGGCACATGCAGGTTTTTTCGTCCCTGCAAGGAAAGCAAATATACATATTGTAGACAGAATTTTTAGTAGAGTTGGTGCAAGTGATGATATAAGTTCGGGTATTTCTACATTTATGGCAGAAATGATAGAAACCGCATATATTTTAAATAATGCTACAAGTAATAGTTTTATAATATTAGATGAAGTTGGAAGGGGAACATCTACATACGATGGCATTTCCATAGCAAGAGCAATTATTGAGTATATTCAAAACTACATAAAATCTAAAACAATCTTTGCTACGCATTATTACGAGCTTGTAAAGTTAGAAAAAGAAGTTAAGGGTATTAAAAATTATTGTATGGAAGTTAAAGAAATAGATGGCAATCCTATATTTACAAGAAAAGTAATAAGGGGCAGCTCCGATAGAAGTTATGGCATATATGTAGCAAAACTTGCAGGCATTCCTGAGTGGGTAATAAATAGAGCAAGTGAGCTTCTATTAAATTCAAAATTAGAAAACTATCATATTGAATTAGATATAAATCCCGATGAAATTACACCAAAACAAGCTTTAGAAATTCTATATAAGATTTTTAAGAAAACCTAATTATTGACAGCTTATTTTTAGTTCTCCATCAATCCTTATATGCATTGACTCTTTCTTAGGTTCAGGAACATTACCTCCTTTCGCTTCAGATGTAATAATAGGAAAATAGTAGTCGTGCATAGGTTTTATATTTACTTCTAAAAGTTTACAACTTTTCTTAATTTCCTTTTCTACTTCCTTTACAATTATCTCTGAATTTCTTATAGCCTTAATTTTTAAGGTATTTTTTATGCTATCTAATTTTCTCTCGGATGCATCCCATCTTACACTATTTATAGAATAATCAAAACTTACATTTTTCTTCTTTATTTTGCTAAAGATTGAAATTATTTGTTTCTGTTCATCTTCGTCTTTCAGTTCAAAGATATAATTTATAATAGCTCTATAACCACTACAAATTTCTCTATCTTGAGACCAATAGCAATTTTTATAAACATAATAACTTCCATCTTTGTAAGATATATTATTTTTCCTTATTTCACTATCAATATCTCCTAATTTATAAATTGCTCTTTCCTCACTTTCCGCTTGTATACTTGCACTTATATTCATAATAAAAACATCTGGTTCAGCCTTTCCATATATCTCAAATGGAAGAGTTATCGAAAAAGCACTAACTTCAGATATAATAAATAACATATGAAAAATTTTAAAGTTAAAGCATAGATTAAAATTTTGGCATATGAAATTGTTAAATGGAAAACCGGTAGCAGAATTAATTTATAGCAGGATAAATCAAATACCTGTAAAAATTGCAGTAGTTATTTTAACAAAAGAGCAATCCACTATTTTATATATTCAATCCAAGATAAAGAAGTTTTCCCAATTTAATATAAACTATGAAATTATAGACTTAAATGAAAATATCAGTGAGGAAGAATTTTTGAAAGTTATTGACGAACTAAACCTTAGATTAGACATAAATGGCATTTTTATTGAAATGCCCTTACCGAATCACATAGACCAGTTTAAAGTATTTTCAAGAATAAGTCCCAGAAAGGATATAGAAGGTTTAAATCCATATAACTTAGGGAGGATTTTATATAATAAGGAGTGTATAGTTCCAAGCACCGCAAGGGCAGTAGTTGAACTATTAGATTACTATAATATTGAAGTTGAAGGAAAAAATGTAGTAGTAGTTGGAAGAAGTATAACTGTAGGGAAGCCTTTATCGCTATTATTATTGAACAAAAATGCAACTATTACTATATGCCACTCAAAGACTAAAGACCTAAAGGACATGACTAAAAACGCGGATATTCTTATATGTGCAATTGGAAAACCAAACTATATAAAAGCAGAACACCTGAAAAAAGGAGCAATTGTTATAGATATTGGAATAAACTGTATAGACAATAAAGTTGTAGGAGATGTAGATTTTGAAGATGTGAAAAATATAGTAAGTGCAATTACACCTGTCCCAGGAGGAATTGGACCTATTACCACCGCTATAACTATAGAAAATTGCTTTAAATTAGTGGAAAAATCTCTTTAATAAAAATCCCTTTAAATATAAACTTTCTGCAAACTTCAAAGTCCAAGGATGATCCTTCGATTGATATAATTTTTCTAAAACAACAAAATTTGTATTTTTAGAAACTTTCTTAATACTTTCTAACAGATGCTCTTGAGATACATAAAATGAACAGCTAAATGTAGCTAAAAATCCATCTTCCTTCAAGAGACTTATAGCCAATCTATGTAGTCTATCGTATGCCCTTAGTGCATTTTCTAATTTTTGCTTACTTCTTGTAAAAGCAGGAGGGTCTAAAATTATAAAATCGAATTTTTCCTTAGCATTTTTTAAATAATCAAAAATGTCCGCATTTACTATTTGATATCCTTTTTCAATACCATTTAGCCTTAAATTTTCTCTCAATATATCTAATGAGGTTTCTGAAATATCTAAAAAAACTACCTCTACATTATAATTTTTTAAAAAATGCAAACCAAATCCTCCGACATAGCAAAATGCATCCAGTATTTTAAATCCATCTTTTGCATATTTTAAAAGTTTTAAGTAATTCTCAGATTGGTCTAAAAATAATGAAGTTTTTTGACCTACAAAGAATTTAAATTTTATATCGTTTATCTTTATAGTATAATCCTTTGGTATTTCTCCATAAACCAACTTGCTTATATAAGGTAAATTTTCCATCTTTCTTAAATGACCTGTGCTTTTTTCATAAATAAAAATTGGGTCAAATAGCTCTTTTAATGCTTGAATTATTAGATTTTTTCTTATCTCTATTCCAATGGAAAACACTTGAAAAACGAAACCATCACCATATTTATCTACAATTAGTCCAGGCATATTATCAACTTCAGAATATATCATTCTATATGAGTTTTCAAAACCAAGATTTTTTCTATAATTGTATGCCCTTATAAGCGACTTTTTTATATATGAATAATCAAAATCCTCGTCCTCAAATGAGAATATTCTAATACCAATTTTAGAATGAGGATTATAAAATCCACTACCTATAAATTTTCCATTTTTATGAAACACCTTTACAACATCACCAGGTCCAGGTCCTCCTTCTCTTGAGACTAATAAATCGTCATAAACTATAGAATACTCAGGAAATGCCTTTATATATACCTTTTTCAACTCTTATAAATATAGTCAACTATCTCTATACCAAAAGCCTCAATACACTTGTAATCCATAGGATTTGGAGTAATAACGACTATTTTTTCATACCCTAAATCTCTAATAATTTGAGCTCCAATTCCATAATTTTTAAATACCCTTTCACTTCTAACTTCACCATTAACTACATCTAAATAAATAAATGCTCCACCCCTTTGAGAAATAATATCAAAAGCAACTTTTTTCTTTTCATAGTCTATATTATTTTTTATACCAAGCACATCAGAAAAAATATTAATCTTATGCACCCTTACATATTTTATGCTATTATCGGTTTCCTTCTCAAAAACATAGTGAACTTTATTGTAAATATCTCTATATTCGTATAGATTAAATACTCCATACTCGGTTTCTACTTCTTTCTTCTCATTTATTCTAAAAACTATTTTTTCTCTATTAAGTCTATATGAAATTAAATCTGTAATAGTTATTATTCCTAAATTGTATTTGTTTGCTATTTCCATAAGTTTTGGCATTCTTGCCATTTCGCCATTTTCATCCATAATTTCACAAATTACACCAGCAGGATAGAATCCGGATATTCTCGCCATATCAACACTTGCTTCAGTATGACCTACTCTCTCTAATACTCCCCCTTTTCTTGCCCTTAATGTATACAAATGACCTGGTTTTATAAAATCATTCTCATTTTTAGTCTCATCACAAACCATTCTTGCAGTTAGTGCCCTTTCATATGCGGAAGAACCAGTTTTAACATCTTTATAGTCAATAGGATATCCAAACGGTGTAGAAAATTTTGAAGTATTGCTTACAGAGATATTCAAATTTAAGCTATTAAATCTATCATAGTTGATTGAAACACAAACTAAACCGCCAGCTACTTTAGCCATGAAGTTAATATGCTCAGGTTTTACTATCTCCGCAGGTATAAAAAAATCTCCTTCATTTTCCCTATCTTCATCGTCGACTATAATTAAAATCTCACCATTTTTTACTCTTGAAATTGCATTTTCTATACTTATTAACATATTAAAAATTTTAAAGTTTTCCACTTTAAAATTTAGTTTATGAAAATAATCGCAGGAAACTGGAAAATGAATTTATCTTTAGAAGAGGCAATTTTTCTCTCTGAAAATATAACTTCGTCAAAAAAGAATGAAATTATACTATTTCCTCCAAGTTTATATGCATTGAAAGTAAAAGAAATAGTTTCAGAAAAGAATATAAAGGTTGGAGTTCAAAATATTTTTTATGAAGATTTCGGAGCATACACAGGAGAAATATCCTGTATGATGGTAAAAAGTTCAAAACTTGATTATGTGTTAATCGGTCATAGTGAGCGAAGAAAGTATTTCTTTGAAGATGATATTATTATAAATAAAAAACTCAAATCCGCGATAAAACATGGATTAAAAGTAATTCTATGCGTCGGTGAAACGTTAGAGGAAAGAAAAATTGGCAATCATTTTGAAGTTGTTAAAAATCAAGTACTTTCTTCTATTGAAGGAATTGATAATTTTAATAGTATTGCTATTGCATATGAACCAGTATGGGCAATTGGAACAGGTATAAATGCTAAGCCTGAAGATGCAAATGAAATGCACAAATTTATTAAAGATATAGTAAATGTAAAAATTTTATACGGTGGAAGTGTAAATGAAAAAAATGCATATGAACTGCTATCTCAAGAATACATTGATGGACTACTTATTGGTGGAGCAAGTTTGAACTACATCTCATTTAATAAAATCATTGAGATCTCTGAAAACATATAAAGTAATTTCCTGAGCCAACTTTCATTTTACAATTTAAATTACAATTTTTATGTGAAAATACTACACTATCGACATTTTCATAGATACTAAACTTTAAGTATCTTTGAGTAAGTGCAATAATTTCCCAATTGTTAATTTCCTCTTTTGGACAAATTCCTACTATTCTATGGGAACTAAACGTAATTCCACTGAAACTATTGTGAAATTCTTCATATTTTATTGGTTTTCCATAGTTCAGAATCATAATAAAAACAGAGAAAATAACTATAATAAGAGATATAAAACTTAATATCTTATTCTTAAGTAGTTCATCAAGGAATTTTAGTGTATCCTTAAATATAAACGCAATAGCAAGTGAAAAGAATGGGAAAGAAGGATAGACATACCAGTCCATCTGTTTCGGACTAATAGTGAGAGGAAAAATTGCAAAGAGAGAAAGTAAAAGTAATTTTAAGGAAATTTTTGAAATAGTAATTCTAAATTTCTTAAATATTGATAACATAAGCAAAAATAGGAATGGAATTAATAACTCTCTAATTGTCTTAAATATAGGATCAAGTCTATTGCCAACTATTTCTCTTTTTCCTATAATACTACTTATAACCTGATTCTTAAAGTATATACTTAAGTATTCCAATACTCCCGGAATAAAAAGAAAAATACAAAAACCAAACATTAATAGGAGGTATATCATAACCATCCTTGAAAAATTAATTTCCTTATAGTATAAAATAGGAAAAATTATAACGAATAGGGCAACGGGACCTTTTGTAAAAAATGCAAGAAATAGAAAAATACCAGAAAATAGAGCAAAGACTGAGTTTATGTAAATAGAAAATAAGAGGAATACAAAAGATAGAATAAGAAAGAGAACTAAGGTATTTTCAAGCATATTATTTAACATTATCCAAGAAGTTAGTGGTATCAAAATAAGAACGAATGATGCGGAAAATAGCGGAATATTAACTTTTTCAAATCTACTTAAAATCTTTACAGTAAAAGCAAGTAAAGTTAAACTTAAAAATCCTACTAATATAGAATAAATTCTCTCAGTATAAAATTTATCACCAAGCAGTTTAAAAAATAAACTTTCAAGATAAAACTGAAGAGGAGGATGTTCATAAAATTCTCTATAAATCGTCAAAGTATAAGTTGGCTTAAAAAAACTGCTAATACCTTCTGATAAGTTTCTTGAAATACTTGCATATGTCATACCATCTACAAAAATACCTATTGTAAAGACTTTTGGCAATATCAACATAGAAAATATAACCAAAAATAGCATTTTCATATTTTTACTCTTCTTAAATACTTCAAAATAGAACTTATTATAAAATATGCAAGAATAAAAGCAAAACCAATAAGTGTAATATATAGCGAGATTTTTGGATCAAGATGTTTAAAACCTGCACCCATTAACACTATAACACTATCCGCAGGTATTCTTATAAATAGAACTAATAGCAAAAAGTGAATACTCTTTATACCTATAATTCCCGCAACAAAACAAAGTGCATCTTTTGGAGTAAACGGAATTAAGTACAATAAATAAAACCCCAAAATACCTCTTTCATTTACAAATCTTGAAAATTTTTCTAAATCTTCTTCCTTTATAAATTTTAAAACCAAACTCCTACCATAAATCTTAGATAAGTAATACGCGCCAAAGGAACCAAGGAGCATACCTATACCGTCTACAAGAATACCCCAAATTCCGAATAAATAGCCTGCTGTAAATGGGACAAAATGTCCAGGAATAAATGGAATTAGAATTTGCAAGATATGAAGACTTATAACACCTAATGCGAGAAGTGGATATTTTAATATAGAAATGTATTGAGGATTATAAAATAGATAAATTGGTATTACTAACATAAGTGCATTAAACAAATAAAAAAAGAGCCTTGCAAAATAATTCGGAAATATACTAAATATGTTTTTATGTGGAGAAAAGGAAAGGACTATGTAAAAAATCGTAAAAATAACAAAACTTAAAGTATTTTTTAGAAAAATATAACCTAAAAGTATTCCATTTATAGAACTTAATACTTCATACGGGCTTTTAGGGTCGCGATAGTAATTGAAAGCATAGGAAATAAAAGGTATTGAAAAGAAAAAGAAAGTTATAAAAAGAAGAATTTTTTGTAAAATATTAAGATTGAGAAAATATAAAAATAACATTATAATTGGTATAACTACGAAATTCCAAAATATCTTTAGTAGATATGAACTATAAAAAAACGACGAAAAGAATAGTGGATTTTCTATTTTATATCCAACCATTCCCAATATCAAATATATGGGAAAACGAAAATAAAACTCATTTAGACTAAATTCCTTAATCTGATAAAATATACTTTCAAAAGTAAGAGAGGATATTATAATAATTAGCATAGTTCTTAAAAAACTCAATTTTAAATAGTATGAACTTACAAAACCAATAATAAAAGCGTAAAAAAAGGCTTTAGCTATAAAAAATGAAATTATGCTACTTATAATTAAACTTAGCACTTAACTTTGCTTGTAATTTGGAGTTTCCTTAGTAATTACAATGTCATGAGGATGACTTTCAACTATACTTGCATGAGTTATCCTTACAAATTTAGCTTTTTCCCAAAGCTCTTGAATGTTTCTTGCACCAACGTAACCCATACCTGATTTTAATCCACCTACTAATTGAAATATTACCTCAGAAACAGAGCCTCTATATGGAACTATACCTTCAACACCCTCAGGCACAAATTTATCTCTCTCCTGAAAATATCTATCAGAACTCATAGCACCAAGTGAACCCATACCCCTATAGGACTTATATTTTCTACCATGTAAAAATACAACTTCACCTGGACTTTCATCAGTCCCTGCAAGTAAATTACCTATCATAACTGAACTTGCACCCGAGGCCAATGCCTTTACTATATCACCTGAATATCTTATACCCCCATCCGCTATTATTGGTACATTATACTTCCTCGCTATACTTGAACACTCCAAGATAGCTGTTAGCTGAGGTACTCCAACTCCAGCAATGATTCTTGTAGTGCATATAGAACCCGGACCTATACCAACTTTAATTCCATCTAAGTTTAGTTCTACCAAGTCTTTTACTGCCTCGGCAGTAGCTACATTACCTACAACAAGAGGAAAATCTTTAAACTTTTTCCTAAACTCTACTATTGCTTTCATAACATAAATAGAGTGCGCATGCGCAGTATCAATTACAATTACATCTACGCCCGCATTAATCAAAACCTCACTCCTTTCAATTATATCTTTTATACCTACTGCAGACGCTACTCTTAGTCTTCCACTTTCATCCAAGTTTGAATTTGGAAATTTAACCTTCTTCAATAAATCCTTTAAGGTTATTAGTGCAACTAATTTGTGCTCTTTATCAACTACTGGTAATTTCTCTATTTTATACTTTTTCATTATTTCTTTTGCTTCAACTGGAGTAATAGGATAATAAGCGTATATTACGTTTCTATTCATTACTTCTTTCAACGGCTTATCGTCATTTTCTTCAAACATAAGGTCTTTTTTTGTTATAACACCTAACAGCTTATTACTTTCATCTACAATAGGTATTCCTGAAATATTTTTTTCAGAGATAAGTTGCTTGGCGTCCAAAACTGTATTTTCAGGTCCAAGTGTATATGGTTCATATACTATCCAGCTTTCATATCTTTTTACCTTTTTTACCTCGTTTGCCTGCTGTTCTATTGATAAGTTTCTATGAATTACACCTATACCACCCTCTTTTGCAATAGCTATAGCCATCTTATGCTCAGTGACTGTATCCATCGCAGCGGAAACCACTGGAATATTTAAAGTTATACCCCTACAAAAAATGGTTTTTACACTTACTTCACTTGGAAGAACTTCACTTTTTTGTGGAACTAATAAAACATCATCAAATGTCAGTGTTTCTCTAAACATACCAAATTTTAAAGTATACTATAAAATTATATAATATGAAAATTCTCGTTCAAGATTATAAAGCTTCAAAAGCTATATTAATTGAAGCACCATATCCAAAAATAAGAGATAATTTTGCAATAGTAAAGACATTATATTCCGCAATAAGTGTAGGGACTGAAACTTCAAGAATTAGAACGAATCTATTTAATATCCTACTTGAAAGAAAAGACCAAGTTGAATTAGTTATTAAGTCCATTAAAAATCTTGGTATATCTGAAACATTCAAAAGAGTTATAAATAAGATAGATTCATATGGACCATTAGGTTATAGCATAAGTGGCATAGTTGTAGAAAGCAGAATAGATGGGATAAATGAAGGAGACTTCGTAGTTGGAGCAGGTGGAGAATATGCATTACACGCGGAATATAATTTAATACCTAAGAATTTAATATTTAAAATTCCAAATAGTATAGATTTAAAGCTTGCAAGTTTTTCAACTATTGGTGCAATAGCATTAAATAGCATAAGGATATCAAAACCTGAAATTGGTGAAAGGTTTTTAGTAATCGGTCTTGGACTAATTGGACAAATTGTTGTTAGAATACTAAATTTAATGAATGTAGATACTATAGGGATTGATATTTCTGACTATAAATTAGAGTTTGCAAGAAAATATGCAAAAGTATATAATCTAAAGAGGGATAAAATAAATATACCTTTAGTTGATGGAGTAATTATTTGTGCGAATGATAAAACAGGAAGTGCAATAAAACTTGCAATAGACTTAGTAAGAGAAAAAGGTAGAATAATAGTGGTTGGACAGTCAAAGCTAAATATTCCATATAAGGAGTTTTACTACAAAGAACTTGAAATAAAGATGAGTAGAGCATATGGTGCTGGAAGATATGACCCAAACTATGAGATAAAAGGTATAGACTATCCCGAGTCATACGTTAAATGGACAATAAATAGAAACATAAAGTCATTTATTGAAATTTTACCAAAGCTAAATTTAGATGAAATAATTACTCATGAGTTTGAATTTGAAAAAGCACAAGAGGCATATGAATTTTTAAAAAAAGAAAAAAATTACTTAGGAGTAGTATTTAAATATCAAAATCATAGCGAAAGAAATAAAGTAGTTATAATAAAGAATTTTAATAAATCTTCAAAACTAAATCTTGCTATAATTGGTGTGGGAAGTTATGCACAAAATGTGATTTTACCGAATTTTTTAAAGTATAAAGAAATAACACCTTTATATTTAATTACTTCAAGACCGGAAAATGCCGCAAATTTAGCAAAAAGATATAATTTCAAGTATGCAGGATGTGACTATGAAGAAGTATTTAAAGATGAAAATGTAAATCTTGTAATAATCTCAACTCCTCATAATTTACATGGATATCTTACAAAAAAAGCAATCTTAAATAATAAAGCGTTTTATGTGGAAAAACCTCTAACTATTAAATTGGAGGAGCTTGAAGAAATAAGAAGTTTATATGAAAAACATCCTGTACCCTTTTTGGTTGGTTTTAACAGAAGATTTTCTTCGTTTACTAAAAAGATAGAAGATTTTTTAAAAGATAAAAACAAGTTTATATTTCAATACCATGTAAATGCAGGAAAACTTAAAGAACATTGGTTATTGGATTTGAATATAGGTGGTGGAAGATTAGTAGGTGAAGGTTGCCATTTTATAGATTTTATTGTATATGTATTAGGAAAACCAAACACTTATTATTCTACCATATTGGATAACGAAAATTTTATCATAAGTTTTAGATATAACCATGGGCTTGCAAATATCATTTATCACTCCGAAGGAAATAACTCCTTAGAGAAGGAAATCATTAGAATAGACAGTGATGGAATTAGTCTTATTTTGAAAGATTTTAAAGAAATGAATATAAATGGCAGTATTTATAAATTAAAGAAACAAGATAAGGGACAAGAGAAGATGATAGAACTATTCGTAAAATCGATAATTGAAGGAAAAGAAGGACCCATGACTTTTGAAAGTATATACTATTCTTCACTTCTTACTCTTAAAATATGGAATTCTTAGTTAGAGCACAATTTATAATGGGAAGTATTCTAAAAATAGGGATAATTGAAAATGATAGTATTTCAATTGTAGCAGTTGATTCCGCATTTAAATATGCAAACTATCTAAATTCAATATGGTATAAGTATTACGAAGGCTTTGAAGGAAACGGAGATACTATATTTTTAGAAGAAGAAACTGACGAGATTCTCACTTTAGCTCTAAATTATCTCATAATAACTGATAGCACTTTTAACATTTTTTATAAATCAAGAAATCTATACCCAGTAAGGATTAGTAAGAGAAAGTGGTTTTTCCCAAAGGGACTAAAAATTGACTTAGGTGGTATAGTAAAGGGATACGTAGTTGATAAAATAAAAGAAATACTTTTGGACTTTGGCTTAGATACTTTCTATATAGATTTTGGAAGCAGTTCTATTTATTCTAGAAACTACAATTTTGAATTATATAGTGAAACTTTCGGTGAGATTAAGCTATATAATAAATCACTTTCAATTTCTTCATCTATTAGACCTATTGATAATAGCTATCATATTTATAATCCTAAAATAGGAAAAGTTATAAAAAGAAAATTAGATGTGCTTGTAATTGGAGAAAATGCTGTTGACTGTGATGTAATCTCAACCAGCATAATAGTAAATCCATATTTAAAAGAGAAATTTAAGAATTTTCATATAGAAATTGTGATACATTAAAATTTCAGTATGATTAAGGTTGGTGTTGTTGGTTCAGGAACTATGGGAAGTGGAATAGCACATGTTTTTGCACAATATGGATATAGCGTAGTAATTTCTGACTTATCTGACGACATTCTTAAAAAAGCTATAAATACTATTTCTGAAAATATAGAAAGGCAAATTAAAAAAGGTATTTTAAAGGTGGAGGATAAAGAGGCTATAATAAGTAGAATTAGAACTACCACTAATTTAGAAGAATTTTCTGATGTAGACTTAGTAGTAGAGGCGGTAGTAGAAAGAGAAGATGTGAAAAGGGAAGTTTTTTCAAAGCTTGACAAAATTGTAAATGAAAACTGCATATTAGCAAGCAATACTTCAAGTATATCTATTACAAGGTTATCTAAATCCACGAAAAAACCAAATAAAGTCATTGGAATGCACTTTTTTAATCCTGTGCCAGTAATGAAACTTGTAGAAGTTGTAAGAGGATTTTTAACTGATGATGAGGTAGTAAATAAAGTTGTAGAGATTTCAAAATCCTTAGAAAAAGTACCAGTTGTAGTAAAGGACTTTCCTGGTTTTATATCAAATAGGGTTTTAATGCCTATGATAAATGAGGCAATTTTTGCTTTACAGGAAGGAATTGCGGATAAAGAAAGTATTGACAGCATTATGAAACTTGGTATGAATCATCCTATGGGACCACTTCAACTTGCAGATTTAATAGGTTTAGATGTAGTATTAGATATACTAAATGTTTTATATGAGAACTTTAAAGATCCAAAATACAGACCTGCCACACTATTAATAAAAATGGTAGAAGCAGGGCACTTAGGTAGAAAAACTAAAAAAGGCTTTTATAATTATGACTAATCTCCTATTTTTTCTTATTGAATCTCCTATTATTAGATACTCTTTATACGAACAAATCTACGACAAATTTTATATTCCAAAAGGCAAATTTTCCCTCTCTGTTAGTAATTACATTGCGGATATTAAGTTTGGCAATTTTCACTACAATTTTAATGAAAAATTCGGATTTAGTGTAAATTACTTAAATTCGGGGAAAATGTATAGAACAGATGAGTTTGGAAATGTGTTGGATGAATTTTATTTGAACTTTATAAACTTTTGCGTATATAGAAATTTTGTAGTATTTAATATTCACTATGAAACTTACTATTTTCAAAATACTCTGAATTTGAGCTTAGGAACATTTTATAGAAGGAGTTTTAGAGATATAAATTTTACATTAATGGCTAATTATTTAGGTCTTAATACGCCAGTGGTTTTTGGAATTGAAACTAACTATAAAAACATGAATTTAGGTATTTTATACGAATTGGACTACAAGTTTATATACAATTTCACACTTAAATTACCTATAGCAAAAGGCATAAATATTTATGCTATATATACTAATAGATATGAAGATTTTAGGCTATCAAGGGATTTAGATATTTTAGTAGGTTCAATGATAGCTATGGATATAAATTTTAAAAGATATAAAATAGGCTACGGAATGAGATTTCTGTCTGATTATGGATTTATAAATACAATTCAGGTTTTATATGAGTAGGCTAATTTACAAGGGGAAAGTCTTTGAAGTAAGAAGTGAGGAAATTATATTAAATAACAAAAAATTATATAGAGATGTAGTATATCATCCGGGTGCGGTTGCTATACTTGTAAAACATAAGGAGAGTTTTCTTTTTGTAAGACAATATAGACATCCCGCAAGGGAAAAACTTATAGAAATTCCTGCAGGAACACTTGAAGAAAATGAAGAACCATATAATACCGCAATGAGAGAACTAATTGAGGAAGCAGGTATTAAAGCAAATAAATTAGATTTTTTGACTAAATTTTACGTAGCTCCCGGATATTGCTCTGAAATTATACACCTATTTTATACAGATGACTTTGAAATAGTGGAAAATCAACCAGAAGAGGAAGAAGATATTGAAGTACTTTGGATAGATATTCAAAAAGCATATGAAATGGTAAAAAATAACCAAATAAAAGATGCCAAAACTATTATTGCTATTAATTTTTACAGAATACACTTTGGATAGTCTAAATCTTCAAATAGTTAATATAAATAGCGCAAGTTATAGTGAAATTAGTTCACTACCATTTTTAACAGAAGAAGATATTCAAAAGATAATAAAGCAAAGACCTTATAGAAGTTTTGATGAATTTGCAGATAGTCTAAATTTAAGTAGTTTTGAAAGAGAGATTATAAAAAACTTCGTTTATATTCCAAAAACTAAAAGGAGTTATAAGTTCTCATTTTTATTTACATCAAAGTACGATAGCTCCTTAGATATTAGATATAAAACAAGTTTTATTTATAGGGACTTAGAGTTAAAAGTTCTCAGAAATAAAGCAATCTTTAGGTATAAAAGTTTATATTTTGGTAATTTTAAAATTGCAAAGGGGTTAGGTTTAATATCTTCAACTTTTTATAGAAATAACATTTACACAAATACTTATTTTGACAATGCATTAAGTTTCTTAATAGCATATAGAAATTTTGAAATTTTCATAGATAGTTCTCTAAACTACTTTTTTGGATATAATTTTGAAAATTTCTACTTGTCAGCATTAGGAAATAGAAGTTTAAATGGTCTAATTGGACTTAAATATGGTTTCTTTCATGCGGAATTTCTATTTTCAAATAAGTTAATAGGTTATGCATATAGACTTTACCTTAAAAATGACATAGCATCCATTAGTTTAACTTATAAGAATTTAAAGGAAAATATATGGGATTTTTCAAGAAAAGATGAGAAATTTTCAATATCTTCAAGATTTAAATATCTTCCGCTTGTAATTTACTCTAAATTTTCAAATAACTATCAAACACATTCTATAAACTATAGCATTACAGATGGAACAAGACTTGAACTTAGAATTTCAAAGGCAAGTTATAAGTTTGAATTCAATAACGAGGAAGGTCTAAAGATTGGTATATTTAAGGAAAGAGCTATCAAAATTGGTTATAAATTCGTTTCAATTTATCAGTATAATAACATTAGTTCAATTTGCGATGAATACATACCCCTACATGGTTGTTATATTAGCCTAAATAAAAACAACAATTATCAATTTGCAATAAACTTAGACTACAAATTCATAAGAATTTTTTACTCCTATAATCTATTCTTTCTTACTTTGAAGTATTCACTTTAGGTTTTATATATCAAAAAACCTTCTTCTCTTTTCTTCTATTTTCTCAAAAGGGGAAATTCTAATCTCTTCAAGAAGTTTTTCATTTACAAGTATTTTTGCATTAAACCTTAGTGCAAGCGCTATAGCATCACTTGGTCTTGAATCTATAACTTTTTGTGTTTTAAAAATAAAAGTTTTTTTTGTAAGGTATATTTTAGCGTAGTATACACCATCTCTTAGGTCATATATCTCAATACGGCTTATTTCTCCATCAAGATTCTTAACTAAATTAAATGCTAATTCATGAGTAAGAGGTCTTGGCGTCATAATGCTTTCTTTTGCTATCATAATCGCTTCTCCTTCAGTTTTACCGATAGTCATAGTAAGGAACTTGCTTTTACTTTTTTTATCTGAAAGAACCACGATATATCCATCACCTGCATTTAAAAGACCATGCACTTCAACCTCAATTAATGAAAGTAAAATAAATACCATAGTGAAAATTATAAAGCGCTTCACTGAACATTTTTATTTTCAAAACATCTTTTTATTTTTATTTTTAAATTAAAAACCAAGGTTTTTGTTTTTAAATACAGTTTATTTGTTTCCTTTTCTAAATAAGGTTCATTTATAACTACAATGTAATATTCATCTCGCTTGCTTGAACTAAAAACTATCCTTCCTTTCGACCTTACATAGCTCTTAGGAAACGGTAAGTTAAAACCATTTTTTACGAATGCTTCAAAATTTTCCGTATTTTGAGTAAAAAAATGAGTATCTAAATACGATAATTTATCATTACTTACTACAAGTAAAATAGCATTTCTACTTCTTAAAAGACCAGCCAAAGACTCAAAATCTACAATCAATGTATCAAACTTGTCTAAACTTATAGGACCTTGCTTATAATATGGTAAATTTTGTGGTTTTGAAAAATCAAAACTTACAGACTTTATCTTTAAATCATAGTATAAAAGGCTTTCAGTTTCACACTTAAA
This sequence comes from Caldifarciminota bacterium, assembly GCA_025060695.1. GTDB lineage: Bacteria > Hydrothermota > Hydrothermia > LBFQ01 > DSFT01 > DSFT01. The sequence goes on along the minus strand of JANXBH010000013.1, from coordinate 15,908 downwards.
AAATGCAATTTTTTTCTCTATCTTTTGTTCAATAATTTGTGATGTATCTATTTGCTTTTTTACTTCTTCCTTTTTTGTTATTTTAGTAGTTTGTTCGGTTTTTTGATTTGAAATTTTAGATGTATCTTTTTCATTATTAAAAGTTACAAATTCCTGAATAACATTAGGAGCTTGTAATACTTTTGTTTTCGTATCAGAAGAAAACATAAATATACCTCCTAAAATCAGAATGAAAAAAGTCAAGATAAAAGTTGGTATTAAAACTCTACTAAACTTTAGCTTATCAGATTTAAACTCATAACCACACTCTTCACAGAATTTTACATTAGGTTGATTTTCACTTTTACATCTTGGACATATTTTCAGAAATGAATGACCACACTCAGGACAAAACTTTGCATCTTTTTGAATGGAACTTGAACAATTTGGACATATCTTGATATTTTTCGTAATCTGTTCTAAATAAAATTTATTGCCACATTTTTCACAAAATTTAGCATCAGATGGATTTTCAAAACCACAATTTAAACACACTTTTACATTTCTTATTTGATAACCACACTCAGGACAAAAATTTACATCTATAGGAATTTCATGACCACAATCGGGACAAGTAAATTTAAATACTATATCAGGTAATACTCTATATTTTTCTAACTCTTTTTCGCTAATTTCCTTAGTTATAACACTACTCTCTTGCCACTCTCTTATTCTTTCTAATTCTTTTGAACCATAACCCCAAGTACTATCAACATCTTTGATTTTACCCTCTACGAATAGAACCCTTACTACTCCACCCTCAGGTCTAACAAAAATCAATCTCCCTGTAAACTTAGTTTTTATAGCATTAAAAATAACAGATTGAAAATCAGATTTCATTTATATTATAATTTTAAAGTTCTTTAACCACGTATACTTTAGGAATCGGTTAGCTTTTCTTAATGGTAATTATACTATTACAAGACTGAAAGTTTAATATCCAAAAAGAACGGTCTATTGTTTTCATCCCTAAACTTAATTCTTATGTAATGGTTTGAATTCTTCTTGACCTTCTTAAGAAACTTATATTCAAATGGAATAATAGTGTTTTTTGATATTGTATAAGAGCCTGATATATTAAAATTTATCTCGGGTGGTGCTTCAACTGCTTCTATACTCAATACTATAGGTCTATTGCTCATATTTTCAAGTTTTATAAATCCCTTATTCTTCTTTAGTTCAAATCCTACAAATTTTATCGGTATCTCAAAATTAATAGAATCAATAATATTAAACTCTACGACTTTTGAAGAAATTACACCCTTATATCTGCCTTCTAATTTTGCTGTATAATTACCTGCTGAATTAGGTGTAAAAATACCACAGGAATAATTGCCATAGTTTCTCAACTTCATACTAATAGGTATATTAGAAGCATCTAAGATTAGTACATTATATTCTTCTGAAATTGTATTAGGTAGTTTATTTAATATCTGTAAGCATAAATAAGCAGCCTGTCCTGAAAATCCATAACTCATTTCAAAAAGTTTATAGATAGGTTTATAAACAACGTTCAATATTCTATAAATCCTAATCTCTATTAATTGTCTTGGATGATTGATAACAAGAGCTAGCTTATAATTTCCAATTTCATCAATAGGTTCTAATTTACGTACTAAAACCTCCTTATTATATGGATCTTGCTGTAATAAAAAAGCTTCACTCTCTCCTTGGTCAGATATTATATATACCCTTGGAAATTCAAACTCACTAATGGGAAAGCCAAGGAAATTAAATGATACCTTTAGTGTTTCACCTAATGATATATCCAAGTATTTTGGTTCTAAAAACTTAGGCAAAGGAATTATTTTTTCCTTCTTTGTCTTTTTATCAAATATCAAAATATCAATATTCTCAAGACTATTTACAGTTGTATCTATTCTATAGTAAACTCTTCTATCAACTGAAGCTTTATTTATACTAAAAGGCGTTCTGAGAGAAACCTCCTTATTTTTATCATAACTTGATATAATCTGTATATTATATAGTATCTCACTTTGAGATAAGATAAATATCAGCATTACCTACCCTCCTTTTCTTCTATAAGTTTTATAAGTTTCTCTATATTGTTTCTATCATTTAAAATCTCAATGAGTTTGTCATATGTTTGGGGGCTAAAATATACACTAATAAAAGGTCTTAAGAATATTAAAAATTGAGATGATAAAAATGATATAGGTTTTGAACTTTCTAATAAAAATATTGCAACATCAGAAAGTCTCATTTTTACTATACGGTTAGCTACTTCATTTAATAACCTTTCCTTCTCCTCTTCCCCTAACATTTTTCAATATCCTAATATTTTTAAATCTATCATCACTTTCAAAACCTATACCCCATAACTCCCTTTTGTTCTTTGCGTCGTATATATATACACTATCATCAGTATGAATTTTCCTATATGCATCCTGCCAATATAATCTTCCTGTTTTTAAAAATGAACTATCACTTGATAGAAAAACCACATTCCCGAAAGCTTTCATATTTTTTGTACTTTTTTCCATTATACCTGAGTCAGCAGTTAATATTGCGGAAACTTGTCCATTATCGTAAAACTTTATCTTAAAGTTCTTTACTACATAAATATTATTTAAGTCAACAATTTTATCAGCTTCTATCTCCCAAGTTTTTTCACTATTTTCGTATTCAAAAATATTACCTGTATCAACTTTTTGCACATAGCTTATAATATTCTCATCTAACTTATTTTCTACCTTTTTAGTGCAAGCTATGAAAAATATAAGAATTATAAATCTCATATATATCTAAATACCATAGCACCCCAAGTAAAACCAGCACCAAATGAAACAATTAGAACATTTTGTCCCTTTTTCAATAAATTACTCTCTATCATTTCATCTAATGCAATTCCAATAGAAGCCACTGAAGTATTTCCATACCTTTGAATATTTACATATACTTTTTCTTTTGGTATGTTTAATTTTTCTGCAGTTGCATCAATAATTCTTATATTAGCCTGATGAGGAACTAACCAATCTATATCGTCAGGAGTTAAATTTGCTTTATCTAACGATTTTATACATGCATCAGCCATATAACCAACAGCATATCTAAAAACTTCCCTACCTTGCATTTTTACTCCATGCTCTCTATTTTTTACAGTTATGATACTTGCGGGCTGTCTACTTCCACCTGCAGGAAATTTCAATAACTCTCCTAAATTTCCATCTCCCATTAAATACGAAGAAATAATACCCGGCTCATCACTTCTTGTCAAAATAAAAGAACTAGCTCCATCTCCAAAAAGCACACATGTAGTCCTATCACTCCAATCCATATACCTGCTTAACGTCTCACTGGTTACAACTAATATATTTCTATATAAACCTGCTTCAATTAAAGCTCTTGCAACTTCAAGTGCATATATTACTCCTGGACAACCAGCCTCTAAATCAAAGCATGGAACTTTTATATTCAAAAGACTTGCAACTAAACATCCTGTAGCAGGGAATTGCATATCAGGAGTATTAGTAGCACATATAACTAAGTCTATATCAGAGGGTTTTAAATTCGCTCTCTCAAGTGCTTTTAAAGATGAATAATATCCTAAAACAGAAGAAGTTTCATTTTTACTTGCTATCCTTCTTTCCTTTATACCACTTCTTTCAGTTATCCATTCATCAGAAGTTTCTACAATCTTTTCTAAATCCTGATTCGTTAAAATATTCTTTGGGACATACGAACCAATAGATAATATTTTAGAATACATTATCAAAATTTTAAAGCTTTTATTTTACCTTACTACCTTCTTCAACGTCTCCATCTGTTGTTAAAATTATAGGCTTTTCTCCTGCTGCAAGTAGCATACCATTACTCTCTAAACCCATAATCTTCTTTGGCTCTAAATTTACTACAACTATTACATTCTTGTTTATTAAACTCTCAGGAGTATAGCTTTCTCCTATACCTGCTATAATCTGTCTTTTTTCATTTCCAAGACTTATTAATAGTTTCAATAATTTCCTTGACTTTTCTACTCTTTGTGCACTTACTACTTTTCCAACTCTAATATCTAATTTTGAAAACTCTTCATATGTAATGTAGTTTTTCTCCTTTAATACCCTTGAGTGTAAAATACTTAACAATTCTTGTATTTCCTTGTCCTCAATCTTTTTATATAAATTCCCTATGTTTTTTATACCTTTTCCTTTTATTGAATAATCTATTTCTTTTGCACTATCCCAATTATAATTTAAAACTCCAATTGCATCTAATACTTTCTTTGTAGAAAACGGAATATATGGTTCAAAGGAAATAGAAATGGACCTAATAAGCTGAATAGTTGTAAATATTACTCTTTTTACTTGTTCTTTGTCATACTTTATCAAATTCCAAGGTTTTTGCCTATCTATATATGCATTTATATAGTCTACCCCAGATAGAATTGTACTTAGTGCTTTCCTAAATTCAAAATTTTCTATATAATTTTCAGCTTCAGAGATGTATTTTTTAATTTCATTAAAATCCTTAATATTTTCTTCACTTAGTTCAACATCTGGAATTTTGCTTTCAAAGAAGTTTACTATAAAGCTAAGTGTCCTACTTATTAAATTTCCATATTTATTTATAAGCTCATTATTTACTCTATCCTTAAAGTCATGTAAATTAAAGTCGCTGTCCTTATACTCAGGCATAATATAAGCAATAAAAAATCTAATATAATCTGGCTCAAATCTATCAAGCAATTCATCTAACCAAAGTGCCCAATTCCTACTTGTTGAAATCTTATCTCCCATTAAATTCAAAAATTCATTTGCAGGAATTTCATCAGGTAAATTATATGAACCTTCTGCCATTAACATTGCAGGCCATACAATTGAATGAAAGACTATATTATCCTTACCGATAAAGTGAACTATCTTAGTATCTTTATCTTTCCAATACTTTTCCCAATTATCTTTAGACCATTCCTTAGTAGAAGAGATATATCCTATTGGTGCATCAAACCATACATATAAAACCTTGTTCTTTGCTTCTTCAAGTGGTACAGGCACTCCCCATTCTAAGTCCCTCGTAATTGCTCTTGGCTTTAATCCCTCTCTTAGCCAATTATCTACAAAGTTCAATACATTCTCTTTCCACTTATTCTTTTTACTTGCTATATATTCCCTTAGTCTTTCCTCAAATTCATTTAACTTAAAGAAGTATTGAAAACTATCTTTTAGTACTGGTCCTGAATTACAAAGAGTGCATCTTGGTTCTATTAGTTCAGTTGGCTCTAACCACTTTCCACACTTTTCACACTGGTCTCCTCTTGCTTTATCATAATTACAATATGGACAAGTCCCTGTAATATATCTGTCCGGAAGAAAAATTTTATCATTCTCACAATAAAACTGCTTTACTTTCCTTTTTTCAATATAACCCTTATTGTAAATAGATAAGAAAAATGACTGTGAAAGTTCATAATGCAGTTTCCTCGTAGTTCTTGAAAAGTTTTCAAAATATATACCAATTCTACTAAATGTATTTTTTATATTTTCATGATAATAATCTACAAGTGCTTTTGGTGTTTTGTTTTCTTTCTTTGCTGACAGTGTAATTGCTACTCCATGCTCATCTGTCCCGCATATATGTATTGCATCTCTATTTTTTAATTTTTGAAATCTTGTATATATATCTGCAGGTAAATAAGCTCCAGCTAAGTGCCCAATGTGTAGTGGTCCATTCGCATATGGTAGTGCACTTGTTATAAGAATTCTTCTATACATAAAGAAAATTTTAAGGTTAAAAAACTTTAAAATTTACATCTTTTGGATATTTATTTATTTTCTGATGCCCACTTTGGCTTTTCCAAAGATGAAACTGAAAAGTTTCAAAAGTATAAAGCTTTAATGGATAAAGTAAAGAAAAGTGCAGGGAAATTTATAATTATTGGAGATTTATTTGACTTTTGGTTTGAATATGAAAGTGTAATTTTTTCTAATTATTTTAGTGTGCTTGCAGAGCTATATGAAGTTTCAAAACATGTAGAAACAATTTATATAGCAGGAAATCATGACCTCTGGATTGGAAAATTTTTCAAAAATCTAAATATAAAAACAGTTATTGGGACATATGAATTACCTGTTAATGGTAGAAAGATATATATTGCACATGGAGATGATTTAAAATTTAGGATAAAAACTAGAGATATTCTTAGAAATAAATTGTTAACTTTTCTATTTAAACAAATACATCCAGACATAGGCATAAAAATTGCAAAATTTGTATCTAAAGTAAGTAGGAAAGCACACAATTCTTATCCTTTAAGTATTCCAGAATGGTTATGGAAATATGTCGAAATAAAAAATATAGAAATTTTAATAGTTGGGCATTTACACAGTCCAATATATGAAGAAAGAAATGGAAGAAAAGTAGCATGTATTGGTGATTGGTTAAATCATTTTACATATGGAGTCATTAAAGACAATAAACTAATGGTTTTGAATATTGATGATAGTATAGTATATGCTTTAAACTTATGACCACTTATGCTCTTTGTTGTATTTAATACGCCTTTACCTGCAGAAAGTTTAGTAGTTAAAGTTGAAAACAACAAAGTTATCTTAAATTGGAAACATCCGAAAGTCCCTATATTAAAGTATGAAATATATAGAGCAAGTGATAATTTTTCAAAAGAAGAACCAGAGTTAATAGGTCAAACTAATGAGAATTATTTTATAGATACACTTGTAAGAGCAAATGTTAATTATAGCTATCTTGTTAGAGCATATGTAAATGATACGACTTATACAGATACGGATTGGTCAAATGTAGTTTTAGTTAAAATAGAAATTCAAGAAAAAAAGCCTTGGTTTGATATAAGGAAACTTCCTGTTCTTGTATTTTTAATAATTTTTGGTGGGTTGTTCTTTTTCTTTTATTATTCTTCAAGACTTGGGAATGTGCCATATATTAGAAAGATTGCAGGACTTGAAGCAATTGACGATGCAGTAGGTAGAGCAACCGAAATGGGAAGACCCATAATTTATACAACAGGAATTGGAGCGCTAAGCGACCCTGCCATTATCGGAGGTATAGCAATATTAAAATACGTTGCGAAGAGGGTAGCAGGCTATGGTATAGACTTAATAGTTCCCAATAATGACCCTCTTATAATGCTTGCATCAAGGGAAGCAGTAAAGGAAGGTTATACTGAATCAGGAAGACCAGATTTATATAAAGAAGAAAATATAATGTTTTTGACTACTCAGCAGTTCGGGTTTGCAGCAGGTTTTAATGGTATAGTTGTAAGAGAAAAACCGGGTGCAGCATTCTATCAGGGTTATTTTTATGCTGAAAGCTTGTTAATGGCAGAAACTTCATATAATGTAGGTTCCATAAATATAGCAGGAACTACCGCGGTTACACAACTTCCATTTTTCATAGTCTCTTGCGACTATACCCTAATTGGTGAAGAACTATATGCAGCATCCGCATATTTAAGTAAAAATCCTTCTGAAATTGGAACTATAAAATCCGAAGATATAGCAAAAGTCCTGCTTATCGTATTTATAATAATTGGTGCTATACTTGCTACAACCTCAAGCTTTGGTGTTTTTACTGAGTTAAAGGATTTGTACTTTAATCTGTTTAAGGTAGGAGGTGAATAATGCAAACTCAAATTCCTGTAATTGTTACCTTTATTAGCGGTATTCTTATAATGGCTTTATTTTTTATTCCAAGAGAACCTTTTACACAAATTGAACAGCTAACATCCAGATGGTATATTATCATCTCGGGATTTGCACTACTTTTAGGTATAGATAGCTTAATTCTATATCATTGGAGAAAAATAAAAAGAAGAGATAAGGATGCAGTATATAGCTTAATTTTAATTATTTCATTTTTTATAGCACTATTTTGGGGTATTTGGGCTTGGTATGCTTATGGAGGACCATTTATTTCAAATTCAAGTTATCTCTGGTTATTTCAAAATATATATCTTCCACTTGATGCAACTATGTTTTCAATTCTTGGATTTTTCATAGCATCCGCATCCTATAGAGCATTTAGAGCAAGAAATTTAGAGTCATCTCTACTTTTAATATCAGCAGCAATTGTAATGATGGGAAGAGTTCCATTTGGAGGAAGTATTTTTATTCCATTTTTCTTCGTATTTATGATAGTAGCAGGTTCGTATTTTTTATATATTGCAACAAAATATACAGGATTTAATGCAATATTTAGATATTTTCTTGCAATTTTATTTCTATCCTTAGGAATTGGTGTTTTCTTCTATTCAGAACTTCTTTCTCAATTTATACCTTCACTTTCTAACTGGATCATGCAATATCCTAATACAGCAGGTCAAAGAGCGATTATACTTGGTCTTACACTTGGAAGTATAGCTTTTTCACTTAGAATTATCTTTGGTATAGAGAGGGGATATATAAGATGAGAGCCATACTTGATTTCTTAGCACTTATCGATAGAAGAATTATATATGCGGTTTTAATATTCGCAATAATTCTTCCACTATTTTTAAAGCCTACTCTTCCATCCAGTCCAACAAAAGAAGTAATTGAAGCATATAATGCTGTAGAATCACTAAAAGAAGACGATATTATTCTAATTTCTACAGATTATGGTCCATCCGCATATCCTGAGCTTCAACCTGTCCTTGAAGTTGTATTAGAACAATCATTTAAGAAAAATGTAAAAGTATTACTTATGACACATTGGCAATTTGAGGGATTAATAGTAGGAATTAATGCTATTGAGAAAGTAGCAAAAAGATATAATAAAGTATACGGAAAAGACTATTTAATACTTGGATTTAAACCGGGAGTTTTAGGCGTAATGATTGGTTTAAGTGAGGATTTTAGAAAAGTATTTCCTACTGACTATTATGGAAAGCCTATAGATAGCTATGAAATATATAAAAAGCTAATAAAGGACGATACAGTATTAAACTATAAAGATATAAATTTGCTTTTTGGATTTGAGGCAGGTGCAACCGGAGACTCTTGGGTTCAGATAGTTCAGGCAAGATATGGGGTAAAGATGGCTTTTGCAGTAACTGCTGTTATGGCACCCGGATATTTTCCGTATTATCAAGCAAAGCAAATTGTTGGACTTGTAGGAGGACTAAAAGGTGCTTTTGATTATGAAAGCTTAAATAAGAGTAAAGGTCTTGCATCACTTATTATGATATCGCAGGTTGTGGTCCACAGTGTAATTTTAGTGTTTATACTTCTTGGAAATGTCGGTTTTATAATAAGGAGGATATTAGGATGATATTGGATGTTATTGGTATATGGATTGCTGCATTTTTAACACTTGCAATTTTATCTTTTGTATTTGGAGATAATCCTATTTATAAGTTTGCAGAACATATATTTGTAGGCATTTCCGCAGGTTTTGGTGTAATTTTAGCATTAAACCAAGCAATATGGCCGTCCATACAGATGGGTTTAGATCCAAGTCAACATGTGTTTATTAGAACTATGACAGTAGTTGCAATATTATTGGGAATACTTACACTTATCAGACTTGAGATTTTTACATATATTGTTCCTTCACTTGTGTGGCTTTCAAGAATACCTATAGCATTTGTAGTAGGTATTGGTTCAGGTATTAGTATTGTTGCAAGCATTCAGGGTTTTATATTTCCTCAAACCTTAGCAACATTTTTACCAGTACTTTCTCCTGAGTACATGATTGATCTATCCAGTCCTTTGAATTTTCTTACAAGCTTGTTATTTACTATTGGACCACTTGTGATTTTACTTGGTGTTATATCTACATTGGTATATTTTTATTTTTCAACAGAACAGAGAGGAGTTTTGTTAGGTATAGCAAAGCTTGGTATTATAATAATGATGATAACTTTTGGTGCAAGCTTTGGATATACTATTATGGCAAGATTTTCACTTTTAATTAGTAGATTTTACTTTCTTTTGAGCGATTGGTTAAATATAATTAGATGAGAGGTAAAATTTTATATTTAGTCTTCATACCCTTAGTCGTTCTATTGATTGACCAAATTTCAAAGTTCTTAGTAGAAAACTATTTACCTCTCTATCAGCCTGTAGAGATTATAAATGGGTATTTAAGATTTACATTTGTATATAATCCCGGAATTGCATTTGGGCTACATTTTGGAGAAGGCTTCCCATATCTTTTCTTAGCTATTATTATTACCATATTTGTAATCTATCTTGCCATAAGAGAAAAAAGTAATTTAAGTTTCTTTGCATATACTTTAATTATTGGTGGTGCTTTGGGAAATATATTTGATAGAGTTTTTAGGGGTATGGTTGTTGATTTTATAGATATTGGAATAAACGAAAACTTAAGATGGTTTATATTTAATTTAGCTGACAGCTTTATTACAATTGCAATAGCACTTCTATTATTTGACAGCTTCTTTAGAAAGAAAAATGAAGCTAAGAGATAACTACGGGAATATTTACGAAGTAAGCCCAAATCCAAATCTAAAGTTAGATGTTTTATATAGAAAAGTTGGTAATAAGATAGTTTTATTTTACAATTCAAGGATTTACATTATAGAGAAGATAGATGAGGAAATAGAGAGTAATATAGAACATAGAGATGAAATTCTATCACCTATTACAGGAAAAATTAGTAGTATAAAAGTAAAAGAAGGAGATGAAGTAAAAAGTGGAGATGTGCTTCTTAGTATAGAATCTATGAAAATGGAAATGCTTATCACAGCACCGAAGGATGCAACTATAGAAAAAATACACGTGAAGCAGGGTGAAGTAGTAGGTCAAGGAAAACTACTATTAAAATTAAAATTTAAAATATGAAAAGAGTTTTATTTTCTTATGAAATGAAGGAAGTAGATAATAGTTCTAAAATACCACAGATTGTTTTAATGGAAAATGCAGGAAAAGGAGTTGCGGAAAATATAAGAAGTTTTGGTAATAGTTTCATAATCCTTTGTGGTAGTGGAAATAATGGAGGAGATGGATTTGTAGTTGCAAGGTGGCTAAAGAAATATAAAAAGAATGTCAAAGTTATAATATTTGATGAAAATATTAAAACTAATGAAGCAAGGATAAACTTTGAACTACTTAAGGCTTTTGATATTGAAATTGAAATGTTTAATGAAAAGAAATTTAGTATAAATGCTGATGTTGTTGTAGATGGAATATTTGGAATAGGCTTTAAGGGAAAATTGGAAGGAAAATACTATAAATGTATTGAAATAGTAAATAGTAGTAATGCAAAGAAAATTTCACTTGATATACCAAGTGGAATAAGTGCAGACGATGGTTCAATTTCAAATATAGCATTTAAAAGTGATATTACTTATACATTTGCAAGTGAAAAACTTGGACATTTTCTATTTGAGGGTAAGATATATAGTGGAAAAGTAGAAATAGTAGATATTGGAATAGAAGAGAAGCTTTTAGAAAATAAGGGGTTTTTGTACTTGGAAGAGGATGATGTTATAAATTTACTTCCAAAGTATATTGGATATGAGAATAAGAAGGATAAGGGAAGAGTTTTAATTATTGGTGGAAGTAAGGACTATGTAGGTGCGGTAATATTAAATATTTTTGGTGCAATTTCAAGTGGTGTAGGTTTAATATATTGTGCAATTCCAAAAAGTATTTACCCGTATATAGTGGGGAAAGTCCCTGAAAGTATAGTAATTCCTATTGAAGATGAAAATGGATATTTTTCAAGAAGAAGTTTTGAGGACTTGCTAAGTAAAAACCTTAACTTTGATAGTTTAGTAGTAGGTAGCGGAATTTCAAGAAACGAGTATACGAAACAATTTATGAGTGAGGTTTTGAATCTAAATATTCCAAAGATAATAGATGCAGATGGAATATGGGCAATTTCTGATAAGATTGAACTATTAGATGAAAAGACTATTATAACTCCACATCCCGGAGAAATGAGTTTTATTATAAGTAAAGAGCCAAAAGAAATAGACAGAAAAAGAATAGAAGTTTCTATGAACTTTTCAAAGAAATATAAACCTGTGCTACTATTAAAAGGAAATCCAAGCGTAATAGTTCAAAATAACTATAGATTTTTAAACATTTGGGGAGATGAAAGGTTAGCAAGAGGAGGAAGTGGAGATATTTTAAGTGGCCTTATTGGAGGATTTTTGGCACAAAAGGTTAGTCCTATATACTCAGCAGTTATTTCAAGTTATTTACATTCAAGAAGCTGCGAGTTTTTTGATAAATTAACATTTAAACCAAGTGATATTCCAAAAGGAATAGAATTACTTATAAAGAAAATAAAATAAATTGCTTTAAAATTTTCGGACTATGGCAACACATAAAGGTCAAGGTTCTACACAAAATGGTAGAGATAGTAGACCTAAATATCTTGGTGTAAAAGTAGGAGATGGGCAATATGTAAATGCAGGAAATATATTAGTCAGACAAAGAGGCACGAAGATTCATGCGGGTTATAATGTAAAAAAGGGAGGGGATGATACCTTATATGCGCTTAGTAGTGGAATGGTTAAGTTTGAAAGGAAAAAAGGAAAAGTTTTTGTCTCAGTATATCCAGTAGAGGAATTTAACTTGTATTATGGAGGAAAATATGCCAACAGTAAACCAATTAGTTAGAAATCCAAGAAGACCAAAAAGAAAAAGGTCAAAAGCACCTGCTTTAGAGGGTAATCCACAAAAAAGAGGAGTATGTATTAGAGTATATACTACTACACCTAAAAAACCGAACTCCGCACTAAGAAAAGTCGCAAAAGTAAGGCTTTCAAATGGTAGAGAAGTAATAGCTTATATTCCGGGAGAAGGACATAATTTACAGGAGCATTCAGTAGTCCTTGTTAGGGGTGGAAGAGTAAAGGACTTACCGGGTGTTAAATATCATATAGTTAGAGGGGTTTATGATGCTGCGGGAGTAGAGAAAAGAAAAAATAGTAGAAGTAAATATGGCACTAAAAAACCAAAGGAGGAAAAGAAGAAATGAGAAGAAGAAGAGCACCTGAAAGACCAGTAGAACCTGATCCAAAATATGGTTCAGTATTAGTTTCTAAATTTATAAATAATTTAATGTGGGATGGTAAAAAGAGTAAAGCTAGAAAAATTCTATATAATTCATTAGAATTATGTCAAAAGAAGACAGGAGAAGATGGTTATCAAATATTTCTTAAAGCAATAGAGAATGTAAAGCCTGAAATAGAAGTAAGAGCAAGAAGAGTTGGAGGTGCTACTTATCAAGTGCCAGTAGAAATAAAACCAAAAAGACAAATTTCCTTAGCAATTAAGTGGATAATTCAAGCAGCAAGGAATCGTTCAGAAAGGACTATGGTAGAAAGGTTAGCAAATGAAATATTAGATGCTTCAAAAGGAGTAGGCAATGCTATAAAAATTAGGGAAAACACTCATAAAATGGCTGAAGCTAATAAAGTTTTTGCCCACTATCGCTGGTGAAAGCTGTTATTATAAATAATTTTGGTGATATTGATGTATTAGAGCTAAAAAATATTCAAGAGCCTAAAATTTCATCTTCTGAAGTATTGGTAAGAATAAAGGCAGTATCAATTAATCATATAGATATTTGGATAAGGAAAGGTATAAACATTAGACCAAATCTCCCGCATATACTTGGTGCAGATATTAGCGGAGTAGTAGTAGATAAGGGTAGTGATGTAGTTGATATTGAAATAGGAGATGAAGTAGTTTTGTCTCCTGCGGTATCTTGCAATTTATGTTATCAATGTATGAGTGGAAATGATAACTTTTGTAAGAATTATTCTATATTAGGTGAGCACGTGTGGGGTGGATATAGAGAATATATAAATATAAGAAGAGAATTTGTATTTAAAAAGCCAAAGAATTTAAACTTTATAGAAAGTGCAAGTTTTCCACTTACATTTTTAACCGCGTATAATGCACTAATTAGAAGAGGTCAGATAGAAAGGGATAGTATAATTTTAATAATGTCTGCAGGAAGCGGCGTCGGTTCATCCTCTATTCAAATTGCAAAAAAACTTTTAAATGCATATATAATTACTACTGTAGGAAGTGATGAAAAAATTCAAAGAGCATATGAAATTGGTGCTGATTTTGTAATAAATTGGAAGAAACAGGATATCTCAAGTGTAATAAAGGAAAAATTTGGTAAGATAGATGCGGTTTTAGATCATACAGGGAAAATGCATATTAATAACTTAATAAAAATTGTAAAAAATGGTGGAAAAATTATTACTTATGGTGCAACAAGTGGACATATGGCTGAAATTGATTTAAGACATATATTCTATAGACAAATATCAATCATCGGCTCTACTATGGGAAAAAGAGCGGACATTTTTGAAATTATTAAATATTTTGAAAATGGTGTGTTTAAACCTATAGTATATAAAGTTCTTCCAATAGAAGAAATAAAAAAAGCTCATAGTATGATTGAAAGTGGTGAAGTTTTCGGAAAAGTAGTTATTGAATTATGAGCCCTTATTATATTCTAAGCAAATATACATTTATTACAAGTATAGATGAATTGGAACATGGCTTTATAGCATATGTTTCTATTCCATACGACGTGGAAAATAGAATATCCGCATTAGAAGATGAACTAATAAAAAATGGATACTATCTTGAAGTTTCAGAAGAAGAAAGTAATAACTTTATACTAAAAATTACAAAAATACCAAAACCTCAAAAACAAAACTACTTATTACATTTAATTTTGTTTATTCTTACAATAATTTCTACATTAATTGCGGGTGCCATTCAAGCTGGTGCTAATCCATTTTCTGGAGATATTATAAAGGGTATTCCATTTTCTATTTCAATTATGTCAATTCTACTTTTTCATGAAATGGGACATTTTATTTTATCTAAAAAATATAAGGTTGATGCGACATTACCATATTTTATTCCATTTCCTAATCCACTAATTGGAACTATGGGAGCGGTAATAAAAATTAGGTCCGCAATACCTAATAGAAAAGCACTTTTACATATAGGTGCAGCAGGTCCTTGGTTTGGTTTAATTGTAACTATAGCTGTTTTAGTAGTAGGTCTAAAACTTTCAAAAGTCGTTGATGCATCTGCTGCGAAAGAGGGCATTATGCTTGGAGAAAGTATTCTGTTTAAAACTATAAGTTATTTAGTTCTTGGAAATACTGAGGACAAAACTATTATTCTTCATCCTATTGCATTTGCAGGTTGGTTAGGTTTATTCGTTACTAATTTAAATTTAATTCCTATAGGTCAACTTGATGGAGGTCATATTGCCTATGCTTTATTTGGCAAAAATCAAAAATATATTTCTTTTCTATTTTTAATAGTTTTATTATTTTTTGGAATTTTTTACTGGAGTGGATGGTTCATATGGGCAATTTTAGCTCTTATTCTTGGCATAAACCACCCAAAACCCCTAAATGACTATACTAAACTTAATCCAAAAGATAAATTATATGCTACACTATCAATTTTTCTTTTCATTCTTACTTTTACCCCAACACCACTAAAGATATAAAAAAACAAATTGTGCCGTAAAATTTATGTTATGATAGTTAACCTTTTAATATCATTTGCAGATGGCGCTTTGAATAATTATAATCCTGATGTTGTAAAAGAATGGATGAACTCCTATGTGTACAATCTAAACGGCTTCACACCGAACAAGGGGCAAGTGGCTACAGATGAAGGAAAAGAGGCAAAGGAAGTCATATTCTATACGAGAAATGGAAACCTAACTGCATACATAACAGAAAAAGGAATAAGCTATGTAATAAACACAAAAGATAATTTCTCAAGAATAGACTACGAGCTAATAGGCTCAAGAATAGACAAAAGCAAAGTAGAATACTACGATGAACTACCAGGCTATGAGAATTACTACTTAGGACATTGTCCTGATGGCATACTATTTGTAAAGAGTTATAGAAAAGTAGTAATAAA
>JANXBH010000012.1 GCA_025060695.1 Caldifarciminota bacterium | reverse complement strand
GAAGAATTCTGCTCCGCCAATAAATCCATCAAGTGCGTTGGTAAAGGCGAGTATATTAGCGAGTGCTGTGCCTATTTCAAGGGATGGTGATGTTGCTCAGGGAAACGAGAATAATGCATCTAACAATCCTACACCAAATGGCAATGAGGGGGTTGGTAGGTTAGTATTAGATAACGTTATGTATTTTACACCAGAAGACAATTGGTTAAATTTAGCTGATTCATCCAATATAAGAAAATCGAGGATATATTTTGTAGATAATGCGAGTGGTATAGCGACTGGACAGACGCATACATATACTATAAGTTTATGCAAGAATATGTTAACGAGGGTAGTATTAGTATGGAGTGATTATCCTGGTAATGTTAATTGCAATACAACGCAGGTAGGTTGTTTGGTGAACAATTTGAATTTAAGAGTAGAGAAGGGGAGTGATTTTTGGAATGGTAATGTGAGACCTACAGCGCCTTTGAGTAATGATATAGACACTACGAGGATGAATGTGAATATAGTTGACATTGTGAATAATTGGGAGGTAGTGAGGATAATACCGCCGAAGGATACGGTATATACGATAAGAGTGATTGGTCAGAATGTGCCGAATGGTCCTCAAAGGTATGCTCTTGTCGTATCTGGTGGTATTTGTCAGCAAGCTGTTTCAAATGATGAAGATATTAAGGGTAAAATATATGAGAGGATAGGGAATAGTATTGTATTTAACAGTATAGAGCCAATACTTGTAAGGATTTACGATATTAAGGGTGCAAAAGTATTAGACCAATACATTCCATCAGGAATTTCTAAGATTGATATAAGTTCGTTTAGTAAAGGTATATATGTAATAAGCATATATAAAGAAAGAAGAGCAGTTTTAGTTGATAAATTCATAAAGGATTAGAGGGCTATATAGCCCTCCTTTAAAATTATCTCACTTGCGGGCGTAGCTCAGTGGTAGAGCATCTGCTTGCCATGCAGAGGGTCGCGGGTTCAAATCCCGTCGCCCGCTTTTATGAATAAACAAGAGTTAATAAAAGAAATAGAAAAAAACTTTATTAAGAATATACCGCGTTTTAGGCCTGGGGACATTGTGAGAGTTCATGTAAGGGTAACTGAAACAAGATACAATCAGAAAACAAGAAAATGGGAAGAAAAGACAAGGATACAACCATACGAGGGTATGATAATAAAGATAAGAGGAAGTGGTGTAGGGAAAACTATAACTGTGAGAAAAGTTAGCCAAGGTATAGGTGTTGAAAGAATCTTTCCTATATACTCACCTACTATTGAAAAAATAGAAGTAGTGAAAAGACATAAACCGAAGAGAGCGGTTTTAACATTCGTAAGGAACTTATCAGAGAAAGAAATGAGGAAAAAATTTAAGGAACTAAAGGAGTGAAGGTATTAATATATATTTTTCTCCTCATTTCATGTCAAAAATTACCAGTTATCTCTGAAATTAAAGGAAATTATAAATTACTAAATCAAGATTCATCGTTAGTTAATTTTCCTCTTGACTATAAAGGCAAAAAATTAATTATTGGATTTATATATACTCGCTGTCCAGATATATGCCCAATGATTACAGAAAATATGATAAAATTATCTAAAAAAACTAATGAAAAGAACTTGCTTTTTGTTTTAGTATCATTTGATTGGCAAAGAGATAAACCATCGGTTCTTAAAAAATATGCAAATATTAGAGAATTAGATTTTAGTAGGTGGATTTTGCTAACAGGAGAAGAGGCGGAAAATTTAATAAAGGAGTTTAATGTAGTTGCAATAAAACAACCAACTAATGTTGATACAATCTATTTTATAACGCATACTGATAGAATTAGTCTTGTAGATGGTAAAGGTAGAATTAGAAAGAATTATAAAGGAAGTGAATTAAATATAGATGAAATTCTAAGTGATATTAAAAAAATAGAATAATAAATAGAACAATGATTTGGCTTGCAATTTTATCTCTTGTTATATCACTATTTCTATCATTTTCAAAAATAACGGCGGGTTTCTTATTAGCAACACTTTCGGCAATTATCTTTAGAATAGAAAATAAAAAAGAAGCATATAGATTTTCTGTAATAATAGCAGTTATTATATTCTTGAAAATTCTCTCAATAGCGGTAATTCCATTTATAGTAGCTATAGTAGTTACTCTTATTTTCTTGCCTGTAGTTGATTATTTCCAATTAAGATTTAGAATACCAAGGGGGATTAGCTCTTTTATTATTATAATTATATCAATGGGCATTATTTCATTATTTGTCTACTATATAGCAAATATTCTTATTTTGGAAAAACAAAAGATTTTTGAAAACTTGAAAAATGTTTACAACTATTTTCCTGAGAATGTTAGGTATCAAATAGAGCTACAAATTAAGGTTTTTTTTGAAAACATTGGTAAATATCTTAGTCAAATTTTCAGTGTATTTGCTTCTACATTCACAATTGTTTTTTATATCATAATAGGCATAATTTTATCATTTTATCTACTATCTGACTATAGAGGAATTATGAATTTAGTTCGTAAAAGGTTTAATACTTCTGGTCTTGAATATACTATAGGTATTTTAGGGAGGTATATAAGAATTCAGTTGCTTAGCGCAACTATTGTTGGTCTTTTGGTTTATTTTCTTTGCCTAATATTTTCTATAAATTATGCAAACGTTATTGCAATAGTTGCAGGTTTTTTTAACCTTATTCCAAACATAGGTTTTGCTATAACTGTTATAATTTCAGTAATAATTACTCTTGCGTCATCTGGAAATGTCTTATTTGACCTTTTTAAGCTTGCAATAGTGTTTCTTATAGATAGCTTAGTTGAAACTACAATTTTAACACCTAAAATTATGGGAAACACTTTTAAAATAGAACCTACATTAATAATTGTTTCTTTTACTATTTCAACCGCTTTACTTGGTATTTTTGGATTTTTCTTAGCAGTTCCGCTTGCGGTTTTAATAAAAAACTTTATTTTTAATGAGGGGCAAGTGCCCCCAAGGTTTTAGTTTACGAATTTAGAAGTTTTGTTTATCTTATTACCTTTAAATGAGATTACATAAATACCTTTTGAAAGTTTTATTGGAATTTCGTTTGTACCTTCCTTAAGCTTATATACACTATTAAAAACTAATCTTCCAGATGATGAGTATATGCTTATTCTAAGCTCATCACTAAACGGCAAAACAAGTTTTAGCTTATTATCAGTATAGCTAAATCTAAATAACAAGTTAGCATATTCCTTTTCTGCAATATCGGTGATGTTACAATCTGGTTGATTTGGAGAACCAAAAAATGCAAAAACTGCTACCGCACTATCACCAACATTTAGATTATATGGACCTGATGAAACCGACACTGAAAAGTCAGCATTAGTTCCACTTGTTTGACCACTTGTTCCAGTTATCATACCCCACTTGAAACTTTCGTTGTATGGCCAGGGATTATGACGTGCAACTCTTGCGCTACCCCAGCTACCGCTAACTAAGACTATTCCTACATATCCATTAAAATCACTTGAAGACATGAATGCACCACCCTTTACTTGTCCAGTATTGCAAACAAAAGTATTAGCATTATCGTTTGAATAACTATTACCTAAATCAAAATCAGAAAATATTGCCATATAAACATTATTTAAAGCACTATTTCCTTCATTTTTAAGTCTATATCTTAAAAAGACAAATGGTGAGTTTAATCTTCCATATGCTATTAAATGAGCTTTTATATTTCTTGGTGATGCAAAATTACCATCAGATAATGTGAGGACATACTCTTCATGACCATATATTGGACCTCCGAAGAGACTGCTATTGTAAATACCAAATTCTCTTTTTATATCATTATCATTAGAAGAAGAATTATAAAAATTATCTACAAGATAACTTGAAGAATTTCCAAAACCAAAAGAAGCATAATATAAAGAAGTACTTGCATTCTTAGGAT
Organism: Caldifarciminota bacterium; assembly: GCA_025060695.1. Classification (GTDB taxonomy): domain Bacteria; phylum Hydrothermota; class Hydrothermia; order LBFQ01; family DSFT01; genus DSFT01. The sequence goes on along the minus strand of JANXBH010000012.1, from coordinate 47,581 downwards.
ATCTAAAACCGTTTCCTGGTGTTTGTGAAGTATTGGGATAACCTAAAGAACCATTATCGGGTAAGCTTAAAAGAACTGTTCCTGTATCTATATCTACTATTGAAAGAGGAGGTTGTCCAACTGTAATTGGAATATTATGAACCTTTTGATGTGAGTTATTACCTGCATCAGTATAATTTATTGTAATTCTTAAAGTTGCGGTATCTCCTATTTGGGCTGATGGGCTAACTTGAAATCTAAATATATCATTTATGGCGGAACCGCTTTTTGTAGTGTTGGAAGGTAAATTTCCAAAGTTTATCGTATTATCTATGATGTTGATTTTTGAAGGATTTGTAGTTGTTAGATTTGCAACTACATTATAGGCATCAGCACCACCATTATTTTTAATAGTAATGTCTAAATTCACGTTTTCACCTGGATCTAAAAAACCATTAGCATTTGCGTCTTGAAGAGCATGACTTAGAACTATTACATTGGGAATTGTATTTGAAGGAGTATTTTGAATAGTTAAGAGTGCATCTATTCTACCCCATCCACAGTTGTTATTTGGCCAAGTATTTCCACAACCTGATGGTCTAACTCTACCATAATCAGTTATAATTAAATATACTTGACTATAAGTTAAAGTAGGATTCTTTTCAAACATTAATGCAATTACGCCTGTCACATGTGGAGTTGCCATAGATGTTCCATCCCAACTTTGATAACCTCCTCCTGGAACTGACGAAGGAACTCCTTGACCCGGTGCCGCAATGTCAGGTTTAAAGTAGTTCCAGTCACTTCTTGACCAATAATTTGTATTGTTGTAAGGACTTGAGCTGGGAGTTGGTCCTCTGCTTGAAAAACTTGCAATATTATCAGATGAATTTGTAGCTCCAACAGCAATTACAATAGGATAATCCCCAGGACTACCTACGGTTCCAGTTCCAGGACCACTATTTCCTGCTGCAAAAACAGGAATTATATTGTTAGCCCTCCAACCATTCCATATTGCATTCCAAAGCCAAGTATTTCCACCACCTCCACCCCACGAATTATTCACTGCAACTATGTTAACTCCGCTATTTACCTTTACATCCGTAAAATGTTGAACGCAAGTAGTAATTGCACTATTTGAGCCACTACCTGAAGCATTAAAAGCCTTACATACCACTACTTTTGCATTTGGTGCAACTCCTATATCATTTACAAATGGTCCCAATCCATCACCACCTACACTTGTTCCTATCGTATGCGTACCATGACCATTATCGTCATAAGGATTTGCCTGATTATTTACTGCATCTCTCCAGTAATTAGTGAGGATTTTACCACTTAGTGCAGGATGATTAGGATCTACACCTGTATCTAAGTTGCCTATAATTACACCATTACCAGTATAGCCATGAACTATCCATACACTATCAGCTTTTATTCTAGCTATATTCCAAGTTGCAGCATAAGTATTATTATCATTAGATTTATGAGCAACAATTTTAAAATTATCCCAATCATGATATATTATATCTATATCTTGTCTATTCAAAAACAGCCTTTCAAAAGCGGACCTTCTTATCTTTACATAAATCGCATTCACAACCCAGAATTGCTTAATCTCGTATACATCTGAAGAGGATTTTAGAAATTCTACAAGATTCCTTTGTGAACTATAATGATAGTTCTGTAGTATTGAAATTTTTTCCTTAGGAGAAACTTTGAGATTTTCAGGTAGTAGAAGCTGGTCTCTAAGGACTATAAAGAGCTCAATTGGTGCATCTTGTGGGGTTTTTTCAAGGATAACCCATAACTTTGGGTCTATCTGTAAATTCCATAGAAAGATTAGCATAGCGCCCCAGGAGGGATTCGAACCCCCGACCTATGGCTTAGGAAGCCACCGCTCTATCCTCCTGAGCTACTGGGGCAATTAAGATAATTTTAAAGCGTAATCTTTAAAATTTTCAAATTAATTTTAAATCTGTAATTTTATTTTCAATTGGAACAATTATTAGTAGAATAACAGGATTAATAAGAGAGATAGTAATTGCTTATCTACTTGGTGCAAGTAGTAAGTCAGATGCGTTCTTTGTTGCATTTAGAATACCGAACCTATTTAGAGATTTGTTGGGAGATCAAGCATTAAATAACGCATTTATTCCCGCTTATGCAAATTCAAACTATTCAAGAAAATTTCTATGGGCGATTTTTATCCAGTTTTCTCTAATTGTTCTAATAATTAACATTATTCTTATAATTTTTGCAAAACCTTTATTAATTATAACCGCTCCGGGATTTTTAAAAGATAATGAGAAGTTCAACCTAGCATTATTTTTAACTTATATTACTTTACCTTCACTTTTTTTCTTCTCAATTTCTTCAATATTTTCTGCTGTCCTGAATACGAAAGGAAAGTTCTTTATAACTTCAGTTGCTCCTAGTATTATAAATATATCCATAGTTTTATTTGGGATATTTTCAAATTTTGATAAAGAAATATCACTTTCCATAGGCTTTACTATTGGAGTAATAGTACAAACGATACTTCTAATATTGTTTTTAAATGAAAAATTTGAAAAACCTGACTTTAATAACCCTTCGATTAAGACTTTTTACAAATTACTACTACCTACATTTTTGGCTTATGGATTTAATGAAATAAATCTATTTTTTAGTACATTCCTTGCTTCATTTTTTCAAAGTGGAGCAATCAGCTATTTAAACTACGCTTTTAGAATATTTCACTTTCCACTTGCTATAACAGGTATAGCAATCTCTACTATAGCAATTGTAGATTTTACAAAGTCAAAAGAACCAATAAAAGACTTAAGAAGAGCTCTTAGGATGAGTTTTTTCATAACAATTCCTATTACTATTTTCTTTGCAGTTTTTTCAGAGTTTATAGTAAAAGTTTTATATGAAAGAGGAAATTTTACTTCAATTGACGCAAAAATTACTTCAGTAGTTTTAATAATCTATTTAATTAGTCTACCCTTTGCAAGTGCTACAAAAATACTTACAAGTTATGCATTTGCGATGAAAGATATAAAAAAAATAAATACTTCTTTTGTTATTGGTACAATTGTAGATATCTTAACAATGTTAGTATTTTCTTTGTTTATCGGATTTTATGCAATAGCATTAGGTAATTTTACTAGTTCTCTTCTAAGGTATATGTATTTCCTAAGATACTATCGCTAATGTACTTTATAAAATCACTATATGTCTTGAAGCTAAAACCATATGGATCGAGCGAAATAATTCTAAAGCTCTTTTCCTTGAATATCCTTAACAATTCATCGCTATAGTAGTTTTCTTTTATTATTACTTTATCCTTTGAAGATAGGGCTTTTTCTAAATCACTTGGTAAAATATCCGCATGTCCTTCTTTTAATAGAATTGTTCTAATTTTTAGATTATAAGACTTTAAAAATGGTTCAAATGAAGTATGAAAAAGGATATATTCTACTCTTATTTTACTCGCTATATTCGCGTTTGTACTATCAATTTTCTTTAGCTTTGAAATTAATTTATTTATACTATCCTTTGAATAGTTTATTTTGCACTTCAATAAAAGACTTTCAATATCTGACATTTTATTTAGAATAAATTTTGGATCGGTCCATGCATGTAAGTTCGTATTATTTTCAAGAAGTTCTAATTTATATTTTGAAGTTATGTTATTTGCCCAAGTTTCAAGATTATCCGATATATATATAAAACCACAGGTATTTTGTACATTCAGTATTGTCCTTATAGAAGGCTCAAAACTATGAATATCAACTACTTTATCTATAAGTGCGTAGCTACTTATACCAATTTCATTTAGAACGAGTTTTAAAGGATAAATTGAAACTAAAATATTTGGATTTTCTATCTTAGAGCAAGAAAGAATAAATATAATGAAAAATAATTTTTTCATTTTACGATAGTAGAAAATTTTAATACTTTAAAATTTGTTTTATGGTTTGGATATTAAGGTTTATCAATATATCACTTCTTATTTTAGCAATATGGGCACTTTTCTATAACCTTCAACTCCTCAAAACTATTTTTATACTTTGTGGTTTTCTCTTTCTAATTTCAGGTATAAGAAAAGCATTTCAAATTGGTCTTGATAGTATAAGGGGTAAGTTTTGGGTTTTACTAAGTATGAGTGGACTAATATTTCCTGTATCAGAAATGATTAATTCTCAAACTTTACATCTTATTTCAAGATTTTATTTATCATTAGTTTTACTTTTTATGTTTGTTGGCTTAAGAAGGCAAGGTTTTGAGTTAAGGGGTGTTAAGATAATAACGTGGGTTTTGGGAGTTGCTTTAAGCTTATTATTCTCATTTCTAATTTCTGCATTTATAGAAAGTCGTCTTATTAATTACTTGTTTCTTTTGGTTCTAAATGTAAACTTTGCTATTCTTTTAGCTGACGTTTTATTGTATATTGGTAGTGATTTAGGAAGAAGATGGTTTGTTGGTTTTGCTGGATTTTCATTTTTCTTTGTTGGAGACCCGCTATATTTACTTGGTTATGATGAAATAACGAGGTTTTTTTGGTTTCTTATATTTTTCTTTATTAATATAGTTGCACATATAGAAGATTGAAAATTAGCGATATAGCTAATATACTAAACGCTGAATTTAATGGCGTAGATAGAGAGATTTATGGTTTTTCAGTTGATAGTAGGACTATAAAGGAAAATGAATTATTCATAGCACTAAAGGGTAAAAACTTCAATGGAGAAGACTTTGTATTAGATGCACTAAATAGAGGGGCTGTTGGTGCTATTGTTTCAAAAAGTTTTAACAAAGATACGAAGCAAATAATTATAGTTGAAGAACCATTAAATGCACTAATTCAAATTTCCAAGTTTTATAGAGAAAATTCTTTAAAGAATACTAAAATTGTAGCTGTTGGTGGTGCGTCGGGAAAAACCACAACTAAAGAAATGCTATATACAATATTCTCAAAGTTATATAAAACATATAAAAGTCCAAAAAGTTTTAATAACAATATTGGACTACCACTTACGATTTTAAATACGAAGGAGGATGCGGAGTTTTTAATAATTGAAATAGGGACTAATCATAAGGGAGAAGTAGAGAGTTTAGTAGATATAGCTAAACCACAATATGCAATTATAACGAATATTGGTCCTGAACACTTAGAGTTTTTTGAAAATATTGATGACGTTGCAGAGGAAGAAATTAGTATATTTAAATATTCTAAAGTGGGTTTTATGAGAAAGGAGGACTATGAAAATTATAAAAAACATTTAAAGGATAAAACAATTATTACATTTGATTTAAATGACTATAAATACGAGTTTCTTGAAGTTGGAGTAAGACTTTATTTTGACTCATACTCTGTGGATTTTTTAAATTACGGTTGGCTTGAAAATGCAATTGGGGTTTTTAAAGTGGCAAATTTCTTTAATATAGAAGAACCGTATAAGTTATTAGAGAATTTTAAATCAGAAGCTATGCGTATGGAAATTATAAATCTTGATAAGTTTCAAATTATTAATGATGCATATAATGCTAATCCACTTTCAGTTAAGGCTCTTTTTTATTCTATAAAACCTTCAAAGAAAAACGTCTTTATTCTTGGTGATATGCTTGAACTTGGTAAATTTTCGGAATTTTATCACAGGGAGATAGCAAAGTATATTTTAAACTTAGGACATAGTAGAGTTATACTACTTGGAGAGTTGGTAAGATATACTTACGAAGAATTAAAGGGTAAAATAGAATGCTATTACTTTAGGGAAAAAGAAAAATTATTCAATTTTTTAAGGTATTATATTACTGGTAATGAGAGAGTTATATTAAAGGCATCAAGAGGTATGAAATTTGAAGAAATATTAGATTTTATTAAGGGTTTAATAGAGAATACTTAAAGATTTTTTAATATGTATTTTATCCTTTGTTTTCATAAGCACTATATAAACACCTTTTTTTAAAGATAACTTTTGTCCCTTTTTGATAGTGTATTTTCCATAAACAGAACCGTCTACTTTTATAATCTTTACCTCTCCGTCCTCTAAGAATAAAATCTCATTTCCTATTTGTTTAAGGAATTTTTCTTCTTTGACTGATGTATTACATATATCTGAAAATAAAATATTTAATTCTTTTATAGATAATTGGATATCTACATAGGGGATAGAAAATGTTATTAAATTTGTCATCTCATTTTCTATAGTAATATTAAGCGATATATCACTAAGATAAAAAAGTTGGTCTTGGAATATGTGGCATACTGAATTTTTCTTAAATATATAATCTTGTGTATTGTTAAAAATTACAAAATTCTTTGCATATTTAATATTACTTGCATTAATATTTGCATATCTTAACATAGGGAAGTTTCTGTCTAATACGTAGTAAAATGGCTTATTATTATATATTCCAAAAATTTCAATACTATTTTGAAAATTTATAAACTTTGGACTAAGCATTGAAAGATTTTTAATAGATAAAGGCTTCCAATCACTTCTAAAAATAATTAAATGTTTGTCAGTTAATAAGAATATACTATCGTCATTTTTAAAAAAACCTAAAAGTGGCAAATTAAAATTGGCATGAATTTTTTTAATTTCCATTAAATTTAATAATGTGTCGAATTTAAATACTGCTGAAATTCTTTTTCCTTCATAGTAGTCTCCATAAACATAAATATGCTTTCCATCAAAAAATAGGTTTTTAAGGTTAGTAAAAGTATAAAATATATATCCAAGTTTTAAAAATCTTGGATTTCCTAAGGTATCCGTAATCATAAAGTATGGTCTAAAGAAATTGTTAGGATTAGCTATTCCAACAATATAAAGATTATTATTAATCATAGAAATTGCACTTGGAATTTCATAGTTTAAAATAGGATAGTATTTTGAAGATATAATATTTGAATTTGTATCAATAACTATAAACAACAAGTTGTTTCCTTGAGTCTGAATATTAATTGTACCTAATATATAAATTTTTCCATTTCTATAGACAGCATCAGTAAAAGAAATATAATTGTTAGCGTATATGGATTTTGATAAAATAATATTTCCAGAACTGTTTATCTTTAATATTGCAATTTCGTTTACATTGTTTTGATTTGTGTAATTTCCTATTGCAATAATATTTCCACTTTCTAATTCCAGAATTTTTAAAAGACTTATATCTTGATGGTTCAACTTAATAGCAAATCCAAATAGTATCTTAAGCATTTTATAATGTCATCCTCCTTGTAAGCGGTTATAACTTTTCTTGAAATTTCGGAAAGTATGTTTTTTTCTAATCTTTCAATTATTTCCTTTGCTCTCTGTAAATATGGAATTGGAATGGATATAGTATTAATGTTGAATGAGAGAACGGCTAATAAGCCTAAGTCATTGCTTGCCATGTCCCCACAAACAGAAAATGGTTTTGGTTTTGACTTTGAATATGAGTAGTATATTAATCTAAATATGCTTGGATGGAATTGCTGAAAACTTATATTTTCTCTACTTATTGCAAGTGTGTATTGGCTAAGGTCATTAGTCCCGAGACTAAAGAAGTCTACAAATTTCTTAAATCTATCAGTTATGAGTGCAGACGATGGAGTTTCTATCATTATTCCTACTTTTATATCATCTATTAATTTCTTTACTTCTATGACCTCTTCTACTGAAGAAACCATAGGTATTAAAATTCTTATATTCTTTAATTTGTTCGCAGATACTATAGCACTAATTTGTCTATTTAAAAGATCTCTATTGTAATGCAATAAATATCTTATACCCCTTACATTTTTATCTTCAATGGATATGGGAACTTTATCACCACCAAGGTCAAATAGTCTGATTGTAAGAATTTTAGGATAAATTTTTGAACTTATATATTCGTAAATGTCCTTTTGCTCATTTTTCCCGATTATTCCATTTAAATATAAGTATTCTGTTCTAAATAGACCTACATCAAAATTCTTTATATTTTCTATTTCACTTGGAAAGTCTATGTTTATTTGAATTTTTACTTTAGTTCCATCTTTCATAATAAATTCATCAGTTTGAAAGTCTACATATATACTCTTTTCTTGAATTTCTATTCTTTCATTGGTAAGCTCAATTTCATCATCAATTATTATTGCATATTTGTATTGTTTTGCTATATTTACTATATCCTTTAATCCTATTATCGTAGGAATACCTTTATCTTTTAAAATTAATACAGGATGCGAAGTTAGGGCATTAGTTTCAAGTGCTACTCCTTTTACCTTTTCCCTTACTATTTTTAAACTTTGCCTTATAGTTAAATTTCTTGCAATAACTATACTATCCTTTTCTACTTTAAATTCTCCTAATCTTCCCTCAATAAAGTCAAGTAGCTCATTTTTAAAAAATTTTAACTCATCAGATAAGTCTTTATTATGCTGGATATTAGTATTTAATAACTGACCTGCAAATTCATCAATAGCTAAACTAATTGCTTCTACTAAGTTTTTATCTTTATTTTTGATATTTTCTCTAAGCCTTCTACTTTTTAGTAAATTTACATAAAAATCCGCATATTCTCTATATTTCTTGTCTAAACTTTCTACTTCCTCCAAAAGGTATTCAATATACTTATCTAATATATTATCAAGTTTTTCAACGTTAAAAACTATATTTTCGGTATTATTTCCACTTTCAACTATAAATATTTTTCCACTTACTTTACCTTTTACTATACTAATTCCTTTAAGTTTCATATTTCCTCTCCGAAGCCTTCCTCTATAATTTTTACAATACTTTCAACTGCTTCTATTTCATCAATTCCTTGTGCTCTAATTGTAATTTCAGTTCCCTTAGGTGCTACAAGCATTAGTATACCAAGTATACTCTTTGCACTAACTACTATACCATCTTTTTCTAAATAAATTTCAGAACTAAATCTACTTGCAATTTCGCAGATTTTTGTAGCAGGTCTTGCATGTATACCAAGTTTATTTACTATTACTACTTTTCTTGTATACACTTTTAAAATTTTAAAGTAATTTATGGAAAGCAACAAATAAAATTATTCTTCTTACTAAGAAATTCAATGATTGGTTTTATATTTAGTATAGGCGATAATTTGTTGTTATATTTTTTCTCTACACTCATGCTTACAAATGCATATTTCGGTTCATCTACAGGTAAAAATCCAATAAACCACTCAATATAACCTCCATGGATTTTATCAGAGAGAGAACCAGTTTTACCACCAACATCGTAATTTCTTAGATACTTGCTTGCAGTTCCATTTTTTACAGTTTCTTTAAATAGTTCCTTTAATTCATAAAATGTTTTTTCTTCCATTACTCTTCCTTCAATTTTTACATTATAGTAATAAATATTTGGTATAGAATCTATTAAAGTGATAGATTTTATTAAACCTTTATTTGAAAGACTAAGCGAAAGTTTTAGTGCGTTCATTGGTGTGATGTAGCTGTTTATAAAACCAGCCCCCATAAGTGCCAATGAAAAGTCATCTATTGGATAATAACTTTCAAAAAATAATCTCCTTGAATATTCATATAATCTCCATCTACCTATTAGTGTGGCTAATTTGCCAAATGCAGGATTATTTGAAAGACCAAAAGCTAATTTAAGTGTCTGGACTTTAGTATTTCCATTAGATAACCATACATATGGTTTGTTGCTATAGATTTTACCTACATAGAAAATAGGGTCATCACTATTAAGACCTAAAATTTCAATACTTGCAATTGCAGTAGTTATTTTAAATAGTGATGCGGATGGGAATTTCTCATTAAAACATATATTGTAGTCTAATTTATCACCTTTATAGCAAGAAATAGCAATTATCCTTCCTGTTTTTACTTCAGCGACTAAAATTGCTGAATATTTATAATATTTGGAGTTTTCTAATAAAATACTGTCAGCTAATTTTTGAAGTTTCTGATCTATTGACCAGTATATGCTTTTTGATTTTAAAAGCAAAAATGAAAGTAAAAACATTATATGCTATTTAGGGATTTTATAAAACTTTCATCTCTTCTCCAATGTTCTCTAACTTTTACCCAAAGTTCTAAATAAACAGGTTTATTAATTAATCTTTCAATTTCCTTTCTTGCTTTTGTGCCGAGCTCTTTTATTTTCTTTCCACCTTCACCAATAATTATACCCTTTTGAGAATCCTTCTCTACATAGATTATTGCTCTAATATATACTTTATCCCTTTTCTCCTCAGGATGCTCCTCAGGGTCTATGTATTCTTCAACTTTTACAGCTGTTGCGTATGGTATTTCATCTTTGTATAGAAGATATACTTTCTCTCTTATAATGTCCGCAACGATTTGTCTTAAAGGTTTGGTTGTTATTATATCTTCATCATAATATGGAGCTTCTAAGTTTGGTAAATATTTTCGTAGCTGTTCTAAAAGTATATCTATACCATCTCGCATTAAAACACTAATTGGTATAATTTCCTTAAATTCAAATAGTTTGGAGTAATTCTCCATTATAGGTAGTAGTATTCTTTTATCCTTTATTAGATCTATCTTGTTTATAGCTAAAATAGTGGGTTTTTTAGTTGCTTTTAGTAGTTCGATAATTTTTAAGTCCTCCTCGTCAGGTAGTTTTGGTTCTACTAGTAAAACTAATACATCAGCATCGAATATAGCATTCTTTATTTCATCTAAAATTGCTTTATCTAATTTATCATGAACCTTTTTTATTATGCCCGGTGTGTCAATAAATATAAATTGTGCATCTTCATAGTTTAATATACCATATAGATTAAAGCGAGTTGTTTGTGGTTTTGGGCTAACCGCAGATAACTTTTCATTTACTAAAACATTTAGTAAACTTGATTTTCCTACATTTGGTCTTCCAATAATTGCAATATAACCACCTTTCACAATTGTAAAATTTTAAGGTTTAATATTACTTTAAAATTTCTGCAACTATGATTTTTGAATATGTAAATACAAGAGTGCTTTATAGAAGTTCAAAACTTTTACCTACTGAAGTATTTAAGGAAGTTCTAGGTTATAGCAATCTTTCTGAACTGATAAATTATTTAAGAGGTACTTGGTATAATGAATATATTTCTAAGGTGAAAAAGGAGGACTTAGATAGCTTTCTTGAAGTATTGAAAAATGCATTTTCTTATGAGATTGAGAGGATTGTAAGGTTTTCGGGAAAAGATATTGGAAGAATCTTAAAGATTTATTTATCAAGATGGGATTTATACAATATACTTACTATTATAAGAGGGAAATTTAGCAAGTTTAGTAATAGCGAAATACTTGAAGGAATTATGCCATTTGGAAGTATTAGTAGAGAAAGAATCAAAGAATTACTAAACACTAATGAACCTTATGAAGTATTAGATAAATTAGCATCTATGGGAATTAAACTACCTTTTGAAATAAATACTCAATTGAATAAGTTTTTAAGGGAAGGGGATTTAAGAAGTGCAGAGTTTTACTTATATAATGAGTTTTATAGGAAGATGTCTTATTTAGTTTCGAGTATGGAAGGGTTAGAACCTTTGAGAATAATACTTGGTATGCACATTGACTTAAGAAATATTGTTTCTATTCTTATACTAATTAGTGAAGGTATTAGTCCTTCAAACAAGATGGAATTTATCGGAGGGGGAAATCTTTCACGCGACGAACTAAGTAAATTAGCAAGTGCAGAAAGTTATAATGATGCGCTGAATGTATTAAGAGAAACTCCATATGGGGAGGTTATTAAAAACGAGAGAGAAATAGTAAAGATAGAAAGAAAAATTGAAAATTATATATATAACTATACTTATCGTTTAAAAAATACGAATTTTTTAGATATTGGACCAATACTCTCGTATATTGCGAGGCTTGAGGTTGAGATTATGAATTTAAGAATTGTTGCTATTTCAATAGAAAGAGAAGTTCCAAGACATGAAGCGGAAAATTACCTGATTTGGTTGGTATAATTGCAAATCCAAAAGCAGGAAATGGAAGAGCAATAAAAATTTTATTGAAATTTGAAAAATTACTATTGAGTAATAAAGTCAATTACATTCTTGCATTTACTGATGAAAGTGTTGATAAAATTCTATCTGAATTTGAGAAGAATAGTATAAATGATTTAGTAGTATTTGGAGGAGATGGCACTGTAAATAGTGTTGCAAGAAAAGTCATAAATAGAAATATGGCGATATTAGTTATACCTGCAGGAAGAGGAAATGATTTTTCAAAAAGTAATTGGAAAAATATAGATTTTCAAAAACTTATTAAAGCTATAAAGAACAAGGAAATACTATATAGTTATGTCGATGTTTGCTACATCAAGCGGATTGACACTTTCTTTTTTAATTCATTTGGAATAGGAATTTCAGGTTCAGTAGCAAAAAATGTAAAAAGTTTAGGCAGTTATAAAGTTTCCATAGTAAAGAGTATATTTTTTGACTATAAACCATTTTATATCAAAGTAGAGAATATTTATGAAGGAAAAGCTATATCTTTTCATGTAGGTTTAAGCCAGATTGAAGGTCATGGTATAAAGATATTTCCTAATGCAAAAAATAACGATGGTTTAATGGATATGGTAATTTTTAAGAATGTTCCATATTTTTTGACACTATTTAAAGTTTCTAAAGTCCTAAAGGGAAAGCATTTAAGCGATAAATATACGATATACGGTCAATTTGAAAATATAAAGTTTGAAATTAATACAAAACTGCCTGCCCATTACGACGGAGAAGCTTTTGAAATAGATGAAGGAATATATGATATTACTACATTAAAAAATGCTTTAAAAATTTTAAAATGGAATTATTAATTTCAATTTTCTTTATTTTCATCGTTTCAGTTGTATTTTATGCTTTAAAGGTTCCATTAGTTTTATCTTATATTATTTCTGGCTTTATTGCATCCTTTTTTATACATATTGAACTTGAAATTATAGAGATTATAAATGAACTTGCCATTTCTGTCTTGCTTTTTTTTATTGGTTTTGAATTCTCCTACAATAAAATCCATATGTATATAAGACAATCATTTTGGGGTAATTTCTTTACATTTACTATATTTTTTGTCCTTGGAACAACAGTTGCATATACTATATCTAATGATTTAAGAAGTGCTTTTATTTTTTCTTTAATACTATATCCAAGTTCATCTATGGTTATTGTGAAAATTCTCCAAAGCACAAAGAGATTAGCAAATTTAGAAACACCTTTTATCATAATAACATTAATACTTGAGGATATTTTCTTAGGTGTCTTTATCGGTATTTTAAAAGGTTCATATTTCCCAATTCTAAATGCAATACTTGTAGTATTAGCAATAGCAATTAATTTTAAGTTTAGAAATAAAATCAAGCAATTTGTAAAGTTCCTCATTTCATTGGAAAGAGAATTTTTTTTAGTAGTCACATTTTTTTTAATAATTTCCTCAACTTTTATTTTGGATTCTCCAATTGGTGCATTTATTCTTGGTATAGTTATATCTGATACTTATGAGGGATTTTTTGAAAACCACATTTCAGTGTTAAGAGAGATAATATTTATAGCGTTTTTCTTTTGTTTTGGATATATTTTAAAAGGTACATTGCTTGGAAATTTAAACTTACTTCATATTTCTCTTGCTTTTGTTCTACTTATATTGTCAATTTTCATAAAAATTATAAATTTCTTTCAAATTGGTAATAAAAGGGTTATCATAAGAACTCTTTTAACTATGGCACCAAGAGGTGAGTTCTCAGTATTTTCAGTTTATTTTATTGAGCATCAAGAAATTAAGATTATTGCAGCAGTATTCGTGCTCTTTTCTGTATTTCTTGGTTCAATACTCTCGATATATGCCAAGTTGATAAAATAAACAGTTTGCATAAAAGGTTAACTTGTCCTTTAAAATTTTCATCCTCACAAAACAGGAGGTTAAAAATGGTGAGGGTAGAACAAAAAATTAAGATAAAGCCCCTTGGAGATAGAATCGTAGTTGAGAGAATAGAGGAGGAAGAAGTAAAAAAAGGCGGTATCATCATACCTGATACAGCAAAGGAAAAACCACAAAGAGGAAGAGTTCTTGCAGTTGGTCCAGGTAGAAAAACTGAAGATGGAAAGGTTATACCTGTGGATGTAAATGTAGGTGATATAGTAATTTTCTCTAAATATGCAGGGACAGAGGTTGAGATGGGAGATCAAAAATTGCTTATAATGAGAGAAGATGAAATTCTTGGTATTATAGAAGAATAAAAAGGAGGTAACGACATGGCTGCAAAAGAGATGATTTATAATGAAGTAGCTCAGAGAGCAATTTTAAGAGGTGTAGAGAAACTTTCAAATGCGGTAAAAGTTACTCTTGGACCTGCGGGTAGAAATGTAATACTTGAAAAGAAATTTGGCTCTCCTACTATCACTAAGGATGGTGTTACTGTTGCTAAGGAAATTGAGCTTGATGACTCTTTTGAAAATGTAGGTGCTCAACTTGTAAAAGAAGTTGCATCTAAGACTTCTGATGTTGCAGGTGATGGGACAACTACTGCAACTGTTCTTGCAGAAGCCATCTATCGTGAAGGTGTAAAGATGGTTACTGCAGGTGCTAATCCTACTGAAGTAAAAAGAGGTATAGACTTAGCAGTAGAAAAAGTTGTAGAATTTCTAAGGGATATATCAAAGAAAGTAGAAACTAGCAGAGAAATTGAGCAGGTAGCTACTATATCTGCTAACAACGATAGCGAAATAGGAAGAAAAATTGCTGAAGCGATGGAGAAAGTAGGAAGTGACGGTGTTATTACAGTTGAAGAAGGAAAAGGCATTGAAACATATGTAGAGGTAGTAAATGGTTATCAATTTGATAGAGGATATATTTCTCCCTATTTTGTAACTGATGCAGAGAAAATGGAAGTTATATTTGAAAATCCATATATACTAATTACCGATAAGAAATTGTCCTCAATCAGAGAGATTCTTCCAGTTCTTGAAAGAGTAATCCAAACCGGAAAACCATTACTAATTATAGCGGAAGAAGTTGAAGGTGAGGCACTTGCCACATTAGTTGTAAATAAGCTTAGAGGGACATTACAAGTTGCAGCAGTTAAAGCACCTGGATATGGTGATAGAAGAAAGGAAATGTTAAGAGATATTGCTATACTTACTGGTGGAATAGTAATTTCAGATGAAACGGGAATGAAATTTGAAAATGTAAGAATTGATGATTTAGGAAAGGCAAAGAAGATAGTAATAGATAAGGAAAATACTACAATTATTGAAGGATTTGGAAGAAAGGAAGATATTGATGCAAGAATTAGGCAAATTAAAAAGCAAATTGAGGAAACTAAGAGCGACTACGACAGAGAAAAACTTCAAGAGAGGTTAGCAAAGCTTTCTGGTGGTGTTGCGGTAATATACGTTGGTGCATCTACAGAAACTGAAATGAAAGAGAGAAAAGCAAGGATTGAAGATGCTCTACATGCTACAAAAGCTGCTGTTGAAGAGGGTATTGTTCCAGGTGGAGGAACTGCATACATAAGAGCTATTGGAATTCTTGAAAAGTTAGAAAGTGAAATTGAAGGAGATAGGAAAATTGGAGTAAAGATTGTAAAGAAGGCACTTGAGGAACCACTAAAGCAAATTGCGTATAATGCTGGATATGAAGGTTCATTAGTTGTTGAGGAAGTAAAGAAGAGAACTAAGGAAAATCCGAATATAGGATTTGATGCACTAACTGGAGAGTATGTAGATATGCTTGAGAAGGGAATAATTGATCCGACTAAGGTAGAAAGAGTAGCACTTCAAAATGCTTCTTCAATTAGTAGTTTACTACTGACTACTGAAGCTATTGTTGTAGAGAAGAAGGAAAAAGAAAAGGAGAAGTTAACACCTAACATACCTGAAGAATACTAATCTCTATCCCCCTTCTGGGGGATTAAATTTCTAAAATAAAATTTCCTTAAATTTTCTATTTCAATCTTATAGCCAAGAAACTCTAAAGTGTTTTCTTTCACTTTTCCTATTTCCAAAAAAGTAATATTTTGAGATTTTAAAAAGTCTTCTAATTCTTCATTTTTAGATGTAAATATTATATATCTGCTTTGCCATTCTCCAAACAAAAACTCCAAACTTTCTCTTAAATTAAATAAACTTGCTCCCTTATTTTGATTTATCAATGCCTCTGATATAGCAATTAGTATCCCTCCTTCAGATATGTCCTTAACAAAGCTTGCAATTCCATTCTTAACTAAATGAATAATGCTTCTTTGTAATTTTATCTCAAAATCGTCATCTACTTTATCTAAATTACCACCAACAAAATTAAACAGAACTTTTAAAAATTCACTTCCTCCTATATTTCCTTCCATTTTACCAACTAAGTAAATGCTATCATTTTCGTAAATTTTCAATCTTCTTACATTTTCAATATTTTCTACTAAACCTACCATTCCAATTGTAATGGTTGGATAAATTCTACTTTTACTACTTTCGTTATATAAGGATACATTTCCAGAAATAAATGGAATGTTTAGTTTTTTGGCACTATCTCTTAAACCTTCCACCATAGGTTTAAAATAGTAATAGTTTTCCTCAATTTCAGGATTTGGAAAGTTAATATTATCGGTTATACCAATGGGAATGGCACCAACTGTAGAAAGATTCCTTGCACACTCATAAACTGCAATTTTACTTCCTTCATATGGATCTAAATATATATATCTACCATTCCCATCAATTTTCACCGCAATACCAAAATCTTCATCTTTTATTCTTAATACCGTACAATCTCCATAACCGGGCTCTAATATAGTATCCGTACCTACCATGTAGTCATATTGCTCGTATATGGAAAACCTGGAGCATAGGTTTTCTGAACTTATAAGTTTTAATAGAACTTCGCCATAATTATAATTTTTGCTTAAAACTTCAAAGTTTTCCTTTTTTACATGTGGTGTTTTTATACTATATATTCTTAGTGGCACATCAAACATCCTATCTATGGGAATATCTCCTAATAAATTATTATTGTAATAAACTAAGAACTTTTTTTCCTCTATTAGTTCCGCAATAACTGCATAGTTTAAATTCCATTTTTCAAATACTTTAAAAAATTTCTCTTCACTTCCTTTTTCTACGCATATTAGCATTCTTTCTTGACTTTCCGAAAGTAAAATTTCTATGGGTTTCATGTCCTTTGACCTAACTGGGACTTTATCTAAATATAATTTAATACCTAAGTTTCCTTTTCTTGCCATTTCAGGTATAGCGGTAGATAAGCCACCTGCCCCTAAATCCTGAATTGCAATAAGTTCTTTAAATTTTACAATTTCACTTATTGCTTCAATTAAAAGCTTTTCAGTAAATGGATCAGCAATTTGAATAGCAGATAAATCTTCCTGGTCTTTTAAGACTTCGCTTGCAAATGCTGCACCGCCGATACCATCTCTGCCAGTAAGATTTCCAAATATAATAATGCTATTTCCAATCCCCTTTGCAATAGAACTTCTTACGTCATAAATTTTCCCAATACCTACACACATTACATTCACAATTGGATTATCTTCATAGCACTCCTCAAAATATACTTCACCTGCTACAACGGGCACACCGATAGAATTTCCATAAAAACTAATACCCCTTACAACTCCATCTAATAGTGTTCTCGTTTTTGAACTTCTGTAATTTCCAAATCTTAAGCTATCAAGTAGTGCTATTGGTCTTAAACCTGTAGATAAAATGTCTCTTACTATTCCTCCCACTCCTGTTGCGGAGCCATTAAATGGTTCAATAGCGGAAGGATGATTATGACTTTCTACTTTAAATGATATCACGTAATTATCTTTTAGTTTCAATACCCCTGCATTTTCACCAATACCTAAAATTAATCTATCAGAATTCGTAGGAAGTTCTCTTAAAAATATTTTTGAGGTTTTATAAGAGCAATGTTCAGACCAATTAAGCTTAAAGATACCAACTTCAATTTCATTTGGCTCCCTTTCTAAAATCTCTATAATTCTTTCCCATTCTTCCTTCGTAAAACCAAATTTCATAACCTTAATGAAATTTTTGAAGTTAAAGCTTCGTATAAAAATATAAACCTTTCTTCAATTTGCCTAAAATTATTCAATACACTTCTGTTATATTCTTCATTTTCGGAGTGTTTTAAGTTTATTAGAATATTGTATTTTGAAGAATTTAGAGCACTTCTTATTAACTCCAATGCTATTCCTAAATCACTAATAATATCTTCACTTACATTTTCAACTATAGTTTCTATATCATTTAACACATTTATACAAACATGGGCAAAATCCATTGAGACATTAATACATGACTCAAGTGCTTCAAAGTTCTTTTCTTTTAATAGTTTCTCAAAAGCTTCACTGTCTTTTTTAGATAAATTTAAAGCTTTATCTATGTATTGGTCTATCTTTTTAATGTCATAATTAATATCTTTTGAAATTAACATTGCTTTTCTCCATAAACTAATACCAAGTGCTAATGAAATACCACCTGCTAATCCACCTCCCATATTTGGCATTCTTGAACCAATTGAAGATATTAGTAATTTTAGCTCATCTACATTATCAAAAATTCTCTTTTCTATTGCTAAATTCTTTACATTATCTCTAATTTTCAGTGTATTTTTAAATACCCTTTCTATATTCTCATATGGAGCAAGACCAACAATTTCACTTTCTAAAACTCTTGTCCCATAAATTTTAGAAAGTTTTTCTACATTGTATAGTAGAATATCCAAGTCTACTATTTCAGGTTGATATACATTTATAGATATTTGACATTTTTTCTTTTCAGCAAGGAACATGCCAATAACCCTAATACCCTTAAAATAACCAGTTTTCTCTCTTATTTTATATGCTATTTTTTTTGCAACTTCAATATCATCTGTATCAATGAGAATATTGTAAGCTATTAAAAAATCTCTTACACCTATAACTGTTGCTCCCGCACTTGGATGAAGCCTTCTCTCTCCAATATCAGGTATTCTATAGTCGTCATAAATTATTTCCTCTTTTAATCTTTCAAAACCGATATTTCTAATACTTGGCAAGTCTTTCCGGTCAGGTCTTTTTGCAGAGTGCTCATAAAAAAATATAGGAATACCAAATCTTTCGTATATTTTCTTTCCCAACCTTCTTGAAAGTTTTACCGCTTCATCAATAGATATATTTCTAATTGGAACTATTGGTACTACATCAATTGCACCAATTCTTGGATGAGTTCCAGTATGTTGATTTAAATCTATTAACTCTATTGCTTTTTCAAACATATTTAAAATTGCTTCTTCTACCTGATGTGGAACACCAATAAGTGTTAAAACACTTCTATTATGATCTTTATCGGAATGAATATCCAAAATTTCAA
The DNA here is from genome assembly GCA_025060695.1 of Caldifarciminota bacterium. Taxonomy (GTDB): domain Bacteria; phylum Hydrothermota; class Hydrothermia; order LBFQ01; family DSFT01; genus DSFT01. The sequence continues at coordinate 28,282 of JANXBH010000012.1, read as the reverse complement.
TGCCAAGGATATTTGCACTATCTACAATTGCATCAATTACCTCTTTTCTTCTACCCTCTGAAAAGTTTGGAATGCATTCAATTAATGGGATTTTCATAATAACATAAAATTTTAAAGTAATGCTTTAAAATTTTAGAATTATGATAAAAAATGATATAACCATAAGAGTAGCAGGAAGAGCAGGAGATGGAAGTTTAACTACCGCTGATATTCTATCAAAAGTCTTTAAGAACTTAGGCCTTTGGCTTGTCACATATAAGGATTTTCCTTCAAATATTAGAGGTTTACCAACTAATATTACGCTTAGAGCAAATGAAAAGAGAATTTACTATGGTAGAAAAGATAAATTAGACTATTTACTTGCTTTTGATAGAAAAAATGTAGAACTCCATATTGACGATGTAATAGAGAATGGTGTAATTATTTATGATAACTCGAATGAGGAGCTAACTGGTGAACTTATAAGAAAAGATATATACTATTACTATATTCCACTACAATCAATTGCAAAGAATCAGCTTGGGCTTGAAGTTATAAAAAATATTATCTCAGTCGGAGCTATTGTATATTTACTTGGTATTGACTATGAAAGAGCAAAGAACATAATATACGAACACTTTTTAAAAACAAAAGGTCAAAAGATTGCAGATAAAAATTTAGAAGCTTTTAATGTTGGCTATAACTATGCAAAAGAAAACATAAAGAAACAAGATAATTATATAGTTGAGGAGGTAGAGGAAAAAATTAGAACATATTTTATAATGGGTAATGAAGCATTGGCATTTGGTGCTATAGCTGGTGGTTGTAGATTTTATGCAAGTTATCCAATAACACCAGCAAGTGAAGTGCTTGAAATTCTTTCAGAGGAACTACCAAAATACGGAGGTGTAGTAGTTCAAGCTGAGGATGAAATAGCATCTATAAATTTTGCACTCGGTGCAGGTTATGCAGGTGTTAGAGCCATGACTGGGACGAGTGGTCCGGGTATGTCATTAAAGACTGAAACCTTGGGTCTTGCGGTAATGAACGAAACACCAATAGTAATATACTTATCTCAAAGAGCAGGACCATCTACAGGTCTTCCTACAAAGGTAGAACAGTCAGATATTTATCATGCAATTTTTGGAGGTCATGGAGATGCACCAAGAATAGTAATAGCACCAGGAAATGTTAAAGAAATGTTTGAATTTGCTATTATTGCATTTAATCTTGCTGAAAAATACCAAACACCAGTAATTTTACTTGCAGACCAAGTTCTTGCACAAAATAAATACACTATTCCTATTGAGGAGATTAATATAAAGGATATAAAAATAGAAAGAGGGAAAGCGCTAACTCAAGAAGAGTTAAATGAAATGATATCAAGAGGAGAAAAATATCTAAGATACAAGATAACGCAAGATGGTATTTCTCCGAGGACCATACCTGGAATGGAAGGAGGTATATTTACAGCTAATTCCAATGAACATGAAGAAGATGGGTATACTACTGAAGATCCTAAGAAAAGAAGTCAGATGCTTGAAAAGAGAATAAGAAAAATATATCAAACTGCAAGAAATAGTAATGATTTACCAGAAGATTTAATATTTGGCGAGGGAGATGTAGGTTTGATTGGTTTTGGATTTACATATGGACCAATAATGGAATCAATGGAAAGACTTGAAAAAGAAAATATTAAGGTAAAGTTTTTACAAATTAGGACTTTATGGCCATTAGATAAAGAAAAAATCAATTCTTTCATAGATAGTTGTTATAAAGTGATAGTAGTTGAGCAAAATGCCCAGGGTCAGTTTTCTAATGTAATAAAGATGAACTATTCAAATCATGAAAAGATAGAAAGTTTAAGAAAATACGATGGTAGAGGATTTACTCCGGGTGATATTGTAGAGAAAGTAAAAGAGGTTATTTTACAAGAAGCTAAGGAGGTATAACATGGCAGTTGAGACTAAATTGAAACCAACAGATTTTGATAGCCATTTTCCTACTTGGTGTCCAGGATGCGGGGATTTTGCAGTATTACTTGGGCTTAAAAAAGCTCTTGCAGAACTAAATATAAAGCCACATGAGGTTGTAGTAGTCTCGGGTATAGGTTGTTCCGGTAAATTATCAGACTATATAAAGGCATATGGTTTTCATGGTATTCATGGAAGGACTATGCCCGTTGCTCAAGCTATAAAGTTAGTAAATCCAAATTTAACAGTAATTGCAGTTGGAGGGGATGGTGATGGTTTTGCGATAGGTGGAAACCACTTTATACATGCATGTAGAAGAAATATAGATATAACCTATATTGTAATGGATAATCAAATTTATGGTTTGACAAAAGGACAAGCTTCACCTACAAGTTTAATAGGTCATATTACATCTTCAACACCATATGGAGTTAAGGATAGCCCTATTGACCCAATTATGATAGCGCTTTCAAATGGAGCAACTTTTGTTGCAAGAACATTTTCAGGAGATGGAGCAATAATACCAAAAATTTTCATTGAAGGCATAAAACATAAGGGATTTTCATTTATTGACGATATATCACCTTGCGTAACATTTAATAGATTTAATACTTACGAATGGTATAGGGAGCATATTGAATATGTAGATGAATCTAAGGGTGGAAAAAGAGATTACAACGTTCACGATAGATTGGAGGCAATAGATAAAGTAAAGGAAGTTAAGAGTAGAGGAAAAATTCCTGTTGGAATTATATTCATTGAGGAAGGAGTACCATCAGGAGAAACTCAATATATAAAAGATATTCCACCTATAAAGTCAAGTTTGGAAATAAAGGAGGAATATTTAGAATACTTAAAACAATTTGAATGAAAGAAATACTTATAGCTCACAAAACACTTTTAGGAAATAAATTATTAGAAAACATTGCGATTTTAGTAGAGGATGGTAAAATAGTTGATATCTTAGATGCATTTGAAAGTGAAATTACTCATATTCCTGTAAGGACATTTCCAGAAAATACTATACTTATGCCCTCATTTATAGATACCCATACTCATCTTTCTAGTTATGGTATAAGTCTATCTAAACCAAATTTAAATAAATTTACTTTAAAGAAAGACGTTATTGACTTTGCAAGTGAATATATAAAGGAAAATGAAAGGGATGTGTACATATTTGTTGGGTATGATGATAGTAAATGGAAAGATGATAGCAATATTACAAAAGAGGATTTAGACAAAATTTCAAATAAAAAGCCTATAATATTTAAAAGAGTATGCGGGCATAAAGCTATATTAAATTCAAAAGCTATTGAAATTATAGGAAGTATAGAAGGATTGGATACTAATACTGGTATAGCTCTTGAGAAATTACCTTTAAATATATATGAAATATTTAAACCAAGCATTGATGAAATAAAGGAAGGTATATTAAAAGCACAAGAAATTGCCTTAAGTTTTGGTATAAGAAGTATAGTAGATATTACAAATGTGAATAGTTTTAGGGCATATCAGGAATTAAAAAGAGAAGGAAAACTTAAGTTAAGAGTAGGAATAGTTTTATACGAAAGATTTTTTGAGTATGTAAAAAATGTAGGCTTGGAGTACAATTTTGGCGATGACTATCTTAAGTTTCTTGGAATGAAAATTTTCTTAGATGGTTCAGTAGGAAGTGGGACTCATGATGTTTTACTAAAGACTGACGAAGAACTTGCATATATATTGAATATGTGTCAGGAATATAAGGTGCAACTTTTAGCACATGCTATTGGCGAAAAGGCTATAAATCAGTTTATTAGGGTTTTTAAGTTAAATGTTAAAGAAAATTATTTAAGGCATAGAATAGAACATTTTGAGTTTCCATACTATGAGGACATAGAACTTGCTTCAAAGCTGAATATTTACATATCCTGTCAGCCAAACTTTGTAAAACTATGGGGAGGATACGATAATATGTATGCAAAAAAATTAAGTTATGAAACTTTAAAAAGATGCAATTTATATAAAACTATGTTAGATAAGAATGTAAAGTTTTCATTTGGGAGTGATACTATGCCATTAGACCCAATATTAGGAATTCAAGGTGCTGTAGAGCATTTTATAGAAACTGAAAGAATTAGCTTAGAGGATGCACTTTATTTATATTCAACTGCAGGTGCTGAGTTTTTGTTTATGGAAGATAAAATTGGGAAAATAGAAAAAGGCTATTACGCAGACATCATAGTTTTAGATGAAAATATGAAATTATTATATACTTCATATGAAGATAAAACTCCTTATTCGTTTTATAACACAAATTACTAAGGTATGGAAGAATATGAGAGAACTTGAATTTAAAGTTATTGAGATTGATAAAAATTTTAAAGTTCTTGGAAATGCCTATGCATACATGTATTATATAAGTGCACATGGAAATAATATTTTGATTGATACGGGAACTGCATTTTATGGATATAAGCTAAGGGACTTTTTGAAAAACATGGGTATTAAAAAGATAAATTATTTATTAATTACGCATTCTCACTATGACCACATAGGTGGAGTTCCAATAATTTTAGAAAGCTTTATTGTAGAAAGAATTTTTGCGCATAGCTATATAAAAAATGTATTTAGTAGTCAAAGGGCACTTAGTTTAATTGAAAACTTAAATAAAATTGAGCTAAAGGTGTTAAATCCGCTACTAAACTATAGTTTTAAAAGTTTTGAAATTACTGATGAAGTTAAAGAAGGTGATATTTTGGATTTTGAAGATATAAAAATACACTTTCTTGAAACTCCCGGTCATACAAGAGATTCAGTATCTTACTACATACTGCCGTGGAAAGTAATTATTCCAGGTGAAGCTTGTGGTGTCCCAAATAGTGATGATACATATATTTTACCTCAATTTCTCTCAAGCTTAAGTCAATATATAAATAGTATTCAAAAGATTATGAAATTGGATATAGAAATTTTAGGTCTTCCTCATGAGCACTTGATTTTTGGAAGAGAAAATATAAAACGATATTTAGAAGATTCATTAAAAACAACTTATGAATATGTAGAGATAATAGAAAATGCCATAAAAAATATTAGTAATTTTGAAAAAGTTTTAGATTTTTTAACCGAAGAAATACATAGTAAGAAACGTATTAGACAACCTATACATGCATTTAGAGAAAATTTAAAAGCACAAGTTATTACAATTTCAAGAGAAAGAGGAATTAGTATATATTAGTGTATTATTATTTTCTTGGAAGTTTTACCAGATTTTACAATATAAAATCCTTTCTTTAAATTCAAGGAGATTCTCTCAGTATTGTAAAATTCTTCAATTACCCTTCCATCACTTGATATAATCTTCCAATCTCTTTTAATATTGGAGTAAGCTATAAAACCGTTTTTCGTTAAAGTAAGATTAAATTCGTCTTTCTCGTTTTTCTCATCGTGTCCAACGGGTGTAACTGAGCAAGTTGGCTTAACATAAGTTATAGTGCCGCAGTTTGAACTATTAGATGGATCGTCAAGAACGACAACTCTTGCATTATTATTAAACGAAGGTAAGTTTATAATCTCAGAACACCCATCACCATCTATATCAGCAATTGCTCCTCCCTCAAACGTGGCACCTTGTGGTATATGATTGATAGCTCGAAAGCGCCAAATAATATTTCCATTATCTAAATCTATTAGATATATTGAATTCTCAGAAGGAGTGTAACCGGTTGATATTACAGCTTCCATGCCAGTATTTGAAGGAACGAGATCTGCTATTCTTGGGGCACCGCTATGGTAAGATGGTATAGCTCCAGGTGCATCGGGTAATTGAATATCCCATATTATTTGTTTGTTATTTCCCTTTCTGGCGGTGGCTCTTGGTAATAGAGAGAACTGAGAATAACCAAAGATATAATCGTCACATCCGTCATTATCTACATCCCATACACCGACAGAGGTATTTACATTATATGGTGGGCTACCTCCAAGAGTGTCAACCCATATAATATTAGCGGAATTTCCGTTATCTGCTACTAAATATACATAATTATCGTAGTTTGTAATAATCATTTCATCACCATTTCCAGCTGGTCCTCTAAAATCTCCAATTGCGGGAGTACTCCAATATCCTCCTCCTGATGAAGGCATGTTAAATTGCCATATTATATTGCCATTAACTGGGTTTAAAGCAACAAGTAGTCCTGTTGCAGATAATGCATAGAGTCTATTACCATTATTTCCTAAGTTGCCGTAAGCAATAGTAGCAAGTGGGGGAATACTTGTATGAGGAAAGGCTAAACTTATCCTTCTAACCCATATTTGGGAGCAGTTCCCTCTATAGGCTACAATTACAAGGCAGCCAAGTGGATTAAGGCAGGAAAAATTCGGAACTTCAGTATAGACAAAAACAATATCAGCAAGACCATCACCGCTAATATCTGGAATTATTATAGGAGATGAATACAGAGCAGCATTAGAAAGAGAAGCATTACATATTTCTGTCCCATTCAATCTTAAGATATGCATTCTATTCTGTTTATGCTGTAAAACTACGATCTCTGGTCCAGCGTTTGCACCATTTACATTTCCTATTGCAGGTCCTTGGTGAGAACCAAAATTAGTGGGGGCAAAGTCCCATAAAATACTTCCATTAGAACCATTCAATGCCTTTACAGACGCAGTATGATTAGATAAAGAATCAGACCATGTATATATTACATCATTTATCCCATCATTATTTACGTCATATATAGCAGGTTCAGCTTCACAACCGCACTCCAAATCATTCCCTTGAAGGTTCGAGCATTTATAAGTGTCGGGAGAATTATTAAGAAAATTATACCACCATTTAAGGACAAAACCATTAGTATTATTTCCGAAGTTTCCTCTCAAAAGCTGTACTCCTGTATTTCTCTGAGACCCCCTTAGTTTCAACCATGTTCCATTTGCTGCGTCAATAGGTGCTTGCGAGATAATCAAGAATAACACTTTTAACCTCCTTTACTTAACTACAATTTGTTTAATTAACCTTCCTCCGATATAAGCTATGCTAACTACATATATTCCTTTTAATAGACTTAATCTTTCACTAAATTCACCTTCAAAGTTTTTAATTTCCTTTTTATAGACGAGCCTTCCATCTACTGAATATATGCTTATATCTATATCTTGCTTATTTTTTGACCTGATATTTAAAAATTTACCGTTTCTTGATATTGAAATATAGCAATCTTCATATTTTTCAGATGTGTTAACAGGCGTTAATAAACCACAAGCTACAGTTTTATTAGTATTAACACTATTGGCAGTATAAGTTGCCGAACTTACAGTTATTGGATTTCCGTAAATATCCCAACTTCCACTTGCTGAAAGTGAAACTGAGACATTAGTTGAAGGAGTTAGACTCCTCCAATAGCAAGTATCTTGAATACCACTATCTGCTGCTAATAAACCATCATAATTACCAGCAGTCCAATCAGGTCTATTTGTATAACCTGCAACATATGGAACATTTGATGAGCTTCTAATATCAATAGCCCTCGCAGACTCATCATTACCTGATAGAATATATCTAACATTTCCTACTAAATTACAATTTGTCTTATCAAACCTTGCATAAAATAAGTCATAAGAGTTCCAAAAACCTGCTAAGTAGTAATAATCTGCTCCTTCTACTATATCTATACCTGCATCATGTCCTGTACCACCAATCCTTCTTGCACATACAAAATCGCCATTTGAATTTAGTTTTAAAAACAGAACATCTCTATTATTTCCTCCACTAATCTCATCTGCTATGATAATTCCTCCATCAGATGCAGGCTTACCCCAAGTAAAGTATTTACCTACTCCATCATCATAGTAGGTTCTTGGATATCTTCTTTGCCATATGGTATTTCCATTACTTACATTGAACTTTGCAACCCATATTTCATAAAAAGATGGTCCGATAACTACAATATTTCCATCAGTTGTCTGAAAAGCTGTTGTTAGCCATTCAACACTTGTTGTTCCTACTGCTCTTGCCCATTGTAAGTTCATGTTTGCATCAAACTTGGCTACAAAACCATCTATATCCCCAGTCCATGAGTCGTAGTAAACATCTCCCGCTACTACGAATCCTCCATCACTTGTGCTATTAATGGACATTATCCTTACCCAATCGGCTGTTCCCCAGCTTGATGCAATATCTCTTGCAGATAGAAAGCTTCCATTTGTCCCATTTAACTTAATAGCAAAGGCTCTTGTGCTTCCTGAAAGCTGACAATTTGAAGGACCACCACTTGGGACACAGCTTACACCTCCAACTATTGGATTTCCTGCATTATCGTATGTTATCTTGTATGACCATTCATTCATGTTTGACCTACCTACTACTCTTTCCCATATACTTGTTCCAAATGGTGTAGTCACTATTACTACAAAATCAGAACCTGTGCTATTGTCTATTTTATATGTCATTGAGAAAAGATTTGAAACTACTCTATTTCCTGGTGCATTGAAGTCTACACCCCATAATTGGTCCCAATTTGCTCCACCAAAGGTTCTCAGTCCTGACCACATTTGCACACTAATGACGAACAACATAGTTATTTACTCCTTTCTCTTCAAGTAATTTCACCACTTTCAATGAATCTTCTACTGAGTAGTTTTGTAATTTCATATATATGGCTTTTTTGAAGTTGTCGTATTTTATGAAAGTTAGATTATTTCCAAGTGAGTTTTTTATAATTATGCCAGTTATCATCGTATATCTCTACACTCATTCTATTTATATCTCTCTCCATTACATATGGATTTACAATCTCACTTATTAACCATATTATATTCTCACCTCCGCTCACAATTTTAAAGCATAAATTTAAATATTTCAAGGCACTATAATTTTGAAAATACCTATAGTTAATGAATAAACAAAGAACAGATAGCTTGATATTAGACCTTTTAGGAAGAATATAATAAATAGTAGTGCTATAAAACCATATATTTCAAGATTTCTATTAAACATTAAATTTGGGAAAAAACCGCTTAGTATTCTCCATCCATCAAGTGGTGGAAGTGGAATTAAATTAAATGCAAAAAGAAATATATTTATCGTTATAGTCGAACTTAATAGGAATTTTAATACCTCACTATCTGATAAAAATTTCAACAAAACAAAAGAAATAAATGCAATTATAATATTTGATAGAGGACCTGCAAATGCTATTATTATCATATCTCTTGGAGGATTTCTAAGATTATATATATTTACTGGGACTGGTTTTGCCCAACCAAAATGAAATATTAAAAGTGCAATAAAACCAATAATGTCAATATGCTTAATAGGATTTAAAGTTAATCTACCTTCAAGTCTTGGCGTATAATCTCCAAGTTTGTCTGCTGCAAGTGCGTGCGCATACTCGTGGAAAGTAATACCTATTAATATTGCAGGCAAGTAATAAAGTATTTCTAAGAAATTCACTTGAAAATTTTAAAGTAAAAGCTCATAATACCCACAATAGAACCACCTATTCCTCCTACCAAGAATAGATAATTTGCATCTAAAAACTCACCAAGAAAACCCATAAATAAACCTGAAATAGACATAAACCCAATAACAGCAATATAAATTAACGAGAATACCCTTCCCCTAATTTCTTCATTCACATATTTTTGAATAATAGTAGTTCTTGATACTGTAATTAGTGGAATTACAAGTCCATGAATAAATATAAAAATCAAAGACAAGCCAAAGTCTTTTACAAAAAAAAGTGGAATATATGTAAATCCATCTAAAAATATTCCCAGTTTTAACATTTTTATTTCATCAAGCTTTAGTTTAGATATAATAATTGCACTAATAAACCAGCCAAGTGATAGAACCGCATTGAATATTGCAAACTCCCTTGCACCAAGTGATAGATAGTTTTTAATATATAGACTCGCGCCAATAGTAACAAGACCCATTATAAAGAAATTGTCTAATGCAGTTAAAATTACAAGTAAACGCACCGACCTATTTTCCGTTAATATAGTAATAAATGATTTTAAATCTTCGGTTAATGAGATTTTTTCTTTAAATTTAGCATTTTCACTATATCTTATGGGAAATAAAAAAGTTGAAGCGACTATTAGCACAAATGCATCTATAAGGACTAAGAATACAAGGTCATTTCTAAGGAATAGGACAATTGGAGGGACTAATCCTCCCAGAAAAAGTGCAAATTGATAGGAGCTCTGAACAATCGCATTGTAGTAAAATAGTTTATCCTTATCTTTTACTAAATATGGAATAAGAGCATCTCTTGCAGGAGGATAAAGTGTAGCAAATGAAGATACTAAAAATCCTGTGATTGCAATGATTATCCAATTTAACTTTCCAAGATAATTAAATATAGGAATGGTTAAAAGAAAAAGACCTGAAAAGAATGCAGAAATAATAAGTAATAGTTTCTTGTTATACCTATCTGCTAATATACCTGCAAGAAAGCTAATAGTTAAAAAAGGTAATGTCTCTATAAAGCTTACTATACCTGCTTTTAAAGAAGCATTATGCATTTCAATTGTAATAACTAAAAATGGTATTACACTAATATAAATTTGGTCTGCTAAACCTACGAAAAACTGCGTTAAAACTAATAGGGCCATTTTAATACTTCAATCTCAACAAGTTCAACCCCACTTGAAACTATTCCTAACTCCTTTGCACTTATATAAGATAGGTCAATTATTCTTCCCTTTTTAAAAGGACCTCTATCTACTACTTTTACTTCAACTGATTTATTATTTTTTAGATTAGTGACTTTTAAAATAGTGCCACAGGGTAGTGTCTTGTGTGCTGCGTAGTACTTGTATGTATCAAAAACAATACCACATGCGGTTTTCCTGCCATGAAATTTACCTCCATACCAGCTTGCATACCCTCTTTGAATAAATTTCTCTTTTCCTTCTGGAATAGACTTTACAACTAATCTAACTTTACCCTTTCCTTTTATTTCTAATTCATTGGCAGATTTTTCAGAAAGATGAATAATTACATTTCCCTTTGGAATAAATCTATCATTTATCTTAAGTTTTACCTTTTTCCCATTTTTTAAATTTATTACCTCTACTATTGTCCCAAACGGAAGGTAGGGATGTGCTCCTGTAAATAAATTAGATTTATAAATTTCACCTGATGCAGTTTTTTTGTTTTCATACTTTTTAGCATATACTTCTGCATAACCTTCTTCTACTTCTGGATAAAAAAATAAAGTAAGAATTATCTAAAATTTTAAAGTTTTTGAGACGATTATATTGTAAGCATCTTTAAAAGTTAGGTTTTTATATTCATTTTTCAAGAAATATTCCAAAAGTAAATGTAAATTTTCTAATAGGAATTTACTACTATATGGGCTTAAGCCATCAATTACTTCAATGTTATGAAACATCACATTTATAAAAATATCCTTTTCTCTGTATTTTTTTTCGTATAATTCTATTCCAAGTTTCATCTCGTAAAAACTATAGTGCGAAGGTCTAATCCAAATTACCTTAAGAATTTTATTTAATATTCTTCTAAAAAATCTTAACTCGTATAATCTTGAATTTCTCAGAATTCTATATAACTTCGGGTTTCTTGAAAATACGCTAACAGGGATTTCTAATATATTGTCAACAAAATATGGATAGTCAAGTTTTTGAGTATGGTCAATATTTGAAATTTTTAAAAATGGGACAACTGAACTATCTACCTTATAGCCTAAATTACTTAAAAATTTATATGTTCTATCACTAATTGCAAATCTACCTGCTCTATAACTAAAAGGCAAAGTCCCAAAGCTTTCTAAAAATAAATTTGTTAAATTTTTTAATTTTTCAAACTCAATTTCATCACTATAACTACTTGCATATTCCATGGCATATTCCACACTATAGTTTTCATACGGCTCTATAAATTCCCCATGCAAATGTGTACCAAGCTCAACTTCTCTCTTTTGTAAATCTCTAAAAATCAATACACTTTTTTTGTCTTTCATTACCTCAGGACTTAAAAGATAAATTGCTCTTATGTTATATTTTTCAAAAATCCTTTCAAGAATTTCTATCCCCTTGTAAATCCCTATAAAACTTAAAGGTTTTATTATACGCCATTTTTTGTCTTTGTCGCATTCTGTATCTATGGAAATTAAAAAATATTTATTCATAATTTATTACAAAATTTACCGCATTTTCTATATCCTTAATACTCGGTAAGTATTGTTCTTCAAGCATAGATGGTGGATATGGTATATCTAAAGCACAAACTTTTATAATCGGTGCATATAAATACTCTATTATGTTTTCTGAGATTCTTGAAGATATTTCACTTGCAACTGACATAGTTCTATGTGTTTCAGATATTATTACTACTCTTCCTGTTTTCTTTACACTATTGTATATAGTCTCTTCATCTAATGGTATTAAACTTCTTAAATCAATAATTTCAATATCATAATGAGAAATTTTACTATATTCCCTTGCAAGTATGGTTCCATATCCATAAGTTATTATGCTAACGTCTTTTCCCTCTTTTATAATATTTGCCTTCCCAATTGGAACTTTATAGTAATCCTCGGGCACTTGCATTTTTTCGTATCTGTATAGTTTAATATGTTCTAAGAATATTATAGGTTCTCCATCTTCAATAGCACTAATTAAAAGTCCCTTTGCATCGTAAGGATTTGAAGGATATAAAATTTTTATTCCCGGTGTTGCCATTAAATAACTTTCAATACTTTCAGAATGTAGTTCTGGGGCTTTTACTCCTCCTCCATTTGGCATCCTTATTATTAAATTCATCTTAAATCTTCCATGACTCCTAAACTTCCACCTGCTTAAATGGGAAATAATCTGGTTGAAGGATAAATATGAAAACCCTGAAAATTGAATTTCGCATATTGGTTTATAGCCTCCAATCGCAAGACCTATAGCCATTCCAACTATTCCCGCTTCACTAATAGGTGTATCAAATACTCTTTCTTTTCCAAATTTATCCATTAATCCTTCTGTAATAAGAAATACTCCTCCAAGTCTCCCAACATCTTCTCCAAATACTATAACTTTATCGTCATTTTCCATAATTAAGTTTAGTGCATTGTTTATTGCTTGTGCCATGTTCATTAAAGTCATATGAAACTACTTTAAAATTTTAAATCTATACGGGGCATAGCGCAGTGGTAGCGCGCTGCCTTGGGGTGGCAGAGGTCCCGGGTTCAAGTCCCGGTGCCCCGATTTAGTAAGCTCTTTTTACATGAGTAATAACTATTTCATCTATATTTACATAATTGGGCATATTTATAATATGTTTTATAACCATTGCTATATCCTCTGGTGTTAACATATCCTGAGTTTTCTTAAAACCATTTTTTTCCCAAATAGGAGTCCAAACTGCTCCGGGCATAACAAGACAAACTCTAATGCCTTTTTTTGATAGTTCTTTTCTTAAACTATGACTAAATCCACCTATGCCAAACTTAGTCGCACTATATACTGACCAATTATCAAAACCAAACTTTGATGCTATACTTCCAATATTTATAATTAAGCCATTTTGATTTATTTTCTCTAATAAGACCTTCGTAACTAAAATAGCAGACTTTAGATTTATACTTATTTGCTCTTCAATTTCGGAAATCTCAGATTTTTCAAGAGATTTTACATATGCAATTCCAACATTATTAATTAGAATGTCTAATTGAGTATTTACTAAATTGGCAAGGTTTTTTATATTTTCAGTTATTGAAAGGTCTAACTTTATATCTGGTCCGTTTCTTGATATACCTATTACATTATGCTCTTTTTTTAATAGTTCATAGGTTGCTTTTCCTATACCAGAACTTGCTCCTGTGATAATAATATTCATGGTTTTAAAATTTTAACGTTTATGAAAGTTTTTCTTCACTTCATTTTAGTTTTTAGTATTTCACTATTCATATTCTTAACACTTCGTTCAGTAATTCTTAAACTTTTAAAAAAATCTAATAATTTTGAAACTATCTATAGGATATTAAAAATTCCATCAATATTTTGGTCTATAGCACTTTCACTCTACTTATCAATTTATCTTTCCGCTGATAAGAATATTAAACATATTGCTTTAATAGAAAAATTAATATCAGCTATTTTAATACTTTCAATAACATTAGCAATTTCTGAAGTTTTGGTAAAATTCGTTGACTATCAACTAAGAAAAACAAGTTTTACACTTCCTCCAACAGGTCTAATATTTGGTCTAATAAGAGCAATAGTAATAATACTGGGTCTAATAACAGTGCTTAGTATATTTGGATTTCCGGTTATGCACTTAATAACTACCTTAGGTATTGGTGGGCTTGCTATTTCACTTGCACTACAAGGAACACTATCAAACTTCTTTTCAGGCTTAAATCTAATTGCTTCAAGAAAGATATCTAAGGGTGATTATATAAGACTTGAAGATGGAAATGAAGGTTTTGTTGAAGATATTACTTGGATGAATGTTGTAGTAAAGAGACTTGACAATAACTTGGTAATAGTCCCAAATAATAAATTTGTAAATTCTATTATAATAAACTATTCAAAACCACAAACTCACTTGTTTATAAATGTTCCTATTGGTGTTAGTTATAGTGTGGATTTAGATAAGGTAGAAAGGATTACAATAGAAGTTGCAAGATACATTCAAGAAAATATAGAAGGTGCAGACAAAGACTTTATTCCTTTTATAAGATTTACAAGTTTTGGAGACTATAGTATAAACTTTATAGTAGTATTGAAAGTTGTAGATATAAATTATCAAACTTTAGTAAGGCATGAATTTATAAGAGCTTTAAAGAAAAAATATGATGTTGAGAATATAGAAATTCCATTTCCAACAAGGAGTATATATTTAAAAGATGCTTCTGTTAAAAACACGGTATAAAAAGATACACTTCGTAGGTATTGGTGGTGTCGGTATGAGTGGTATTGCGGAAGTTTTGCACAATATTGGCTTTATAGTTAGCGGTTCCGATATTTCAAGAAAAGATACAACTATAAGACTTGAAAATTTAGGAATAAAGGTTTATTATGAGCATAGTGTAGATAATGTCTTAGATAAGGATATTTTGGTATATTCATCAGCTATTGGCTTTGATAATCCAGAGCTTTTAAAGGCTCAGGAGCTTGGTATTCCAATAATTCCAAGAGCTGAAATGCTTGCAGAGATAATGCGCGTAAAGTTCTCAATAGCAGTAAGCGGAGCACATGGAAAAACTACAACTACAAGTATGATAGGTTATGCAATTAGAGAATTGGAACCTACTATTATTGTAGGAGGTATACTAAAGGGTATTGAAGGAACTGTGAAGCTTGGAAAAAGTGATTTTTTAGTAGCGGAAGCGGACGAGTCAGATAGGTCATTTTTAAGACTCTTTCCTTCAATTGCAGTAATTACGAATATTGATAGAGAGCATCTTGATACTTACAAAAATTTAATAGATATAAAAAGGACATTTTTAGAGTTTGCTAATAGTGTCCCATTTTATGGTGCGGTTATTATAAATCTTGACGATATTAACAATAGGGACATTATTCCTTTTGTTGAAAAGAGGATAATTACTTATGGTATAGATAACAATGCGTTTATTAATGCAAGGAATATAGAAATAGAGGATTTTGGTTCAAGCTATAAGTTATATATAAGTAATAGATTCGTTTCAAAAGTAAGACTTAGAGTTCCAGGTATTCATAATATAAAAAATTCTCTGTCCGCAATAGCGGTTGCATATGACTTAGATTTAGAACTAAAAAGTGCTATTGAAGGTTTATATGAATTTACAGGCGTAAGAAGAAGATTTGAAATTAAGGGATATTTTGGAAAAAGTATATTAATAGACGACTATGGTCATCATCCAACCGAAATAGAAAGTGTTATTAATACTGCAAGAAATTATTTTAAAAACAAAAAATTAGTAGTAGTATTTCAACCACACAGATATACAAGAACTAAATTTTTATATAACGACTTTGCAAGAGTTTTAAGCATAGCGGATGAAGTTATTTTACTACCTATATATAGTGCAGGTGAAAAACCTATAGCTGGTGTATCATCTGAACTTATATATAATAAGCTTTCTGAAATTTCAAGAGACTGTAAGTTATTTAACGATAAAAGTGAAGTTGTGGAATATTTATCAAAATATAAGGATGCTGAGAGTGTAATAATTACGCTTGGTGCAGGTGATGTTTATAAGATAGCTGAGCTTATGGTTAATTCATAAAAAGTCTTAATTTTTAAAAAAATTGGCAAAAATTAATAGCTATTTCAAAATCCTTATTGTTTACTATGTTATAGTGTATAGGCACAAACTAATATTGTTTATTAAAATTTTCTTGCTTTACAAGGAGGTAAAAATGATAACGCTGTTTATGATTTCACAAGTGTCAGTCTATCAAAAAGAGTATTCTGCTAAGTTTGGAAACTCTGCTCAACCTGTTTATGGCTTTAGAACGATAAAGTATGATCCAGCTTCATCTATAGTAATCGGTCGAGCGGGTGCGGGTGGAGCACAGAGGGGATTTATATTGTTACTGAATAATCAGGGTAATATAACTTATAGTATACATTTTAGGAAATTGCCAAGTGGTGAATTAATTTTTAATGATGGTATAGTTCTGCAAAATGGTAATTTGGTAGTTGTTGGTTCATATGGAAGTATATACTCAAGTGATCCAGCATATCCAGCATTATACTATATATCTGGAAATTATGAACTTTTGGACTCAGGAAAAGTTTACATTCATAATTCTTTGAAATTTAAGTACGTTTTAAGGTTAGTGGATGATGGTAATGGTAGGTTGGTTGTAGGCTCAGGATTTATTATGAGATTAGGTTACGATGGCAGTGTGAAATGGCTCAAACTTTTAAATGTAGGTATTTTATCTTCAGTATATAAAGATGGCAAGCTTTATTTTACTTCGGGTTCTGGAGATAGTGCTATAGTTTTGTCAGTTATTGATACCTCTGGTATATTAATTAGCTCTACTAAGTTTAAGCATAATGGTTCTCTACTTATTCCTCGGAGTTTAAAGATATATGATGGGAATTTTTTAATTGTTGGTAGTATTGTTTTCCCTGATCCTAACCAGGGCGACAATATTATTTCTAATCCATTTGATGGTTTGATAGTATTATTGGATGGGAATCACAATGTACTTTGGTCAAAATACTATGGTATTCCAAGTGATACTATGACTGATGATTTTTTTGATGGTCTTATAGACGGCAATACTATAGTTGTTGGTGGAAGTTGTGGTTTACTCAAAGTGGTAGATAATGGAGATGGTACTACCACAGTATTTCTTGATGTTTTTGCTTGTCCTCTTAAGCTGAATAAGATGAGTGGTATACCTTTATCAAATTATGTTGGTATTCAAAGGAATTTTACCGATGGTTATTTGAATTATCGGGAAATTCTAAAAATAGATAATGGTTATTTATTTTCTGGAACAAGACTTGTAATGCCGATGTATACAGTATACAGAACTTTATATTCATACAATCTACAAACCTGCAACGCTTCTTACTTTAGGGACTTTACGTCTTTGCTAACTTACTCGGATATCTTATTAACAAAAGAAGCTTATAATTTAAATCTAATAGATATTAACCCAAATGAAGTTATAATTCAAACAGATATTCAATATGATACAACTAGACCTGCTTTTTCTCAGGCTAGTATTTGCAGTGACCAAGTGATTACGAGTGAAAATACTGATACTAATTGTTATTATGCTATAAGGGGGAATGAAGTTATTTTTAAATACGATGTCAAATATAAGGTTTTTTCAGTTGACGGGAGGCTTGTATTAAGTGGTGAAGGTAAATCTGTAAAACTAAATAGGAGTGGTTTATATATGATTAAAACTGATAAGTTTGGGGTAATTAAGGTAAGAATTTAAATATTTTCGGTAGATTTTAGAATAAAATTTAACTCTGAGATTAGCGAGTTTAAAAAAGGATTATAGTTTTATTTTATTTGCTATCTCAAAGAGATGTTTTAGTTCCTCAAAATCAGAGTGAACTTTTACTTTGACTAAAAGAACACCGTTCTTTTTATCTATTATAGAACCTAATGTTTTTTGAATATAACTTAAAGCGCTTTTGTCTACTGTATATAGTGGAATACTTCTTCTTATCAAAAGTCTAATTAAATTAATGCATTTGTTATTATATTTCAAATACATTGTTCTTGAGCCAATTTTTAGTTTAGGACTTTTTCTTAAGATATACAAGACAGCTACTTTTGTATTTTTTAATTTTAAAACTTTTTCTATTTCTATATGATTCAAAAGTCTTATAGACTTCTTTGATATTAAAGATATCTTATGTAGTAAAAAAAACAATCCATATTTCTTTGCAAACTTAACTGCTCGTTTTATCCTTCCTTGTAAATATAGTTTAAGTAATCTTTCTCTGAGAGTAAAGCCTAATAGTTTCCAATTTTTTTCTAAGATTGCTTTATAGAATCTTGATTGAACAATGTTAGAACTTTGACATAACTCAATTAGGATATTTCTCATATTATCAATATCATTATTTATAGAGTAGTATAACATCAAATATGAGTAATAGTAATGCCTAACAAGTCCAAGTTCTTTTTGGACAGAATCAAAGGCTTTTGTTATTGTTTCTTTTGATTTATCAATGTTTCCAGTTAGTAAATAGCTTACAGATAGGTTGTAGTAATTTGAAAATCTTTCTATTTAAGATTGAGTTCTTCTATGACCTTTTCGTAGTGTCCATTTTCAAACAGTAAGTTTATTTTAATAGGAATATCTAATTCAGCTTTCTCTACCAAGTTCATTGCTCTGCGAATATTACCATAGTTAATTAAAACTATTGTGTATCTTATCAGGCTCTCTCTACATTTTTTTGATAGTTTTTGTAGTTTTTTTAGAGCTGTTTGAAATTCTGTTTTATTGTTGTAGGCTATCTGAGCCATAGAGTAAGTGGATAGAAATCTTGAGGAAACATAAGTGGGTAGTATATCTATTTTATCCTTAACGAAGTTGTATATTTTTATAATTTCTCTAAATTTTTCCATATTCCATAAAAGTATACACTTTATAGATAACAGTTCAATCATCCAAAAGCCTTGTTTCCTTTCTTTTAAGGACAATAGTAGTTCTTCAATGTAGTTAAGTAACCTTTCTACTTCCTCAAAACTTGCAAACTTATACCAAATCAACGTTATTTTTAATCTGTCTTCCAAATGTTCCATATGCTCTTTTAGATATTTCATAAGAATTAAACTCGGTTCTTTTTTTATTCTATTAACAATCTCAACAGCATCGTTAACTAGTCCTTTTTCTATGAGCTCAATTATGAATTTTTCCTCTTTATTTGAAAATCGAGTGCTAAGAAAACCAAGTTTAGCTAAAATATTCTTCGCTAATTTTTCTGAAATATTGAAATGTTTGGAAATAATTCTATGGTCTAATATGAGTTTTTCTTGAACAAAATTATAGATTAGTTGGTCTAATTCTGTAATTTTAGGATACCATTTTTCTTTAATTATCTTATATATTGAATTTTTAGATAATCCGTATTTTTCTGATATTTCCTTTATACTAATTCCACTTTCATATTCCTTTAATATAAGATACTTTCTTATCCAATCTGCCACTATTTTACTATAATTTTAAAACTTCTACCGTTGAGTCTTAGAATGTAAATCCCTTCCTTTGTCATTTTAATGCTTTTGCCTTTTCCAGATAATGTAATTTTCCCGTCTATTGAAAAAATACTATATTCGCTTTCCCTCTGTAATTCTATATTTTTACCCACTACTTTATATGGAATATCTTTGCACTTGTTTTCTTTATCTGCAACGGGGGTTATGTTTATCTCACAATCTAATAGCGTATTTAGCGGGACTTGAACTACTTGAACATTCGGTGTGTATATTGTTAATGAAGATGTGCACCGTCTGTTATCTCACACCAAGAACTTTGAACATAATTTACGTTATATGAAAAAACACTATCATAATGGATGCTGCATAGAGTGTCGGCATTAAGTTTATTTAAAGCAATTACTGACCCGTGAAGCTCATTTATATAAATTGAGTTATTTCTGATTAGTGTATTCTTAAAAATGTTGTTAAAATCCTCTCTTATTGGTGGATCACCTTGAGGATCATCTGCCCCAAAGAACGTCCAATATTTAACAATATCACCACTTGAACTTTGTATCTTAATCAGTGCTGCATCAAAATTACCAGCGTCGCAATCTAATATAGCTCTAAAGTAAAATGCAGGAAAGTATATATAACCATTAGTAGAAACCGCATTTTTACCTGTTCCTTGTATCATAGGTATTGTGGTTGAAACATGTTTTGAAAATATAGAATAACCCTTTATCCAATTACCATTCATTGAATATGCAAAAAGATTTTGAGCTAAATTTGGTCCCCAAGAGCAAATAGTATTCGTTCCAATTCTATATCCAAAGATTTTTATATCGTTTTGCTCTTTTAAAATGAATCTTGGTAAGAGATATGGGCTGAAAGTATTAGAATTTCCAAGATAGGTTCTAATGTATTTAAAATCTACGGGAAAGAATGTTGGTGAGAATCTTGATATTACCATAGCAGCAATATCTAATCCGGAACCTGCCATTATATAATTTCCATTATTATCTTGAATGACTGATGCAATAGCAAAATTTATAGGTCCTGCACTAAGAAGAAAAGAGCTAATTAAGTTACAATTTTGATCCAATTTTATTGCTACACCTTTAAATAAAGTATTACTTCCTGACGTTGTAGTTGAAACTATAATAATGTTTCTGTTTATATCTTCGTATATTCCTCCTACCATATCTGCTGGTCTTATTCTTCTTTGAGCTCTTATTATTCTTGAGCAAATGGGATTACCATCTCTATCTACTTTTAGAACAATTAAACCTAATGTATCAGGAAAGGGGCCATATCCAAGTAGTATATAGCCGCTATCTTGTGTTTGAACTGCATGAACACCAAATTGAGATGTGCCAATGGGAGCTCCTGAGAAGCTATATGTTATAAGCGAAGTTGAATTACCCATGGTATCAGCGAAAACTATACCCATACGAGAATTATAAGTTGCTGCAATGATTATTCTGTTGTTATTATAGAATATACCAAAAGGATTATCAGTAGTTAAGTTTGCACCATAATTAGGAGATTCAGAGGATGGTTTTGAGTAAAAGTATATAGTTGTATCTAACTCTGAACCATCTAAACTATAAACCTTGCTACTGACTACATATGAAATTATGGTTATAGTAATCATAGCCGAAATTTTATCTTGTATAGTTTTTAACAATCAAGTTTGTATATTCTTAAAATAACTTTGATTTCAAAGTACTTAGAGTTAGTTTTAAAATTTTATTTATGAGAAAAATAATGCTTTGCTTAATAAGTTTTGTGGTTTTACCTAATTTTTCATTATCTATAGAAACACCACTAAACTACGTTGCAGGTTTTGGTGAAATGGAGTATATAGATAGATACTATTACAATCGAAAGCCCATACCAAGAGATACACTTTTTCCTAATATAGTATTATCTATGAGAGTATTCTTTTATGGAGACGATACTATTAAACCATATGTAAAAGCTTTTGTAGATAGGCAAGATTTTTCTTCTGGAAAAGGCAGTCAGTTTATTTATTTTAATAGAAGTGGTTCTGACAATAAAAACAGAACTATAACTTTTATGCTTCCAAGTTTAGATACTTTTAGGACTAAGCAAAACTATCCAAGATTTGTAGATAGTATTGAGATTTTGTTCGATATTAAGATTGATAGCATAAATAATGTTTCAGTTGTGCTATTTACTCAAGTAAATAATTTTACTATTGTTATTGATACAATTAGATACAATACTAACTGGAGAACTATTAAATATTCATTAAAGATGAGGGATACTATTTGGATTATTAGACCGCATGTAAGACTTATTGTCAACAAGGATGGTCAAAACAAAATTAAACTATGGATGGATAATTTAAGAATATATTCCAAGATTAAAAATGAATATACGACTTTACCAAGATTTAGAAAGTCAAATTTAAAATTAGTAAGTTTGCATGGTCCTCCGAAGGGAATGGACTGGATTACGGATCTTGCTATGCATGACATGTTTAGGCTTGATTTACCAAATATAGTTCCATATAAAACACTTAAACCTGAGGCGTTATTTTCCCATTATGTAATGACTAGTGCTGCTGTCGTTCTTTGTAGAAGAGTTGGAGCTGATACTATATGTGATAAACCAACTAACTTTTTAGGTTTAGGAGATTTATATCCTTATTCCTATATTAATGATTCACTTGCTTGGTGCTTTATAACGGATAAAAATGGTAAAAGGGTTGGACACTGGTGGAAGTAC
This sequence comes from Caldifarciminota bacterium, assembly GCA_025060695.1. GTDB lineage: Bacteria > Hydrothermota > Hydrothermia > LBFQ01 > DSFT01 > DSFT01. The sequence goes on along the minus strand of JANXBH010000012.1, from coordinate 5,955 downwards.
GATGACAATAATTTTCAATTTGAGCCTTTTGTAAGATTTGGAAATGATGGAGAAGTTTGTAGAAATGTATTTTACAGAAATTTAAAGTGGATATACGATAGTGCTTATACTTATATAAAACCAGATAATATTTTTCTTGATAATTGTGCCCACGTGGTTTTCATGATTCCAGATAGTTCTCCTGATTATGAAAATAGACCTATTAGAAAAGCAAAACATCTTGATTTTATTGCAAATCTTAAAAATAGGACAGGTATTTCACTATTAGGTAATATGGGCTTTGACACTTTGTATAATCCGTATCTTGATGCTTATTTTGTATGCGGTTTTACCGCTGCATGCGAATATGGTGCAGGCATCTATGTTAATCCAAAAACTACGTATGATATTATTAAGTTTATTACAAAATATCCTGAGAAAATATATATGATTGCGGCTGGTGTAAAGGATGAACAGCAGCTTTTATACACAGTTTCCGCTTTTTATATAGTAAGTAATGAGAATACTTATTTTATAATACACGATACTTCTGATAAGAGGCAATGTCAATATCGTTGCCCTATTTACCCAAAGTATTACTACCTTCCTATAGGAAAACCTGAGGGGAAATACGAAGTTTATTCGTATAGTGATACAAGTAGGGGTTTTGTATTTTTAAAGAGGAATTTTACTGATGGTATTGTATTTTTAAACTTAGATACTTTGAACTCGTATTCTTACACTATAGATAGAAACTATTTGGACCATAATTTCGTTTTGCATAGAAAAGGTGAAAAGATTATAGTTCCTCCAAGAAGTGGATATATTCTATTTAGTCCATATATACAAGTTCCGATAGATACTAACGAAAGTCTTAAGGTTATGGTAAGAAAAAATAAGATAATTATTGAGAATTTATCAAAAAACAAGTATGATTTTTCAATATATAACGCTTCTGGAAGGCTTTTGCATTCAGGAAAACTTAGTGAATATGATATTTTTGATATTAAATTAAGGTCAGGGGTTTATGTTATAAAGCTCAAAGAAAAAATATATAGAGTTAGTGTGTTTTAAACTTTTATTACTCTGTTTATTTTACCCTTTAAATTAGACTCAATTTGGATTTTCAAGGATAGTCTTGGAAATGTGCTATTTACAAAGAAAGAGAAGTTTTCATATGTTTCAAATTTTGAGAATGGCGTTGCAAGGTTTAATATAGGTGGTGTATGTGATTTTAAAGACGATTGTAATGGTGGGTATTGGGGACTAATAGATTATAGGGGAAAAATCTTGATAAGTAATTTAGAGTGGATAAGTAGTTTTATCAATAACTATGCAATATTTCAAAGAGATTATAAATTTGGCTTACTAAGAAAGGATGGAAGAATAGTTATTCCTGCGAAGTTAGATGAAATTATAGTTGTTGACGAGAATTTTATATTTTATAGAATTGGTAATAAGTGGGGTATTACTAATTCAATGGCAGAAATAGTATACGAAACTCAATTTAATAACTTTATGAAACTAAGTGATAGTTTATTTTTAGTTTCAAAAGGAGGAGAATGTGATATTTTTAATAGATGTGAGGGTGCTAAGTATGGTATTTTGTCAAAAAATGGAAAATTTATTATTCCAATTAAGTTTGATGGTATAAGTGAGATTAAGGATAGCTTTGTAGAGGTAAGTTTAGATGGAAGATGGGGATTAATGACATTAAAAGGAAAAACTATAATACCTAATGAATACGAAGAAATTTTATACTTTCTTAATATGGTTTGGTTTAAAAGTAGTGGTAAATGGGGCTTGATGGAATTGGATAGAAAAGTAGTTATTTATCCAAAATATGAAGGAATAGCTAAATTAAATGGGAGTAGTTTTTTAAAATATAAATTAAATGGAAAGTGGGGTATAGTTAGTTATGATGGAAAGGAGATAACAAAGCCAGAGTTTGATGAAGTTGTATATTTAGCCGATAACTATTTTTTGGTAAGGAAGGATACTCTAAAAGGAGTTTTAGATAAACAAGGAAATATAGTATTTGACATAAAGTTTAAAGACATGGTATACGGTAATGGTATATTTGTTTTCTTTGATGGAAATAAATGGATATATAAGAACTTTAAGTTGGATTTTGTTGAAATTTTAGATAGCATAATTATAGCCCAAGTTGGAAATTTTTTTGGTGCAATAGATACTTACGGAAAGATTGTTTTAGACTTTAAATACGATAGTATCAAAATAATTGATAATTTTGTAATTGCAAAAAAACATTATAAATGGATACTTTTTGATAGAAAATTTAGGGAGCTTTTTTCTAATATAGATAGTTTTGAAGTGGTAGGGAATTTTTTGAAATTTAGAGTTAATTATAAGTGGGGATTAGTAAATCGTAATTTGGAATTAGTTTTAGAGCCCATATTTGATTATATAGATAACGTGGATGAACTGGGAAATATTAGATTAGTAAGGAATGGTAAATTTGGTCTTTATAGTTTAGAAGGTGGAAAATTGATTGACACAAAATATCGCTTTATATATAGGTTTTATAAAGATGTATATAAAGTTGTTTCTGATGAAGGATTTACTTATATAAAGACTTTAAAATTTCCAAATTATGAAAAAACTGACTGAAAAAGATATATTTAAGCTTAAATTCCTTGGAAGCATAAAAGTATTTTCAAACTACGCCATTTTTGTAGTTTCGTACATGGATGAAAAAGAAAATGGTTATATTAGTCATTTATATATGGCAAACAAGAGGAGTATTAAAAGAATTACTTATGAAGGAAAAAGAAATGTAAGTCCGAAGGTTTCAAAAGACAAAAGATTTTTAGCTTTTCTTTCTGATAGGCATGGGGTAAAAGATAAAGGTCTTCAAATTTACTATTTTAAAGCAGGAATTTTTGAGCCAATTAAGTTAACTGATGAAAAAGAAGGAATTAGTGAATTCTTTTGGACTGAAGATAATAAGATATTGTTCATAAAACCAAAAAAGAAAAATATAGATAGTCCATATAAAAAGGATAGTGATATACACATAATTGAAAGGCTTTCGTATAAGTACGACAATGTTGGATACTTTGAAAATTACATAAATGAAGTTTATTTGCTTGATTTAACAGGGAAAAAGAAGCTGCTTTTTAAATCGGATAGAGCTTTATATAATCTAAGGCTAAAGAAAAACAAGTTATATTTTATTTCAAACTTAGAAGATGATTGGGATTATAAGGTTTATTCGTATATCTATCAATACGATATAAATACGAGGAAAATTAAGAGACTTTTGGATGGTAATTGGGATGTGGCAGCGTTTGAAATATACAATGACCAGATTATATTTTTGGGCTCAAAGAGAAATAAGGACTTTTCGGAAATAAAACATTTTTATAAAATAGAAGAGGGTAAAGTAGTTGACTTAACTCCTAACTTGGATAGAAATCCATACAATAGTTTAAATTCAGATAGTAGATTTTCTAACAATCAAGAACTATTTATATTAGACGGGGAGCAAAATATATACTTTCTAATGACTGATGGTCCAAGATGTAGTTTATGTGTTTTAAAAGATGGAAAAGTAGAAAAATTAATTTATGGTGATTTTTCGGTTGAAAGCTTTGATATAGATAGTCAGGGAAATGTTTATCATATAAGACAAAGTTTTACTAATTGTGGAGAAGTTTATATTAATCAAAAGAAAATTTCAAGCCTTAATGAGGGGTTTTCTAAAAGTTATAAGTTAAAGGAGCCAGAATATATAAAATTTAAGTCCTCAGACGGTGTTGAAGTTGAGGGGTTTGTTCTAAAGCCGTATCATGATAATAAAAAGTTAGATAGTGGATATCCCGCTATACTGGAAATTCATGGAGGTCCAAGGACTGCCTATGGTTATGCATTTATGTTTGAGTTTCATCTTCTTGCACATCAAGGGTATTATGTAATGTTTTCTAATCCGAGGGGTTCGGATGGTTATGGTTTTGAGTTTGCAAATAGAATAGTAAAAGACTATGGAAATAGGGACTATTTGGATATAATGGAGTTTGTTGATGAGGTATTAAAAAGATATGCTGATATTGATAAAGATAGGATTGGTGTAACTGGTGGAAGTTATGGAGGTTTTATGACGAATTTAATAATAACGAGAACTGATAGATTTAAGCTTGCTCTTACTCAAAGGAGTATATCCAATTGGTTAAGCTTTTTTGGAACAAGTGATATTGGTTGGATTTTTGGTGATAGTGAAATAGGTGGAAATATATTTGATAATTTTGAAGAGTACATCAAAAGGTCTCCTCTTTTTAATTTAAAAAATGTAAAAACACCACTTTTAATTTTACATACAGATAAGGACTATAGATGTCCTTTAGAGCAGGCAGAACAATTATTTACTGGTTTAAGGATTTTAAATAAAGAGGTAAAGCTTATTGTAATTCCTGATGAAAGTCATGAACTTTCAAGAAGTGGAAAACCGAAACATAGAGTAGAAAGGTTATATCATATTGTTAGATGGTTTGATAGACTTTAGAACTTTTATAAATTCTTCATAACTTGCATTAGTTTTTATACTATATGGACTAAAGTGGCTTTCACTTGCTATATAGCCAAGTTTTCTAAGTTTATTTATTATTTTCTTTCTTGGTGGAGGACTTATAGATATTATATCGCAAATTTCTTGATAGTTATAATAAAGTGGAATATCTTCTTCGTTTATTATTTTTTCTAAAACTTTCCTTACATTGGTTAAGTCTTTGGAAACTTCAAGAAGTTTTTTTACATATTCTTTATCATGTATATTTCCAAGGTAAACTGGACCGCATATTAAACCGCTTGTATCTATGTAGTTTTCATTATAGAGCTTATATTCTTTGGTTTTTGAATTATATACTACATACCCAAATTTATCAAAATTTGCATTTTCTACACCTTTTTTAAGTCTTAGAGCTATTCTCCATGCATATCCATCATATAGGGTAATAACTGGTTCAAAGTGCATACTTAAATTTCCTGCACACTTCATAAATTGACTAATTACAACCCTTGCTCCAAGTTCATGACAAAACTTGCTATTTATAGTATGAACTCCATAGTTTCTAATACTTGCTTCCTTTTTTAGTCCACACAGTGTAAATCCATCAGTAGAGGTAAAATATACTAATCCATCTATTTTTAGTGCTAATACTGCACTAAATATATACTCCGAAGGTGAACCAAAACTATCTAAGTCTATAACATCAAATCTATTTCCATTTATTGCACTTTCTAATAAAAATTTTTTTGCGTCCATATTCGTAATTTTAATTTCATTTTCGGGAATTTCATTTAGTTTTAGATTTTCCTTTAAAAATTCTATTGCTTCTATATTCCCTTCATTTGCTGCAATATTTCTTACTCCTGCTTCTTTATAGTATCTAATTGTTCTAAATCCTACTCCCGCCATACATTCCGCTAAGCTTATATTACCCTTTTCTTTACTTTCTGTTCTAAGTATTGCTATTCCTAATTCCCTTGATATTATGCCCCTTGGATTATAAAAAAGTCCTTTCTTTTGAGGTTTATGAAATATACAAATTCCTTCTTTTATTATATGCATACGAATATGAAATTTTATAGTGTATTTTGTTCAGTTAGATAATTTTAATTTGTCAAGTTTGATTTTGACAATTTAAAAAAATAAGTTATTGATTTTAAATATTTTAGTTTTTTAATAGTGGTAAAAAATACCATTTTGCTATAAAAAATTCAATTTACGTTAATTTAATTTATCATATTAAGAAAAGTATTTTTTATTGATTTACAACAATTTAACATAGATAATTCCAACTGCTTAATTAATCACTTTAAAATAAAACTTTACTACTTTGAAGTTTTTCTAATTTGTCAATATCTCTCAATCTCTATTTGTAATCAACTTTAAATTAAATATCCAATTTAAACAAGAATTTTATCAATAACACCTAATTCGACACGATATTATAAAAT
>JANXBH010000011.1 GCA_025060695.1 Caldifarciminota bacterium | reverse complement strand
ACAAAAATGTGTTTTTATCGTCCCTATGAGGGATTGAAACTTGATTTGGGAAAATTTCCTTCTTTCCTCACGGAAAAGTTTTTATCGTCCCTATGAGGGATTGAAACCTGGACCATTTTGTATCTTTTGTAAAACCCTAGACCATGTTTTTATCGTCCCTATGAGGGATTGAAACCAAAATCATTAGCATTTCCTTGTGTGCCTTGTGGGTGTTTTTATCGTCCCTATGAGGGATTGAAACAATCTGAATGCGAAACCATCTGTCTCTTTTTCTATGAGTTTTTATCGTCCCTATGAGGGATTGAAACCTGTCACTTTTGAGCAGAAGCAAAAAGTATAACAAAAGTTTTTATCGTCCCTATGAGGGATTGAAACTTATATTCTTTATATCTTTTATAGCCCTTTCTATTTCGTTTTTATCGTCCCTATGAGGGATTGAAACTTTTTTTTGTTAGTTCTACCATCTTGATTGACATTTCCGGTTTTTATCGTCCCTATGAGGGATTGAAACTCAGTTCTTTATTTTTTTCAAAGAACTCTACCATATTGTTTTTATCGTCCCTATGAGGGATTGAAACTTGGGGTTGGTCCAATGGGTCCAATTGGGTTTGGGATAGGTTTTTATCGTCCCTATGAGGGATTGAAACTAAAATCTGATATTGTATGCTAATTCTTCAATAGTGTGTTTTTATCGTCCCTATGAGGGATTGAAACACGATAGGGCTAATTTATAATGAAAATGGGATAAATTGTTTTTATCGTCCCTATGAGGGATTGAAACAAAGTGCTGTCCGAGAAATAGTGCGTGCAAATAAAGGTTTTTATCGTCCCTATGAGGGATTGAAACTTCCCGAAAGTTTGCAAATAAATTTGTCATGAATATGTTTTTATCGTCCCTATGAGGGATTGAAACGGGTTCTCAAGATTGAATACCTCATTTTTTATTTTCACGTTTTTATCGTCCCTATGAGGGATTGAAACATCAGTTTGATAACACATCAATTAGCTTTATAGCTACAGTTTTTATCGTCCCTATGAGGGATTGAAACCATGCCTGGTTTACTTCCACTTCAGGGAAATTCGTAAGTTTTTATCGTCCCTATGAGGGATTGAAACTTAGACCATTCTGAAGAACTGATTGGGAGGCCAACAATAGGTTTTTATCGTCCCTATGAGGGATTGAAACTTATGGACCTTAGCAAAGGATTAGGAATAGACGAATTATGTTTTTATCGTCCCTATGAGGGATTGAAACATTGTGTTAATGAAAAATTATTATTATCGGGCAATATTGTTTTTATCGTCCCTATGAGGGATTGAAACATAAGCCTATTTAAATTTATCTGCTTTTTATTGTGCTTTGTTTTTGTCGTCCCTATGAGGGATTAAAATACTGAGAATTAGAATTCAATTATTACTTTGTCTCAAATATCCATAAAATTCAAGCACTTTAAACTCAAAAATTTCTAAACTTATACTCACCAATTTTGTGCCGAAAAATTCAAAAACTTTATAACCAATATATTGACCTCTTCTTGAAACTACAAACCAATTTAAAAACTGACCCAGTGAACTATCTCTTATTTCAGAGATAAATTTTTTTAAATAATAAACTAAGTTCATTTCTATATCAGATAACCATATCTTATATATTGACCTCTGACTTAGCCATATAGGAACAAGTACACTATAGTTTGAGCATAGTCTTGAAATATAATTAGAAAAACCGTAAAGCATAAGACTTCTTAGATTGTTATAAAAACTAACTTTATTTGAACTTTCATTTATATTAAGAAAATATCCAAATGCGTAGTTTTTATAAATTAGAGAAATTAAGGACTTAACTGAGTTTATATTTTCCAACGGAAATATGGTAGAAATTTTATTTTTATATATATCCACCCATTCGTTTACAACACCTAAACCAACAAACGGTATAAATGGAAATTCAATAAAACTAAAGCCTGTTTTATTATAAAAGTCTTTCACAATTTTATAAAAATTCAACCTTAAGAATTCATAGGATTTCTTGACTTTTAATAAGAAATCTGCGTTTTCCCAGTTGTTTATTGTTTCTCTTTGAATTCCTATACCAAACCTTTTGCTATACATATTTAAAAGTGAAGAAAATTTAAAAAGATATTCATGTCTATCCTTTAGAAAAATCTCAACAGGTTCAAAATCAATCATATGTGCTTAATACTTGTAATATTCTTTTTGATATTTTATTATATTCACTCTTTACTCTCTCAGGATGCCATTGAACTGCAAAAATTAAAAGTTTTTTGTGTGCTATAGCTTCTATAATTCCATCTTCTGATATTGCAAATGCATAAAAATCCTTTGCTAAATCTTTTATTGCTTGATGATGTCTACTATTTACAATAAACTCAATTTCTTTAAAAAATGGATTTTCACTAATAATTTTTACCTTATGATAGGTATCATTATTAAAAACTTCTACTTGTTTAGGCGTTTTATCCTCGTAATATTTATGAATATAACTATTTAGCTGTTTTGGAATATCCTGATATAGAGAACCCTTAAAAAATACATTTATAACCTGAAGTCCTCTACATATACCAAAAACCATTCTTTGATAATTTACGAATTTATCTAAAATTTCAAATTCTATAATATCTCTCTCTTCATCTATTTCGCTATACAAATTTTCCTCATTATAGAATTTTGGATGAACATCCTCTCCTCCGATTAAAATTAGACCTTTGTATTTTCTTGGATGAATTTCGCCTATTTCATCTGGAATAAATTTAATTTCCGCAATATCATGTAAATATCTAATATAGTTTTCATATGGATAACTCCTCGGAGAAACTATAACAAATTTATCCACACCATAAATTTTAAAGTATTTATTCTAATTGTCTTAAGTTTCTAATGTGAAACATATCAAACTTACCAATATCAAAAACTGCTTTGTGATTTTTGTCAATGCCGTATAAATTGCCTTCATAGTATTTTCCTTCATATTCAAAAGCATATCTTTTTAATAAAAGATACTGATTGTAAACTTTTACTACTTCCTCAAAATCATAATTTATTAAATTTTTTATTGCACTATAAATTTTAACTGCAATTTCATCAATGTTATAAATTCTTTTGCTAATTAAAAATATTGAAGTTGCATTTATTTCACTTGGAAATGAATTTTGATTTACATTTAGTCCAATGCCAAGCACTATGTCATTATCTTTAATTTCTACGAGAATACCACATAGTTTTTTATCATAGTAGTAAATATCGTTTGGAATTTTTATATATGCGTTTATACTATATTCTTTTAAAAGTTCAACTATGCAAACAGGAGAAATTATTAGAAGTTTTTTTGAAAAATCTAAATTCTTATCTTTAAAACCAATAGACATATAAAGACCACCAATATCGCTAATCCAAGTATTACCATATCTCCCCCTTCCTTTTAGCATTTTTTCAGAAATTACTACTACCTCGTTATGATTTTTTAAAAGTTCAAATGCTTTATCTTGAGTAGAATCCAATATTTCAAACTTATAGAAATTTTTTAACAATTTCATTTATCTCGCTTGGTATCCTTATGACCTTTTTTTCCTTATTTGTAAAAACATGACTAGTTTTTGCATATGAACTAAGATAATCCCTTGTTTCATTGTAAATATTATAAAAATAGCTAAATTTAAGACCATTACTTTCAAAATTTAAAATATCTACTCTTATTGTATCACCATAAAACAAGGGCTTTTTATAAGATATCTCAATAGATGTTACTACTACAAAATAACCTTCATCTTCCATTTTATAGTAAGGGAAACCCAATGTTTCCCAAAACGCAGTTCTTGTTTCTTCAAGATATACCAAATATACTGAATGATGAATTAGACCCATTTTATCAGTTTCAGAATATCTTGTCTTAATTCTATATGAAAATATTGGCAATTTCATTTTTTTCCTTAAATACAATAATTTTAGGTTTATAGAGCTTATATTCTTCCTCTTTTATATATCTAAATGCCATTACTATAATTTTATCACCAATTTCCCCAAGTCTTGCAGCAGCACCTCTTAATACTACAAGCGAGCTACCGTATTCTTCCTCAATTACGTAAGTTTCAAATCTTTGACCATTATTTACATTAACTACTAATACTTCTTCATATGGTAAAATTCCAGATATTTCAAGAAATTTTTTATCTATTCCAATACTACCTTCATAGTGTATACTTTTATCTAAAATTGTTAAATTTTGAAGCTTTGCCTTTAAAATCTTTATCATATCTCTTGATTATCAACAGTTATATATGACTTTGGATATATTGCCTTAAACATATCAACTACTGAATCTACAAGCCTTTCCTTTATTAGTAAATAAACCTCATTACTTGAAGAGCTTATCATCTCTATATTTGCACCTGAACTTGCTACTAAATTAAAAGCATCAGCTATAAGTTGTGTATTTCCTTCTATCCCAGAAAATATAAGCAGTATTACTCTTTCATCACTAAGAATTTCAATATCTTCATCGTATAGTAATGCATATAGATTTGATTTTGCCTCTTCTAACTGACTTTTATATACTACAAATGCTAAATCAGCTCTTCCCTTAGTAGCAGTATCAAAACTAATACAAAGCACCTGAATATTTTTTTTTGAAAGTTCTGTAAAAATATCTGCTGCAATACCAGGCTTATCTTTTAATCCTCTAACTACTATTTTACCAACTTTTGTTTTAATATCTAATTGCATAAAGTTTTTGAAATTTTAAAGTTCTAACCCCACCAACTTTGTTCACTTTGCTTTAACAATTTAATTAATTTAACCATGTTTCTTCCAAGTCTTTTAGCATCTTCAATAGCTTCAATATCCTTACTAATGTCCTCATAATAACCTGTACTATAAACAAAAGCATATGGTGGTATTATAAATCCCATAAAGTTAAACACCGAAACCATTTGTACTATGGCACTAACAGCTCCATCCTCTTCTGCAACCGCTACAAAACCCGCAACCTTACCATCAAAATATTTTTCCTTATTTTCTAAACTTGTTAATCTATCTATTAGAGTTTTCATTATGGAGGAAACTGAAAACCAATGAACAGAAGAACCAAATATTATTCCATCACTATATAACATTTTATTTATTATTAATTTAAAACTATCGCGTGTCTTAATACAATTTTCCAAATTACAACTTTCTCTATCTTTACTATAGTTAGCCACACAATGTTCAATATAGTAGTCAGAAAGATGAATAGTTTCTACCTCTGCTCCTAATTTATAGCATATTTCAAGAGCTTTTTCTATTAAAAAGTAAGTTCTGGACTTCCTTCCTCTCGGAGAACCATTTATGGCAAGTATTCTCATGCTCTCGGATGATACTTTTTATGAACCTCTTTTAAATACGAAATTGAAACGTAAGTATATCTTTGAGTTGTTGATATAGACGAATGTCCTAAAATTTCCTGCAATACTCTTAAATCGCATCCATTAATTAGCATGTGTGTAGCGAATGAATGTCTAAGCACGTGCGGATGAACCTTATCTTCTAAGCCAACTTTCATAGCATATTCTTTTAGAATTTTCCAAAAACCAATTCTTGACAATCTTCCACCCCTTGCATTTAAGAACAAATATCCAATATCTTTATGCTTTATAAAGTATTTTCTTACTTTGTAAATATAATTCTCTAAAAATTCTTTAGCAGTTTCATGAAATGGGACAAATCTTTCTTTATTGCCTTTACCTGAAACTCTTACTACTTTATCTTCTAAATTCACATCATAAACCTTAAGTGAAAGTGCTTCACTAACCCTCATACCTGTTGCATACAATAGTTCAATAAGAGTTCTATCTCTTAAGCCTTTTGGAGTAGTAATATCAGGTTGGTTCAATATCCTTTCTATTTCCTCAATACTCATTACATCTGGTATAGTTTGCTCTCTTTTTGGTATTTCTATAAAACTAATTGCGGAAACATTTATATTGTAATAAGTATATAAAAACTTTAAAAAGCTTCTAATTGCTGCTATGCATCTTTCTATAGAAGACGAAGAAAATCCTAAGTTTGAAAGATAGTTTATAAACTTTTGAATCTCATCTATTTCCAAGTTCTCAATACTATACTCGTTAATCGTAATAAAGAAAATAAATTTTTCAACATCCCTTTTATAGCCATCTAATGTATGATAACTATAACCTCTTTCCGACAGCAAGTAGTTTATAAATTCATCTAAGAATTTATAAAGCTCCATAGTATTTCATTTTCTCTATATAGGTTCTCTAAATAAAAAAATTTACCATGTCCTGGTAGAATTATCGTATTCTTATCAATATAGTTCATAATCTTTTTTAATGACATTTTCATGTCCTTTTCACTTGAAAGTGGTAAATCTACCCTACCTATACTATCTGAAAATATCAAATCTCCGCATATAAGCATATTCTCATACTTTAAACAGATACTTCCGGGTGTATGACCCGGTACGTGTATAATTTTAAAGTTCATAAATCTCTGATTTTCATTTATATGCCTTAATTTTGAGTTTACTACGAATTTTTCCTTATAATAAGTCGATAGATTTAATGACGGGTCAGAAAGGAATTTACTATCTTCTTCATGAATGTATATTTCTAAGTTAAAATAACTTGCAAGTATATCATTACCACTAATATGATCGTAGTGCCCATGCGTATTTACAATACATATTGGCTTTAAATTATTTTTCTCTACAAAATAAATTATATGTTGTGAAGCAATGTCCGTAGGGTCAACTATTATGCAATTTTGACTATCGTATATTATATATGAATTAGAATTAAAAATTGGATGAGTAAACTTTTTAAACTGCATTTATGTAAATTTTAAACCTTTATAATTTTCGCACTTTGAAAGGAAAAATTATATATGAATTAAATAGACTTTTAAAAAGGTCAAGAAACTTTGCATCTAAACCAATAGATAAAGAGACTTTAAAAAAAATTTTAGATGCAGGAACATATGCACCCTATGGTTTAAATCCACCACAGCCTTGGAAATTTATCGGAATTTTAGGAAATAAAGCACTTAGTATATCAAGAAAATTAGATAGTAATTCAAGTTGTGTAGTCCTTTGCTTTTCTCCAAAAGTAAAGGATTACTATAATCAATTAACGAACTTTGGTTCAACCTTCGCATCAATTTACAACATGGTCCTTCAAGCAATTAGCTATGGAATAACTTATGATATAGTATTTCAGGTAAACGAAGAACTCAAAGAGAGTATATATAGAGATTTTAATATAAAAAATGAGGAATATATACTTAGTGCAATTGTATTCTTTGGATATTCTGCACAAAAGGTAGAACCTAAACAAGCCCAAAGGAATGTTATATGGAGGATTGAGTAATGAATAAGCTTTCAAGTTTTGTATTTGATACTATAAAAGAAAGAAGAACTATAAGAAAGTATAAACCTGATGCTCCAACAAAAGATCTAATAAGAAGAATAGTTGAAGTTCCATACTTTATTTTACAAGACTTTCCAATTCCATTTGAACTCGTGATATTGGAATATGAAGCAAGAGAAAAGGCTGTAAGGATAATGAGGCAAACATATTCAATTGCGAAAGACTTGGCTATTTTACATAATATGGTCCCTGACGAACTAAAGGACTGGTATAGGGAATATATGAAGAACTTTATAAATACGCTTGGAGGAGCACCTATTCTATTTATAGGATTAACTGATACAGATAATATTTATAACTGGAATGTGAGTTGGATAATAGCACAAGCAATAATGATACAAGCAAAAGCTGAAGGGCTTGATACTGGTTCTATTACATTTTCAAGTAAAAGTGTAGAAAAAGAGCTTATTGAAGGATATTTAAGGATGGATAATAATAAATGGAAAATAGCTTTTGTTTTAAATTGTGGATATAGGGATGAGGAGCCTATGGAGAAACAAATAAAGGGGGGTATATATGAAATATATTAACATCTACCTTTCTACAACACCTGAGGAAAGAGGGGACAAACCACCAAGATATTTAATTAACTATAAAAATCTCATAAAGGAATATGAAGAGTATAAAAAAGAACTTGAAGAAATAGCTGAAATTATAAAGAACACCAACTATATAGAAAGTGAAACAGGACTGCCTGTATATTCCATTGCAATATTTTACAATGTATCAAATAAAGAATTAAAAATAAAGGGGTTTCCATTTAAACTGCCAAACAAAATAGTCGTTTCAAGAAATCCATATGATAAGTATTTAAACTATCTTGAAAGTGAGTTTGGAAATAACCTTATAGTATCCTACTCAAAGAAAGAATTTAAGTCATACATTATTAGTAGTAATAAGTTTCAAGCTATAAGTGAAGATTTAGACTACATTAAGCCACATTTTGAAAGTGGAGTTTATAGGACTTCAATGAGAGAAGGAAGGCAAGTTTTAAGAACTATAGGTGGTCAAAATATTGATAGCGTTATAAATGAAGAAGAAAAAAGACTCTCAAGGTATATTGCAGATAGAATAGAGGAAATTGTAAGTAAATTTCAAATAGACAGATTATTTATATCAAGTCCTGACGAAAAAAGTAAAAATATCGTATCTGATTATCTTTCAAAAAGGACAAAAGGTATATTTAAGGGTTTTATTAGTTTAAATAATAGTAGTAAAAATGAGCTTTTAAATAAACTTCTTGAAAAACTATCAGAAATTGATATTGAGGAAGAAAAAGGAGTATTTGAGGAATTTAGAGAAAAGGCGGGATATAACTTAGCAGTAGTAGGATTAGAAAATGTCATAAAACATGCTTTAATGCATAATATAAGGACTTTAATAATAAATCCGAATTTTTCACATGAAGGTTATGTTTGTCATTCAAATGGTGTATTTTATCATAAAGAATTAGACTTTCCGTGTGATGATATAGAAAAAGTAAAAGATATAGTAGATTATATAGTAGATGCAGTTATTGAAAGTCAAGGCAAGATAGAAGTTGCACATACTCAAGAATTAAATGAACTAATAGCATATCAAGTAGGAGCAATTTTAAGATTTAAAGTATGAAAGCTGATATAGTTCTTGAAAACATATGGCTGAAGGTAAATATAGTATATAAAGTTATTTTAGTAATAATTTCAAGTTTCTTAATCTTCCTTTCCGCACAAATATCCATAAACTTACCATTTACACCTGTTCCCATTACAGGTCAAACATTTACTATTTTACTAATATCTTTAATACTTCCAAAAGAGTGGGCTTTTTATAGTATAATTGCATATATCATAGAGGGAGCTTTGGGTTTCCCTGTGTTTGCCAACTTTAAGGGTGGTATTAATGTAATACTTGGTCCAACAGGTGGATATATTCTATCTTGGATATTTGTAGTTTTTATTTTAAAGTTTCTTTTAAGATATGTTCCAAGATTCTTTGCCCTTCTTTTAACAAGTCTTTATATATTAATTATTGGAAGTTTGTGGCTTTCAATTTTTGTAGGTATTGAAAATGCATTTAAAATGGGTTTTCTTCCATTTATTATAGGTGATTTCATTAAAATTATAATTCTTTCAATTATTCCAATAAGTAAAAGATGATACAACTTCCAAAAACATACGAATATAATGAGATAGAGGAGAGAATATACAATTTTTGGCTTGAAAACGAATTATTTAGAGCAAATCCGGAAAATGTTTTAGAAAAAGGGAAAAGTCCATTTTCTATTATGATGCCACCACCGAATATTACAGGTAGAATACATATGGGTCATTTACTAAATAATACTATTCAAGATATACTTGCAAGATACTATAGAATGATAGGTTATGAAGTGCTTTGGCAACCTGGGACTGACCATGCAGGCATAGCTACACAAAATGTAGTAGAGAGGGAACTATTAAAAGAAGGAAAAACTAGACATGAAATTGGAAAAGAAGAATTTATAAAAAGAATATGGAAATGGAAAGAGGATTATGGAAGTATTATTATAAATCAGTTAAAGAAACTTGGAATTAGTGCGGATTGGTCAAGAATTAAATTTACGATGGATGAAGACTATTATAATGCGGTAATATATGCATTTAAAAGGTTATATGAAAGTGGTTTAATTTATAAGGGACTTTATATTGTAAACTGGTGTCCAAGATGTTATACTACCTTATCAAATGATGAAGTTGAAGATAAGGAAATAAATGGAAAGTTATACTATATTAGATATCCAGTCTTAAATTCAAGCGAATATATAGTAGTCGCAACCACTAGACCTGAAACGTATTTAGGAGATATCGCAATAGCTATAAATCCAAATGATACAAGATATAAGCATTTTGTAGGCAAAAAAGTAAAGTTGCCATTAGTAGAATGGCAAAGATTTGACTACTTTAGAAATCATGTAGAAAATGAAATTGAAATTATGGAGGATGAATTTGTAGATATGGAATTTGGGACAGGAGCGGTAAAGATTACACCTGCACATGACAAGGATGACTTTGAAATTGGCAAGAAATATAAATTACCTATGGTATTAATTATGAACTACGATGGAAGATTAAATGAAAATGCAGGAATTTTTAAGAATTTAGATAGATTTAAAGCAAGAGAAGAAATAGTAAAAAAATTAGCGGAAAATGGATTTATTGAAAAGATTGAAAGCTATAAGTATAATGTTGGTGTTTGCTATAGATGTGAAACAATAGTTGAGCCTATAATTTCCGAGCAATGGTTTTTAAAACTAAGTGCTTTTAAAGACATTGCAAAAAAGGTAGTAGAAGATAATATAATAGAGATTATTCCTGAGTATGGGAAGAAGATTTACTTTAACTGGTGGGATAATATAAAAGACTGGGCAATATCTAGGCAAATATGGTGGGGTCATAAAATACCTTTAGAAAATGAAGAGGATGTATTAGATACTTGGTTTAGTTCTGCACTTTGGCCAATTGCAACACTTGGCTGGCCAAATGAAGCTAAAGAAATGAAAGCTTTCTTTCCTACAAGTGTGTTAATAACTGGATGGGATATACTATTTTTCTGGGTTGCAAGAATGATAGTAATGAGTTTATTTTTTAAAAATGAAGTTCCCTTTAAAAAAGTATATTTACATGGATTAGTTAGAGATGAAAAGGGAAGAAAAATGTCAAAAAGTCTTGGAAATTCACCCGAACCATTAGAATTATTTGAAAAATATTCAGTAGATGGAGTTAGAATTGGTCTTATGCTTATTACACCAGAAGGTCAAGATGTAAGATTTTCTGAAAAGTATATGGAAGTTGGAAGAAACTATGCAAATAAGATATGGAATATTGCAAGATTCTTGTTTTTAAATTTTGAAGATAAGTATGAACCATTAAAAGTTTTAAAAATTGAAGACAAGTGGATTATATCGGAGTTTAATAAATTGATAAAAGAAGTAAAAAGTGGAATAGAAAGTTTTGAGTTTAATAATACCGCAAAACTATTATACGATTTTACTTGGCATAAATTTGCGGACTGGTATATTGAAGCAACGAAAACAAGAGAAGATAAAACCTATGCAATTTCAAATGCAATATTTATATTTCAAAATATTTTAAAACTACATCACCCATATATGCCATTTATTACAGAGGAGCTTTATCAAAAATTTCCACTTAAAAAGAAACTATCTATAATGCAGGAGGAATTTCCCGATATAATTGAACTTGATAATTTAGACGAAGATGCAAAGAAGTTTGAATTTATAAAGAAAATTATTGACGAAATCAGGGAGATAAAGGGACTATTTAAAGTTCAAACTTTAAGAGATTTAAAGCTTTATGTTCATATATACGAAACAAGCCAGGAGAATAGAAAAATTATAGAGGAAAATTTTAGAATTTTAAAATTACTTGGAGGAATAAAGGAGCTTCAAGAAACTAATGAAAAATTAAAAAACTATGGAATAGTTGCATTAGAAGGATTTTTAGGATTTTTAGAATTTCCAAATATAGACTTTGAAAAAGAAAGAGAAAGGCTAATAAATGAGCTTGAAAAAATTATAAAAATACACAAGTCTATAAACGATAAGTTAAATAATCAGGAGTTTTTAAACAAGGCACCAAAGGACGTAATAGAAAATCAAAAAAATAAACTTTTAGAACTTGAAGATAAAATAAATAAACTGAAGAAAATATTATACTAAGCTTTAAAATTTCAAAACTATGAAAGAAGAAATAAAACTCCCAAATTTAAAGCCTATAGGTCCATATAGTTTAGCAATAAGAGTATACGACTGGATATATATAAGCGGTCAAATTGGTAAAGATAAAAACGGCGAACTAAAAGGGAATATAGAAGAGCAAACAAGGCAGGCAATTGAAAATATACAAGAAATATTAAAATCAATAAATTTAAGTTTGGATAACGTGGTAAAAACTACTATATTCTTGGTAAATTTAGATGATTTTCGGAAAGTAAATGAAATTTACGAGGAATATTTTAAAAAGCCATATCCTGCAAGAACTACAGTTCAAGTTTCAAGGCTTCCAAAAGGTGCCTTAATTGAAATAGAAGCAATTGCATATGTATTTTGAGGATATAATACTAAGCTTAAAGAATTATTGGAAAAGTAAAAATTGTTTAATATTTGAACCATATAATTCTGAGCTTGGAGCTGCTACTTTTAACATTGCAACATTTTTAAGAGTTTTAGATAAAAAACCTTGGAGGACTGCATATATTGAACCTACAAGAAGGCCAAAGGACGGAAGGTATGCAGAAAATCCTAACCGTGTTCAACAATACTATCAATTTCAAGTAATTTTAAAACCACCTGAAGATAATGTAATAGATATTTACATTGATTCGCTAAAAGCAATTGGAATAGATATTCAAAAACATGATTTAAGATTTGTAGAGGATGACTGGGAAAGTCCTACACTCGGAGCATGGGGAATAGGTTGGGAAGTATGGATAGATGGACTTGAAATAACTCAATTTACTTATTTTCAGCAGTCAGGCTCAATTGACCTGAAAATTCCCGCAGTTGAAATTACTTATGGACTTGAAAGATTAGCAATGTTTATACAAGGTGTAGATAGTATATTCGATATAAAGTGGAATAAGGACTATACTTGGGGAGAAATTTATAAAGACTTTGAAAGGGAATTTTGCTATTTTAATTTTGACTATGCGGATGTGGAGTTTTATAAAAAACTATTTGATTCATATGAAAAAGAAGTTTTTAGAATGTTAGATTTAGGACTTATTTTTCCTGCATATGACTTTGTTATAAAATTATCACATGTATTTAATATTTTAGATGCAAGGGGTTCTATTTCACCCTCTCAAAGGACAATATATATTTCAAGAATAAGAAAGTGCTCAAGGGAAGTCGCAAAGGCATATATAAAAAAATACGATGAATAGTCTTCTTTTTATATATCAAAGTTCTATAAATCAACCCTTATGGAACATACTTTTAAAATCAAATATAGGTCAAGAAAAGTCCTATATTATTGTCAAAACTGCAAAAAACTACTTTGACGATAGGACATTTAAATTAGGAGATAGTGTTACTATTAGAATATACAACGATAGCACTATAGCCATTAGCATAAAAAAAGGTCTTGATAAGTTATACTTAGAACTAAAAGACAGTGTTGATAAGGTTGTATTTAAAAGAGGCTTTATACAAAAAAAGTTAGAAACCATCTCTGGTAGTGTAGAAGATAATTTATATAGCGCAGTTTTAAAATTGAACGAACTTCCTGAGCTTGTAGAAAAGTTCGTAGATATATTTGCATGGGATATTGACTTTTCCGTAGAAACAGAAAATGGAGATAGTTTTGCTATAGTAGTGGAAAAACTTTACTATAATGGAAAACTAATAGGATATGGAAATATATACTATGCACTATATCATAGCAAAAAACTTGGAAAGAAAAAAGCTATATGGTTTGAAGGAAAGTATTTTGATGAATATGGAAAAGCAATAAATAAACTATTTTTAAAATCACCTCTAAAAGTTTACAAAATTACTTCTCTCATGGGTTATAGGTTCCATCCAATATTAAGAGTATATAGAATGCATCATGGTGTAGATTATGCTGCACCTTATGGGACTCCCGTATTTTCAATGGGTCCTGGAATAGTTACATTTGCAGGCTGGAATGGAGGTTATGGAAAACTTGTAATTATCAAACATCCAAATGGATATGAAACAAGATATGCACATTTATCAAAAATAGCGGTAAAAGTAGGGCAAAGAGTATCTGCAGGTGAATATATTGGCAATGTAGGCTCCACAGGTCTTTCAACAGGTCCACACTTACATTTAGAAATGAGAAAAAATGGAAAATTAGTAAATCCACTAAAAATTGAAAACCCTCCAAGCGAACCAGTTAAGGAAGAAAAGAAAGAAATATTCTTGAAAAATAAGGATTTATTAGAAAGTATTTGCTGTCTAATATCAAAGTAGGGTAAACCTTCCTCTCATCCTTTCAGCATCTATAATTTTTTTCACATTTAAAATAGTTTCATCTAAATTATCATTTACTACCCAATAATCATACTCCCACCTATAGTTCATCTCTACATCTAATAAAGCTATTCTCTTTTCTAATTCCTCTTCACTTAAGTCCGCCCTTCTTCTTAACCTTTCAATTAAAACCTGTTTACTTGGAGGTATTAAAAAAATACTTACTACTCTTCCTGAAAAATTTCTCTCTATATTTCTTTTTCCTTGAACATCTATATCCATAATAATATCCTTATTTTTGCTCAATTGCTCTAATATTGGTCTTTTTAAAGTCCCATAGAATTTTCCATAAATCTCCGCCCACTCCAAAAACTCACCACTCTTTACCATTTCTAAAAATTTATCCTCACTAATGAAAATATAATCCAATCCATCTATCTCATTTTTCCTTTTTAGTCTTGTAGTAACTGATACAGAATAAAACAGACTTCTATCTAATTTTAAAAGCTCTTTACAAATTGTAGTTTTACCACTTCCTGATGGACCTGAAATTATAATTATAAAATTTTGATATTTCATATTTTTGGACCTGCTAAAATAATCTCTTTACTTACTTCAAACTTCTTTATATTTTCTATAAACATGCCCGCAAGTTTCCTTGCACTCTCAAAATATTTATCTTTATCTCCCCAACTATCTTGTGGATAAAATATCCACTCAGGTATTTCATGTATTTTTTTAGGAACAAGTAAGTTAAATATAGGAAATTCGTAATACTCTGCTTCTGCACTACTTATTGCCCAATCTATCATTTTCCTTGTATAGTTAATATCTATTCTTTTTCCAATACCGTATGGACCTCCAAACCAACCTGTATTTAAAAGCCAAATATTTGGTCTATATTTTTCAATTTTTTCTAAGAGTTTTTTTGCATATTCAATAGGTTTTAATACTAAAAAAGGTGCTCCAAAACAAGCGGAAAACGTAGCAGTAGGCTCTTTTATACCTCTTTCAGTCCCTGCAAGTTTAGCAGTATAACCTGAGAGAAAATAAAATAGAGCTTGTTCCTTTGTAAGTTTCGCTATTGGTGGAAGTATTCCAAAAGCATCGGCCGAAAGAAAAAATATATTCTTTGGATGAGGACCTTTTCCATCAAGTTTTATATTTTCTAAAAACTCAATAGGATAACTTGAACGCGTATTTTCAGTTTTCTCATCGCTATCAAAATTAATACTCCTATCCTCTCTTAAAACCACATTTTCCAATATTGTCCCAAATCTTAGCGATGCTTTATATATTGATGGTTCTTTATCCTTCGATATTCTAATTACTTTTGCGTAGCATCCACCTTCAAAGTTAAATATTCCGTCATCCGACCAACCATGTTCATCATCTCCAATTAATGGTCTTTTCTCGTCAGTTGAAAGTGAAGTTTTACCAGTGCCAGAAAGTCCAAAAAATAACGCACTATCGTTATTCTTCCCTAAATTTGCCCCACAATGCATAGATAAAACACCTTGTTTTGGATAGTAATAATTTAAAAAAGTAAAAACGGACTTTTTAATTTCACCTGCATATAAAGTCCCTCCAATAAGTATAATTCTTTCGTTTAAATTTAAAATAATGAATACTTCGCTATTAGTATTGTGTATTTTTGGATTTGCTTTGAAAAATGGTACATGGTATATTACTAAGTCAGGTTTAAATTCTTCGTAGTTAATATTTTTTGTTCTTATAAACATATTTTTTGCAAATAGTGCATGCCATGGACTTTCAGTTATTAGTCTAATTCTTAGTCTATATTTCTCATCCGCACCTACATATAAATCTTCAATGTAATATTCATTTGAAAGTAAGTAGTTTTTTACTTCATTAAGAAGTTTATTAAAGCTTTCCTTACTAAACTTTTGATTTACTTCACCCCACCATACCTCATTCTCTAAATTCTCCTCATAAACGATAAATTTATCTTTTGGAGATCTTCCAGTATATGGTCTTGTATCTACCACAAGAGCTCCATCCACTGAAAGCAAAGCTAAATTCTTCTTTATACTCTCTTCATACAACTCTGCAACGCTTAAATTTCTCTTCATGATTTTGAAATTTTAATGGACTATTCAAACTTTAAACTTTTCATTATGAAAGAAAATTACATAAGTGAAATAGAAATAAACAACAAAAAGTATAAATTCTACGATATAAAAAGGGTTAAGAATGTAGAAAAATTTCCTTTTTCCATCAGAATTTTACTTGAAAATATAATAAGAAATTTTGATGGATTTTTAGTAAATGAAGAACATTTAAATACCATTTTAAATTATAGTGCAAAGAATTTGCCCGACAAAGAAATACCATATATGCCTGCAAGAATATTAATGCAGGATTTTACAGGTGTTCCTGCAATTGTAGATTTAGCAAGTATGAGAGATGCATGCGTAAAATTTAACAAAAGTCCAAGCATAATAAATCCTGTAATTCCGATAGACTTAGTAATTGACCATTCAGTAATAGTAGAGTCATTTGGCACAGTTTATGCATTTGAGAAAAATGTAGATTTAGAATATAAACAAAATGAAGAGAGATATAAGTTTTTAAAGTGGGCACAGGGTGCTTTTAAGAACTTTAGAGTAGTTCCTCCAGGTCTTGGAATATGTCATCAGGTAAACCTTGAATACCTTTCAAAAGTAATATGGCAAAAAGACGACTTTCTATATCCTGATACCCTTATTGGTACTGATTCGCATACTCCTATGGTAAATGGTTTAGGAATTATAGGATGGGGGGTAGGGGGTATTGAAGCGGAGGCGGTAATGCTTGGACAACCACTATATATGAGGGTACCTGAAGTTATAGGCTTAAAACTTACTGGAAAACTAAAAGAAGGCGCAACAGCAACAGATTTAGTCTTAACTATAGCACAAATACTCAGAAAATACGGGGTTGTTGATAAATTCGTTGAAGTATTTGGACCTGGATTAGAATATTTAACAGTTCCTGATAGGGCAACTATTTCCAATATGTCTCCTGAGTTTGGTTGCACAATCACATATTTTCCAATAGACAATCAAACTATAGATTATTTAAGAAATACTGGGAGAAGCGAAGAATTAGTTAATATAGTGGAAAGATATGTAAAGGAAAATCTGCTTTGGAGAGAGCATGAAGATAGTATAGTATATACTGATATTATTGAACTAGACTTAAGCATAATAGAGCCAAGTGTTGCAGGACCAAGAAGACCACATGATAGAATACCATTAAAAAAGATAAAAGAAGTAATTAGTACAAATGGAAAAAGTGCAAAAATCAATTATGGAAATATAGAATTTGAACTGAAGGACAATTATGTAGTAATATCCGCAATTACAAGTTGCACTAATACTTCCAATCCAAGTGTTATGATTGGAGCAGGATTAGTAGCAAAAAAGGCTATAGAAAGAGGACTGAGTAAAAAACCTTGGGTAAAGACATCACTTGCACCTGGCTCAAGAGTTGTAACTAAATATTTACAAAAAGCAAATTTATTACCATATTTAGAAGCTCTGGGCTTTCATGTAGTTGGATATGGATGCACAACTTGTATAGGAAACTCAGGAAGTTTACCTCCTAAGATTTCAGACGCCATAGTTCAAAACAACTTAAATGTAGCGTCTGTTCTCTCAGGAAATAGAAACTTTGAGGCAAGAATCCATCCACTTGTAAAAATGAACTTTCTTATGTCTCCATTACTTGTAGTAGTATATGCAATTGTAGGTAAAATGGACATAGATATTTTAAATGAGCCATTAGATTACGATAGTAATGGAGAACCTGTATATTTAAGGGATATTTGGCCCTCTTTAGATGAGATTTCAAGTCTTGTAAATAGAGTTTTAAGTGCAGAGGATTTTATAGAAAACTATAAAAATATATTTGAAGGAGATGAAAGATGGAAAAAGCTTGAAGTAGAAAAGTCAGAACTTTATAAGTGGGATGAAAAATCAACTTATATTAAAAGAGCACCATATTTTGATGATATGAAGTTAGAAATAGAAAAGGAAAAGGATATATTAAATGCAAGGGTTTTAGTAATGCTTGGAGATTCCATTACAACCGACCATATTTCACCTGCTGGTTCAATTCATCCAAAATCACCTGCAGGAGAATATTTAATATCAAAGAATGTAGAAATCAAAGATTTCAATTCTTATGGTTCAAGAAGAGGAAATCATGAAGTAATGGTAAGAGGGACGTTTGCTAATGTAAGACTGAGAAACTTATTAGTAGATAAAGAGGGTTGGTGGACAGTTTATCTTTTAGACAATGAAGAAATGACAATATACTCAGCAAGTTTAAAGTATAGGGAAAATGGGATACCACTAATTGTCCTTGCAGGAAAGGAGTATGGAAGTGGTTCTTCAAGGGATTGGGCTGCAAAGGGACCATATTTACTTGGAATAAAAGCGGTTATAGCAGAAAGTTTTGAAAGAATCCATAGAAGCAATTTAGTAGGTATGGGTATACTACCACTTCAGTTCATAGAAGGTGAAAGTTATAAAAGTCTTGGTCTTACTGGTAGAGAAATATATAACATAAAGGGTATTAGTGAAGGACTAAAACCAAGAAAAATATTAAAAGTAGAAGCGATAAGAGATGATAATAGGAAAGTAGAATTTGAAGTAATTTGCAGGTTGGACAGCAATGTAGAGGTTGAATACTATAGAAATGGAGGAATATTGCAATACGTTTTAAGAAAGTTCTTAAAAAATGAAAGAATACAAAGTTAAAGTATTGGTTTTACTAAAGGACGGTCTATTTGACCCTCAGGGAAAAGTAATTGAGGATATTATAAAGTCAAAGAATATAAATGTAGAAAATGTTAGAATTGGAAAGTTGATAGTATTTAATATAAAATCAAACAGCAAGGAGGAAATTTTAGAAACTATAAATAAACAACTTGCAACACTTTTTGCTAACCCTGTAGTTGAAAAGTTTGAAATAGAAATTGAAGAATTAAATAGGCTTTAAAATTTATTTTATGTTTTTAAACTATGTGCTTATTTCTGATTTTCCATTTAGACCGAATATAAAGATAGATGATAAAGTAGGAGCTGATGAGCAAGCAGAAATTAGTATTACGATTACGAAATTCAAGTCTCTTTCAAGCTGGATAGGTAGTGGAGGAAATTGGTACGATGTAAGTATTGATACAACGAATAATTGGAATATTGATAAAAATAATGTATTCGGAAATGATGACTGTTGCGATCCTGTTGCAAAGGAATATAACGGTATAATCCACTTAGTATGGCTAAACTGGAATTCCATTGAATATACAAGAACTGATGATTTTGGAAACTCGTTCATACCTAATAAAGTTATAGCTCAAGGTTTTCTTGATCATCCTTGGATGGCTGTTAAAAAGGATACAATAGCAATTATATTCACATCTTATAATGTAAGTAATATCATTACAGTTGCCTGTTCATTTGATGGTGGAAATACTTGGACACTTGTAAATATTACCAATGGAGCAGTTCCCATCATTACAACTGATAGGCAAAAGTTTTGGGCTATATTTTGGGATTATGACCCTTCAGGAATAGGTATTGTAGTTTCAAGTTCTACAAATTGTTTAAACTGGAGCACACCACAAAAAGTGGCTGTTATGGATGCAGTAATCGGACCTAACCCATATCCACAAGGTATTCATGCGGACGCATTTGCAGGAAGAGTTTTAAATGCATACATGCATACAAGAACTGGAAGTAGAAATGACTGGAGAGTTTACATATCTAGATATAACTTAATCGAGTGGGATAGTTTTATGGTTTCACCTAATAGTGATAATTCAATATATTACATGCCTGCAATCACATTTGATCCATATGGAAATGCACATTTGTTTTATTTTTACAGAATTACTAATAAAAAGTGGGCATTATATCATTCATATTCAAGCGACTTTGGAAATAACTGGAGTAATCCTATTAGAGTAAGTGATACTACTTTTGAATTTGTAGATGAGAATGAGTGTGGAGGTGTTGATAATGTGGACTACTATTGCTGGCCCGGGCACTATATTGAAGCATATGCGGACAGCCAAAATGTATATGTTGCCTGGTCTGATAACAGAACAGGTTATTTCCATGTTTATTCTACCTATGCAAAAATTTCTCAAATTGTAAAAACTTATGAAAGTAAAGAAATTTCTAAATTATTCTTGAATAATAAGAAAATAATATATCTTGCAGATGGGACAGAAAACATAAGTGTAAAAATTTACAAAATTGATGGAAGTCTAATTTTTCAAAAAAATACAAGAACAACAAAAGGACACAATATAATTTACGAATTAAAAAAACCTGAAGTTTTAATAGTTAAAATAAATGAAAAAACTTACAAAATAGGAGGCTATTGAAATGCTACTTTTAATAAACTTTATTTATCAAGTTGATATATATGACCTAAAAGATAGGGAGAAACTTATCGTAGAATATGATTTTGCAGAAAGTTGTGAGCTTGAAATTACTTTCAGAAAAAATTACGATATTTATAGGATATACTTAAATATAGAAAATCCGAAAGGTGAATTATCAGTAGAGCTAAAA
Organism: Caldifarciminota bacterium; assembly: GCA_025060695.1. Lineage (GTDB taxonomy): Bacteria > Hydrothermota > Hydrothermia > LBFQ01 > DSFT01 > DSFT01. The sequence goes on along the minus strand of JANXBH010000011.1, from coordinate 36,962 downwards.
GATGCCAAACTCATTCCTACAAGAAGCAAACCAAGGAGCGTACCTTTAACAATTAGTGGAAATTGCATAGGTAAAATTCACAGTGTAAAATTAGAATAGTGAAAATTGAAGATTTACTAAAAATTGAAAACTTATACTTAAGAGCAAAAAAAGTGGTAGAAGGATATCTTTCAGGAAAACACAAGAGTATATTCCAAGGTTTTTCAGTAGAGTTTGCAGAACATAGAGAATATACGAAGGGAGATGACTTTAAATTTATAGACTGGAAAGTTCTTGCAAGAAAAGATAAGCTATTTATTAAAAAATTTTACGAAGAAACTAATCTAAGGGCATATTTATTACTTGATATTTCTAAATCTATGGACTTTGGAAAACCTAATAAGTTTATATTCGCTCAAAATCTTTGTGCAATTTTAAGTTATATTCTCTATTTGCAAAGAGATGCCTTTGGTTTCATTGCATTCTCAGATAAATTAGAAGTAGTTCTAAATCCTTCTTCCTCAAAAATACACTTATATAAAGTATTAAGAACACTAAGTAATTTAAAGCCTTCAGGAAAAACTTATATTGAAAATCCTCTTTTAGTTTCAGCAAGTAAACTAAAGAGAAAAGGTTTAGTTATACTCATATCTGACCTTATAGCGGATAAAACATCTACTATTAGAATTTTAAGAGCAATAAATAATAGTGGTTTTGATGTAGTAGTATTTCAAATTTTATCTCCACAGGAAAGAGAAATAGAGGATAGGGGGAATTTTAGATTCGTTGAACCTGAAACAAAGACATCTGTTTTACTTAATACACTATTTTATATTGAAGACTATAAGGTTGCATTAAATAGCTGGTTAAATGAAATAAAGGAAAGTTTCTTGAAATCAGGTATAAGATATAAACTCCTGTTTACGGACGAACCTATTACTAATGCATTTAAAGTTCTAAGTTAGGCTCTGCACTAATATCTAAATTACTTCTATAGCCTTTCTTAAGTCTATAAGCACCTGCTACACCTATCATAGCTGCATTATCCATGCAATATTCAGGAAGAGGAAAATATACTTCATCTATTTGCTCTTTGAACTTTTCTCTCAGTCTACTATTTAAAGAAACACCTGCAACAACACAAATTCTGCTTATGTTATACTCCTTAATAGCTTTCAATGTAGTGTCTAAAACAGTATCAATTAGTGCTTCTTGATAACTGGCACATATATCTGAAATGTGCTCTTTTATAAATTCTTCACTTTTGTCTTTTAGATATAGTCTTAAAGAGGTTTTTATTCCACTAAAAGAAAAATTGAACTTTCCACTTTTAATTTTAGGCTTTGGAAATTTAATAAAGTCTTTATTTCCGCTTTTTGAAAGTTTATCTATAGTTGGACCACCGGGATAACCTAAATTTAACATTTTTGCACCTTTGTCAAATGCCTCACCAATAGCATCATCAAGAGTATATCCTATGACTTTATATTTTAAAAAATCCTCAACTAAAACGAGCTCAGTATGACCACCTGAAACAATTAGACAAAGAAAAGGAAAATCCACTTTATTATTTATGAAAATTGAAAATATATGACCTTCAAGATGATTTATACCAATAAAAGGCTTATTAATTAGCTGTGAAATTGTTTTTCCAAATGTTATTCCTATTAAAAGTGAGCTTGCAAGACCAGGACCATAAGTAAATGCAATACCTTCTATTTCACTTAAACTTACTTCTTTTAGTGCAAGTTTTGTAAGTTGATATATATATCTAATGTGCTCTCTTGCTGCAAGTTCAGGCACAACTCCTCCAAATTCACTATGAACAAGTTGCTGTCTCGTATAGTTTACAATTACATTAAAGTCTTCAACTATTGCAACTGAGGTTTCATCACAAGATGTCTCAAATGCCAATATTTTCATAAGTTTTTAAAAATATACCATAAGTTTCTTTATCAAATAAACAAATTCTTATCACTTCAATCGAAGTTCTATTTTCGTATTTTTTCATAAACTCAAGAATAGCACTAATTATTATTTTACTTGCCCTTTCCTTTGGAAAACCAAAAATACCAGTGCTTATTGCAGGAAAACTTATACTTTTTAGATTATAGCTATGAGCTAACATGAGTGCACTTTCTACAGCACTATATAAAAGTTCATCTTCATTACTATTTCCGCCTTTCCATATAGGTCCTACTGCATGTATTACGTATTTCGCCTTTAAGCTTCCACCAGTCGTAATTACAGCCTTTCCTGTTTGACAATATCCAATTTTATCACATTCATCCTGAATAATCTTTCCCCCCTTTCTTAAAATTGCACCTGCTACTCCACTACCAAGTTTCAAATATTCATTTGCAGGATTTACAACAGCATCTACTTCTTCCTCTGTTATATCACCTAATTTAATCTCTAATTTCATAAGTAAAAATTTTAAAGTTTTTTATACTTTAAAATTTCAAAATGGAAAGTGTAAAAAAAGATAAAATAATTGAAATAGAATATCAACTAAAAGATGAAAACAACGAAATAATAGAAACCTCCAAGACCTTCACATATCTCCATGGATATAACAATATTATATCAGAATTAGAAAAAGCACTTGAAGGATTAAAAGTTGGAGAAGAAAAGGAGATAATACTAACTCCAGACAAGGCATATGGGAACTATGATATAGAAAAAATACAAACTATTCCAATAGACATCTTTGAAGGAGTTGATATAGAAGAAAATGAAACTTATTATGCACAAACTGAAGATGGTCAAATTGTATACTTTAACATAAAGAAGATAGATATGGCTTCAAGAAGTGTGATGGTGGACTTTAATCATCCACTTGCAGGAAAGACACTAATATTTAGCATAAAAGTAAAAAATATTAGAGATGCAACTATGGAAGAATTAGAAAGAGGAAGACCTAACTAATTTATCTATTTCAATAAGTTGTTTTAACAATTCCTCAATTTTATCTAATGGGTATTGAGTTTTATTGTCGCTTAGAGCTTCTTCAGGATTAGGATGTGTTTCCATAAATAACCCATCTATACCAACTGCTACAGCTGCTCTTGCAAGATATGGAATAAATTCCCTCTCGCCCCCGCTAAAACCGCTTTCAGCAGATGGTTTTTGTAATGAATGTGTGGCATCATATACTATTGGATATCCAAATTTTCTCATTATTACAATAGATCTAAAATCAACTACAAGATTATTATATCCAAACATATAACCTCTTTCTGTAATCCATATTTTTCCGTTTCCCGTGCTTTCTATTTTCTCAATTACAAACTTTACATCCCAAGGAGACATAAACTGAGCTTTTTTTACATTTACTATTCTCTTAGTCCTTGCAACTTCTAAAATTAAATCGGTTTGTCTAGAAAGAAAAGCTGGGATTTGAATAACATCCACAACTTCTGCAACTTTTTCCACATCGTGAACATCGTGAACATCAGTTAATATTTCAAGACCAAACTTATTTTTTACTTCTTTCAATATTTCTAAACCTTTCTGAATACCAGGACCTCTATAACTTTTAATAGATGTTCTATTTGCTTTATCGTAAGATGTTTTAAAGTATAATTTTAAATTTAATTTAGTTGCAATTTCTTTTAAAACTTTTGCAGTATAAAAGACAACATCCTCACTTTCAATTACACAAGGTCCTGCTATAAGAAAAAAGTTATTCATTCCTATAAGCTTTTAGTTGATTAAACAAGTCATCTGTAGTTTTTACTTTTGATAAAAACTCCTGTGCCTTCTTTACTACTTCATCATATTTAAGTAATTTTTCATATCTTCCCTTTGAACCACTAATTAGTTCAGATATACTTATATCTAAATTTCTCATAATTCTATCCTTGTTAAATTCTATCTCCTTTTCATCATAACCCTTTTTCTTTGCAAATTCCTTAAATTGATTGTAAGTTTCTTCATTTACGTTAAAATTAGAAACATTAGGATTTCTTCTTTTCCAATCCATCGCAAATTCGTTAAATAAACCTTCACCTATCATTTTCGCAACAATTTGTGGTTCAGTTTTAACTTCAACTGGAATATCGGGAGCTATACCACCACCACCATATACTTTTCTATTTAATCTTTTAGTAAAGAAAAGTAGATTGTCTTCCCTTTTAATTTTCTCTTTTCTTTCCCTTAAAGTTTTAGTAGTTCTATCTATGGACCTACCTGATGGCGTATAGTATCTTGAAGTAGTTAACTTTATTGCGTAGTTATCTCCTAATGGTATTACTCTCTGAACCGAACCCTTGCCATAGGAAGTATCTCCTATAATTATTGCTCTATCCCAGTCTTGAAGAGCTCCAGCTACTATTTCAGATGCACTTGCGGAACCATAATCTATTAATACCACCACAGGAATGTTAAAATCCAAGGACACTTTATCAGTTGCTCTATAGTATTCTTCCGCATCAGGAGACCTTCCTTTGGTAAAAGTTATGAGCATATTTTTATCAAGAAATATATTTGATACTCTTACTGCTTCGTAGAGAAGACCTCCTGGATTACCCCTTAGGTCCAATATAAACTTCTTAGCACCCATTCTTCTTAAACTGTCTATTACGGTATTTAGCTTATCAGCTGAACCCTGCGAAAATTGTGCAAATCTAATATATCCTACATTATCATTTAATATACCAAAATATGAGACAACAGGTACATTTATAATTTCCCTTACTAAATCAAATGTTAAGAATTCACTAAACCCCGGTCTTAAAATTGTTAATTTTACTCTCGTCCCAGGGTCCCCTTTAATCATACTTATTACATCTTCTAATTCCATATTGCTTACACTTGTATCGTTTACCTTAATAATGATATCGCCAGACTTTAAGCCCACTCTATAAGCAGGTGTTCCCTCAAATGTAGATACAATAACAACATTATTTCCTTGTTTTCTTACTTCCATACCTACACCACCATATGTGCCTGTCGTAGTAGTTTTTAACTTTTCAAGGTCCTGAGGGGTTAGAAATTCTGAATATGGATCAAGACTTTGGAGCATACCTTTAATTGACTCTTCTATCAAATCCGCAGGATTTTCCTCTTCCACATAATAATTCTGTATAATCCTAATTACTTCATCGTATATAGTTTGAAGAGTTCTCAAACTTTTAGAAGAAGTCGATTGTAAAGCATAACCAATTGCAAACCCAAAGAATATAGAAACTAAGATAATTATAAGGTTTCTCACTTTCATTTTATCCTCCCACTTTCAAACTTCTGTATATTTAAAATTATAAACCTAAAAACTCTTTTTTTCATAGCCTACTTGAAACTAATTCTATAACCTGAGATTTTAAATCTAAGATTTCCTTTTGACCATCCAAGATTACAAACCTTGAATTTTCAATTTTTGCAATTTCTAAATATCCAAGTCTCACCCTTCTATAAAATTCTATATTCTCACTTTCTATTCTATCTAAATTTTTATTTTTTATTCTTTCTACCGCAAGATGCTCTGGTATATCTATGAGAAATGTAATATCAGGTTTAATACCGAGTGTCGCTATAGCATTTAAGTTATTAATTATTTCTAAATTTAGACCTCTTCCATATCCTTGATATGCAATAGTAGAATCCAAGTATCTATCACATATTACAATTTTGCCACTTTTTAGTGAGGGTAAAATTAAGCTTTTAGTGTGCTCATACCTACTTGCTAAAAATAAGAATAGTTCTGTCCAATCCGAAATTTCGCAGAATCTACTTAGTAGTATTTCTCTAATTTTTTCTGCTAAAATTGTTCCTCCTGGCTCTCTTGTAAATACTACTTCGTAATTTTTACTCTTTAAATATTTGTGCAATTCTACAGCTAATGTTGATTTTCCACTACCTTCAATACCTTCAAAGGTTATTAACTTTCCACTATACTCAAATTCTATCAAACTTGCGTATTAGCTTTTATCCAATTTTCTAAAATTTTTCTTGCTTCAAAGTCAGGTATTTGCTTTGGTGGTGTTTTAAAGAAATATGCAGATGGTTCAACAATCGCCCCTGCAAGTCCTCTATCCTTTGCTATCTTTGCACATCTTATTGCATCTATCATAACACCTGCACTATTTGGTGAATCCCAAACTTCAAGTTTTAGCTCAACATTCAAAGGGACATTTCCAAACGAAGTTCCTTCTATTCTAATATAGCACCATTTTCTATCCTCAAGCCAAGGTATATAGTCAGATGGTCCAATGTGGATGTTTTTATCATCAATTTCATAAGGTAGCATACTCTTAACTGCATTAGTTTTAGAAATTTTCTTAGACTGAAGTCTTTCCCTTTCTAACATGTTTAAAAAATCAGTATTACCGCCAAAATTTATTTGATATGTCCTTTCAATTTTTACTCCCCTTTCAATAAATAACTGAGTTAATACTCTATGTAGTATTGTTGCACCGACTTGTGATTTAATATCGTCTCCAAGAACAGGTAGTCCTGCCTCTTCAAATCTCTTACTCCAATATTCTGAAGAAGCAATAAAAACAGGAATACCATTTACAAAAGCAACACCAGCATCTATTACTTGTTCCACATACCACTTAGTTGCCTCCTCGCTACCGACAGGCAAGAAATTAATAACAACGTCTACACCTAAATCTTTAAAAATTTTTGCTATATTTTCAGTAGAACCCGGTGCTTTTTTGATAATACCCGATAAATATTTGCCAATGCCGTCATGTGTCATTCCTCTATATACCTTTGCATTTAATCTTGGCACATCTGTGAATTTATATGTATTATTAGGATATTCAAATATTGCTTCTGAAAGGTCCTTACCAACTTTTCTTTCATCTATATCTACACCTGCAACAAATTCAATATCAGAAATGTGATAACCTCCTAAAACAGGGTTCATTATACCGGGTATAAAATCATCCTCTTTCGCATTTCTATAATAATAAACACCCTGAACTAAACTTGAAGCACAATTACCAACACCTATGATTGCCACTCTTATCTTCTTTGACATAATCTAGCCTCCTATTTAAAATTTTAAACCGCCTTCTCTTGCACCCTCTGCAAGAGCTTTTACTCTACCATGGTATTTATATCCACCCCTATCAAAAACTATAGTTTTATATCCTTTCTCTATAGACCTTTTTGCAATTAATATACCAACCAACCTTGCAATATTTGTTTTAGTTTTAATATTCTCTTCCTTTACTCTATTTCTAACTTCAGGAGATAAACTTGAAGCTGAAGTTATAACTCTACAAGGTCCAACTGGTGAGTCTATTACAATCTGAGCATATATATGCTTATGACTTCTAAATACGACTAATCTGGGTCTTTCACTTGTCCCCCTTATATTTAGTCTTTCTCTAATTGCTCTATGTCTTCTTTTTCTTCTTTCTCGCCTTTCAATTGAAATTATTTTTTCTCTTATTTTTGTACCTTGCATATTAAAAACTCCTATTTTTTGGCAACTGCTTTGCCAGCTTTTAGTTTAAGTGGTTTATCAGCATACCATATACCTTTAGCTTTGTATATGTCAGGTGGTTTTATCCTTATAATTTGTGCTGCAACAAGTCCAACTTTCTCCTTGTCCGGACCTTCTAAAATAATTTTGTTTTGACCTTCTACTTTTGCTACTATATCATCAGGGACAATAAATTCTGGTTGATGTGCATAACCAACTTGGAATACTAATTTCCTACCCTCAAGCCTTACTCTATAGCCTGTCCCTTGAACAACTAACTCAACTTTATATGGACTTACTACTCCTTTTACCATATTATGTATAATTCTATAAACAGTCCCAGAAAGAGCCTTATGGAATTTTTCATCAGATTTTTTAAATACCCAAATTTCATTTTTTTCCTTTTCATACTTAATAATAGCATCAGGATGGAATTTTTTAGATATTTCACCCTTTGGACCCTTAACTTTCACAAGATTCCCATCAATATGAATTTCTACACCTTTTGGCACTAAAATCGGCTTTTTTATAAGCTTTGACATTACCACACCTCCAAAAGTAACTCTCCACCTATTTTTAGTTTCCTTGCTTCTTTATCAGTAATAATACCCTTAGATGTAGAAAGTATTGCAATACCTAAACCATTTACAACAGGTTTAAGTTCTTCATAACCAATATAAACCCTTCTTGAAGGCTTTGAAACTCTTTTTACATTTGAAATAAGAGGACTTCCATCAGGATAATATCTTAACTTGACAATTACTGATCTTTCTTTTTCCTGATAGTCTATTATAAACCCCTCTCTTTTTAGAATTTTTAAAATCTCTAATTTTATTTTTGACTTAGGATAAATCTCTACCTCTTCTTTTTTCCTTTCTTGTGCATTTTTTATTCTTATTAGCATATCTGAAATTGGGTCAGTTAGCATAGTTTTGCCTCCTACCAACTTGCTTTTATTACTCCTGGTATTTTACCTTGAAGTGCAAGCTCCCTAAAGCAGACTCTACAAATTCCAAACTTCCTAATATATCCATTATCTCTTCCGCATAACTTACAACGATTTCTTTTTCTTGTCCTAAACTTTGGTTCTTTTTTTGCTTTTTCTATTTTCGCCTTAGTAGCCATAGTTTACCTCCTCTCAAAAGGAAATCCTAAACTTTCAAGAAGTTTATATGCACTTTCATCGTTATTAGCACTTGTGACTATAGTTATATTCATTCCAAATACTCTTTGAACTTTGTCTATGTCAATTTCAGGAAAAATAGTTTGCTCGTTTATACCAAAATTGTAGCTTCCTCTACCATCAAAACCATTCCTTTTTAGACCTTTAAAGTCCTTAATTCTTGGTAGTGCGAAATTAACTAATCTATCTATAAAATTGTACGCCCTTTTTCCTCTTAGTGTAACTTTTAGGGCTATTGGCATACCTTTTCTTAACTTATACGATGCAATATTTTTCTTTGCTTTTATTACAACAGGTTTTTGACCTGTAATTATTGCTAAGTCATTTGAAGCTATATCAATAATCTTTGGATCAGATATAGCTTCATTTAAAGATGTATTTACTACAACTTTTATAATTTTTGGAACCTCATAAATATTTGTACAATTTAACTCTTTCATTAATTTTGGAACTATGTCTTTCCTGTATATTTCTAACAGTCTAGACATTGTCTAAAACCTCCCCGCTTTTCTTTGAGTATCTGACTTTTATTAACTTACCTTTTTTTTCAATAAATTTAAATCCAACTCTTGTTCTTTCACCTGTTTTAGGGTCAACTATCATAACTTTGGATATATGAATTGGTGCTTCTTTTTTTACAATTTCTGATTTTTCATTAGCTCTTCTTGCTTTTTGGTGCTTCTTCACAAGATTAACACCTTCCACTATTACCTTTATTGGTTTTCTTGTTTTCTCATCGTAAATAACTTTTAAAACTCTACCCTTTTTACCTTTATCTTTTCCAGAAATTACAACTACATGGTCTCCCTTCTTTATCTTTGCCATTTATAGGACCTCCGGTGCAAGTGAAACTATTCTTAAAAATCCTTTTTCTCTTAATTCCCTCGCAACAGGTCCAAATATTCTAGTTCCTCGCATCTCACCCGCTTGGTTTATTAAAACAACTGCATTGTCGTCAAATCTAATATAACTGCCATCTTTTCTTCTAACTTCTTTTTTAGTCCTTACTATTACAGCTCTATGAACTTCACCTTTTTTAATAGGAGCATTTGGAAGTGCTTTTTTTATTGATACAACTACTACATCTCCAACTCTTCCATAAACTCTACCCTTCTTTTTACCAGAACCTTTTAATACTCTTACAACCATAGCTTCTTGTGCACCACTATTGTCAGCAACTTTAACCCAAGTAAAGTCCTGTATCATGTTTATTCACTCCTTCTTACTATCTGTTTTATTATCCATCTTTTTAACTTAGAAAGGGGTCTTGTTTCCTCTATTAAAACTATATCACCATTCTTTGTTTCGTTGTTTTCATCATGTGCATAGAATTTTTTTCTTGCTTTTATATACTTTTTGTATTTTGGATGCATTTTCAACCTTTCAACCAAGACTACTCTTGTTTTATTCATTTTATCTGAAATAACTACTCCTATCCTTTGTTTTCTCATATTTTAATCCCCCTTTCATTTAATATAGTTAAAATCTTTGCAATGTTCCTTTTTATTATTCTAATAGATGCGGTGTCTTCTAATTGTCCAAAAGTCTTTTTAATCCTTGCTTCAAATAGCTTGTTTTTTAATTCATTGTATTTTACTTTTAATTCGTCATTAGTTAACTTTCTTAGGTCTTTTGCTTTTAAGGGCTTCATTATACACCCCCATCACTTCTTTTTATAATTCTTGTTTTTATTGGGAGCTTATACTGTGCGGATTTTAGTGCTTCTATAGCATCCTCTTCCTTTGCCCCTGCAATTTCAAATAGTATCTTTCCTCTTTTTACAACTGCTACCCACTTTTCCACATTACCTTTTCCTTTTCCCATTCTCGTTTCTGGAGGTCTTGCAGTTATAGGCTTGTCAGGAAAAATTCTAATCCATAGTTTTCCACCCTTCTTTAAAGCTCTGGTAATGGCAACTCTGCAGGATTCTATTTGATTTGCTGTTATCCAAGAACTTTCAAGTGCCTTAAGTCCATAATCACCAAAAGCAAGATACCACCCACCCTTTGCTTTTCCATCAAGTCTTCCTCTTTGCTGTTTTCTATACTTTACCTTCTTAGGCATTAACATATTATATCACCTCCTCAGTAATTCTCTCTAATTTATCACCCTTATATATCCAAACCTTTACTCCAATAGTTCCGTATTTAGTATATGCAGTGGCAAAACCGTAGTCTATGTCAGCTCTTATTGTTTGAAGAGGAACTCTGCCCTTTATATACCATTCCTTTCTTGCCATTTCCGCACCTGCAAGTCTTCCCTTTGCTTGAACCTTTACACCCTTTGCACCCATCTTAAGCGCAATTTCTACTGCCCTTTTCATTACTCTTCTATGATTTGCTCTTTGTTCAATTCTTTTTGCTATCGTTTCGGCTACAACTTGGGCATCTAACTCAGGAGTTCTAATTTCAAGAACATTTATACCTACGAATTTTCTATTAAGTAATTTTGCAAGCTCATTTCTAAGATTTTCAATTTCTTTACCTTGCTTTCCTATAATTACACCAGGCTTTGCAGTATGAATTGTAACAGTTAGTTTTTCACTTGCTCTATCTATTAATATTTTTGATATTTGGGCATTAGGAAACCTCTTAACAATGTATTCTCTTATCTTTTGGTCTTCAAGTAAAAATTTTGCTATATCCTTATCCCTTGAAAACCAATGAGCTTGCCAATCCTTATTAACACCTATCCTAAAGCCTATAGGATGTACTTTTTGTCCCATTAGCGTATCACCTCCCTTCTTTTACTATACGGTAAATTTCTCTTTTTAATATAGTCTTGCCAGTCTTTAATTTCTACAACCTCAAGTAAAATATGACTGGTTCTTCTTTTAAATGTAGAATATCCACCAAACCTCATAGGTTTTATTGCAGGTTTAAGTATTCGCCATGTTGGTCCTTGCTTAACCTCAGTATAAACTAAAATATTGCTTTCATCTATATCACTATTACCTGTTTTCTCTTTATAAGAAGCAATAGCACCACTCAAAGCTTTACTAAACCATACTGCAGCTCTCTTTCTTATAAACTTTAAAATGTTCTTTACTTCATATACACTCTTTCCTCTTATAGCATCAGCAACCAATTTTGCTTTTTTCGGAGATAGTCTTATATATTTTAAATATGACTTTCCTATAACTATCATGCTTAACCTTCCTTTACTTTTGCAGTTTTTTCTTTATGACCACCAAAGGTTCTCGTAGGCGAAAATTCACCAAGCTTATGACCTACCATATCCTGAGTAATATATACAGGGATAAATTTTTTACCATTATGAACTAAAAATGTATGACCAACGAATTCAGGAATTATTGTACTTCTTCTTGAATAGGTTTTAATTGGCTTTTTCTCACCTTTTTCATTCATCTCTTTTACTTTTTTTAACAATTTTTCATCTACGTAGGGACCTTTTTTAATAGACCTTGCCATTATTATTTTCTCCTTTTTACTATAAATTTATTAGAATTTTTCCTTGGATGTCTGGTTTTTCCACCTTTAGAAAGAACACCGGTTGGACCTCTTGGTATTCTACCCTTTCCCCTACCCTCTCCACCACCTTGAGGATGGTCAACAGGATTCATCGCCATACCTCTTACATGAGGTTTTATACCCATCCATCTTGACCTTCCTGCCTTACCTATTACTACATTCTCCCAATCAACATTAGAAACCTGACCAATAGTTGCTCTACATTTTAAATTTATTTTCCTTACTTCTCCACTTGGCAACTGTACAAATGCATACTTTTCTTCTTTAGATAGAATTAGTGCTTGAGTGCCTGCAGACCTAACAAACTGCCCTCCTCTACCAGGGAAAAGCTCTATATTGTGAATTGGGACACCCTCTGGTATAAACCTTAAAGGCAAACTATTTCCTATTTTAATTTCAGGTTCAACTTGATTGTTTGCTATACTTTCGTATGAGTAAGAGATTATTCTATCGCCAACTTTTAATCCTTCAGGTGCTAATATGTATTTTTTCTCACCATCATCATATTTTACAAGACTTATAAATGCAGTTCTATATGGATCATATTCTATTGATTCAACAGTTGCCCAAATATCAAACTTATTTCTTTTAAAATCAATAATCCTATATAGTTTTTTATTCCCTCCTCCTCTAAATCTTGCGGTAATTCTTCCTAAATTATTTCTTCCACCTGTAGTCTTTAATCTTATAGTTAAACTCTTTTCGGGCTCTTCCTTCGTAATATATTGCGAATAGTCTATAACTGTCATAAACCTTCTGCTTGGAGTATATGGTTTATATCTTTTTATTGGCATAGTCTATACCCCCTCTAAGGCTTTTATACTATAACCTTCTTTTAGCTTAACATAAGCCTTTTTCCAAGTTTTCGTATAACCAGTCCTTCTTCTATTTCTTATATTACTCCTTGGTTTTGGCTTCATAATGCAAGTTCTTACCTTTTCAACCTTTACATCAAATAATTTTTCTACAGCTTCTTTTACAAGACTCTTATTTGCATCCATGTGAACTTCAAATACATAAATTTTATAGTTATCCCTATATCTTAATGCTTTCTCAGTTATAATGGGTCTAATTATCACATCCCTTAAGTCCATATTCAACCTCCAAGTCTTTTTAAGAGCCCATCTATGGCTTCTTTTTCTAATAAAACAAAATCAGATGAGATAACATCAAGTGTATTTAGTACAACTGCTGGTCTTATACTAACTTTTTCTATATTTCTCGCAGAGAGATAAAGTTCCTTGTTATATGCACTTGGGACAAAGACAATTCTATTTCCTACTAAGTTAATTTTCTTCAATAGTTGATATACATTTCTTGTTTTTATTTCTTTTAATTGGAAGTTCTCAAATATTAGTATTTTATTTTCCCTTGCTCTATCACTAAGAGCCATTTTTAAAGCTTGCTTCAGTGCTTTCTTTGGTAATCTATAGTAATAGTCTCTTGGTTTTACCGCATGAGCTTGACCACCACCTACGAATATTGGTGCATATCTATCACCATGTCTTGCTCTTCCTGTATGTTTTTGAGCCCAAATTTTTCTTCTTGAACCTTTAACCTCACTCCTATTCTTTGCTGAGTGTGTCCCTTGTCTTTGATTTGCTTGATACATTTTTATTACTTCCCATATTAAATGTTCGTTTATTTCAACATCAAATATACTACTAGGTAGTTCGTATTCGCCTATATTCTCACCATTTAGATTATAAACTAAAGCTTTCATCTCAACTACTCCTTTTTGCTTTCCTTACAATTACCCAATTACCATTTGCACCAGGGATTGCTCCCTTTATAAGCATTACATTCCTATCCTCTATTATATCCACAAGCTCAAGATTAATAATAGTTACCCTCTCGTTTCCATAATGTCCAGGCATCCTTTTACCTTTTATTACTCTACCGGGATAGGTCGTAGAGCCAATAGAACCAGGTCTTCTATGAAACTTAGAGCCATGAGCCGCAGGACCACCTTTAAAGCCCCATCTTTTTATTACACTTGCAAAACCCCTACCTTTACTTATTCCAGTTATATCTACCAATTTTATATCCTTAAAGTCCGAAACATTTATATAACTTCCCAATTTATACTTACTAACATCCTCAGTTCTAAATTCTCTTATAATTCTTGCAGGTAAATATATGTGATTATTCTTTACTCCTAATTCTTTTGCTTTTAGCGCGTCTTCACCTTGTTTTGCTAATAAAAATTCGAAGAACTGCTTCATTGACTGTTTATTAAGAGAATTTTCAAAATTTGAGTCATTGATTTTAAAGAAATCTATGGAATAAAGCAATATCTTATCAATCTTATGCTGTGCTATGAGCTCTTCTCTTTTGACAAAATCTTGCTCTTTTAAAATTGATGTATATAAGGATAGTAAATTTTCATTTGAAAATATCTCTTTTAAGCTACTCTTAATTCTTTCTAACTCAGCTCTCAGGAATTTTCCAAGTATTGGCTTTTTAATTTTATTTATCTTCTTATTTCCATAGGAAATAACGACTGCACTATATCCATCTTTTTCTTTAGTTTTTATATCTAAAATGTAATTTCCAGATGAGTAGACTAAAGTTATTGGAATAACTTTCCCTTCATTATTAAAAATCTGCGTCATTCCGACTTTTTGACAAATCATTGCTATCATCTCAGCCTACCTTTATTTCAACTTCAACACCTGCAGGAAGCTCAAGTTTTGATATCTTCTCTATAGTTTCATTATTTACATTTCTAATTTCTATAAGCCTTGCATGTCTTTTTAAGAAAAACTGCTCTTGTCCTCTTTTATCAATGTGATTACTCCTTATAACAGATATTAGTGTAGTTTTGGTTGGAAGTGGTATGGGGCCTGAAACATCAGCCCCTGTAGATTTTGCGGTTAAAGCAATTCTTTTTGCTGACCTATCAAGTACAACAGGGTCGAAAGACTTAAGCTTTATTCTAATTTTAGCACTTATCATAATTATTCAATTACTTCAGTTATTATACCTGCACCAACAGTTCTTCCACCTTCTCTAATTGCAAATCTCAAACCTTTTTCAAGTGCAACAGGAGAAATAAGTTCTACTTCAAGATTCACATTATCACCAGGCATAACCATTTCCCTTCCCTCAGGTAGCTTTATTGTACCTGTAACATCAGTTGTCCTAAAATAAAATTGCGGTCTATATCCACTAAAAAATGGTGTATGTCTTCCACCTTCTTCAGGCTTTAAGACATAAACCTCTGCTTTGAATTTAGTATGGGGCTTTATTGTCCCAGGCTTTGCAATTACCATACCTCTACTAACATCATCTTTTTCTATACCTCTTAGAAGAATACCCACATTATCTCCGGGCTGTGCTTCATCAAGAATCTTTCTAAACATTTCAACTGACGTAGCTACTGTCTTTAAGGCATCCTTTCTAAAGCCAACAATTTCTACTTCATCACCGGGTTTTAATATTCCTCTTTCAACCCTACCTGTAACTACAGTTCCACGACCAGTTATTGAAAATACGTCTTCAATTGCCATAAGAAATGGTTTGTCTAATTCCCTTACAGGCTCAGGGACATAATTATCTAAAGCGTCAATCAATTTTAATATTGCACCTGCTCCAATTGGATCGTCATGATTATTTGGGTTTTGATATGCTTTTAATGCTGAGCCCCTAATTACAGGAGCATTATCTCCATCATATCCATATTTTGAAAGTAGTTCTCTAACTTCCAATTCAACTAAATCAATAAGCTCAGGATCATCTACTAAGTCCACTTTATTAATAAAGACAACAATAGATGGAACGTTCACTTGTCTTGCAAGTAGAACGTGCTCTTTAGTTTGTGGCATAACTGAATCAACTGCAGATACAACAAGTATTGCACCATCCATCTGTGCAGCACCTGTAATCATATTTTTGATATAGTCCGCATGTCCTGGACAATCAATATGAGCGTAGTGTCTCTTATCAGACTCATATTCTACGTGTGCAATGGCAACCGTTAGAATTTTAGTAGCATCTCTTCTAAACATCTTAGCATCTGCTTTAGCAACATCATCATAATCCATTGACTTAGAATAACCTTTAGTGGATAGAACCTTAGTTATAGCAGCAGTAAGTGTAGTTTTACCATGATCTATATGCCCTATTGTCCCAACATTCACATGCGGTTTCTTTCTTTCAAACTTCTCCTTAGCCATAGCTTAACCTCCTAATCTTACTTTTTGTTTCTAACTTAGTCCCTTATATTAAGTGCCCTGAAAATCAGGACCAAGGGACTAAAAAGAAGTTTGAAAAGTATAAAGCATAAAAATTTATCTCTTCATGCTTTAACATTTTAAGTATGGCGGAAAAGAAAAAAGCAAGACTTACACCTGTTGATATAAAGAATGCGAAATTCAAAACTACGATAATAGGAGGACTAAAAAAATCAGATGTAGAGACTTTTCTTGAAAAAGTGGCACAGGACTACGGTGAAATTCTTAAGGAAAATAAAGAGCTTGAAAATACTCTTACCCAGATGCGAATAAAAGTTTTAGAAGCAGATGAAATTAAAACTGACTATGAAAAGATAAAAGATAAAAATCTCATTTTAGAAGGAGAGACTGAGGCTTTAAGAAGAGAAAATCAACAACTAAGAAGCAAACTATCAGAATACGAAGACTTAGTAGAAGCATTAAAGCTTGAAAATGCAGAAAAGGAAGCTATAATAGATGAATTAAAAAGACAGCTTGAAAATACACCAAAAATACAAAATGAAAATCCTTCTGAAATTATAGAAATAGCAAGAAAGACAGCATTAAAAATAAAACAAAAAACAATCGATGACATTGAAAAAGCTTTTGAAAGTTTTCCCGAACCTTTAAAAGTAAAAATAAAACCTATTATAGAAAGAGCTAAAAAAGAACTTTTGAGCTAATTTACGATATGTATAGCCTTTTTATCTACATTATCAGACGCTTCCATAAGTATCTCACTAATGGATGGATGGGGATGTACAGTAAGCGCAATATCTTCATAGGATAAACAGCTTTCCATACCAAGTGTAGCCTCAGATATAAGAGAGCTTGCCTCAGGTGATACAATATGAACTCCAAGTATCTCACCATTATCCTTATTTACTACTAATTTTGCTATACCATCTGTAATGTTCATAGTTAATGCCCTTCCATTTGCTGAAATAGGAAACTTACCTACTTTTATCTTATATCCACTTTTAACAGCTTCTTCTTCTGAAAGACCCACACTTGCAAACTCAGGCATAGTATATACAACATTTGGAATATACCTAACATCGTATTCTTTTTCTATACTTGCAATAATCTCTACTGCAACTATACCTTCCCTTGATGCCTTATGTGCAAGTAATGGCTGACCTTTTACATCACCAATTGCATAGATATTCTCTATATTCGTTTGAAGTTTATTATTTACTACTATAAATCCTTTATCATCCAACTTTATATTTATTCTCTCAAGACCAAGACTATCAGTATTAGGCTTTCTTCCTACTGCAAGCAAAACCTTATCAAATTCAAAAACTTGAACCTTTCCCTCTATTTCTATCTCAAATTTTTTATCTTTATACGATATTACTTTTGAATTGGTAAATATTTTTATTCCTTGCTTTTCTAAAGCTCTTTTTAAAATATTTGCACACTCCTTATCACTTCCCGGAAGTATATTTGGAGCAATTTCTATAACTACTACTTCACTTCCAAGTCTGCTATATATACTTGCAAATTCAAGCCCTACAGCACCTGCCCCTATTACTAATAGTTTTTTTGGAATTTCCTTCATTTCGACCGCATCATCTGAATTCCATATAAAATCTCCATCCCTTTTTATATTTATTAAATCCATTGGTCTTGAACCCGTTGCTATTATTATATTTTTACTTTCTATTTTAATGTTTCCACTACTTGTTTTTACAAGTAAGCTATTTTTATCTATAAACTCCGCATGTCCTAAAATTACATTTATATTATAGTTTTTTAGAAGAAAACTTATACCAGAAGTAAGTTTATTTACTACTTTCTTTTTCCAAGCATTTAGATTTTCAAGATTAAATTTTAAGTCAGAAACTTCAATACCCATTTCCTTTGATTTTTTTAAACTTGAAAACAGCTCAGATGCATGTAGCAGTGCCTTAGTAGGAATACAGCCTACATTCAAGCATACACCGCCTATATATTTTCTCTCTATTAAAGTAGTCTTAATTCCAAGTTGTCCTGCTCTTATTGCTGCAACATAACCCCCAGGACCTGCACCTATAATAGCTAAATCAGTCTTAATTTCCTCCATAAGAAAATTTTAAAGTTATAGTATTGACCTTAAAATTTAAATAATGAATTTTACTGTACTCATGCTAAGTGTAAAAAATGACTATGAAATTTTAAAAGTTTGGACTTATCAAGTTGAACCATACTTTTTAAGACTAAATGGGGGAATAGTCCTAACTAAGAGTTATATTTTAAACATTGCATCTGCGTATTATCCGGGATATTTACTTAAAGAGGAAGCTTTAAAAAATAGGAAGTTTCAACCAGTATTAAGAGGAAAATACTTTAAAAGTTCCTTTAAATACGACTATGGAAAAAGTAGAGAACACTTAGAATTTCACAATATCATAAAAGTTCACGAACAAGGTATAATTGGTTTAGATGTTAAGCTTGCAATCTTGGATACAGGTTTTGACTCTACAAACCCAACAATTTCACATTTATGGAGAGATAGAAGGATTATAAAATCTTGGGACTTTAACTCGGGAGATAGTATGTTTTTATTTAATGTAAAAAATAGCAACTTAGTAAAATTACCAATACCTTCAAATCAAATAATATATATCTCAGATTACGACTTTTTGGATAGCTTGTTTGTAATTTCACTTTCATTTGAAAATGAACTAACTAACAATCCGAAATGGAGAATTTATTTATCTAATATAAAAAATGGAGAGGTTAGCGAAATTAGTTCAATTTCTTCAAGGTTCCTTTTAGAGCCGAAAATTAGAAGAAAGGTAGATAGTATAGTTGTATTTTACAAGTCTTGGATAAATGGAAAAAATTACGCTTTAAGTTATATAAATCTAAGTAGTGGTGATACAAACACACTCACTATAGATGAAATTATACAATACGATATTCTTGTAAATGATAGTATTTACTTTGCATACGGAAATTCAAGCAGTATAAAAATCTACGATAATACTTTGTTTTTTGGGAAATTTGGAGGAATACATTATTTTAGTAAAGATAGTATGGTTGTTAGTTTAAATGATAGCATTTTTTTGATATACAAAGAAAATGGAAGCTGGTATAAGGTATTTAGATTTATTGGAAGATATCCAAGTTATTGTAATGGTAAGATTTCATATGTTAGAAATGACTCAGTTTTTCTTGATAACGATTTTATCTTATATGAAATTTTTTCTGATAGACCAGATTGCAAAAATTTAAAAGTTTTAGCTCAATTTAAAGATGGTTTTTTTTATAATGGTAATTTCTATAATTTTGATTTTGCAAGAGTTCTTAGAATATACAATGATACTCTAATAGCAATTGTTAGAAGAGGTGATAGTAATGTTTATCCTGAGTATCCAAACTTAGGAGGTCAATATCATGGAACTTCCATGCTTTCAGTAATTGCAGGAATTTCCGAAGGTTCTCTAATTGGTGTAAGTCCCGGTGTTAAACTAATCCTTGCAAAAACCGAAAAAACTATTACAACGGATAGTAATTATTTTGAAAGTATTGTAGAAGAAGACTTTTGGGTAAATGCGGCTGAGTGGGCTGTTAGAAATGGTGCAAGGATTATATCTAGTTCTCTTGGTTATATTGACTGGTATAGCAAGAAAGATTTAGATGGTAAAACAGCAATATCATCAAAATTTGCAAGCAAAGTAATAAACTATAACGCACTTATAATAACTGCTATGGGAAATGTTCAGAGAAATACTCTTCCAAATAGTCCTGACACTTCACTTTTTGCTCCTGCTGATGCGGACAGTATTATTGCAGTCGGTGGTATAAACTACGATCTAACACCCTCAAAAAATTCCTCTTTCGGTCCAACATCTGATGGAAGAATTAAACCTGATATTTCCGCGCTATTTGGTCCTTACTATATTAGTAATTATAACGGGTTTCACTATGCATACGGAACAAGTTTATCCACCGCAATGGTTTCAGGAATATGTGCCTTAGCACTACAAGCTCACACAAACTGGTCTGCAAGAAAACTAAGGGATGTGATATTAAAAACCGCAAAAGAAATACCAAACTATTCAAAACCAAATAACTTTGTAGGATATGGTCTTATAGATGCATATAAATTAGTAAATTATGAACCTATTAAAAGTCCTATTTCACTAAGAATATATCCTAATCCTGCAAGAGAATTCTTAAAAATAAAGATAGATGGGTATATAGATAATATAGCAAAGTTGAGAATCATGACTTTATCAGGTAAAATTGTATTTGAAAGGGATATAGAATTAAAAGGCTTTGAAATAAAGATTGATATTAAAGATTGGCAAAGTGGATTATACATAGTAAGTGTGATTTTAGAAAATCAAGTAATCAACGGGAAGTTCGTAAAAATTTAAAATTTACCCTATCTCCAACTTTTATATTCTTCCTTTTAAACCAGTTTTTATTTACCTCAATTGCATATTTGAACTTTTTAATAGGAAATACAGGTCTTTCATCCAATGGCTCTAAGTCCAAGATATCAATAATCTTAAAATCTTCGTCTATAAATGCAATAGATAGAGGAATATATGTATTCTTCATCCAAAATGGATAAATTCCAGCACTATCGAATATAAACAACATACCGATACTATCAGGTAAAAAAGTTCTAAACATAAGCCCTCTTTCTCTTTCAAATGGGCTATCAGCAATTTCTACATATAACACTTTATTATTTATCTCAACTTTTTCAAGCTGAAAAAATATTAAAAGCATACCTTAGTGTATCCATTATTTATTTTCAAATTTCTCCAATATACTTCTTTTACTTTTCTATTTGACTTATATTGAATAAATCCATAGGGTAGAAAATTGTCCTGTCTTATAAAAATAATCTCCCTTTCTGCGGAAAAATTTTTACTTGGGTCGATTTTTGCACTTATTTCATATACTTTTATATTATCTATCGTCTTTTCGCCTATTAGTGTTGGCTCAGAGTATGTCCTTATTCTTTCAATAGTTTTTAACATACCTGCATGATAAATCCTATCCCCTCTAATAGATTGAATTCTCCCGTCTTTTTCAGGGTCAAGTGTTAGAGTAATTCCAAACCTTCTCCCTTTTGCTTTGTTCGTATTTGGGTCATAGCATGCCTCACCAGAACCTCCTTTAATTACTTTAAGATATAAATATCCCGGTTGTAAATATTTTTGTTCATATTCCTTTAGTTCTACCTTATCGTCCTTTGCAGTCCAAGAATAAAAAATAGCATAGTAGTCTTTTACATTTTCCCAACTTTTATAGGTCTTTTGAAATATATCATCTACAGTTAAATTTATGATTAGATAAATCATAGTTTATAATTTTAAGGCACCTCTTCTACTTGCTTTTTTCAGTCTATCCATAATAGCTCTTCCAATACCTTCTTCCTTTATACTTTTTACGAAGATTACATCAATACCCATTTTATCGTAATAGTAAAGCTTTTCAAAAAGGTTTTTTGCAATTTCTCTTAAATCTCCACTTTCACTAAAATAGTCATAAATCACATTATCCGGTAAATCTGGACTTTCTTTTTTATCAGTTATAACAACCGCACTTTTATAGTCATTTATACAAGATATAACGTCTTCTATATTATCAAAAATAACAACTTTAGTATAAGGAGCATAGTGAAATTTAAATTGCCCAGGACTTTTAACTTTTTCAGATATCTCTACACTATTTCCTATCACACTTTCTATTTCCTCAATACTAATAGCACCTAATCTTAGAACATAAACATCATTATTTTCTACATACACTATAGTAGATTCAATACCAATTTCAGTCCTTCCACCATCTAAAATAATATCAACTTCATTTCCTAATTGTTCATACACCATACTTGCATTAGTAGGACTTATATATCCAAATTTATTTGCACTTGGTGCGGAAATTGGAACACCTGAATATTTAATAAGTTTTAAAGCAATGTTATTTTTAGGCATTCTAATTGCAACCGTTTCTAAACCACCTGTTGTAATATATGGAACAATTTCAGATTTTTTAAATACAATAGTTAGCGGTCCTGGCCAAAAGATATTTATTAACTTTTCAACTATTTCATTTTTGTAATTAAGTGTTAATTTTTCAAGCCAAGAGATATTATCTATATGAACAATCAGAGGGTCAAAATATGGTCTTTGTTTTACTTCAAAAATCTTTATTACTGCATCCTTATTTAAAGCATTTGCACCAAGTCCATATACTGTTTCAGTAGGAAATGCTACTATTCCACCTTTTTTTATAATTTCAGCCGCAAGTAAAATATTTTCTTCATTTGCAGACAATATCATAAAGTTTCCCTACTTACAATAATCTTAATTTTTGAACCTTTTGGAAGTTTTGTTTTTGGACTTGGAAAAGTTTCTAATATTATGTCATTTTCAACACCTTTAACCTCACTATATTCAATTTCTACTTCAAAACCAAGACCTTTTATTATATCCTCCGCTTCATCCCTTTTCATTCCAACAACATCTGGAACTTCAATCATTTCAACTCCCTTACTTACTACTAAAAAAACCTTTCTATTTTTTTTAACCTTAGATTTAGGATATGGATTTTGCTCAATTACATACTCCTGTGGATAAACCTTTGATGGAATAATAGTATCTACTATAGGAATAAGACTATACTTTTTTAAAATTTTACTTGCACTATCTATATGTATACCTACCACGTTTGGAACTAACACTTCATCTCCTTTCCTTACTACTATTGGCATTATCAAGTAATTTAAAATAGATAAGAGTATAAAACCAACTACAATTAAACCTAAAACATAATAAAATAACCTTTCTAAAAAGTTATTCACTATAATCCTTTTTTCTTCAAACTTTCCGCCTTTTCAAATGCTTTTAGTGCATCTTCGTTTCTCTTCATTGCCTTTAGTATATTAGCCTTTAATTCGTATACAGATGAAGTTTCTTTCACACTTATTGCACTATCTACATATTTTAATGCTTCATTATAGTTCTTTAATTCAAAATATAGTAGTGAAATAAAGTATAGTATTTGATAGTCATTTGGTTTTAATTTATCGGCTTTTAACATTGCTTTTAGTGCATTATCGTATTCCTTCAATTTCATATATGATATAGAGAGATTATAAAAAGTTTCGTATCTTGAACTGTCATACTTAATAGATTTTTCGTAGTTTATTACTGCATTTTTGTAATCGTCAAGTTCAAAGTAAATTTCAGCAAGTTCGTAGTATATCTCAGGCATGGTAGTATCAAGTTTTACAGATGATAGCAATAGGTCCTTTGCCTTATTTATACTTTGCTTATAGTTTATAGTATCATTTCTTAATAAGTAATTCTGTGCATCATCGTAATAAAATAGTGCCAAGTAGTATTTTGCCTTTGCGTCATTTGGATTTTTTTGATTATATATTTCTAATAGCAACCTTGATTTATTTAGTAATTCTTTCTTTTTACTTTCGTCGGTTTCTTTTTGTGCCTTTATCTGATATGAACTTGAAGCAATTTGATATGCAGTTGAATTCAATGAGTCTAATTTTATTATAAATTCTGAAACTTTAATAGCACTGTCATAATCACCCTCATTGTAAAATTGAATATCTCCATTAGTTAAAACAATCAAAAATTGCTCGTAATTTAAAAGGTTCTGTCCACCAATAGAAAGCTTTTTCTCAAATTCTTTTTTTACGTAAAGCTTTGGATTTTTCTCATAACCTTCTAAAAAGTTAAGTGTAGCAGTTTTATAGTTATTTAATCTGGTATAGATATAACCAAGCCATAAATATGGTTCAGCACTATTTGGTTGTTCACTTTTCCACTTATTAGCATTTTCTAAAGCCTTATTCCAATTTTCTTGCTGAACATATATTTTAGTAGATGTTGCACTTACACTTGCATATGCAACTGAAAATAGTAAAAATATAGAGAAATATTTCATAGTTTAAAATTTTAAGGTTTAAAAGGGAGGATTAAATACTTGAATGGGCTTTAATATTTACATTGCTTGTAATTATTTAGAACAAAAAGTAAAGCGGAAAGCAACAAGAATGTTTAACCAATGGAAAGAAGAACTAAAAGCAATTAGAATAGAATATACTCAAAAACTGAAGAATTTAGAAAACAATACGAAGCATTGCTGGGAGAAAAGGTCAAAAATCTTCTATTAGAATGGAAACAGAAAAAGGAAGAAAAAATAAGGCAAGATACAATTGCAAAAAGCATGACAACAATATTTAGGAAGGGTTGGGAAACAGCTTGAACCTGTATTTACATTATCAAAACATGGAATAAACCCGAAAGACTTGAGATTTTAAAAGTGGATGTTATTAGATTTAAACAAAGAACTCTAAACCTTAAAATTTTATTTTTATGAATAAAAAAATAGAAGATGCAGTTAGGACAATATTAGAAGAGATAGGAGAAGACCCTAATAGGGAGGGTCTGATTAAAACCCCATACAGAGTTTCAAAAATGCTATTAACTGAAATACTATATGGCTATAATATGGACGCAGATAAAATTATAAATAATGCTATATTTAATGAAAACTACGATGAAATGGTAGTAGTAAAAGATATTGATTTTTATAGCCTTTGTGAACATCATCTTATTCCATTTTTTGGAGTTGCACACGTTGCATATATTCCAAATGGTAAAATTATCGGACTTTCAAAAATACCAAGAATAGTAGAGGCATATACAAGAAGACTTCAAGTTCAAGAAAGATTGACTAATGAAATTGCAAAAATTCTATGGGAGAAGTTAAATCCAAAAGGTGTAGCTGTCATAGTAGAAGCAATACACTTATGCTCAGTCATGCGAGGAGTAAAAAAGCCAAGAAGTAAAATGATTACAAGTTCTCTTTTAGGTGCCTTTAGAGACGACCAAAGAACAAGAATGGAACTTATGATTCACCTTCAAAGGAACTTCAAGCTAATAGAATGAAAAAATTCATTGAAGTTATAATTTTGGATAATAGAGGTAATCTTAAAAGATATACAATTTCTAAGTTTAAGTTGAATGTTATTAAAGCTCTGATTTTTATCGTAGTTATAGTGTTCATTATGAATGTTTTCTTTCTATTTTTAAATTTTAACGATATTATGCTAATTAAAGAAAACTATGAATTAAAGAAAAAACTTGCAGAGTTTAAAAAATTAGAAAAAGAAATTGAAGAATTTAGAAGAATAAAAAACACTCTATATTTAGCACTTGGTCTTGATAGTGAAGTGAAAGATACAATGCAAAATTATAATTACTATAGTCCCGACCTATTAGAGCAGGTTGATACTCCAATAGGTTTGCCCGCAAGTGGTGTAATTACACAAGAACATAGTGAAAATCATATTGGTGTAGATATTGCGCTAAATAGAAATTCATTCGTCTTTTCAACTGCTGTTGGAAAAGTAGAAAAAATTGATAGCAATGCAAAATTTGGACTTCACATAGTAATTTCTCATAATAAAGATTATAAAACCTTATATGCACACCTTTCAAGAGTAATAGTATCACAAGGAGACAGTGTAAAGAGGGGACAAGTTATAGGATACTCAGGTTCATCAGGACACTCAACGGGACCACATTTACACTATGAAGTATGGAAAAACAATAAACCAATTAACCCACTTTCATTGATTAGATAACATAATTCCCAAAAAGATATTATTAAATTCCAGATAGTAATTTTTAAAAATACCTAAAACTAATTTCACACCTTTTGAAAAACTATACCCATAGTAAATATAGTATTCATCGCTAAAGTTAAAATTTTCATCAAAATAGAGAGTATATGAAAAGTATTTAAAACTTAAATAAACACTTAAAGTTTTTGCTGAGCGAGAGAAAATACTATAGAAAAAACCAAAATTTTCATCTTTATAACCAATTGAAAGTGCATATGGAAATTTATTAGTATAATCAAATTCATAAACTCTATCTTTTAAATAGTTTAAATCAATAAAGTGCTTTGAAAACCAACTGAGACTAAAGCCCTTACCTAAAAATACCTTAAATACTACAGAGCCCGGTGTCCATCTATTATCTGCGGACAAACCATCAATATTGAACTTTAAAAAACTATAGCCAAACTCCGATATATAAAGAACATTATAAGACAAATGGTTTAGCCTAAAAAGATTATAAAATCTAAATACCTTAAAATTGTCCGTCAAGCCAAAACCTAAAAAGTACAAATTTCTCTCATCTTGCTTTTTCATAGAATACATATCTATTCTCCTTTCATATCCAATATAAATCGGATAGTTAAATTTTAAGGAAAATAAGTTTCTAAGGCTATTTTTTCTATCCAAAATTAAAAAATAGTTAAACAAAATAACACCATACTGTCCTTTTATATTGAAAATGAGTCCATAATCTTGATTATCATATGATGTTCTAAATGGTGAAACTACATGACCTAAAATTAGTTTTAGATTCTTATAGTCAAAACCTAAACCTAAAAAATCCCACCTCCTATTATCAAATGCGTTCTTATCAATACCATTTTCACAATTGTGAATATAATAAATAAAAAACTTTCTATAATAATAAAAGCCTTCCCAAAAGAATGAAAAATGCGAAGGAGAAATGAATGGAAAATCTTTTCTACCAAAATAAACTCTACTATATAAGTTAAGTTCAATATTAGAATTAGCATAAGCATTTGAAAAAAATTCAATAAATCCTCTATATCCTAAATCATTATTTCCTAATAGATTCAAAAATATCAACTAAGGTTGCTGGGCTGTTTGTACACACCCGCAGTCTACCCTTGGACTAAATTGATAGTTAACCACAACATTTACATTCTCTTCACCACAAGCACTATTAGAAAACCTATATTGGAATGGAAATTGATAAGTAAATGATTTAAAGCTTCTTAATCTATTCATATCAACAGGTATTAGCGATTGAATATATAGAGGATAATCACCAAATTTTACTCTTGCACCTATAATTTTTGCACCTATTAGGTCAAAAAGGTCATTAATTTCATTTATAGAACTTCTCATGTCTAAACCTTGAAAGAAGTAACCAAGTTCAGTAAAACCTTCATTTTTATTATCAAAACCTACTGTGAAAATTGTATCTAATAGCTTATCCACACTAGTCCAAGGGTCAAGCACACCACAATCCGAGTACTTTACATTTAATATTTCAGCTGGTTTTATGCTCATACCTGATACAAATCCATCACTTATCCAATCAGCTTCTGCTACTTTCATACCTTGCATATATATGCTTCTAACAATTTTCCTCTCACAATTGGCTTTTAAATGAAGTTGATATTTATTAGTAAATTCTAAGTTTATATTTTTTCCTTGAAACTTCCAATTTTCAACAACATCCCAAGCAAGTGGTGCCTCTACTGTAAACTTAGTCAAACTAGCTTGAATAACTCCTTCTGAAACATTAGCTCTTGGACACATATAGGCAAATTGCATATTTATATCAATTTTACCTGTAATATCGAACTTATCACATGAAGGAAGCTCAACTACAAACTCAGGATTATCTGACCTTATATAGTAAAATCCATCTGAAAGCGTTGGTGCATTAGTTACTTTACCATTATCCAACTTTACAGCAAAACCAGTATTGTTGCTAAGAAAATCAAAAACATTTTCGCCATAATAATTTACCGCTTTAACTATTTTTACTCTTGCAAACCTCGTTTCCCTTATATGAGGTTGTCTTGGATTAACTACAACATCAATACTTCTTGGATATTCTGTATTTCTAATAATTGTTGCTAAATGGTCTTTACTTCCCGCAAAATTAATATACTGAGTAGCAAGATTATAGGTTAATTTTATCAATGCTTGTATAACGTTTTGTTTTGCCTCATTTGCAGAAACATAAGTTGAAATTTCCTTATATATTTTCTTAGACTTGACATTTATCAAAAATCCATACATACTAACACCCCTAACATCTTCACCCACAACCACATCAAAAACAAATTCTGCATTTGAAGGTATTGAAAGTGTATTTATAAAAACCTCAGGATTTCTTGGATTTCTACCTGTAAGCTGAACAAACTCATCTCTGTCTATTCTTTTCATATTCTTACCTACATTCACAAGCGATTTATCAATTAGTGTATCCATCTTAGTAAGAACAGCATTTAGACTTCTTTGAATTTCAGGTTCACCACCTCTTATACTCCTTGCTATAACACCATTTGGATCTATGAACACCCTCATATTGTAATAAACTGAAGGTTTTGGACAGGTTTGCTGAGAATAAGCTAAATCCGCCACAATTAAAATTAATGAAACTATTATTAACTTTTTCATAACTGAAAATTTTAAAGTAAAAAGTTTAAATCTGACAAATTTATTGTATACAAGCTTATCCTATAAAATTTAGATATTATGATTACTTTCAAAGGTAAGGAAGTAAAATTAAACGGGAAACTTCCAAAGTTAGGTGAATACGCACCCAATTTTGTTGTAGTAGATAGAGAACTAAAGGAAAAAACTCTAAATGACTTTTCTGACAGGATAAGAATCATATCTTCTGTACCATCGTTGGATACATCAGTATGCTCAATAGAAACTAAAAAAATAGAAGAAATGATGAAAAAATTCTCAGATGAGTTTGTATTTTTGACAGTAAGTATGGACTTACCATTTGCACAAAGTAGATGGTGTGGTGTTAATAATGTAGAAAAAGTAATTACGCTTTCAGACTATAAGTATAAGTCTTTTGGGCTAAACTACGGAGTATATGTTTCAGAACTTGGACTTTTGGCAAGAGCCATATTTATAGTAGATAAAGATAACAAACTTAGATATATTCAGCTTGTAAATGAAATTACAAACGAGCCCAATTATGAAGATATTGAAAGTGCTTTAGTTAATATAAAATAATTGAAAGTTGTAAAATACGATGGAAAGTGCAAACTCTGTAGAATGAGTATAAGTATAATAAAGCCTTTTTCAAAAAATTTTATTTTTGACCCTGAAAATGTAGAAGATGAAGTTATTTACATTGAAAATAATAAAACTTACAGAGGTTTTTATGCAATAAGGAAGATTATGTTGAATATTCCAATATTTTGGATTTTCTTACCTATATTTTACTTTCCGTGTTTTGATAGAATTGGCAGTCTTCTGTATCGCTTTATAGCAAGGCATAGAAAATGGATTTAAACACAGAAATAAGGTTTTTAAAAGGTATAGGCGAAACAAGAGCAAAAAGGTTGAATAAAATTAGGATTAGAACAATTAAGGACTTACTCTATCACTTACCAAGAAAATACTTAGATAGGAGGAACATTGTAAAACTATCAAGTGCAGTCATAGGAAAGGATATTATTACAAAAGGTGAGGTAGTTTCAAAGGGGACAGTAGAAGACGAAAACATAGTGGTTTTAAAATCAGATGGTGAATTCTTGGAGCTTGTATGGAAAAAAATGCCCTATATTCTTTCGTATTTCAATAGAGGAGATATTGTCATAGCTGCAGGAAAAGTCTATAAATTTAGAGGAAGTTATAGAATACTATTTCCAGAGTTTGAAATATTAGGTATAAATGAGAATAGTTCTATGAAAGGAATAATTCCAGTATATCCACTAACTGAAAGAATTAATAATGATTTCATAAGGAAAACCGTTAGTTTTATATTAGACAACTATAAAAAAGAAATTTTGGAACAATTGGATATTTTACCCGAGGATATAAAAAAAGCGCGAAACATAAAGGATAAATTTACTATTTTAGATATAGTACATAGACCGAATGAAATAGAAAGTGCAATAGAAATGAGAGATGCACTTGTTTATGAAGAAATGCTAATTTTCTTTTTAAATCTATTTCTCTCCATGCCATATAAAGAATTATTTTCTCCAAAGTTTGAAAAAAAGGGAACATTAGTTAATAAACTATTAGAGAGATTACCTTTTAAACTAACACCTTCGCAAATGAAAGTAATTTCAGAGATTGAGGAGGATTTAAACAAAAATACTCCAATGCATAGATTACTTCAGGGAGATGTAGGAAGTGGTAAAACTATAGTTGCACTATATACATCACTAATAGCTATTGAAAATAAGTACCAAGTTGCAATTATGGCACCAACTGAGATATTAGCAGAGCAGTTATACAATGTTATAAACTACTATACTTTTGGTTTAGGTATAAGAGTAGAACTCTTAGTTAGCGATATAAAACCATCCAAAAAACATACCATACTTAAGGATTTGGCTGAGGGAAATATTGACCTTATAGTAGGAACTCACTCACTAATTGTAGAGGATGTGAAGTTTAAAAAACTTGGATTAGTAATAATAGACGAGCAACATAGATTCGGAGTAAATCAAAGAGCATTACTATTGAAAAAATCAAAAAGTTGGACACCACATTTTTTAGTAATGACAGCAACACCAATACCAAGAACACTTGCACTTACAATATACGGAGATTTAGATGTTTCCATAATTGATCAAAAACCATTTAATACTAAAATCATTAATAGGTGGGTATTTGATGAAAAAAGAGAAATTGTATATAACTGGTTGTTTAATGAAGTCCTAAACAAAAATAAACAAGCTTACGTAGTAGTCCCAATAATAGAGCATAGTGAAAAGCTTGAAGTTAAGGCACTTGAAGAAATATACGAATATTTAGAAAAGATAAAACCAAAAGAAGTTCTAATTGGTATAGTTCATGGTAGGATGAATAGAGAGGAAAGACAGAAAAATATGGAAAATTTTAGGAATAATAAGTTTCATATATTACTTGCTACAAGTGTGATTGAAGTAGGTATAGATATTCCAAATGCAACTATTATGATAATAGAACATGCAGAAAGGTTTGGAATTTCACAACTACATCAATTAAGAGGAAGAATAGTAAGGTCAGAGAAAACTGCATATTGCGTTTTTATAACACCAAGGAAAGTAAGCGAAGACGCAAAAAAAAGACTTGAAGCATTAGTTTCAATTACAGATGGATTTAAACTATCTGAAGTTGATTTGGAAATTAGAGGACCTGGAGATTTACTTGGAACGAAGCAACATGGTTTGCTGGAATTTAAATTTACAAACATATTAAATAATAGACATAAAAAGATAATTTCACTTGCAAGAATGGATGCAATAGAACTACTTAAAAAAGACCCAAAGTTAAGAAATTATCCAAAACTTTTAAAGGCAATAGAAAATTATAAGAAAGAACTGGATATTGTAGTAGGATAAAGCATTAATCATAAAAATAGTATCTTCTTCTTTTTCCTCTTATATATTGTCTCTTAAAAGGATAAAAAAATACTCCAGTTATCAAACCTCCAACAAAACCTCCAATATGTGCCCAAAATGCAACACCTACATGAATATTCAATAACGTGCTTAAAGTTCCCTGAATAAACTGATTTATAAACCATATACCAAGATAAATTATAGCGGGTATACTTGCAATACCTATATAGATAAATGGAATAAATACGAAGGATATAATTTTTGAGAATGGGAAAAATACTAAATATGCTCCAAGAACTCCACTAATTGCACCACTTGCACCCACCATAGGAATATTAGAATCAGAATAGAATAATGTTTGTAGGAATACCGCACAAAAGCCCCAAATTATATAGAAAAATAAAAATCTTAAATGTCCCATTACATCCTCAACATTATCACCAAATATAAATAAAAACAGCATATTTGAAAAAATGTGGAAAAATCCACCATGAATGAACATAGAGGTAATTATATCCATAAAACTAAATTCTCTTGGAATAAAGCCATACTTTAGTATAAACTCGTTCGGATCGGGATAAAAAAAGTATTGATATATAAAAACCAAAGTATTTACCAATATAATCAGATAGCTAACTATAGGAAAGGAATATGGTCTTATTTCATCCTTTAGTGGAAACATCCAGTCTACTTATCCTTCTTTCAATGTCCTGAATAATTAGGAGGGCTATTTTCAAAGCCTTTAGTCCATCTTCACCACTTACTCTCGGCTCTCTATTTTCTATAATGGAGTTTACAAATTCCTGAACCTCAAGTTTTAATGGTTCTAAATGTTCGTCTACTTCTATAAAATAGGGCAAAATTGCATCATCTTCCTTTACTATCATATAGCTTTCCTTTGAAAGTAGATTTATTGAAATATACCTATCTCTTTGAAAAATCCTAATTTCTCTTACTTTCTTTAGCGATGCTCTACTTACAGTTAAGTTTATTATTGCACCATTGCTAAACTCTACTCTTGCACTTGCTATATCAATTTTATTAGTTAAAACAGGCGCACCAACTGCATGAACGAAAATTGGTTCACTTTTTATATAATTTAGTGCAATATCCAAGTCATGTATCATTAAGTCTCTTACTACGTCTACGTCAGTTCCTCTTGGATTAAATGGAGCAATCCTTAAGGTTTCAATATAAAAGGGTTGGTCTATATATTTTTCTGAACTAATAATTGCAGGATTAAATCTTTCCACATGTCCTACCATTAGTTTTAGGTTTTTCTCTCTTGCAAGTTTTACTAATTTCTCACCTTGCTCAATTGTTTCACTAATAGGTTTCTCTATAAAAACATGTCTATTTTTTTCTAAAACTTTAATTCCTACTCTATAATGATGCTTTGTAGGAACCGCACATATTACCGCATCTACATTATCTATTAGCTCCTCTTCACTTTCAAAAGCTTTTACTTTATAAATACTTGCAATTTTATTTTTTCTCTCCTCATCTGTATCATAAACTCCTACAAAATTTACCTCCTTTATTTCAGTTAGTATTCTACAATGCAAGGAACCTAAATACCCAACACCTATTATTCCAAATCTGATTTTTTCCCTTGACATCTATCTATCTACATCACCAAAAACAGGATCTAAACTTCCAAGTATTGCAATTACATCTGGTATTTTTACATTCTTTACTAAATAAGGCAATACTGAGAGATTTGAAAATGATGGAGATCTTAGCTTTAGTCTATATGGTTTTGTAGTATTATCTGAGACTATAAATGCTCCCATTTCTCCTCTTGGAGATTCAACCCTTGCATATACTTCTACATTTTCAGGAGGTTTAAATGCAATTGGTGCCTTAATTGGAGGTCTACTACTAATTGGACCACTTGGAATACCGTCAATAATCTGTCTTATTATTTTTACACTTTCAATAACCTCAAGACCCCTAACCATCCATCTACTATAGCAATCACAACCATTTTGAACAATTACATTAAAGTTTAATTCTCCATATGCATCGTAAGGTTCAGCCTTCCTTACATCGTATGCTATACCACTTCCCCTTAAAACTGGTCCAGAACAACCATATAACTTTGCAATATCCGGGGGTAAAATTCCAATACCAATAGTTCTTAATCTAAAGGTTGGATTTTTCTCTACCAATGGTACCAATTCATCGTAAATAAACCTTTCAGTTTCATTACAGAACTTTTTTAAATTGCTTATCCATTCAGTTGATGGAATATCGTATCTAACTCCACCTATTTGAACTGCATTCATATGAAATCTTGTCCCAGTAAATTCTTCCATAAGGGCAAGTCCGAATTCTCTAATTCTAAATGCTCTCATAAATACACTTGTCCCACCACCCAACGCCCCACCAAGGTCCAATCCATATGTCCCAATAGCTATCATATGCGAAGTTATTCTGGAAATTTCTGAAAGTAGTGTTCTAATGTATTTTGCTCTTCTTGGAACTTCCACTTTTGCAATTTTCTCAAGTGCAAGAATAAAGCAAAGACCATTACTAATTGGAGATAGATAGTCATTTCTTTCTAATATTGGAGGTATTTGAACGTAATTAAGACTTTCGCAAAGCTTTTCAACTCCCCTATGGAGAAAACCTATATCAGGCTTACAATCTACAATATTTTCTCCCGATATTGTAAGAACAAGTCTTAAAACTCCATGCGTAGAAGGATGTTGTGGTCCCATATTCAAAATTAACTTCTCTCCTTCAATACTTTCAACCTCAAATCCCATACCAAGATGTGTCATGGTAAAATTTTAAAGAGAAAATTACCAAATAATTTCATTTGATTCAAATCTTTTAAAACCATACTCTTTGTCATAAAAGTTTTCCAAATCTTCTTTTTTTATCCTTGGAAAATATTCATTATCAAATTCAGATGCAAAACTTTTAGGAATAGAAATTACATAGTCAAAAAACTCTTTCTTTATCTTTAGAAATTCCTTGTATCTTTCTATAAAATCTTCCTTTTCATAAATTTCAATAAATTTCTCAAATACTTTTTTTGCTTCATCGTCAACCTCTACAAATACATCTATATAATCTTGCTTATCTTCAATGATCTTAAATTTTTTGATCTTTTCAAAGTCAGGAATTTCTAAAGCTTTCAAAATTTCTTCATCAAATTGCTTTCTTTCTTGAACTTCTTCATAGTATTTCTGAATTAGTTTATAAAAATCCTTTTCTTCTATATGGTTTTCCCCTTTTAGTATCTCTTCAACAATATCTGTCAATACAAAACCATAAATTTTTCTACAGCTTAAAGTTCCATTTTCTTTAATTTTAAATACAAAAACATCAGATATATTCTTATTATTGTTTCTATTTACCCTTCCTGCAACCTGGATTATACTATCAAGAGGTCCTAAATCTCTATATGCAATATCAAAATCTAAATCTACACCTGCTTCTACGACTTGTGTAGAAACAAGTATAACTTTTTCTCCTTTTTTTAAATAATCTTTTAGCTTATTAATTCTATCTCTTCTATGCTTTGGAATTATGTTAGTTGAAAGATAAAATAGTTTATAGCCTTTTTTTTCTACTTCAGTTTTTATCTTCTGATAAAAATCAATAGAGTTTTTAATAGTATTAAAAACAATAAGATGAGAATTGAGTTTGTCTATTCCATTAAGGACTAACTCCTTTAACTGTTCTAAACTATTTATATCGAGTTTAATATTTATTTTCGTTCTATTTAAAATATAATCCTGGTAGTTCTCTACTAACTCTAAAGAATTAAAAATCAATGGCTTAGTAGCAGTTGAAATAATAAAGTAACATCCAAGATACTTTGACATATATTTTATAACATTTTCTATTAACTTCCAATACTTTATGTCAATACTTTGAACCTCATCAAGAATAATTATAGAACCTACAATATTATGAAATTTCTTCAAAAATGACTTTTTATATCCAATTATAGAATAAAGGAGTTGAACAAAAGTAGTAACTATAATTTCACTATCCCAAGATTCTATTAGCATTAAACTTTCGTCAAGACTTTTTCCGTTATCATCTTTATACTTTTTCTCCTCGCTTTTATAATCTATTTCAGAAAGATGATGATGCTTGATTATATACCTACTTTCATTTCTCTTAAAATCATTAATACCCTTTTCAAGAACTTCGCAAAAAACTTCATAGGTTTGCTCAACAATATTTATAAATGGCAACGAATAAATAATCCTTGGAATATAGTTTCTTTTTCCTTCTCCTTGTATTTTTTCTCTTATTAAAAGTGCACACTTTAGATTTATAAGGGTTTTTCCAAGACCAGTTGGGGCATTTATTGATAGTATTTTATTGCTAAGATCTGAGTTATTTATCTTACTGACAACACTTTGGTATAATTTTTTTCTCAATTGTGAAATATCACTGTTTTGATTTAAGTTTCTAATATAGTTATTCACAATATAAGATTCTATAGTACTTCTATCCGTGGAATCTAAATCTATAGTGTCCCTTCTATCACAGTCTAAAAGTAAGGAATAAACATAGCTAATTAGAAAGTAGTTTCTAAAATCTTCTCTCAAATAATAATCTCTTATACGAAAATCCCAACTATCCAGAAAATCAATATGGTCAGCTAATTCTTTTGAAAGAAATTCTCCAATATTAAAACCCAACTCTTCTGAAATCCTATCTTTGTTCTCTTTTAAGTTATCTATTTGTTTTTCTATTATCATTTTCTGAGATTCTATTCTATTATTGGAATAATTTTCCAATTCACCATGATGATTTTTAACTATAATATATCCAAATAGTGATAAATCTTCCAATTTCTTATTTTCAAGCCAATAAGCACAAAATAAAGCGGAAATTAGACTATGATTAGAATATTCGTTCTTTTCCCCATTCATTAGATACTTCTGAAAGAAAGTCGTATACTTTCCAAAGTCATGACTCATTCCTACTATTCTGATAAACTCTCTAAGCTTTTCTTTATCCAAATTCAAATCTATAAAATCCTTTTGAGAATCGTATATTTTTACCATATTTTCTGAAACTTTCCTTAAGTGTTCTATAAGAAGTTTACCTTTATGAGAATAAAACTTCATTCCATCCATAGTATATGTTCCCCATCTAATAAAATAGCTTCTACTTTTTCCTTCAAACACAACGGTTTTGCTTCAATATTCGCAACAAAATCTCCAGAATTCTTTAGCTTTCTATATTCGTTTTCGTTAACAAACTCAAAGTCAAGAGGTATTTTCTCTATAACTATAAAATCATTTGACTTTACGTCCAACTTGTCTGCAAATTTTGTTGAAATTGGAGAGTGAATTATTTCTACTTCTTTCACTTCTTCATTTGGTAGCTCCTTTGGATTTTCAATATGAGCTAAGAAACTATTAATTCCAAGATATGGTCCATATTCATATTTTCCACATAATAATCTATCATAAAACTCCTTTCCAACTTCCTCATTA
>JANXBH010000010.1 GCA_025060695.1 Caldifarciminota bacterium | reverse complement strand
TAAAGGTGTTTTTGCCTGGATTACTTGTCCTATGGTGCTTGAAAGGTTCAAGAAAGACCTTAAACTTGCTGGGATAACTGATTTCAATTTCTCGGATTTTCAAAATCTTCAAAACACTATACCAAATACATCTAACATTGAGATTTCTTCTAAAATTGTGCTTGAAGAATTTACTTTTGAAGTTATAAAGGATCAAAACACCACAAAGCTAGCCGAATGGCTTTCAGATAATATTTTCCCTAATGACAATTCATACCAATTTTGGAGAGACAAACTAAAAAAAGATTTAGTTATCTTGAGTGACGACGATTTTAAGCACTTTGTCAAATCGTCTACCGAGGTAATCACAAGAACTAAGATTGATGATGTAACTGGAACAGTCCAATCTGGAGCGCTCTGGACGGAAGAGTATCTACCACAAGATACAATTATGTATTCAATAGTAATGTTCTCCCAGCCGAGAGTTGAGGACGATAAAAAAGGTGTATTTAAGGATAATACGCCTGCTAAAGAGGCAAAATTGATTGCAGAATTTTTTACAAAAGGAATTCCAGAAGTCATTCAAATTGGCGGTAGTCAAACAGTTGGCAAAGGTTTCATGAGGGTCAAATTTTTATGAAATAAAACAGGGAGTTTAGCCATGTCAAATAATCTGAACTTAATTAACAAACTTGAAAAAGGAAGAGCAGAGTTTGCATACAACTGTGTAAGTGGACTCAAGAAACTAAATGTTGAAGAATCTAAGTATCATTACTTTTATGAAGGTCTTGAAAATTTTAAAAAAGAAGTTATTGAATCTTTTAAAAAACAAATTAATGAGGAAAAAATAAGAAAAATTTTGAATGAAATTGAATACCATGCAGCAAATAAAGATAATCTTTCTGAAAAAGAAAGAGAAGTTATTGCTAAATATAATAGTCTACTTAATAATTTCCGCTCATATGTAAGAAAGATTCCTCAGATGATTATTTCAAATGGACTCGGGCAAACGCTTGCTTTTGTTTTTGCTAAAAAGAAGAACGGAAATGCTTACGATTTAATTTATAGACAAATTACGGATTACCTTAAAAGTGATGCTACTGCACGGATAAGGATGCCAAATAACCAGAACGAACTTATTAAGTGGGTAATTTCTCTTAACTCCTACGAGTATCGTCATGTAACTGAAGAAATTCTTGCCTTTTTAAATTGGTTAAGGAGATTTGCAGAAGGAATGATTGAAACAGAAGAGGAGGAATAAGCAATGAGTATTCAGTTTTCTCGTGATAATAAATATTTGCCATCTGATACATATAGAATTATTTCATCAATAGGTGTCATTCAAAATAATCAGTATGGAAATTATAACTTTTACTACATTTTTAATTTGCCACAAATTGTAGGTGATCCTCCCGAAAAAATTAGAATTAGAGATGAAATTGAAAAATTTAGGTGGAATACAAATACTTTAACAAATATCGAAAAACGTGTAGATAAAATAGTTAATTCGCTAAGTAATTCAGGATTATTTTATGTAGAACTCCTTGCCGAATGCAAATGGAGGCTTATCATCGGACTTGGAGCATCGCATCCACAAGAAACATCTATGACTTTACATCACATATATGGTATTCCGTATATTCCAGGGAGTGCAGTAAAGGGTGTAACAAGACATTGGAGCATAAGAAAGTTTGCAGATCAAGTATATCAAACAACAAAACAGAAAAATCAAACATTTGAAGAAATTCTAAAGGAACTTTCAAAAGCTCTTGAAAACGGAGAGGATAATATAGATATAGAGATTAACGGAATAAGATTTAGTGATCTAATACAAATTTTTGGCACGCAGAGACAAGCTGGCAAAGTTATATTTATGGATGCATATCCTGTGGAAGATATAAAACTCGCAATGGATATCATGAATGTCCATTATTCGGACTATTACTCAGGAGACGAACCACCTGCTGATTGGCAAACTCCAGTGCCCATAAAATTTCTAACTGTTGAGAAAACAAAATTCAAATTCATAATTCTTTCAAGAAATGAGGTCCTTCTAAGTAAAGCAGAAAAATTACTAAAAGAAGCCTTAGAATATCACGGTATTGGTGCAAAAACATCTTTAGGCTATGGAATTTTTTCAATTTAAATCTTCATAGCTACTGAAAGGCATACTATATCGTTATATCCTAAATTACTTAAAACATTTATAGCACTTAGCATAGTAGAGCCTGAGGTTATTACGTCGTCTAAAAGTATAATCTGATATTCCCTATATTCAGATAAACTTATTCCGAAAAACCTATTTTTGGAATTTTCAAACCTATCTTTAACTTTAGTCTGACTTGGTCTATATTCACTTGATAGTAGTTTTTTATATTCTACACCTGTAATTCTTGAAACTTCCTTTGCCAAATACTCTGTATGATCAAAACCTCTTTCTCTAATCCTTGCTTTACTTGTAGGAATTGGCACAATTATGGACTTTTCTTTAAATAATTCTCTTTTAGCTAAAATCTTGTGTGAAAGCAATTCACTAAAAAATCTACCTATTTTCAAAAAACCTTCATACTTGTAATATTCAATAAGCTTTTTTACTCTATCACTATATACAAAAACCGATATTGCTTTAGTAATGCCCAAGCTTCTTGTTCTATTATAATCATTGAAGTCATTAGCTAAATCTAAGAAACAACTATCACAGCATATACCGGAAGAAAAATTATTTTCACATATGGGACAAACTGGTGTGATTAGTATATCAAGAATTGATTTTAAAACTCTCATATTTAAATTATGAAAACTTTTCTTAACAAAATCCAAACAACTATTATTAAAATACTTTAAAATTTCAAAGTTTTCAAAAGCTATATTATAGGAGGTGAGATATATGTTAGGTAAGGAGAAAGTGGAAGTGAGTGATAGTGATTATTTAGAGCTTATAAACAAGCAGTTAAAAGTGGAAGTTCTAAAGGAGGGTGAAATAGTAAAAGGAAAGATTCTGAAAATTACTCCAAGGGAAGTTTTTGTTGATATAGGAGGTAAGGCTGAAGGTATATTAAAAGTAGAGGAAATAAGGAGTGGTGAGTATAATGTTGGAGATGAAATAAGTGTGTATATAGAAAAAGTTGACAGTAAGGAAGGTGTAAAAGTTTCAAAGCATAAAGCGGATTTTATGTTAAATTGGGAAAAAATAAGAAATGCATATGAAAATAATGAGACAGTATATAGTAAAGTCTTAAGAATTGTAAAAGGTGGATTAGTGGTTGATGTTTTTGGAGTTGAAGCATTTTTACCCGGGAGTCAAATAGATAGAAAAAAAATTAAAAACTTTAATAGTTTTGTAGGTAAGATTTTACCTGTAAAAATTATAAAAATAGACGTTCAAAGAAAAAACATTGTGGTTTCAAGAATAGAAGTATTAGAAGAAGAGGAAGAATTAGCAAAGCAGAGGTTGAGTGAAATTAAGATAGGTGATGTATTTGATGGGGTAATAAGCAGTATAGTGGAATTTGGACTTTTTGTGAATATTGGTGGTATAGAAGGATTAGTCCATATTTCGGAAATATCTTGGAATAAAATAAAGAGAATAGATGAGCTATATAAAGTCGGTGATAGAGTGAAGGTGCAAGTGATAGATATTGATAGAGATAATAGAAAGATAATACTATCTATTAAAAGACTCCAACCTCATCCTTGGCAGTCCATTGCTCAAAAATATCCTATTGGTAGTAAAGTAAAAGGCAAAGTAAAGAAAATTTTAGATTTTGGTTTCTTTGTAGAGCTTGAGTCGGGTATTGATGGATTGGTTCATATTTCTGAAATGAAATGGGGGAGACCCCCAAGTCATCCGTCTGAAATGGTAAGAGTTGGTCAAGAAGTAGAATTAGTTGTTCTAAATGTGGACGTAGAAAGAGAGAGAATATCCTTAGGAATGAAGCAGGTTCAACCTGATCCATGGGCAGTTATTGAGGAAAAATATTCAATAAATTCCATTGTAAAAGGAAAAGTAATAGACTTTGATATTGATGGTGCTATTGTGGAATTGGAACCTGAAATATTTGGTTATATTCATGTTTCCAATATGTCTTGGACTAAGAAGGTTAAAAATCCTGAA
Source organism: Caldifarciminota bacterium (assembly GCA_025060695.1). Taxonomy (GTDB): domain Bacteria; phylum Hydrothermota; class Hydrothermia; order LBFQ01; family DSFT01; genus DSFT01. The sequence goes on along the minus strand of JANXBH010000010.1, from coordinate 56,353 downwards.
GAATTTCTAAGAAAAGGGCAAAAAATTAAAGCACTTGTTAAAGATATAGATAAAAAGCACAGAATGATAGAGTTGAGTCTAAAAGAACTTACAGCTAATCCTTGGACGCAGATTTCTGAAACTCTAAAACCTGATACTATTTTAAAAGCCCCCATTATTAGAATTTTAGATAAAGGAATAGTGGTAGATATTTACGATGGAATTGAGGGATTTGTTCCAATAAGCAGTACTCAAAGAAAAGGTAATCCAAGGGAAGTATATAGTATTGGTGAAGAACTTAATTTAGCGGTAGTTAGAGTTGAGCCTGAAAAGAAAAGAGTTTTACTTTCGGAAAGACAATACTATAAACTTCTTGAAAAACAAAAGCAGGAAGAAGCAAAGAAAAAACTTAAAGAACTCCAAGAGCCAGCTCGTTTAAATCTTGGAGATATTCTAAGTAAAGAACTTTCAAAATTAAAAGAGTTAACAGATCTTGAAGAGTGAAAATTTACTCAATTTACTAAGAGAAAAATATAGAAAACAATTAGAGCAATTGGAATTGAATATAAAAAAATTATTTGAAGAAAAGGTTTTAATTCCTGAGTTTATTTTAATGGGAAAAAGGCTTAGAGCATTAGCATATATGATTGTAGTAAAAAATTACAATTTGCTAAATGATATGACATTAAATTTAGCTATATCTGTTGAGCTCTTACATGCGTCATCACTTATACACGATGATATTATTGATAATGAAAATATTAGAAGAGACTATCCTACTGTAAATAAATTATATGGTAATTCGGTAGCGGTTTTAAGTGGAGACTATGTATTTATAAAGTCTTTGGAATTTGTAAAGAACTATGGTAATTCGTTAGTTTTAGATGAATTTATTAGAACTTCAAAAAATATGATAAGAGGAGAACTTTACGAAGAACTTTTAAGCAAGGAAGATAAATTATTAAAGAAGAACTATTTTGATATAATTAAAAATAAAACCGCATCTCTATTTGAATATTCATTTTCTTCCTCTGCTATAGTTGTAAATCAGGATATAGATAAATTTAGAGATTTTGGCTCTTTATTGGGTGTTGCATATCAAATTATTGATGACTGTGAGGATTTCTTTATAGATATTAAGAGGGGAAAAATTAGCTTACCTCTTATTTTTGCATTTGAAGAATATAAAGAAGTTCTAAACTATATAGAAGATGAGGTCAAGTTGAAGGACATAATAAAAAGTTGTAATGCCCATAAAAAGACGATTAATATTGCATTTGATTACTTAGATAAATTTGTTTCTTCCTTAAGAACTTGCGGATGTTTTTATGAGGACTTTTCGTATTATGTAGATTATCTTAGAGAAAGGTCATATGAATGGTTATCCTATTTTGACTAATTATTTTAACTATACTTTTTTCATAGAAATAATAAGTTCTCTTAAGATTATGGATGCGATTACTCCGCTTCTATAGTGATCCGATACCATAGGTGAAAATTCTACAATATCCGCACTAATGATTTTATTTCTTAGGAGTTTTATTGAATGTATAATTTCAATAGTGCTAATACCATTTGGTTCAGGGTTGCTTACAGAAGGAAATATAGATGGATCAAGAACATCTAAATCAATGGTTAAGTAGAATTTAGAATGATTATTTATAATTTTTTCAAGTGGTTCTAAAACTTTAAAACTATAACACCTTTCGTTTATATATTCTTCTTTTGATGCAAAACTTCTATATCCCAAAGTATAAATAGTAAATCCTTCCTCTTCAAGTCTCCTAATAAATGTTGCATGGTTGTATTTTGAACCTTCAAAAATATCCCTTCTATCTAAATGTGCATCTAAATGGATAATTGCAAAATCATCAATATATTGGGAAATTATTTTAACTACAGGATATGTAATAAAATGGTCCCCTCCAATAAATACAAATGGCATTTTGTATAAATCAATTAATTTTTCTACTCTCTCAGATATAAATTCAATTACTTCGTAATTGCTATATTCCCAAGGAACGTGAATATCACCAAGCTCATTGTATGGCTTATAACTTTTATTATCCTGATATATTGATGTATCTTCAATAGATTCTATAGCCCATCTTATATATCCCGGAGCAATTCTTGTCCCCTTTAAAAAATTCTCCTTACCTTCATAACATATTCCAAGAACATTTATCATTTCAAAAGTAATATTTCAGCGGGAGTCATAATAATATTTTTCTGCTTCAATTCTTCTATTTCACTTTCTGTGAGCTTTTTTATTCTACATTCACCTACTTTCCATTCTAAGATTTTATTTATTTCTGACCTTCCAAAACCCCAAGAACTATCTATTTGATAGATATTTCCATTTATCATACTAATTCTCACAATACCGGAACCTTTTGGCTCCAAAAATTCTAATCTTCCTGTAATTTCTTCATCAACTGCTTTCCAAAGAATACTTAAAAAATCCCCCCTAATATTTATTTGCTTTGACACAAGTTTTTAAAATTTTAAAGTTATCAAAGCTACCTTAAACTTTACCCTGTGAAAATAGAAAACAGACAATTAGATAAATTTTTAAGAGGGCATTTTAAAGATGAATATGAGAATTTTTTAAATTGGGCAATATATCCACTTAGACCTATAATTAGAGTAAATACTTTAAAAGCAAATATAGAGGATGTTTATAGTAGATTAACTAAAAAGGGTTTTATTCTTTCAAGAATAGAGTTTTTAGATTTTGCATTTAGGGTAGAGTACTATCCATCTGAGATTGGAAATACTCTTGAGCACTATTTAGGTTATATATACGTTCAAGAATTGTCCTCCATGCTGCCAGTCATAGTATTAGAACCACAAGAAGGAGAGCTTGTTTTAGACCTTTGTGCATCTCCCGGTTCAAAAACCACATTAATTTCTCAATTTATGAATAACAAAGGAGTTATAGTTGCTAACGATGTCAGTATTGACAGAACATCTGCACTTGCATTTAATGTAGATAGGATGGGTTGCATAAATGTAGTTATTACTCAGTTTAAGGGGGAGTTGTTTTATAAATATTATGAGAATTATTTTGATAGGGTTCTTGTGGATGTTCCATGCTCTGCAATTGGAACTATTCACAAAAATAAGGATATTATAAAGTGGTGGAGTTATAAGAAGGTAAAAGAATTTTCAAAATTGCAGAAATCTTTAATAGAAAGTGGCTTTAAGTGTTTAAAAAGAAGGGGTGTGCTTGTATATTCAACTTGCACAATTACGAAGGAAGAAAACGAAGAGGTTATTGATTATTTAATAAAAAAATACGATAATTTAAAAATTGAGAAAGTTTCTTTCCCTTTTGAAGATTACTATTATGATAGTTTTGGATATGGCGTTTATATAAGATTTGGAAATTTTGAACCATTCTATATCTCAAAAATTGTAAAACTTTAAAATTTCTGAAAACATTAGTGTTTATTATATTTGCTCAAATAGATACTAATAAAGTTTTCTTTAAAGGTAAGGAACTTATTTATATTTCAGATAGTGCTAAGGTTATCCTTTACGATAGTGCTTATGTAAAAAGAGGAAATGTTCAACTATATGCGGATACTATTGAATACTCCTTAAATAGTAAAACGATAAGGGCAAAGTCAAGATTTTTACTTATAATTGATACTTCAAAGATCACAGGTGATAGCCTTATATATTTTCTTGATGGTCAAGATGGTATTGCATTTCATACAAGAAATTTTGTTCAAAAAGGTTGGCTAAATTCCAATAAACTATATAAACTAAAAGGTGATACATTGTATATAAAGGACGGTTTCTTTACAACTTGCGATTTGAACATTCCTCATTCCGCTTTTTATGGTACTGAAATGCTTGCTATAAGAGGTGATATGGCATTAGTAAAAAACGTAGTATTAAAAATAAGAGATATTCCTATTTTGTATTCTCCATTCTGGATATTTCCACTAAAGGAGGAAAGAAGTAGTGGTTTTTTAACACCAAGTTTTGGTTTTAATTCCATAGATGGAAAATATATTAGAAATATTGCATTTTATTGGGTTATAAATAATTATGCTGATATGTCATTTTATATGGATATTGTCGAAAGGCAGGGTATTAGATTTGGTATAAATACAGTCTATAATGTATATAAAAAGTTTAATGGGAATATAAACTTTAATTTTTCAAACGACTTTGTATTTAGGGCTGTTAGGAGGAGATATTCGTTAGAAGGGAACCACAATCAGGAAGTATATAGATTTAGAACTGCAAGTAGATATTTTATAGTTTCTGACCAGAGTTATTTTCAAGATTATGCTGAAAATAAGGACCAATGGCTAAAAACTGAGACATATTCCTATTTTCAAATTAGTAGAAACTTTTTCTTTGGGGGATTTTCTTCGAATTTTGACTATACAAAAAATCTTATTACAGGTCAAGCAAGTAGTAATTTACCAAATATCATATTAACAATTAATAGTTTTAGCTTTTTAGGAATTCTTATAACTCAAAGTTCTTCGTTTAATCAGAGTATTCTCATAGATAGTCTAAATAATAGATATACTTCTCAAAGTTTTGCATATAATTTATCACTTACAAGACCAATAAATATTTTACAAAATTTAAAACTTTCAAATAGTTTATCTCTTCCCTTTAGTGCAAAAAGAGCTCATAATGATAGCATATGGAAAAAAAGTTTAAATATGAACTATTCAAGCAGTATATCCACAACAATCTACGGAAGAAGCGTATTTTCTATATGGAAAATAGAGAGATTTTATCACGATATTACTCCCTCAATAGGTATAAATTACTCAAGGTCTCTTTTTGATACCATACCAGTTTCTTTTTCTTATTCATATAGTATTCTAAATCAATTCTCTATAAAATTTCAAAATAGAAAATATTCTGTAGGTACTTTAAGTTTTTCTGGTAGTTATAATCCTTCATTTGATTTACCATTTTCTCCACTTTCAATAAGCTTAATTTTACCTAGATTTTTAAATATTTCAGCAAGTTTTTCAACGACTTACAATTATTATACTAAAAACTTTTCAGAAATTTTAGGAAATTTTTCTTATAGTCAAACAATCTTTGGTTATAGTATTAGTGCGAGTTTATCAACTCCTCAAAATATCCTAAATTTTTCAATCTCAGGAAAACTCACGAATAAGTGGAGTTTTAGTTATTCCTTTAGTAGAGACTTTAATTTAGGAATAGTTCAAGGACAAAGTATTTCATTAAGTAGAGATTTACATGAATGGAAAGCGGATATTTCATATTCTTCAATTGGCATTTTTTCTTCATATGATTTTAAAATATACCTAACCGCTATACCTGAAATTAGACTTACAAGAGGTTTGTTTAACCTATTCTTTCCTTTACGATAAGTGTTTTGCCCTTTAAAATTTTACATATGTTTGATGTTTTTAAGTCTTTAATCGTAAGTATTAAAAATTTTATAAAACCTCCAATAACTTCAAATTATCCTCTTGAAGTAAGAGAAATACCAAAGAGATATAGAGGTGGCACATTTGGCTTAAGTGAAGATGAGGAAGGAAATATAAATTGTATTGCTTGTTTATTATGTCAAAATATTTGTCCTTCTCAGATTATTTCTATTACAAGAGGAATTGAGGAAAAAGAAATGCCTGATGGTTCTAAAAAGAAAATAACTTATCCTAAGGAATTTATATTAGATTTAAATGCTTGCATGAAATGCGAGATGTGCGTTCAGGTTTGTCCTGCTGATGCTATTGTAATGTTACCAAATGTAGAAGAAGGGTACTTTTCAAGAGAAGAATTAATTTTAGATAAGGAAAAGCTTTTAAATAACTGGAGAAAATATAAATTAAGTGTATGGGCAACAGGTGAAAGTTTAAGAGCTGAACAAGATCCTAAAAGGACTGAAAGTATTAATTCATCTGAAAAATCACTAATTACAACATCCGCAAAAGAACAAAAACAATTTGAAAATATTATTAAGAATGCTTCAAAATTGAAGAAGGTAAAGAATATATTTGATGCTATTAGATAGGATAGTAGAGCTAATTGTTGAGAAAAAGGGATTTGATGTAGTTATCATAGAACTTAAAAACATATCAACTATTGCTGACTACTTTATAGTTGCAAGTGGTTATACTAATGACCATCTTGTTGCTATAGCTGAACATATAGAGAAGGAATTTGAACCTTATAGGGAAGAGGGTAGAGGAAGTAAGTGGATTTCACTTGACTACGTAGATATCATAGTCCATTTACTTACAAAGGAAGCAAGGGAATTTTACGACTTAGAAGGATTCTGGATTAAAGCCCCACAAAAGAAAATAGTTCAAACTTTTGAGGTATAGTCTTTTACTTTTCCCTTCTCTTAAAACCGTATTTAGACAATACTTTTTCTACTTCCTTTTCTGTATTTACCTTTATAGTTAATGTATTCGTTTTACTATCAAAGACCAATTCTCTTACACTCTTTAGTTTAGATAGTTCACTTTGAAGTTTATCCTTGTTTAAATTCTCATCATTTAGCTCATATTCGTAAGTTTCGTTTCCTTTTATAATATATACAAAATATCCTCCTCTGTATCTTTCAACTGTTTTTTCTTTGTATTTTATTTCACTTTTTTCTACTTCTTGTAATAGCAAGGTAAAAATTAAATCTAACATAATTAAATTTTAAAGGTCAGTTTTTATTTTCGTTTCAATCTCCTTAATTATTTCATTAGAATACTTGCTATCTACTATGAAGCTTATTCTAAGGTCCGATATACTTAAATTGCTAACTGGGTATTTTATTATTTCTTTTTGAACTTCAATGCTATTTGAAAGTCCATATCCTATGATTGATATAAGTTTTCTGTTTTCAGTATATTCAAAACTTTTAAAAACATATGAAAATTGCTTAAGGTCGGATAGTTTTATGACTAATATTGACTTATCTAAGACTTTTTGAAATAAAACAGGTTGAATATCATTTTCAGAGAGTTTTTTCAATATGTCATCACTATAGTCCATAGTTATTTCTACTACATCCATGTTTGTTATTGCTTTTAATTTTGGACTTTCAAGCATTTTTCCTACCATAGTTCCATCCCCCTTTTTAAAAGAGCTATAGATATAGAAAGGAAAGTTGAATTTTGCTGAAAGGCTTACCGCTCTTGAGTGCATAACTTTTGCTCCAAAACTTGCCATTTCAATAAGCATATCAAATGGAATTTTATCAAACTTTGCAGAATGTTTTATTCTCGGATCAATAGAATATACGCCGTCTACATCTGTATAAATTTCACACTTTACACTTTTATATCTCTTTTTTAACTCTATAGCTATTGCTATAGCAGTTAAATCACTTCCTCCTCTTCCAAGTGTAGTAATTTCTTTTTCTACACTTACTCCCTGAAATCCTGCAATAATTGGAACTTCATTGTTTTTTATACAATCTAAAACCCTATTTAATTTTATCTCAATTATCCTTGCATTGTTAAACCTATTTTCTGTAATAATACCCACCTGTGAGCCTGTAAACGACCTTGAAGGAATGCCCATTTTATTTAAAGCAGTAGATAGTAGTGCCATAGAAATTCTTTCACCTACTGAAATTAACATATCGATTTCTCTTTTTGGTGGATTTTCGGAAATTTCATAGGCTAAGTTTAGTAAATTGTCTGTAGTTTTTCCCATGGCGGAAACAACTACAACAGGTCTATAGCCTTCTTCTATTTTACTTTTTATAATATTTGCAACATTTATTATTCTTTCAGTATTTGCAACTGACGAACCTCCAAATTTCATTACTAATATCATCCAATTTCCTCTATTCTAAATCCATCTTCTGCGGAAAGTACTACAATATAGTTTAAATGTTCTGGTGCACGAACAGAAAGTATTTGGTTTGGATCTACTATTGTATAATATTTTAGCTTAGAAACAATATCCTTTAAATTTCCTTTAAATAAAATTCTAAACCTTACACCAAGTTTTCTCAAGTTTTCTATATTTTGCAATATTTCGTCATCAAAACTATTAAGTATTAAATCGTAAATTTCTTCAATGTTTGGTTTATATTTTGTAAAAAACTTTTCACACTCTTCAATAAAGTCATAAAGACTGTCATTTTCCATAGAAAAACCACAGGCAGTTTTATGTCCTCCATAATTTATAAGTAATTCTGATATACTGTCTAAAAACTCAAGCATATTATAACCAGTAGGAGTTCTTATTTCTCCTACTACTTTTCCTAATTCGTCTTTGGATATAGCAATAACAGGAACTTTGTAGTAGTCTCTTACTTTACTTGCAATATATCCAATACTATTTGAGTTCATATGTCTTAAGTCTAAAAGTATATAACCTCTAATTCTTTTTATTTGTTCTTTAATTTTTTGAAGCTCATTTTCAAGTAAAAGTAATTTTTCTTTAGATTGTTTGTAAATCTTACTTAATTGTTCTTCTACAAAGATTTCATCGTTAGATAGCAGAAGTTCTACTGCCAAGTGTCTTTCTCCTTCACTAAATATACTTGATAGTATAGGAATGAGTGAGTAAATTGTAGGTTGTTGTCCTGTTATTAAGTGATAAACACTAAATATTGTAAAACCATACTTATTTATAAGCTCTTTTGCTGTATCAACTATTATTTTATTTTCTGAAAACAGAGGTAATCTATCCGCAATAACTCCAAGTGAAGCATATACTATAAGTGATGGTTCATTTTCAATAATGTAGTTTATATCGTATTTGAATTTAAGGTTTAAAAGACCAAGAGCGATTTTAAAGCTTAGCACTGATGATGAAATATGCTGAAATGTTCCTCCCATTTTTGGATTTAGTATAATAGCATCTGGTAATATCTTGGGAATTTCATGGTGGTCAGCTATGATTACGCTTATGCCCTTTTCCTTTGCATATTCAACCTCGTCAACACTGCTTATACCTGTATCTAAGCATATAATTAACTTAATACCCTTTTCATAAGCAAAGTCTATACCAAACTTGTTTAATTTATGTCCTTCACTATTTTTTTTAGGAATATAGTAAATTGGTTCTGTTCCTAATAGTCTTAGTGTTTTCATTAAGATTGCAGTAGATGAAGTTCCATCTACGTCATCATGTCCCCAAATGAGTATTCCTTCTTTTGAAGAATATTTTAAAATTTCTTTTAGAGCGGTTTCCATGTTTACTATTGATCTGGGTGGTAGTAAGTTTTCTATTGTTGGTTGAAATAAACTTTTTACCAAATCAATATCATTTATTCCCTTTTTTATCAATATATCAGCTACTGTAGGATTAATTTTATATTCATTTACGAGCACTTGCTCAATATTCATATTTTACCTCCTTATATGCCAATTTATATAGTCCCTTATACCTTCCGCTATCTTTCTTGCAAGTTCCTCCTGATATGTTTCTGTTGATAAAAGTTTTGCCTCCTTTTCGTTTGATATAAATCCAAGTTCTACAAGTACTGATGGTGCATATACACCTCTTAGAACATAGAACCCTGCCTGTTTTACTCCTCTATCATTTCTATTCTTGTTTATTCTACTATGAATAAAAAATGCCAATCTCTGTGATTCCTTTAAATATGCATTCTGTAAAATATCTGATACTATGTATTTAATTTCATCAGCTTCCTCTAATTCGTATTTTATTACTGAATTTTCTAATGCTTCGACTGCTCTCTCTTCATTTGTCCTTGCTACTGATAAGAAAAATGTTTCAGGTCCGCTTGCATTATCCTCCTTTGCATAATTGCAATGTATACTTACAAATAGTTTTGCCTTTAAGGTGTTTGCTATTTCAGCTCTTTCTTTTAGTGATACAAATGTATCAGTTTCTCTTGTTAACACCACTTTAAAACCATACTCCTTTCTTAATATATTTGCTATTTTTTTGCTTACACTTAATGTTATGTCTTTTTCCTTTATACCCCATTTTCCAATTGCTCCCGGGTCCTTACCTCCATGACCAGGGTCAATAATAATATATCCAAAATTTGCATATGAGTAAATTGTAAATTTTAAAACATCACCTTCTTTTAATTTTTTATATGAGCCATATTTGTTTGTCAAAAAGATTTTAAAAAATGCCCCCTCTTTTGTATGAAGAATTCTTATAGAATCAATAATCTTTCCTTCTCCAGAGATATAGTTGAACTTTGGATAAAAACCTTCTATAATATGGACAATAAGAGCATTATCTTCAAGCCAAGCCTGTTCTTTTAAATTTTTTGAGAAACTAAAAATTAATATACAGCTATCGTCCTCTTCTATAAGTTGGAATTTATTGATTGTTTCATTTGCTCTAATTAATCTGTTTTCCTTGTAGTCCCAAAATATTGGAATTGCAGTTAATCTATAGATTATCAAAGAAATACTTTGACCATCAACGTAGATTTTATTATTTTTCAGCTTGTATGAGAACTTGAATTTTTTATCCTTGAAAAAAAAGGTGCTATCTTGAAAATTTAAAAATACTGTGTCATTTTTAAAGTAAGCAAAATTTTCTAAAAATTTTATAGAATATATTGAAAATATACTATCCAAAAGCAACATAAGTAAAAATTTTAAAGTTTGTTCGCATTTACTTTAAAATTTTTAAAGTGAAAGTAGGAATAATAATGGGAAGTATTTCTGATTTTGAATATATGAAAGATGCTATAGAAGTCTTAAAATCATTTGGTATAAACTATGAAGTTGAAATAGTTTCAGCTCATAGAACACCTGAGAGAATGTATGAGTATGCAAAAACTGCCAGAAGTAGAGGAATAGAGGTTATTATAGCGGGTGCGGGTGGTTCCGCTCATCTTCCGGGTATGACCGCAAGCTTAACTGACTTACCTGTGATTGGTGTCCCAATACCTTCTAAACATTTAAATGGTATAGATTCACTACTTTCAATAGTTCAAATGCCAAAAGGTATACCAGTTGCAACTGTTGCTATTGGAAATTCGTATAATGCAGGTATATTGGCTATTAGAATTCTATCAATTAAATATAAGGAGCTTGAAGAGAAATTAAAGGAGTATTTTCAAAAATTAAGAAAAGACGTCGAAGAAATGAACAAAAATGTTCCTTCTATTTGAGGCATTTAGATTTTTAAGTTTAAGGAAAAGTTTGACATTTTTTGTAATAACTTCGACATTTTTATTATTTTCATTACTTAGCGTAGTAATTCTTATAACCTATCAAACTTTTCTATATCTTCAAGAAATAAGAAAAGACATTAAAATTCAGGCGTTTTTAAAACCTAATCTTTCAGTTTCTGACAGTATAAGAATTATTTCAATTTTGAGAACAATAAGTGGTATTGAAGAAATTGAGTATAAATCAAGTGGTGATGCATATGCGGAACTTTTAAATACATATAGAGAATACAGTGATGTATTTTCTGATATAGATAAAAATGAACTTCCAAGCTCATTTATTATTGTGCCAAAGATATATTGGACAAAAGGTATTCTCTTAGAAGAACTTTCGAACAAGATTAAACTAATTGATGGTATTGATGATATTTACTATGGGAAAAATTGGATATTTTCATTAGAAAAATTGTCTCATATATTCATGCTAATTAGCGGTTTTCTAATAATTTTAATTTTTCTTATTTTTGTATTTATCTCAAGTCATGCAATAAAGCTTGCTATAAATGACCATAGATTAGCAATAGAGATACTAAAACTTTCGGGAGTTGACTATTTTAGAATTTATGCACCTTTTAGAATTATGGGCATACTATATGGTTTAATCTCGTCAATATTAACTTATGTGTTCTTAAATATCGTTGTATTCATGCTAAAATACACTGGTTTTCAACTATTTAACATTACGAGTTTATTTCCCATTGGTATTATAATTTTCGGTATTTTGTTAGGTATAATATCTTCCGAAAATGCGCTAAGAGAGAAGCCTTAGTATTTTTGAAATTGTAGTTTTTAATTCATTTCTTGGCACTACTAAATCCACTTGTCCTTTTTTTAGTAGAAACTCACTTCTTTGAAAGCCTTCTGGTAGTTTTTCTTTTATTGTTTGCTCTATTACTCTTGGTCCTGCAAAGCCTAAAAGCGCTCCAGGTTCAGCTATAAGTATATCACCTAATGCTGCGAAAGAAGCCATTACACCACCCATAGTGGGGTCAGTAAGGATATTTATATATAAAATTGAGTTTTTCCTTAATTCTATTACCGCTAATGTAGTTTTTGCCATTTGCATTAATGAAATAATACCTTCGTGCATTCTTGCTCCACCACCCGATGAGGTTAGTGCAATATACGGGATTTTTTTTTCTATGGATTTTAAAACACCGTAGAAAAACTTTTCTCCAAGTACTGCTCCCATAGAACCTGCTAAAAATCTAAAGTCTGTTATAAAGAATATTACGTCAAAGTTATCAATTTTACCATATCCTACTCTTGAAGCATCGTTTAATTTAGTCTTTTCCTTTAATTCTTTTAGTTTTTCTGCATATCCTGGGAAGTTTAAAAAATCCTTAGTTTCTAAGTTGTAAACATACTCCTCTATAAAACCTCCCCCATCTAAAATATAATTTAGATATAAGTCTGAATTTATCCTAAAATGATAGTTGCAATTAGGACATATCCAGTAGTTCTTTTCTATATGCTTTCTATATAAAATTTCTGAGCAATTCTCACACTTTATCCATAAATTATCAGGAGTTTCTCTTTTTTGCTCCGTTTGTGGAAGTTTTGTTTCTTTCCTTTGAAAAAACATTAGCTTTAAAATTTTAAGGCTATGGATAAAAACTTTAAGCTTTTATCAAAAAGATTTGACCACTCTAAATTAGAAAAATTAGGATATGACAAGTATAAACTAATAGTTCTTGCAGCTAAAAAAAGTAGAGAGTTGCATAAAAAGTCAAAGGAGCAAAACCTAAATTTACCTATAAAATCTATACTTATATCTATGGACTTAATTATGAGTAAGAAAGATAAGTGAGAGTTGTTCTTGGTATTACTGGAAGTATAGCAGCTTATAAAGGTTTAATATTTTCAAGAGAATTATATAAAAGGGGTATTAAGCAAAAAGTAATATTAACTTATTCAGCACTGAAGTTTATAAAACCTTTATCATTTAAATCTATTACTGATGCGGACGTGTATACACCAAAAGATTTTTTTAATTCAAACTTGCATATAGAAATTGCAAGATGGGGTGATGTATTAATAGTCTTGCCTGCAAGTGCTAATTTTATATCAAAACTTGCAAATGGTATAGCAGATAGTTTATTACTTTCCGTTTCAATAGCATTTAATAAGAGAATTATTATTGTTCCTGCTATGCACGAAGAGATGTGGGATAATCGCTTTTTAAGAGAAAATATAGAAAAGTTGAGAATGCATGGTGTTGAAATACTTGGTCCTACATATGGTATGCTTTCAAGTGGCGAATATGGTATGGGAAGGATGGTAGAGATTGATGAGGTTTTAGATTATTTATTTAGAGAGACGAAAAAAGTCCTACTAATCTATGGTAGAACTGAAGAACCTATAGATGATGTAAGAGTTATTACAAATCGCTCAAGTGGGAGAATGGGCTATTTGATACACTTAGCACTTGAAAATAAGGGTATTTATCACGATATTGTAGTTTGTGGGAATGTGGAGTTTGTCCCCAAGAGGCAATACGTAAAGATATATAAAACAATTGAGCTTTTAAATTTTATAAAAGAAAGTATAACAAAATACGATGTTCTAATTATGCCAGTTGCAATATCGGATTTTGTAGTAAATAAAAAAGAAGGAAAATTGCATAGAAAAGAAGGAAGTATCAATTTAGAACTAAAACCTAATATAGATGTATTAGCTGAATTATCTAAGTTTAAGAATAGTACTATATTTATAGGTTTTTCCTTAGAAAGTAGAGAGAACTTGGAAGTTTCTTCAGCGAATAAGATAAAGGAAAAAAATCTTGACTATGTAGTTGCGAATACTATTGAAAGTATTGATAGTGAGAACATTACAGGTTTTATTATGGATAAGAACTTTAATAAAATTTTTGAATTTGAGAATTTGGATAAATTTGAGCTTGCAAAGAAAATAGTTAATTTAATATGAAGCTTCCAAAGGGTTCTCTAAAATGGAAAATAACATACATTCTTGTATATCCAATTGCAAAATTTCTTCTTGGTATAAGGGTTTATGGAAATGAAAATGTTCCGAAAGAAGGTCCTGTTATCTTAGCACCGAATCATAGAAGTTATATTGACCCTCCTGTAGTAGGTTTTGCAGCAGGAAGAGAAACTTATTTTTTAGCAAAGGAAGAACTATTTAGATTTAAACCATTTGCAATTTTAATGAAATTCTATAATGCTATACCATTGAAAAGGAGTCTTGAGGCAAAAGACACACTTTTTTATGCTATTGAAATACTAAAAAATAATGGTGCAATTGTTGTTTTTCCAGAAGGGACAAGAAATAAAACTTCTCAAAATCTTCTTCCATTTAAACTTGGAATTTCATTTTTAGCTTTTCAAACAAATGCAAAGATAGTTCCTATTTATATAAAAAATAACCAAGGTAGAGCTCTTATTAAGCCCTTTCTATGGATACTTAGAATAAGGCGACTTGAGGTTTATATTGGAAAACCCATAGATATAAATGATTTTGAGAATACAAGAAAAGGGCAAGTTGAATTAACAAAAAGATTATACTATGAGATTTCAAAGCTTATAGAAAATGCTAAATAAGATAGGTTTTAAAATTGGTCATTATAGTAATTGTTCGGTAATAATTTGTCCTGAGAATACTGTAGGAAGCTACTATAGTCTTGGATATGCCCCTGGAAGTAGAGAACTTGAACTACTTAAGCCTGATAAAACGGTTAACATAGTTAATGCTATATTGCTAACAGGCTCTTCGGTTTTTGGATTAATTAGAGCAGAAGGTGTAATAAAGTTCTTAGTTGAAAATAACGTTGGCTATAAAACACCGTTTAAAACAATACCTATTGTCCCATCAGCTGTTATATACGATTTTGGCGTCTTGGATATAAGTCCAAAATTGGAAGATGGATATAATGCATGTATGAGTGCAGGTTATGATATTACTATAGGCAAGGTTGGTGTAGGTATGGGTGCAACTGTTGGAAAGTGGGCAGGTTTTGAATATAAAGATGAAGGAGGTCTTGGATTTTATGGTTATGAATATAAAGATTTAGTTGTATGCTGTGTTAGTGTTGTTAATAGTGTCGGTGATATTGTAGGAAGGGACGGTAGAATATTAAAAGGTGCAAAAAAGGATAATAGTTTCTTAGCACAAAGTCTAAAATTTAGAAGTATAAGATTATTGGATAATACCAATACTACATTGATTGTAATTTTAACTAATGCTAAGTTAAGTAAACTTGAGTGTTATAAGCTTTCAAAAAGGTCAGTTTATGGAGTTTGTAGGGCGATTGAGCCTGCATTTACTTCATATGACGGCGATATAATCTTTACTCTATCAAAGGGTGAAGTTGATTTTGATTTTGAAGATTTATGCGAAATCACGAACTTTGTTGTTTCTGAGAGTATTCGTTCAGTAGCTCAAAATAAATTTTCGTAGCTTTCCTAATATGAGGTATAGTTATAGAACCTCCTACAATTAAAGCAATATCAATTATTTCAAAAAATTCCTCTTTAGTTATTCCATTTTCTATACACTGAATAATATGATAAGTTATACAATCATCACACCTTAAAACTATGGATGCAATAAGACCCATCATTTCTTTATATTTTTTCGGTATTTTACCATCCTTATAAACATCATTGTCAAGTGCAAAGAATCTTCTTGTATATAGTGTCCCTTCTTTTAGAATTTTCTCGTTCATTGTATCTCTAAATTTGGTAAATTCTTTTAAGCTCATGGTAAAATTTTATCGTCTATCTTAATGTAATTACTTTTACTGCATTTCCTCCTAAGTAAGCAACATTTACTACATATATTCCTTTTAATAGACTTAATCTTTCACTAAATTCACCTTCAAAGTTTTTAATTTCCTTTTTATAGACGAGCCTTCCATCTACTGAATATATGCTTATATCTATATCTTGCTTATTTTTTGACCTGATATTTAAAAATTTACCGTTTCTTGATATTGAAATATAGCAATCTTCATATTTTTCAGATGTGTTAACAGGCGTTAATAAACCACAAGCTACAGTTTTATTAGTATTAACACTATTGGCAGTATAAGTTGCCGAACTTACAGTTATTGGATTTCCATAAATATCCCAACTTCCACTTGCTGAAAGTGAAACTGAGACATTAGTTGAAGGAGTTAGACTCCTCCAATAGCAAGTATCTTGAATACCACTATCTGCTGCTAATAAACCATCATAATTACCAGCAGTCCAATCAGGTCTATTTGTATAACCTGCAACATATGGAACATTTGATGAGCTTCTAATATCAATAGCCCTCGCAGACTCATCATTACCTGATAGAATATATCTAACATTTCCTACTAAATTACAATTTGTCTTATCAAACCTTGCATAAAATAAGTCATAAGAGTTCCAAAAACCTGCTAAGTAGTAATAATCTGCTCCTTCTACTATATCTATACCTGCATCATGTCCTGTACCACCAATCCTTCTTGCACATACAAAATCGCCATTTGAATTTAGTTTTAAAAACAGAACATCTCTATTATTTCCTCCACTAATCTCATCTGCTATGATAATTCCTCCATCAGATGCAGGCTTACCCCAAGTAAAGTATTTACCTACTCCATCATCATAGTAGGTTCTTGGATATCTTCTTTGCCATATGGTATTTCCATTACTTACATTGAACTTTGCAACCCATATTTCATAAAAAGATGGTCCGATAACTACAATATTTCCATCAGTTGTCTGAAAAGCTGTTGTTAGCCATTCAACACTTGTTGTTCCTACTGCTCTTGCCCATTGTAAGTTCATGTTTGCATCAAACTTGGCTACAAAACCATCTATATCCCCAGTCCATGAGTCGTAGTAAACATCTCCCGCTACTACGAATCCTCCATCACTTGTGCTATTAATGGACATTATCCTTACCCAATCGGCTGTTCCCCAGCTTGATGCAATATCTCTTGCAGATAGAAAGCTTCCATTTGTCCCATTTAACTTAATAGCAAAGGCTCTTGTGCTTCCTGAAAGCTGACAATTTGAAGGACCACCACTTGGGACACAGCTTACACCTCCAACTATTGGATTTCCTGCATTATCGTATGTTATCTTGTATGACCATTCATTCATGTTTGACCTACCTACTACTCTTTCCCATATACTTGTTCCAAATGGTGTAGTCACTATTACTACAAAATCAGAACCTGTGCTATTGTCTATTTTATATGTCATTGAGAAAAGATTTGAAACTACTCTATTTCCTGGTGCATTGAAGTCTACACCCCATAATTGGTCCCAATTTGCTCCACCAAAGGTTCTCAGTCCTGACCACATTTGCACACTAATGACGAACAACATAGTTATTTACTCCTTTCTCTTCAAGTAATTTCACCACTTTCAATGAATCTTCTACTGAGTAGTTTTGTAATTTCATATATATGGCTTTTTTGAAGTTGTCGTATTTTATGAAAGTTAGATTATTTCCAAGTGAGTTTTTTATAATTATGCCAGCTATCATCGTATATCTCTACACTCATTCTATTTATATCTCTCTCCATTACATATGGATTTACAATCTCACTTATTAACCACATCATATTCTCACCTCTGCTGACAATTATAAAGCATAAATTTAAATATTTCAAATTGTCAAATTATTTAAATCACTCCATAATAATCTCTAAATTTTTTCATCTCTTCAATATTTGTGCTTAATGCTTCTTCTATACTACCATCAAATACTTTATATCCATTTTGTAATAAAACAATTCTATTAGATATTTTTATGGCACTTCTTAAGTCATGTGTAATAGCAATAGTTGTAGTTCTTAGTTCAGTATTTAGTCTAATTATAAGTTCGTTTATTAAGTCGGATGTAATAGGATCTAAACCCGTTGTAGGCTCATCGTAAATTATATATTTTGGACTATGTATAATAGCTCTTGCAATAGAAACTCTTTTTCTCATTCCGCCTGAGAGTTCAGAAGGATATAGTTTTAATACTCTTTCATCTAAATCAACCATCTTTATAACTTCTCTCACTCTTTGATTTATAAATTCTTTATCTTTTTTACCATTTTCAACTAATACAAGCGCTAAGTTTTTATAAACATCGTAAAAGTCAAACAACGCTCCCATTTGAAATACATATCCAAAATTCCTTCTTATTTTCATAATTTCCTTTTCACTTGCTTTATCCACTCTTATATTCTCTACCCATATCTCTCCAAGATTTGGTTTTAGTAGTCCTACTATGTGTTTTACAAGGACACTCTTTCCTGTACCACTTCTTCCCATAATAGTAATACTTTCCCCCTCAAAAATATCTAAATCTATACCTTTTAAAACCTGAAAATTACCAAAAGACTTATGAAGATTTCTAATCTTTATCATAAAATATTTCTTTTAACTTATCTCCGTAGATAAATCTAAGTTTTCTAATAGCTTTCTCTTTTATCTGTCTTACTCTTTCCTTTGATATATTTAGTTCTTTTGCAAGTTTTTCAAAATTACTTTGAATTCCAAATAAACCATAATACTCAGAGATAATTTTAAACTCTCTTTCATCTAATATTTCTTTTAGTAGTTTTAATATGTTTTCTAAACTTATTTCGCTCTTAATTTCTTCAGATAAACTTACTTGATGCGGGTTGTTAAATTTTTCTTCAGGTATTCTTTTATCTTCTTCTACTTCAAGCTCTTCCAGTGAAAATTCTCCTCTATATTCATTTAGTGTTCTTCTTACTGTCTCTGGACGCATATTTAGTATTCTTGCAATTTCTTCAATAGTTGGCTCTCTTTCTTCTGTCTGTTTGAATTCTTCAATAACTCTAAGTATTTTCGCTAGTTTTTCTCTGTAGTCTAATGGGACTTTTATTGAGTGAGCTTGTTCACTTGCATATTTCTTCATAGCATTTTCTATATAGTAAGAAGCAAAAGTTAGTAATCTAACCCTTTTTTTAAGATCAAATCTTTTAATAGCTTCAAAAAGGGCTAATATTCCTTCGTCTACTAATTCATCTATTGACACACCATAATCTTTTGAATACTCGATAGCCATTTTGTATATATATCCTAAATGTGAATTAATAATCCTTTCTGTTGCCTCTTTATCACCCTGTTTTGATTTTTTAATTAGTTCTCTTTCTTCTTCTCTGTTTAGGGATTTTATACTATCTATTTTAAACTCATCAAAACCCATATTTAAAATTTTAAAGTAATATGAATGATTTAGAACCTTACGAAATTGACTTTGTAATTAGGGAGGTCTTAGGTAAAACCTATATTGATTATGTTTTAGGGAATTTAAAACCAGCAGAATTGGAAATTATAAAACCATACTTAGAACTTGCAAAGTATAAGCCTGTAGAATATATTTTTAATAAAGCATACTTTAGAGATTTAGTTCTATATGTAAATGAAAATGTATTGATTCCAAGAAATGAAACAGAACAGCTTGTAGATATAGCAATGAAGATTATAATTCAAAAAAAATATAGAAAAATACTTGAAATAGGGACAGGAAGCGGAGCAATTGCTATTAGTTTAGCAAAAGAAATTAATAACATTAGAATATGGGCAAGTGATATATCTTATAGTGCATTAGATGTAGCAAGAAAGAATATAATAAGGTATAATTTAAAAGATAGAATTTTTCTGTGTTGTAGTGATAGTATAAAGTCATTAAAAGGTAAATTTGATATGATAATTTGGAATGTGCCATATGTCTTTGATGATGAATATGAAAATTTAAGTACTAAAGTAAAATGCGAACCTAAAATAGCTCTTATACATAATGAAGACAGCTTTAACTACTTTTTACATAATTTCCAAAATTGCCTATTAGAAAACGGAAGTTGCCTTTTAGAAATTTCGCCAAGAATCTCTAATAAACTAAGGAGATATAACTTTACAATATTGAAGGACTACTATGGAAATGAAAGATTTTCTCTTTTCCTTAAATAATATCCAAGTATTGACCATAAAAATATTACCACATTTGGCATAATTAAGAAGTTTGCAAGAAAACCCGATATAAATATCCACATATAAATCATACTAATAAGAGGGTTTATAGTCTTTATAAACAAAATCATTAAAATGCTTATATTAAACAAAAATCCGAATATTCCATTACTAACTAACCAATAAATATACTGGTTGTGAAAATCAAGAATTAGGAAAGGGGGACCCACTACTTGACCAAAAACTTGCTTTATTATATCTGAGTTTAAAAAGATATATAGTCCGATTTTCCATAAACTTAATCTGCCACTAAAACCAGCTTCTTCTGCAAATTCAATACCTGCATAGTCCCATCTTTTTAATATATCTTCATATCTAAATATGCCAAATATTAAAATAGGTATTAAATATATTGGGCTTCTTAATAAAAATGAAAAGAACACCATAATAAATGCTACTGAAACCCAAGCAGAACGAGTTTGGGTTGCGTATATAGGAATAAGTGTAAGGTAAATAAATATTAAATAGTAAATTTTTCTCTCTTTGTAGTATAGGTAGCAAAGTATAATAAGTGCCATGGTAAGATAAATTACTAATTGTGTACTATCGTGATAAAGAAGTTTTAGTCTCCAAAATTGCTTTTGATTTCCTGTTATCATGTAAAGCTCCTCAACTCTATAAAAAGTAAAAATAACTGAAAATGCAACTAAAACTAAAAGAGGAATAAGTATAATCTTTAAGAATTTAATAAGTTCCTTTTCGTCCTCCAAAAGATAACCAATAAGGAAGAAAAATGGAATACCACCCGCACTTCTTAAGAAATACTCTAATGAAGAAAATATTTTACCACCTTGAAGAATACTAATGCCCATAAAAAAATGGTAGATAAAGAATAGTGCAGGTAATATCCAGTAGTTATAGTTCTTTATAAAAACTTTTAGTCTGAATATAGCAAATATAGATAAAGCAATTAAGAAAAAACTATAAATGTGCGTAATTTTAAATCCAAATACATAAGTATTCCAAAAAAAAAGGTCTATTGTAATTGGTCTAATAGCTAAAGCTAGCGCAATAATCCAAAAGAAAACTTTTTTTGACTGTATAGAGAGTATCAAAATAAAAATAATGGCTAATCCTATAGGTAATAGAATAATTGGTCCAAAATGCAATGTTATGAAAAACAATAGAATAAATACTAAGAAAAGAGAAATTGTTAGAATATGCCCCATCTCTTCACTTTACTTTTATATTGTATATACTCATCTTTAAAACTTATTTCAAGGACCTTTTCCTCAATTGGAATGACAAATTTATCAACTATGAAAAAGAATAAAATTGCAAATAAAAAACCAATCAAAGTTTTTAAATACATTGATATACCTATGATTAAGAAAATATCTCCCAAATAAATAGGGTTTCTAATAAACATAAAAATGCCACTTTTTACTAATTTCTTGGGTTTATTTCCCGGAATTATGGTTGTTTTATTTATAAGAAGCGTAAAAAGTCCTAATATAATTAGTATAGCTCCAAGCACAGTGAAGAATATACCAATATTTTTATCAAAATTAAACTTTAGACTATTTTTCAAAACATAAGTCAGTAATATGGAGATAGAAAGTGAAGTAATAGGAATAAATTTAATCATTTAAAACTGGAAATTCTTTCCTATACTCTTCTACTTCGTTTATATCAATATCTACAATTGAAATGTTTTCACCTATTCCCATATTTATAATAACATCTCCCCTTGGGGAAACAACCATACTATTTCCGCCAAACATTATACCATTTTCTTTTCCATATCTATTCACTGAAACTACAAATAGTTGATTTTCTGTTGCTCTTGAGATTGAGAGATTTTTATAATTTTCTATCCTTACAAGGGGCCATTCTGAGGGAATGAAAATAACTTTTGCACCTAAAAATGTTAATTTTCTTGCAATTTCAGGAAATCTCAAGTCGTAGCATATCATTATTCCAACTTTTCCAAACTCTATATCAAATATACCAAATTCATTACCTGCAGTAAATACAAGATGCTCGTTTAAACCCTTAAAAAGCTTTATCTTTGAATAGTATCCTATAATACTTCCATTTCTGTCAAACAAAAAGCTTCTATTGTAATATTTCCCATTTTCAAAGTAGAATAGAGAACCAGCTAAGATGTAAGTTTTCTTTTCTTTCGCTAATTTTGAAATTTCCATTAATATCGTGGAATTTTCACCTTCCGATTGTAATTCGTATGGCTTTAAGTTATATCCTGTTGTCCATAGTTCAGGAAGAACTACAATATCTAAATTTAAGTTTATGCTACTTAGTATGTTTTTAAAATTTTCAAGGTTTTCATATTTATTCGGTTTTGGATTGCTTTGGATTAATAATATTTTCATATTTTTCTTCTAAAAACATGAATTGTCTATTTTCATAAAATCTTTTTCTTTCCTTTTTTTCTCTTGCATATACTTCCTCTTCTTTTTGATGGACTTCTTTTGGAAGTGAGACTGGTTTTCCATCAAGTTGTTTTCTATTTCTATAAAAGCCCATCCATGCTTGCTTTGGCATGACACCCGGTGGAACGAATAGTTTATTTTTATCCCATATCATACTTTCTCTTGAAGAACTAGCCATTTCGTATACATCGCTCATTATAATAACTTCATCTGGACATGCTTCTACGCAAAATCCACAATACAGACATCTTCCTGCATCCCACATCCAAACACTCGCATATCTTTGACCTTTTCCAATAGGACTATCTATAGGATTTTCGTCCCCTTCTATGTGTATTGCTTCGGATGGGCAAATTGCTGCGCACAATTGACAAGCTATACATCTTTCCGTACCATCTTCGTGTCTTTGAAGTCTTAAAGCCCATCGTGCTCTTTCAGGTAGTTTTCTTTTAGTATCTGGATATTGAACTGTAAAGGGATTTTTAAATATATTCTTTATATTGTGCTTTAAGGTTATAAAAAGCCCCTTAAGAATAGCAATTAATTCACGCATTTTAAAAAATTTTAAAGCTTACATTACTTCTAATATAAATCTTTCACCGTCAGCACTCAGTTTAATTTTATTTTTACTATCTAACTTTCCACTTAGAATAAGCTTACTTATTTCGTTTTCTATGTCTTTTTGTATAACTCTTCTTAGTGGTCTTGCTCCAAGTATTGGGTCAAATCCCTTTATAGACAGTAATTCCAAAGCTTTTTCATCTACTTCAAGTTCAACATTTTGTTCTTTTAACCTTGCTTTTAGTCTATTAATTAACAACTTTGAAATTTCTACTATTTCTTTCCACAATAGTGGCTTAAACACTACAATTTCGTCTATTCTATTTATAAATTCAGGTCTAAAGAACCTCTTTACTACTTCTAATACCCTTTCTTTTACAACTTCAAATTCCATATTGAATTCTTTCATTAAGTTTTCTATATCTTCAACTTGCGATTTATAGGCTTTTTTAAATTTCTCAGAATACGTTTCCATGAACTCCCTAATAAAATCACTTCCAAGATTAGATGTCATGATTATTACGGTATTTCTAAAACTTACAGTTCTTCCTTGACTATCAGTTAATCTGCCATCATCCAATACTTGTAAAAATAAGTCAAATATTCTTGGATGTGCTTTTTCAATTTCGTCTAATAGTATTACGCTATATGGTTTTCTTCTTACTGCCTCAGTTAGTTTTCCTCCCTCTTCATATCCTACATATCCTGGAGGTGCTCCAATAAGCTTTGAAACCGAATGTTCTTCTTTAAATTCCGACATATCAAGCCTAATTAGTGCATCTTCACTTCCAAATAGAAATTCCGCAAGTGCTTTACTAAGTTCAGTTTTTCCTACTCCAGTAGGTCCTAAAAATAGAAATGAACCAAGTGGTCTTTTAGGCTCACTAATTCCTGCTCTTGCTCTTCTTATTGCTTCAGATACCGCTTTTACTGCCTCTTCCTGATTTATAATTCTTTGATGTAAATAATCCTCCATATATAATAATTTTTTCTTTTCCTCTTCCATCATTTTCTGTAAAGGAATGCCAGTAATTTCGGATACTACTTCCGCTACATCTTCTTCGTCTACTATAATTTCACTACTTTTTTCTTTTTTCCTTGAAAGTAATTCTTTCTTTAATAGTTTTAACTCTTCAGAATATTTTTCCCAACTTTCAATATCTGCTCTTTTTTCTGCATCCTTCATTTTCTCTTCTATTTCTACTATCTTTCTTTCAAGCTCTTGGTCGCTCTTTTCTACATTTTCAAGTTCCTTTAATTTTTGATCTAGTTGCTCTTTTATTCTTTTTAGCTCTTCAGCCTTTTCAAAATTCTTTTCTTCAACTAATTTTGAAATTTCCCTTTCAATTTTTTCTATTTCCGCTGTGATTTTTTCTTTTGTAGGCTTATTATATAGAACCTTTAGTTTTTTTCTTGAACATGCCCTATCTAATACATCTATTGCTTTATCAGGTAGTTTTCTACCTTGTATATATCTACTTGATAACTTAACTGCAGTTTCAATTGCTCCATCATTAATTTTTACTTTATGATATTCTTCATATCTCTTTCTTAAACCCTTTAGAATTTCAATAGTTGAATAGTAGTCAGGTTCGTCTACCCATATTGGTTGAAATCTTCTTTCAAGAGCACTATCTTTTTCTATATAGTTTCTGTATTCGTCTGGTGTTGTTGCACCAATTAGTCTAATCTCTCCTCTTGCAAGAAGAGGTTTTAACATGTTGGATAAGTCCAAAGGTGCTCCTTCAGCTCTTCCAGCCCCGACTATTGTATGTATTTCATCTATGAATAGCAAGATATCTTCTCTTGATTTTAATTCTTCTAACAATTGCTTTGTTCTCTCTTCCATTTCTCCCCTATATTTTGTCCCTGCAATTAGTGCACCTACATCAAGTTGAAGTATTTTCTTGTCTTTTAAGAACTCAGGAACTTCAGCTTTTACGATTTTTTGAGCAAGTCCTTCTACTATTGCGGTTTTTCCTACTCCTGCTGGACCTACAAGTACTGGATTATTTTTTTGTTTTCTTCCAAGTATTTCTATTAATTGTTCAATTTCCCTTTCCCTACCTATAACAGGATCAAGTTTATTTTCCTTTGCAAGCTGTGTAATATCAATAGTCCATCTTTCAAGTGCACTTTTTTCCTCCTCTTTTAACTCCTCACTCCAAGAACCAGTTCTTATTGTTTCTTTTATCATGTTAAGTAATTGACTTAAAATATTTCCTCCAACCGTTTTACTACTTGCAAGCTCTTCAATAATATCATTTGCAGATATTTCATCCTTTTCTGATGCAATCTTATTTAAAATATTTTGTAAGAAAATTGAATATTGGAATTTATCTGATTTTGATAATGCATATATTATCCTTCTTGGATCAATACCATTATCGTATAGATGGATTAGAGAACTTCTAATCTTATCTTCATAGTCTGCAAGCGTAGGTATTAACTCATCTACATTTGGGTAACCATACTTACTTGCAATTTCTCTAATGCTATCTATTAACTTTTTTGGGACACTAATTGTTTGCTCCTTTAGTGTCCAGGAGGAAGAAGTTATATCAGGGAATAGGAAGTCTTCAAGGTCAGAAAAAAATTCTTCCAGTATGTTTCTAAAAATACTCCTTGTAGTAGTCGGTATCCATCTTTGTATCTTAACTTGAACAAAATCTCTCTCTCTTTTTCCTATAATATAGTTTTCAATATTTTCTGATATTAGATGTAAAAACTTATTTATTATTTCCTTTGCAAATGAATTGGAGTAGTTGTATGCAATTTGATTTTCAAGCTCAAGAATGGACCTTCTATATGATTGAATAAGACTTTCAAGTTGACTATAGAATGCATTTAATGTCCTTTGAATTTCCCTTCTTGCTTGCTCTATGGATATTCCTTTCTTTTCAAGCCATTTTGCGAATGGATTTTTACTATTTGCGGTAAACAGTGCATATAGTAAATGGTCAGTATCTACTATTGACTCATTTCTTTTTCTTGCAATTTTTTCTGCTTCTTCTAATATAATTTTTGCACTTTCTGAAAGTTTCTTTTTTTTCCACTCCATAAGTCAGAAAATTTTAAAGATATTTATTGCATCCTCAAATTTTTCCTTTGTAATATAACCTAATACCCTTTCTCCATTTAAAATTGCTCTCTTAAATCCTTCAACTAAAGAGCACTTTTTTTCTAAATAATAAAAGAACTTTTTTGATGCTATAGTTATTCCAACGAATGTAAAAGCACCACTTGTATGCTTATTCAAAAAATCAATAACTCTATAATTATCCAAAACCACTTTATTATCAAAATCATTCTTTAGTATAAGAGTTAAAAATGCTCTATTTTTTATATGAAAATTCAAAGCCTTTGATATATCAATATCATGATAAATATCTGCATTTTGAATAAGAAAATAATCTCCTTCTATAAAGTCTCTAAAGTTATACACTCCGCCACCCGTCCCAGCTATTTCCGGCTCTTCATAAAACGTAATCTCTACCCCATATATTCCTTTTATGAAATTTCTCATCTTTTCTGAAAGATAGTAAGCATTTATAAAAAACTTATTAAAGCCATAGTAAAATAAAGTAAGTATATTATGTGTTAATAGTGTTTTTTCTTTGTACTTTAGTAGTGGTTTTGGAATGTTCTTTGTAATTGGTCTTAGTCTTCTCCCAAATCCCGCACTTAAAATAATTGCTTCCATTAAATACAACTTATAAGTTCTCTATAGTTATTTTTCGGATTATTTACCGCTCTTGAGACTTTACAAAAATTTAAATTACTAAAAGGTTCTATTCTTTCTATGTTTTCACTAAAGAAACTTTCTATATCTTCTTCTTTTATAATTAGCGGCATTCTTGGATGAATTTCTCTAATTTTTTCAATTGAATTAGTAGTTATAATTGCGGTTGTTCCTTCTTCGTGTATTCCACCAAGTAGAATTGGTTTTCTATCTACACTATAAATAAAATAAGGAATTTTATCTTTCCATTCATAAAATCCATCTGCAATAATAAGAACTCTATTATTTATAGAGTTTTTAAAGTAAGGTTTTTGATATATGCTTTCTATTCTTGCGTTTATAACAGGTTTTAATTGTTTATTCCAAGATGGAACGAAGCCCCATATAAATGTCCTTATTTTCCTCTTTTTATTCTCATGTACTATACCAAGGACACTATTACTTGGAGTAATGTTATAAGAAGGCTCTAAAGTATCCTCTACTTCATCAATTTTAAAATAGTCAACAATTTTATTTATACTTGTAAATCTTGCAAATCTACCACACACATTAAAATTTTAAGGTTTAAAATTTGAATACTCATGGTATTAGAAAAGTTAAGTATTGATGAAGAAAGTTATTTAATTGAACTGCTTAATAACTTTAGAAAAACTAATGAACCTTATGTGGAGATAAATTATAGTGGAAGTGTTTTTAGTATTTATGTTGTAGCAAGAGATTGGGCAGGAATAATGGATGCAGTTCTTGGAATATTTCACGATGAAGGTTATAACATACACTTTGCGTATGCTGTTGCAACCGAGAAAGATGAAGCGATAATTGTTTTGAAAATAAAAAATTTAAAAGAAAGTGATATTATTAGATTAATAGAGAATAAAAACAGACTCTTAAGTTTACTAAAAACTGCAATAAAAGGAGGATTTTCCCTTACAAAACTACTAAATATTGGAACGAAGAAAATAAAAATCTATAACGAAGTAATGGATAGACTGAAAGAAATGAGCTCTATTGAAGAATATAAAGAAATTGTAAGTGATAATGGAGAGCTTATGAAATTTATACTATCTCGTTCTGAACAATATTTATCCGAAAGAAGACCAGAAGATTTAGCATATATAGTATATAAATCCTATAAGTTGCAAAAGGAATTTTTAAAGACAGGAAAAGTTCAAGTAGACATAAAAAACTATACTACTACAAGAGAAAAGCTTACAGGTATTACTTTATTAGGTTATCATGAAAATGTATCGCTTGATGACTTATTAGATGCACTAAAAGAAGTTATAGGTAATTATCAAAGAAAATTTGATAAAGAATTTATCACTGATGAAGGTGCAGCTGTTATTAGACTTGAGATTACAGATGAAAAAGGAGATTTTATAGAAGAGGAAAAGCATGCTCTTATTGTAAATTATCTAAAGGAAGAGTTTTCAAAACCAAGAGAAAAGAGAAGTAAATTTTTTAAAATTAGAGCAGGTATGGAGCTATACGGAAGAATACTAATACCCTATTTAATTTCAGAAGTAGAAAGGACAACTGTTCCACAAATGTTAATCTTACCTGAGGATATAGAAACTGATAGAGTTGACCTTAGAGTTTTCATAATATTTCCTCATAACTTATCTTGTTCTGAAAACTTCTTAGTAGAAACTATTAAAAATAAAGGATTTTTGATACTTTCTATGGAAAGTAAAATAAGAAATGACATAAGAGTTATTCATATGAAACTATCTGCACAGCTTATAAATTTTGAAAATGAGATTGATGTTTATAATTCTCTAAAATCCGCAATAATAAAAATTATTCCAAACATAAGAGATTTTGACGAAGGTATGCGAAACTTAAATGTTCAGAAATTAACCGAGATTATACAGATAGTCGGAAATAAAGTTTCAGAAAAGGTTGTAAAAAGACTATTTTATCAATACGACGATGTTCTAAGGCTGAACCTTAGTCCGCATGAGATTGCAGAAGAGATAAAGCTTATATACAACCTACTAACTAGATTTCTCTCCTTAGAAAGAAATATATATGACTTTTTAATAACTGAAAGGTTCAATGTTCTAAGTATTGCCACTAAAAGAGAGGAAATTGATACTGAAAAGTTAATTAGTTTATTTAATGGGAAATTGTATAGTTTTAGTATATTTGAAATTTACAATGTGGGTATAGTTGTTTTGAGATTTCAGAAAAATGTTGATTTTAGTGAAATAATGAACTTAGTTGATGAGAAAGTCCTTAAATAAACTTCCTATCATTTATAATCTCATAGTTTCCGTTATATATTAGTACTTCTAAAGGTTTTTCTCTACCGTTGTAGTTTGAAGACATAGTATATCCATAAGCTCCACAGTTTTCAATTATTACTAAGTCATTTAGGTTCATATTAGGAAGTAAGTATTCACCAAAAATATCCGAACTTTCACAGATTGGTCCTACTATAATATAAAACCTCTCAGGAGTTTGTCCCTTTATGCTCTTAATTGGATGATATGCACCATAAAGTGCTGGTCTTATTAGTTCAGACATACCACAATCCAATACAAGAAAATCGTGAGGATAACCTCTTTTTATAGAAACAACTTTTGCTAAAATAAAACCAGTATCAGCTATCAAATATCTTCCGGGTTCTATAAAAACTTTGAACTTGTTGGATAACTCATTATATAATTTTGGTAATTCTTTAAAATTCATATTTACTGCAAAACCACCACCAAAATTTAGTATCTCTATATTATCAAAAGCTTTGGATATCTTTAAAACTCTATAAGCGGACTTTATAAAAGGTTCTTCATCTTTAATATTTGAGCCTATATGACTATGAATACCAACTATTTTAACTTTTTTAAGCAATTTTATATTATCTAAAACTTCGTCTATTTCTTCATCACTTAAACCAAATTTACTTGTAAATATACTTGTCTGTAAATGAGGATGAGTTTCAACATCTACAAGTGTCTTAATCCTTGCTAATGCTTTTATGTTTTTATTCATTAGTTTTGCAACTTCTTCTAATAATATTAATTGGTCAAGACTGTCAAAATTAAAAATCTCTATACCATTTTCTATAGCAAATTTAACTTCTTCGTAAGTTTTTCCATTTCCATTAAATATAATGTTTTGAGGATTAATGCCAGTTTTTAAAGCTAAAATTAGTTCACCTTTTGAAACAACTTCAAAACCAAGACCTTGTTCTTTGAATATTTTAAGTATTTCTACATTGAAGTTTGCCTTTACCGCATAAAATATATTTAGATTTTTAAAGTAAGACTTTAGTTTTTCGGCATTACTTACTATTTTTTCTTTCTCATAAAAATATAGTGGTGTTCCTAATTTAGATAAATTTAAAACTAGCTCATTCATAATTTAAATTGTTCCTTGATAACTTGCTTTACTTTCTTGGTATTATATGGAAATATTTTTACTTCGTTTACATTTTCAAATGGTCCTTTTATGAATTTTTGGAAACCTGTTAATATAAACTTAGTTTCAGGAAATTCCTTTTTAATGGATGTATAAACTTCGTATATTAAGCTCTCTGCTGATGAAAGGTCAAGTATTATTAGTTTAGGTTTATGTTTTCTTATATACATAATTGATTGGTTGTCTGGATTAAGAACAATTCCCTTTTTTTCTCTTGCAAGAAGCTCCATTTCAGTTCTAAGTAGTGAAATTTCGTAAGATATAATAACTATCATAGCTTTTAAAATTTTAAGGTATGGAGATAAGAACTATTGAGGATTTTGAAAAGCACAAGGAAGAACTATACAAGCTTGAAAGTGCTATAATAAATGGGGTTTACATAAAAAATCTCTTTTCTATTCCGTTAGAACTTCTTATTTATTTAAGAAAAGAATTAGAAGTTCCTCATGTTTATATTTATATTAAAGATAATGAGGAATTTTATAACTATATGGAGCATTTAGAGAATTTCAAAAAGGATGAAGTTTATCTTATTGCATGCTCTGATGGAATAAAAAGTTCTACTTTATGCGATATTCTAAGAGAAAATGATATTGAATGCTATTGGACAATTAGATAACTATAAAATTTAGACCTATGCTTTATTTTATAACTTTTTTTGATTTTTCTGTAATGTCAGGAGATGCAGATACAAATTCTTTTGTAATTTGGACAAGAATATCAGCATATAGACCTGTTTCTGTTTTATACGAAGTGGCTGAAGATAGTTTATTTAATAAAATAGTAAAGTCAGGTGAGGTGAAAACTGATAGTTCAAGAGATTGGACTGTAAAAGTATTAATTAGTGGTCTCTCTTCTGGAAAAACTTATTATTATCGCTTTAAATACAATAATGTATATAGTCCTATAGGAAAAACTATTACACTTCCAAGAAGTACTAATAAGTTTAAAATAGCAATACTTTCCTGTCAGCATTTTTCTGAAAACTACTTTTGGTCGTATAAATACCTTTTAGAAGATAGTGTTGATATTATAGTATTTCTTGGAGATTTTATATATGAATATAGTGTATATAGAAATCCAAGAAGACCTGACCCTACACCTTATGCAAACGATTTAAGCACATACAGAGCCAAGTATAGGTTATATTATACTGACCCATATCTAAAAGAAGCTCTAAGAAATATACCGATTTATGTTATATGGGATGACCACGAAGTTGTAAACGACTATTCTGGAAAGACTATGAAATACTACAATCCAAGAAGGCTAATTGATGCATATAGGGCGTTTTTTGAATATGTCCCTATTAGAGACAACGATAGTTTTAGGATTTATAGAAGTTTTAATATTGGAAATTTAGTTGAGGTGTTTTTAATAGATGGAAGACAGTATAGAGATGAAATGGTATGTAGACCCACATTTAATCCAAGAGATAACTGCTATAAAATGGCTTTTAGTGAAGGAAGAACTATGCTTGGCAAAGAGCAGAAAGAATGGCTAATAAGTGGCGTTTTAAATTCAAAGTCAAAGTGGAAATTTGTAGCAAACAATGTTATGATAATGGATATGTTTAAAGATAATAAACCACTAAATGTGGACCAGTGGGATGGATACTATGCTGAAAAGAAGGAATTTTTATGTAAAATTAAAAATGTGAAAAATGTGATTTTTGGTACAGGAGATACACATGTATTCTATTTTGGTGAAGTGCTATGTGATAAAAAAAGAGTAGCATATGAAGTAATTACGGCAGGTGTAAGCTCTCCAAGCGGGCTAAAGGCTTTAAGCGATACAATTTTAAGACAAAATCCACATATTAAGTTTATGAATGCTGAATATAGAGGTTATGTAAGGTTGGATTTTTATAATGATAGTCTAAATGTTTATTTTTTTGGAACTGATGAGGTTGGAAATAGAGTTTTACTAAGGAAGGAGAAAATACTTTCTGATTAAATATTGTATAGTATTTCTGCTAATTTATCAATTTCTTCTTTCTTTCTTTTTTCAGTTATCGCAACTAATAAATAGTTTTCCCCGAGAATACTAACTTTTGGACCTAATAAAAATCCTTCTTTTGCACACTCAAGTATAACATCTTCAGCTTTTTTATTTGTTCTAATAACAAATTCTCTAAATGTTGGACTATTGAAAACCAATTTATGTTTTATTTTTTCCTTTAGATATTCCGCTTTATATAAGCTCATAAGTGCAACTCTCTTTAATCCTTCGCTTCCCATTAGTGTTAGGTATATACACACTGCTGTTGCTATAAGTTGTTGATTTGTACAAATATTACTTGTAGCCTTTGCCCTTCTAATGTGCTGTTCTCTTGTCTGTAGTACAGTAACAAAACCTCTTTTTCCTCTACCGTCTTCTGTTATTCCTACTATTCTACCTGGCATTTGTCTAATATATTGTTTTTTTGAAGTAAATAATCCTACATATGGTCCGCCAAATGAAAGTGGTATGCCTAATGCTTGTCCTTCTCCTATAGCTATATCTGCATCGTATTCTCCGGGTGGAGCTAATATAGCAAGACTTACAGGGTCAAAAACACTAATTAATAGTGCATTTTTTAACCTTGTAATTTCTCTTATCTCAAAAACTTCCTCTATTATTCCAAAGTAATTGGGATTTTGAATTACTACACTTGCGGTTTCATTATCAATTTTATCTCTTAGTTCATCTAAATTAATTCTACCTGTTTTGTCAAAGCCTACCTCTACAATTTTTGAGTCGATATTTTGTAAATATGTCTTTAAAACTTCTTTATAGTTTGGATTTAAGTTTTTTGGAATAATTACTTTGTATTTTTCTTTAATTCTAAAGCTCATTAAAACTGCTTCTGCAAGAGCACTTGCACCATCGTATACTGAAGCATTTGAGACTTCCATTTTAGTTAGTTCACATATTAATGACTGAAATTCAAACATTACTTGTAATGTTCCTTGAGATACTTCAGGCTGATATGGAGTATATGCTGTATAAAATTCACTTCTTAATAGCAGTTGATTTATTGCTGATGGAATAAAGCAGTCGTATGCACCACCACCTGCAAAGACTTTAAAAGAGCTATTTAGATTACCTAATTTTTCAATATATTCTCTTGCCTCCTCTTCACTTAGTGAAAGTGGTAAATTGAAATTATCTAATTCATAATAGTTTGGTATTTTAGATTTATAAAAGTTTTCCAAGCTGTCATGTCCAAGATATTCCAATATCTCTTTTATCTCTTTATCACTTAAACCAAAATAATGTCTTGCAAACAATAGCCGTTGGCCGGGCTTGAACCGGCAACCTGGGCATTACGAATGCCCCGCTCTACCACTTGAGCTACAACGGCATATACAAAATTTTAAAGTTTTGTTATTTCTCAGTAGGTAGATACAAAATACCTATTGAATAAGTAAAAAGAAGAATTATTTCATTATTTTGCCTTGAACTGATAGGTATTGCAACATTAATCTCAGGAGCAAATTTAAAATTACCCTTTCCAAGAGTTAGCCCTAAAATTGGAGTTATAAGTATATAACTAGATGATGTTCTTACACTGTCTGTAGAGCTAAAGTACGAAAAATGATAGTAATAAATTCTTGAACCTAGGTATACTCTTTTATTTCCAAGACTAATACCAACAAATGGAGAAATTAACGTTGGATTTCTTATATCAAAAAAATTATCAGAAAAATCACCAGGCCACAACCAGAATCCTGTTCCTATACTAAAAGCTCCAAGTATCTCATTGCTTAGAAATTGATATTTATAATCAATATACGTTGAACCAAAAACAGGAAGACCAACGAAAAGAAGGCCTATATCAGATTTATTACCAATTCCATATCTTACTTGAAGTGATGGAATGGAGATAGGCATAAATACTGTTCCATCGCCCCCACTCACCCATGAATTGGATAGTGAAAGTCCAAAACCTACTTCATCTTTTGGCACCACTTGCGGAGTTTGAAGTGTTGAAAAGGTTGTGCAACTACCAAAAAAGATGGTAAAAATATATAAGAACCTCATAACTTAAATTTTAAAGCAATAAACTCACTATAAAATTTTCTTAATGTTTGATACTTATTACAAAAGATATGATGAGTGGTATGAAAAACCATTCGGAAAGAGTGCTTATAAACTTGAGCTTGATTGTATCAAAAAAATCCTAAACAGTTTTAATTTGGGTCTTGAAGTTGGGGTAGGAACAGGAAGATTCGCAAGTGGCATAAATATAAAATATGGTATTGATATTTCTTTTAATATGTTGAAGCTGGCAAAGGAAAGATATATCAAAGTAGTAAAAGCTAAAGCGGAAAATCTTCCATTCAAAAATAATTCTTTTGATTTAGTTTTAATAGTGGTTTCAATATGCTTTATAAAATATCCATTTTTAGCCTTAAAGGAAGCTTATAGAGTTTTAAGAAATGGCGGAAGGGTAGTATTGGGTCTAATATTATCAGACTCTCCATGGGCAGATTATTATAAAAGAAAAAGGGAACATCCTATTTATAAAATTGCAACATTTTACTCTTACTATGAAGTAGTTAGTATGCTTGAATTATCAGGTTTTAGAATTTTAAGGGTTTTATCAACCTTGTTTGAAAAACCCCAAGAAGAGAAACCTATTGAAAATTTAGAAATAAGGGAAGGTTATTATAAAGAGGCAGGATTTACTTGTATTGAGGCTTTAAAATTATGATTGAAATTTAATAATTCTTCTCTTTTCAATTTACACAGGTTTCTTATATCCCCTACCCATTTATATGAAATTTATAAAGGGCTTAGCTCCGTTTTTAATATTATGAAATTTTCATTTTAAATGCTTTTCTCTTTGTTTCTCTGGCTTTGATTATTGAAAAAAATAATGAATTATTTATATCCGACTGGAGAAGTGATTACTTTTTCTGAAATACATATTGGTTTAACTAGTACCAAATATGGTGAAGTTAAAACATTTACATCTATTCTTGCCATGATGGGCGAAAAAATTATTTCCGTGATTTTATCTATTATTTATTGGGTAATTTTAGCTCTTTTTCGGTTTTTGGTGTTTCAAAAACCACTCTAAATATTTAAATGGTTTAGTATTTATTAGTCAAATTCGCCAAGTCGTCAATTTTAGGACAAAAAACTCACAAACTATAAGAAGTGCTCTCAATTTTGCAAAATCAAAGAAAACTTGGTTAACAGAAGACCCTTAATATAGTTAGTTCTCGCTACAATGACGCTATACTTTTTAATTTTTTAGCCAGAAAGTCAGGTTTGAATTCAAGGATTATTGAGTTTACATCGTCAGATGGCTTAAATTTAGGTATTATGTTTTTTAATTATGTGGAGGTTTCTCTTTCCGCTTATGAAGTTAGAAGAATTGCTTTAAGTAGTGGTAATGTAGATAAATTCCTAAGAAGCATTATTTTGATTTCGTTCAATAAGTCCTTATCAATGGAAATTTTATGGAACTATTATGGTAGAAACTCAGTTTAAATGTTAATAGCTGAAGATGATTTATCAGCACGAACATAAGAAAGATAGCTTATTTTTTCAATAATCTTGTAAAATTTGGTAAATTTTGACCTTGTAAATCACTACAGAATATAAATTACGAAATTTATTTTTGCTCTTTTCTGATAAAATCCATAGTTTTAAAAAAGCCTTAAAATTTTCGCATGGCAAATAATCCAAAAGATTTAAAATATACCAAAGACCATGAATGGGTAAAAATTGAAGGAGAATATGCAATTATTGGAATTACTGATTATGCTCAAAGCCAGCTTGGAGATATAGTATATGTAGAACTTCCAAAAGTAAATCAAAAATATAACAAAGGAGAAACGATTTCCACTTTAGAAGCTGTAAAAACTGCTGCTGATGTATATGCACCTATAACTTGCGAAGTGATTGAAGTAAATGAAATTCTAAAAGAACATCCCGAGAAAGTAAATCAGGAACCATACGGTGCAGGTTGGATAGCAAAAGTAAAGATTTTAAATAAAAATGAGTTGAATGAACTTTTAAATGCTGAAAAATATGAAAATTTAATACAATAAAAAACTTTATCCTTTGACTACAATTATTGGTCTATTTCTACTTACCTTTTTACTAATACCTGCTAATTCTACT
Organism: Caldifarciminota bacterium; assembly: GCA_025060695.1. Classification (GTDB taxonomy): domain Bacteria; phylum Hydrothermota; class Hydrothermia; order LBFQ01; family DSFT01; genus DSFT01. Next base: position 20,014 of record JANXBH010000010.1, on the reverse strand, counting down.
GCTTCTACTACTTTACTTACATCCTTATATGCTTCTGGTGCTTCTTCTAATAAAGTAGCATCACTTTCTGCTCTTACTACTATTCCTTTTTCGGTTAGTCTTTTAAGTAGTGAAGATTTTTGAACTAATTTTTTTGCCTTTGTTCTTGAAAGCACTCTACCTGCACCATGACAAGAACTTGCAAAGGACTCCTCTATTGCCTTAGGCATTCCTATTAAAATATAAGAATAACTTCCCATATCTCCTGGTATGAGAACAGGTTGTCCTATATCCTTATACGATGGAGGTAATAGTTTATGTCCCTTTGGTAAAGCTCTTGTAGCACCTTTTCTATGCACTACTAATTTTTTACCATCGTGCTCTTCTAATTTGGCAATATTATGTGCAACATCGTATAAAATTGACATTTCTAAACTTTCTGCACTTCTATTTAAAACCTCACTAAATGCCTTTCTTACTTGGTATGTTATAAGCTGTCTATTTGACCATGCGAAATTTGCTGCACATACCATAGCCTTATAGTAGTCCTGACCTTCGTTTGAATTAAAAGGAGCACAGGATAGTTGCCTATCTACTAGTTTTATATTATATTTACTCAAGATTCTATCAAAAGACTTTATATAATCACTTGCTATTTGATGACCAAAACCTCTGCTTCCACAGTGTATCATAATTACTACTTGACCCTTAAATAGTCCCAATTTCTTTGCTATTTCTTCGTCATATATTTCATCAACTACTTGAACTTCTAAAAAATGATTACCACTTCCAATTGTACCAAGTTGATCCCTTCCTCTTTCTTTTGCAGTTTGGCTGACTTTTGAAAAGTCTGCACCTGGCATACTTCCAAACTCTTCAATATGGTTATGATCATCCTCCCAGGTATATCCTAATTTTTTAAGATACTTTAAACCTTCCTGAGTAATTCTTTCTAGTTCACTATCAGAAAATTTAAATTTACTCCTTGCTCCTACTCCACTTGGAACATAGTTATATAATTTATCAGCAAGCTTTATCTTATATTTTTCTATATCTTCTTCTTTCAAGTTTGTTCTTATAATTCTTACTCCACAATTTATATCATAACCTACTCCTCCCGGGCTTATTATACCCCCATCTTCGGGATCAAATGCAGCTACTCCTCCTATAGCAAAACCATATCCCCAATGTATATCAGGCATGGCTATGGAGTACTTTACAATACCTGGAAGTGTTGCGACATTAGCAACTTGCTCTAATGCCTCCCCTTCTTCAATTATGTCATTTAATAGATCTTCGGTTGCAAAAATAATACCATCTACATTCATTCCATCTTTATAACTCTTTGGAATTCTCCATTTATAATCAGTAATTTTTTCCAAGATTTTTTTCCAATTTTTCATAGACTTTAAAATTTTAAAGTTTGAGAAGATTATTATTTGTTTTATTAAGTGGTTGCATTGGTTATAACTCAACTGTGGAAAAAGCAAAGATTTCGGATCATATATTTGTAAATGGTTTTTATGGACAAACTATTATTAGTTCAACTACTCCAACAGGTAAGAGGAGTTTTCTTGAATATATTTTAAATTTGGGCTTTGAAAAACATATAAATGAAAGGATAGGTATAAATTTTAATTTAACAAGTCAAAATCATATTCAAAAATATGAGAATTTTCATGATACAACTAACTATTTAAGGATTAATTTTGGTGTAAAAAACGTTATTTTAAATAGCTTTTCCTTTAAGGCGGAACTAATCTACGATGTTGATTTAAATGCAAGACCCTTAAGGTTATATAACCAAAAGTATATGTATGGAATTGGAAAGTTTATTTTTGATTATAGAGACTTCAGTATTCTATTTTCTTTAAATTCTCTTTCTGTATGTTATCATAAGAAGTTTTTTAGTTTTTCATCTGGTCTTTATTTTAGACCTGACTATAGCGTTCCAATATTGAATGTAGGATTAGGACTTAGAAAATGAAAAGATTTTTAATTTTAATTATTTTTCTTGCATGTAAGGGGAAAGAAGAAAAACCTCCTCAAATAGACTATGCAATAGCAGGAACTATAAATACTATTCAAGGCTATAGTGATACACTTGGGCTTACTTTAATTAGAATAAAAAGCTTAACTGATAATATGTATGTCCAAGACGCAATAGTTAAAGTAAATGATATTCAAATTTCGTATAATTCATCAGCACTTGGCTATCCTGCCATTATAAGCTATAAGAAAAATAAAAATTTCCAAGTTGGAATAAGATTTTCAAATAACGATGTAAATTTAAATTGCACTGCTAATGATCTTGATAGCATAAAAGTGTTATTAAATAAGGATAGCGTTTTAAAAGGTGAGAATATAGAGGTAAAGTGGAGATATTTTGGAAGTTCAAGTGGAAAGAATATGATTTTACTAAAGAAACAAGGAGACCTTGAGTTTTCTTGGGGTAGTGGATACATTTCTATAAATGATACTATTTTTGTCTTAAATACATCTCAACTTGATACTTTTAAGTATGACTTACTGTTTATTAGTGGTAATTTTTGCACTATACAGAATTTCAAGCCTTATCCGAATTTTCCAAGTTCTCTAATTTTTGTAGGAAGAGGTGTGAATAAAATAATTAGAATAAAATGAGAAAATTTCTTGTTTTTTTGTTAATTTTAGGTTGTAGAAAGTCAGGGGATAGCCAATATAACTATAGTCTTTATGGAATATTCGCTAATGATATGATATTTGTTGCACTTTATGATGTAAAAAATTCACAAGTTATATCGGATGCAAATATTTACTTAAATGAAAGAAAGCTTAACTATTTTCATCCGTTTTATAGTGCGAATTATTCATATATAGAAAATTCAGATTATACTTTAAAAATTTACTATAGAGAAATAAGCGAAGAGATTAGGTTTAAAACTATTAAATTGCCTGATACTTTTCATATCGTATATCCTGAAACAAACTACATACCTCTTTTTCAAGACCTTGTTATAAAATGGAAAGTTGATAGCAACTATATTAAGAACTATAATTATTACTTTGTGGTATTCTTTGAGAATAAAAGTAAAAATCCTACGCTTGTATATCAAACTGATTTTTTAACAAAAGAAACTGATAGTATAGTTATTCCGGGGTACTATATTGATACAAGGGATACAAGATATGAAATTAGAGTTTTTTTAGTTAATTATAGTGTACTTGATAAATTTAAGCCTTATCCTGGATATAGGTTTTCGTTTATTTCTTACGGGATGCTTTATTTAGGAGTTTATTTTACGAAGCCTTAAAATTTTTGATATGTTCTCCTTATTTCATCACATATTAGGTGGGATGTTGATAATAATTTATTTTTTAGCTTTTATCTTATCTTTTTTTCATGAAAAATTTTCTAAGAGTGTAAGGATGGTTGGAGATATATTATTATTCTTTCAATATATAGTCGGAGTAGGTCTTCTTATAATGGGTCTAAGAAATACGCATTTACATTATGCTATTGCTTTGCTTCCTATTATCCTGCTTCCATTTTCAAAAAAACTTGGAAATAGACTAACAATCTTCCTTTTTCTTGTAATTATTCTAATAACCTATATTACAGGTATGAGAATAGGTCTATGAATAAACTAAAAGTTGAGGATATAATTAAAAAGAAAGGTTTTGAAAAGATTACTTCGTTAACTGCTTACGATTACATAACTGCAAAAATCTTAGATGAGGCAGGTATAGATATAGTTCTTGTAGGAGATTCACTTTCTAATGTTATTCAAGGAAATAGGACAACTATTCCAGTTAGTATGGATGAAATGTTATATCATTGTAAAATTGTATCTAATGCTATTAAAAGGTCTTTAGTTATAGGTGATATGCCATTTATGTCATATCAGATTTCATTAAAGGATGGTATTAGAAATGCTATGAGGTTTCTAAAAGAAGGAAATTGCGATGGTGTTAAAATAGAAGGTGGTTATGAAATTTTGGAATTAGTAAATAAACTAACTGTATATGGAGTGCCTGTAATGGGTCATATAGGTCTAATGCCACAAAGGGTAAATCTGTATGGTTATAATTTGGCAAAAGATGAAGAATTAGTTAATATAGCAAAAAAATTGGAAGAAGCAGGAGTATTTTCTATTGTATTAGAAAAGGTTGAATATAAGCTTGCAAAAAAAATTACAGAAAGCATAAACATTCCTACAATTGGAATAGCTTCTGGACCTTATTGCGATGGTCAAGTTTTAGTATTTCACGATATGGTTGGTCTAACTCAAACTAAATTTAAATTTGTAAGAAAGTATTTAAATGCGTATGAGTTATTTACTAATGCGGTAAAGAATTATATACAAGATGTTAAATTGGGAAATTTTCCGTCTTTGGAGGAAAGTTATGAAGGGTGAATGCTATTTAATTATTACAGGCGGGACAGGAGGACATATATTTCCTTCAATAGCAATTGCACAAGAATTAAGGAATAGAGGAATGAAGTATAAGATTGTTGCTATTGGACCGAAGATAAAGACTAAGGCTTTTGATGAATATAATACGAAAGTTTATTCAAGATATGATAAATTAAGTTTAATAATTTACACATTAAGATTATTTAATAAAGTTCTTTCTGAAAGTAAAATCATAGCAACAGGTTCGTATGCGTCATTTCCTGCACTGTTTTGGGCATGGCTTTTAAGAAAGCCTTACTACTTAATAGAAGAAAATGTTATTCCAGGTAGGGTAGTTAGAATGTTTAGTAAAAGTGCAAAGTTTGTATTTCTTCCCTTTGAAGAGGCAAAGAATTATTTTAAGAAGAAAGACAATTTATTAGTAACAGGAGTTCCTGTTAGGTCATTTAATAAAGTTTCTAAGCGTGAAGCAAGGGAAATACTAAAGATACCACAAGGTGCAAAAGTTGTCCTTGTTATTGGAGGAAGTCAGGGTTCAAGAAAGATAAACAGATTAGTAGTAAAAGTTGCGGAAAAGCTTGACAATTACGAATTTATCCTAATTGCTGGGAAGGATCATGACAAGCTTTGGAGTGAGGTTTTTATTCCAAGAAATATGAAAGTCTTTGAATTTTTTGAGGACATGTCCGTGCCATATATGGCAAGCGATATAGCAATATCTAGAGCAGGTGGAAGTGCAATAGCGGAATTGCTATACTTTAAAATTCCTGCAATTTATATACCATATCCAAAAGCAAAAGATAATCATCAATACTATAATGCAAAGGCTGTCGCTGATAGAAAGTTTGGAATTATGATAAAGGAAGATGACTTAGATGTAAATGTTCTTAAAGAAGCTATTATTGAAGTTATGAATAATAGAGAATTTTATAAAAAGAATCTACTTAAATACGATAACTCAAGTGCATCGCAAAGAATTGTTGACTATATACAAGAAGCTTTTGAAAAAGTACAATAAAGTATTAAGTCTTACATCAGGTAAGCTAAATTTAGATGAACTTATAGAACAAAGTATTTATGTTGAAAAATTTATAAAAATGAATGCTTATATTTTAGATGTTGGAAGTGGTAATGGGATAGTTGGTATTCCCTTAAAAATTGTAAGGGACGATTTAAAAGTATTTCTATTGGAAAGAAGTATGAAAAAGTGTGCTTTTCTTGAAATAGTAATTTTAAGCTTAAATTTGAAAGATATCTTTGTAATTAATGGTGATTATAGAAATTTAGATATTGATCAAAGTTTTGATTATATATTGGCAAGAGCAGTTGGGAATTATGGAGTTCTTATAAGGAATTTAGAAAAGTTTTTGAAAGAAAATGGTAAATTTATATTATTTACTGATTTTTATACTGAAAACTACAAAATTCAAAAAGAAAACTATAAAAATTTAAAAATTACTATTTTGTATAGGGGGTAATCCCCCTTTTAGCTATTTTCTCTTGTTTCGTATTCTTCTGAATTTTCTGAATACCTAAATGGCATTAGAACACCGTCAAATTCATCCATGTTATTGTATTCATCGCAGGCTCTAATAAGCTCAATTCCTACTGCTCCTTTCCTAGTTCCAATAACTCTTACTTTTTTACCCTTTCTAGAAAGATAATCTACTATAGGAACGAAGTCGCTATCACCAGTAACAAGAACAACTTCATCTACATACTCCGCTACTGAAAGAATCTCAAGAGCCATATCCATGTCCATACTAACTTTTACCGAACCATCTGCTAATTTTTTCACTGGTTTTGCTACTACACGGTAACCCATGAATGAAAGAGCATTAACTAATCTTTCCCTTCTTTCATCACCTGGAAACATAGGAATGAACACAACGGACTTTATAAGCTCTTTTCCTCTTCTTTTATATTGTTCTTCCAAAACCTTCAAGAGCACATCATATCTTACTTCCTGTCCCATCTTTTCAAAAGTTATGTGGACGTTCTGGACATCTATGAACATTGCAACCTTGTTCATGCTTGGACCTCCTTATCTTTTTAAAATCAGTCTTACTGCCATCAAAATTAGAAAGACTGCAAAAAGCTTAGAAAGCCATAAAGATGAAATTCTATTTGCTAAGTATGCACCAAAGTAGGAACCAAAAGCAAGACCGATTGCTATAAGTATAGCAGCCTTTATATCAACATTACCACTTCTATAGTATTCTAAAAAGCCAAAAATAAAACCTATAGGAATAAGAAGTGCAGCAAGAGATGTTCCCTGTGCTTTGTGCTGCGAGAATCCAAGAAGAGTAAGAGATATTATTATAATAATGCCTCCTCCAATACCAAATAAACCACTTAAAACACCAGCAACAATTCCAATTATTAAATAGATAAGACTTTCATTCATTATTTTTTAACCTTTTGCTAAAATCCTTTAGTTTTTCTATAGTTTTATTGTGAAACTCTTGAGGTTTTGTACCTGTTGCTATTTCAATAACATCATCAAAGTTATCTACAGTCCATATGTGAAATTTTTCTTCTTTTATTGCCTTCATAACTTCCTCATTTAAAATTACATTTTTTAAATTTCTGTAAGGTATTATTACCCCTACTTCGTTATTTTCTAAAAGGCCCATAATTTTAAGGCTATAGTAAAAACCTTCTATTTTTTCAGGTATACCGCCTACAGGTTGGACCTCTCCCTTTTGATTTAATGAACCAGTAACAGCAATGTTTTGTTTTATTGGAATTTCAGAAATAGCAGAGAGTATTGCAAGTAGTTCTGCACAAGAAGCACTATCACCTTCAACACCACTGTAGTTTTGTTCAAAAGTTAGTCTTGCCTGAAGACTAATAGGCGTTTCCCTACCGTATTTTTCTAATATATAACCACCAATTATTAAAACAGCTTTTGTATGTATTTTTCCTCCAAGTCCAGTTTCTTTTTCTATATCAATAATGCCTGCTTTGCCAAGACCAACGCTTGCGGTTATTCTACTTGGAATACCAAAGCTGTACTCTGGAAGAGTTATTACTGAAAGACCATTTACTACTCCTACTTTTTCTCCATGAAAATCAAATACAAGTATCCCTCTCTTTATCAACTCTCTTAATTTTTCTTCTATCCTTGAATATCTATATTCTCTATTTTTAATGGCTTGCTTAACTTCTTCAACGTCTATAATTTCCTTTTTCTTTATGCTTGCTATGTAATTTGCTTCCATCATAATCTCCATTAAAAGTTTGGTATTTAGTGGAATTTTTTCCTTGTCTTCAATATTTCTCATCATATACTTTATAATCTCCACAATTGCTAACTTTGAAATATCACTTAGATTATTACTAACTCTTATGTTATTTATCTCTTCAAGAATAAAGTAGATGCTATCTTTATAATTTGCTTCTGTTTCAAAATCTACATATATTCTAAAAATTTCCCTAAAGTCAGGGTCATAAATCTGTAAAAGGTAATATAGAAAATTATCTCCTATTATAATTATTTTTCCGTTAAATGGAATAGGTTGTGGTTTTAGGTTTTTAGTTGAAAACAAACTAAACCTTTCACCTATGTCCTCAATAACTATCTCTCCGTGCTTGATAACTCTTTTTAATGCTTCATATGCATATGGCTCTTTTAATAGGTCGTATATATTTACTATAATATAACCTCCATTTGCTAAATGTAATGAACCAGCTGTTATGTTCTGAACATCACTGACTAATGCTCCCATTACTACTTCCTTTTCTATTCTACCTATTAAGTTATAGTAGGTAGGATTTTTTTCATAAATAACAGGTGCTCCTTTTAATTCCTTATTATCAACGATTCTATTTACTACATATTTTCTAAGTGGATTTAGTGGACCGGGAGGTAATTGATTTTCGGGAAATAAAAATAGTTGATAGTTGTTCAAAATGTCATTTTCCATTTCCTTGATAAACTCGTATACTTTCTCATTATAACTATATTTTTCTTGAAGTTCTAAAAAGTAATTCTTTATTGAATTTTTTACTCCTTCTTTTTCTATTGTTTCAATCTTTTCTCTCATTTCCCTATCTAATTTATGGATTTCTCTTATTGTTTGTGAGATAAATTCTTCTAACTTTGATTTCTTAGAATTTATGTATTCTCGCATTTCTTCGCTTAGTGAGCTAAATTTTTGTGGAGATATTGGTTCTCCTGCTATTATAGGAATAATATTAAATACATTAGGTTGTATTGGCTGTATTATAAACCCAAGCTCGTTAGCTTTTTTGTTTAATTCATTTAGTAAGCTTTCTTTTTTTCTATTATATTCGCTAACTATTTCTTCTCTTATTCTATTTAATTCTTCACTTTCAATTAGTTGTTTTAGTGTAGCTTTTATATTTTTTATAAGTTTTTCTATATCAGATATAAATTCATCACCCTTTTCACTCTCTAAGTTTAAAGCAATGGGGTTTGAAGGATTTCTAAAGTTATGAACATAAAACCAGTCGTTTGGAGCTTTTCTATTTTTTGCAAACTCTTGAACAATTTTTACTATCATTTCATCAAATTTCCAATACTCCGGTGAAGATATATAAATATTATATGCCCTGTTTTCAATACTTAAACCAATTTGAAGTGCTTCATTTGCTCTTTTTTGAACATCTACTTTTTCTGCATTTTCAATATCCTTGATACTTATCTTTGGTTCTATATCTGAAACTGTTAGTTTTCTTATCATAGTTTTTGAGCTATATAAACTGCATCCTCATTATCTATATCTTTTACTTTTACCTTTACTATTTCATCATGTGTAGTAGTAATTTTTTTGCCTACTATGTCTGCATATATTGGTAGTTCTCTCCATCCTCTATCTATTAATACAACTAATTTAATTGCTTTTGGTCTTCCAAAATCTAATAGCACATCAATAGCTGCTCTTACTGTTCTTCCAGTATATAAAACATCATCAACTAAAAAAACAATTTTTTTGTCAATATCTACGTCTAATTTCGTTCCCTTAACTACGGGACTTTCACCTAAAAGTGAAAGGTCATCTCTATAAAATGAAATGTCTACTTCTCCTATGATAACCTTCGTACTTATTTCTTTCTCAATTTCTCTTTTTAAATATTGTGCGAGATATACTCCTCTTGTTCTAATACCTGCAAGGATAATATCTGAAGAGTTTTCACTATGTTCTAATATTTCCAAGGCCATTCTTCGTATTGTCCTAAAAAACGCAATTTCATCCATTAACTTATATTTTTCTACTAATTTTTTACTATTCATTAAGTTTGTAAATTTTAAAGTGCGAAATTCAAAATATCTTCTTTTTTAATTGCATACGTTCCTATATGCCTTATTACAATACTTGCACATAAGTTGGCAAATTCAAGTATTTCTTTCATATCTATATTACATAAAATTCCAAAAGCTAATGACGCTACTACCGTATCACCTGCTCCTGAGACATCGTATACTTCGCTTTCTATTGTAGGAACATGTATAGTTCTTTGTCTATCTATATAACTCAAGCCTTTTTCTGAACGAGTTATTAAAATGCTATTTATATTGTATCTTTCTATTGCAGTTTTTCCTGCTATTTCTAATTGTTTGTCTTCATTCTCAAGAGTTAAATTTAATCCTTCTGAGAGCTCTTTCACGTTTGGTGTTATAATATTTGCGTTTTTATATTTTTTCCAATTTTTACCTTTTGGGTCAACTATTGTAAATTTTGAGGAGTTTATAATATATTGCGAAATATTTTCAGTTATTAATCCCTTGTTATAATCGGATATAATTACTATGTCGTAGTTTTTTAAGTGCTCTTCTAATAGTTTTAGTATCTTGTCTTCAATACTAATTGGTTTTACTTCTTCAAAGTCAATTCTAATTAGATGTTGCTGTCTCGATATTACTCTAATTTTTGTAGTAGTTATATTTTCTACTTTGAATATAAAATCATTCTTAAATCCGTTTTTTTCAATTAGTTCTAATAGTTCGATTGCATTTTCATCATTTCCTACTATGCCTAATATGTCTACGTTTACTCCCAAGTTTTTTAAATTCAATGCGGTATTTCCTGCACCCCCTATTCTTGAAACTATTTTCTTTACATGAACAACAGGGACAGGTGCTTCTGGAGATATTCTCTCTACATTTCCAAAATAATACTTATCTAATATTAAATCCCCCACAACTAAAATTTTTGCTTTTAATTCACTATTGATATATTTAAGAATTTTCTTCAAAATTACAATTTTAAAGTATCTTTGCAGCTATAAAATTTTAATATGTTGTTTGTAACTTTATTTACTATAAATTTAAAAGTTAAAGATGTTCACACTTACTATGGCATAGAGAATATTAGAGTAATTGTAAAAACTCCATCTAATACGTATATGGTTATAAACTCTGAAAGTCCTATAATAACTATTCCTGCTAATGAAGATGGAAAATATGAGCTTGAATTTTATGCTAAAGGCTACAAAAGTCTAAAAACTTACTTTATTCTTAAAAAGGAAGAAGTGATTAATGTAGACGTTCTTTTAGAACCAGAAATTTCACCCATTTATGGTTTTGAAGAATCTTCTAATTATGCTATTGTAGTTGGTTATGTTCACGATGAGAGGACTTTAAGACCACTATCAGATGTAGCTATTAAAGTAGAAGATAAAATTTTGTATACTGACCAAAATGGAAAGTTTATCATAAAGCTAAACACCCTTAATCCTTACAGGGATGAGTTTTCAAGAGCATATAAAGTTATTATGAAAAGAACTAACTTCATATTTTCAAAGACAGGTTATAAAGTCTATAAATACAACAATTTAGCTCTATTTCCCGGAATAACTATTTTGAAAATTGGTATGTCGGAGGGAAATGGAGATATTGTATATAACGAAGTTCATGGAATAGTAGATAGAAAACCATATGAATATCTTATAAAAGATGGATATACTTCTTCTGAAAATGGAGTTTATGACAGAAATAGACTTATGAAAATGAAGGAAAATAGTATAAATGTGACTGATGTAATACCTTTGCCGTTTTTTGACCCACCTTCAAGTATAAGGGTTGGGACAAATTGCTCTTGCACAAATTGCTCAAGTGTATCAGTTATGAGTTTGGAAAGTTATGTGCAAACAGGACTCAATGATGAATGGATAGCAAGTTGGAATGCTCACTCATTAAGAGCTGGAGCACTTGCGTATAGAGCTTATGGTTCTTGGCATGTTTTAAATCCTATAAGCAATAATTACGATATATGCTCAACGACTTGCTGTCAAGTTTGGGATGGCGATTACTCAGTAAATACAGTAAATGCAGCGAAATATACATCAGGTTTTGCTATTTCTCCTCAGGCAAATTCAGTTTCAAGAGCTGAATATTCTGCAGAAAATAATGGCTGGGATGATCCAAATGATAATTTAAATTGTGTAAATAGTTGTCCTTGTGGTGATGGTAAAGCTGGCTCTCCCTGCACAGGTTGGCCCTGTATAAATGATAATCTATGTTCAGGTCATGGTTGTTTTGGTCATGGAAGGGGTATGTGTCAATGGGGGACAAAAAGATGGGGAGATAACGGGAAGTATTGGGATTGGATGGCTGTCCATTATTACTCCTCTAAAAATTGGCATATTTCAACTCCTATGGGTTTTCTTAACCTTTCAGCAAGTCCAACTAATATAAATCCGGGACAAACATTTACTATTTCTGTGGATATTTACTCAGGGACTCCTGATACACATCCAAGAATAATGCTCGGTGCAAGTTTATACGATGGTGTAAACTGGATAAGTAATCCCGCCAATGATATAAGAATAAGTGTGATTCCTGGAACAAAAAATTATACAAGGCAATTTACAACACCTTATAATATTCAAGCTAAATGCTATGATCTTGTAGTAATGATTTGGTTTGATGTAGATGAGAATAATGCTATAAACTCACCTAATGATTTACCAATTGATAGGATTACTAAAACAAATTATATTTGCGTAACTGCTACAAAATTAACTGAGAACAATTTTGGTAATTTTAAATTTCATGTTGAAGGTTCTAAGATTATATTCACGGGGCATGGCAATATAGCTATATATTCAATTGATGGTAAATTAATCGTTTCCGAGTTTGTAAATGGTAAAAAAGTTTATAATGTTAAAAAAGGTATTTATATTTTAAAGCACGGGAACCTGACTAAAAGTATAGTAATTAAATAAACTATCTTGGAATTCTATCAAGATATTGATTTACCTGCTCTAACATGTCTGTTCTTCCTACTCCAAAAAATTGATTTCTTGAAATTTCAAGATACTCCCTCGCTTTTTCCATGTTTCCAATACTTTCATATGCAAGTCCTAAATACATGTAAATTACCCCTTTATCGTATTCAGATAGTCTGCCTCTATCCTCCCTTAGAGCTTTAGTAAGAAAACTTATGACGCCTTCAGGATTATTTTGATTTAAATATGCAAGTGCTAATCCACCATATGCATCTCCAATTCTTCCATGCTCTGGATATATTCTAATTAATCTTTTAAAAGTTTCAGATGCATCTGACCACTTTTTTAATTTTAAAAATAACTGTCCTGCTATAAATATTGCTTCCTTTGCTTTTGGACTTTCGGGAAATTCAAGAGCTAATCTATAAAAGTAATAACTTGCTTTCTCATCATTTTTATCATTTAAATATTTACCGCCCCAATAGTAATATACATCTGGTAGTTGAGGACTCGTAGGAAAGTATCTTTTATAAGTATCTATATATTTTTCATCATCAGTTGCAAGTTTTGATAATATTTGCTCAGCTCTTAACCTTGCGGTTGATGCATAGGAGCTTGTTGGAAATTTATCCATAAGTTCTAAATATGCATATAATGACTTTTGATAGTCTTGTTGAGATAAATATAACTCTCCAAGTAAATATAGTGCATTTTCCTTTTCCATAATTTTATCAAAATTTAGCCTTATCCACTCAAGATTTGATATGGCGTTTTTAATATCACCTTTAAATCTATATAAATCTGAAAGCTTTAGTGCTACAAATGGTGCTCTTTCATCTTTTGGAAAATCTTGAATAAATCTTGAGAAGTCCTTCTCCGCTACTATATCGTCCCTTTTATTATAAAACGCTATCATACCTCTATGGTATAATAACTCTGCCCTTGATTGCCCTGTAAATAAATTCTCATTCATAGAAACAATACTATTATACGAATTTACTTTATCTCCTAAATTAAACTTGGCAACTGCTATGCCTATTTGTAGTATAATTCTTAGAAAATTATCAGTAGCTATTTCATATGACCTATTTAGCAAACTCAGAGCTTCGTTATACCTTCTTAAATTCAAATTATTCCACCCTCCAAGATATAAAGATAATACCCTTAAATTTATATCCGCATTATCGTATAGTTTTGAAGAATAAAAATCTACTTTTTCAAACTCGTGTGCATAGTAAAAAGCTTCTCCACAAGCATAGTAAATAATACTATCTGGTTCAAAAAAGTTTTGAATAACAAAATTTGCTATACTATATGCTTCTTTATATTTTCCTAAGTTTAGTGCGGAAAATATGTATATTTTGTATGCAATTCTCTCAAAAGTTTGAATTACATTACTATTTATAATTGAAAATGATTTGTTAAATGCTCCTTCATAGTCTTTCCCTTCAAAGATTAAACTATTTAAAATAATATCCCTTATACCTTTAGGTTCATCCTTCAGTTTTTTTAATCTTTCTTTTGCTAATATACTATCTCTTGGATATACAAAATTTGAAAGTTCATTAATTATATTAATTGCGTCTTGTTTATTTATCTGAGAGAATACGAATTTTAATTCATCCAATGGTTTGTAGTTATAAGGAATATAGGGCTTGTAGTATGCAACAACTTCATATTCACCTGCCTCTTGAATTTGCTCCTCAAATCCCCTATCTTGTAGGATTAATATCAATAGCATAATAAAATTTTAAAGTGTTTAAAAAGTTTTTCAAAGCTTAGTCTCCAAACAAGTATTGCCGCTTCAAAAATAATCTTTTTTGACATTTTTGAATTACCACTTCTTCTTTCATAAAAAATAATAGGTATTTCAACTATTTTATAACCCTTATTATAAATTCTAAAAGTGATTTCAATTTGAAATCCATATCCATTTGACTTTATGTTTTCCAAGTCTATATTTTTTAATGCACTTACTCTTATTGCCTTAAAACCTGATGTTAAGTCTTTAATTGGCACACCTGTAATTATCCTTGCATATAAATTAGCAAAATATGATAATAGTAGTCTTTTCATAGGCCAATTTACAACATTTACACCACTAATGTATCTTGAACCTATTACTAAGTCGTATCCTTCTTGAATTTTTTCAAGAAGTCTAATTAAGTCTGATGGTTGATGTGAAAGGTCTGCATCCATTTGAAATATTATATCATAGTCGTTTTCCATTGCATACTTAAAGCCCATAACGTATGCACTACCAAGCCCTAATTTTTTTTCCCTTCTTATTAACTTGATAGAGTTATCATTCTCTGAAATTTCCATAACAACTTCGTAAGTCCTATCAGGAGAATTATCGTCTATAATTAGAATATCAGTATTAGGTAAATACTTTTTAATTTCTTCAATTACTAAGCTAATATTTTCCCTTTCATTGTACGTAGGAATGATTACTAATGTTTTCATTATAATAGTTTTTCAATTGGGGCATATTCCATATCAAATGCTTCCGCTACCGCAGGATAAGTTATATAACCTTTATATGTATTTACACCTTTTCTTAGCGCAGGTTCATTTATAACAGCATCTGGCCAACCTAAATCAGCTAATTTTATCACATACTTTATAGTGGCGTTAGTTAGAGCAAATGTTGATGTTCTTGGGACAGCACCAGGCATATTAGCTACACAATAGTGAATAACATTATCCACTTTATAAATTGGGTCTTTGTGCGTAGTAGGTCTTGACGTTTCAGATGAACCTCCCTGATCAATAGCAACATCTACAAATACAGAACCATCTTTCATTTCCCTTAACATATCTCTTGTAATAATCTTGGGAGCTTTTGCTCCATGTATAAGAACTCCGCTTATTAGTAAATCCGCTTCTTTAATAACTTCCCTTATATTATAACTGCTAGAATATAAAGTCTTCATATTTTTAGGCATAATCTCACTTAAGTATCTAAGCCTATCTATATTAATATCCAATACATAAACATCTGCACCCATACCTGATGCTATAAGTGCTGCATTTGTCCCAACTGTTCCTCCACCTATGATAACTACCCTTGCAGGTGGAACTCCAGGAATACCGCTAAGTAATACTCCTCTTCCTCCAAAAGTTTTCTCTAAATACTTAATCCCTTCTTGAATAGACATCCTACCGGCTATTTCGCTCATAGGTTTTAGAAGTGGTAATTCTCCATTAATCTCCACTGTTTCATAAGCAATGCTAATAACCTTTTTTTCTAATAGTTCTTTTGTTAATCTTTCATTTGCAGCCAAGTGTAAGAAAGTAAATAATATTAAGTTTTCCCTAAGTAATTTATATTCTTCTTCTAATGGCTCTTTTACCTTTACTATTATGTCAGAATTTTCATAAATTTCTTTTAAGCTATCTAATATCTTTGCACCTGCCTTTTCATAGTCCTCATTGGCTATGCCACTTCCTATTCCTGCATCCTTTTGCACATATACTATATGTCCTCTTTTTACAAGCTCTTCAACTCCAGAAGGAGTAATTGCAACTCTATACTCTTCTGTTTTTATTTCTTTTGGTATGCCAATACGCATAATGTTAAATTTTAAAGTAAATGCTTTAAAATTTTTAAGTATGATTGTAAAATTAAATTTCTACTCAGATGAATATTTAGAACTTCCAATAAACTATACCTACTTGGTTCAGTCCGCAATTTATAGAAAATTTGATAGTAATATTTCAAAATTTCTTCATGATGAAGGTTTTACTATGGAAAAGAAAAAATTTAAGCTTTTTACATTTTCAAGAATAATTTCAAGATTTTCCATATTGGATGATTTGATAGTTTTTAGAAATCCAATAAGTATATACTTTGCGTCTATTTTTGATAATTTTGTAATTTCGTTATTAGAGAATTTAATAAAAACGGGTTATATGAACTTAAATGAAAAAAAACTACATTTTAAGGGATATGAAATCGTAAAGCCCAATTTCCAAAAAAAGACTTATAAAACTTTATCTCCTATTACTGTCTATAGGACATTTCGGAAAAAAACAATATTCTATGGTCCTAAGGATAAAGATTTTAAAGAGCTTATTTTTGAAAATTTAAAAAAGAAGTTCTTAATAGTTTATTCAAAAGATTATGAAGGAAAGTTTGATTTTAAGTTTAAGAGTTTTAAAAAAGAGGTAGTGAAATATAAAAATGGAATTATTATTGGGTATAGTGGGAAGTTAAGTATTGATGCGGATGAAAGTTTAATGAAAATATTACTACATTGCGGAATTGGCTCAAAAAATAGCTTAGGATTTGGTATGGTTTTATAATGCTCTTTATGCTTTAAAATTTTCAATATGTCTATATCTAAGGAGAGAAAGAAAGAAATTATTGAGAATTTTAAAATATCTGAAAACGACACAGGTTCGGTGGAAGTTCAAATAGCAATACTTACTGAAAGGATAAGTAATCTTACAGAGCATTTAAAAATTCATAGAAAGGATATACATACGCGCTATGGTCTCCAGAAACTTGTCAGTAAAAGGAAGAAACTATTAAAATATTTAAAAAGAGAAAAACCTGAAAAATACCAAGAAATAATTAGAACACTTGGAATAAGAGGTGTATGATAGAAATTGGTGATAGGAAGCTATTTTTGGAATTTGGAAAGATTGGAAATTTAGCAAGTTCTACAGTTATATCAGGTTATGGTGATACTGTTGTTTTAGTAAGTGCAATTTGGCAAAAGTCAAAAGAAAAAAGAGACTTTTTACCTCTTCTTGTAGAATATAGAGAAGGTGCTTATGCGGCAGGTAAAATTCCTGCTGGTTTTATAAAAAGGGAAGGTAGAGCAACTGATAGAGAAATAATAATTGGAAGAGCAATAGATAGGTCAATAAGACCACTATTTCCTAAGGGAATGATAGATGAAGTAGAAGTAGTTGCTTTGCTCCTATCATATGATAACGAAAATCCTCCATATATTCCTGCAATAATTGGAGCTAGTTTTGCTTTGTCTTCATCTGAAATACCATTTGATGGACCCGTAGGTGCTGTAAGAGTTGGAATGATAGATGGTAATTTTATAGTAAATCCTACAATATCTCAAAGAAGTGAATTTGACCTTCTTATTGTTGGAACTAAAGGTGGTTATATTCATATGATAGAATTTGGCGGTAAAGAAATTGAAGAAAATATTCTTTTATCCGCAATTGAATTTGCTATACCTTATATAGAAAAAACAATTAACTATCAAGAAAGTTTATTAAATGTATTTTCTAAACCAAAGGCAGAACCCACAATTATATCAGCAAGTGAAGAGATAAATAATGAAATCTTAAGTTTTAAGGAAGAAATTAAAAATGCTATATTCATTCCATCAAAGGGTGAAAGAAATATTGCTCTTGAAAATCTATATGAGCAAATAAAGCAAAAACTATTAGAAAAATTTTTAGACAGTGAAGTGGAAATAGTTGATGCTCTATATAAGCTATCCGCAAAGTTAATGCGAAGTGAAGTATTAAATAGACGTATAAGGGTAGATGGAAGGAAACCTGATGAAGTTAGACCTATAAGCTGTGAAGTAAGTATTCTTCCAAGAACTCATGGTTCAGCTCTATTTACTAGAGGTGAAACTCAAGCATTAGTCACCGCAACACTTGGGACAAGAAAAGATGCGCAAATATTATCAGAATTAGAAGAGGAAGAGTTTAAAAGATTTATGGTTCACTATAACTTTCATCCTTTTTCAACTAACGAAGTAAGACCATTAAGAGGTCCGAGTAGAAGAGAAATTGGTCATGGAGCACTTGCAGAAAAAGCACTTAGTTTTGTTATACCCGACGAAGACAAGTTTCCATATACTATAAGGTTAGTTTCTGAGATTACTCAGTCCAATGGCTCTACGTCTATGGCAACAGTTTGTGGAGGTACATTAGCTTTAATGGATGCAGGTGTTCCAATTAGTAATATGGTTGCAGGTGTATCAATAGGTATGATTTTGGAAGATTATGATAATTATATTTTGCTAACTGATATAGTAGGAATGGAAGATTTCTTTGGAGATATGGATTTTAAAATTGCAGGAACAAAAAAAGGTATAACTGCAATACAGCTTGATATAAAAATTAAGGGTCTAACTTTAAAGATAATTAAGGAAGTATTTGAAAGAGCAAAGGATGCGAGAGAATATATATTGGATATAATGTCAAAAACTATTAGTGAGCCAAGAAAAGAAATTTCAAAATATGCTCCTAAAATTATAGTTATGCAAATTCCTGTAGAAAAGATAGGTGATGTTATAGGTCCTGGTGGAAAAATTATAAGAAAAATCATAAGTACGACTAATACTAAAATAGATATTGATTTTGATACGGGTAGGACTCTTATTGCTGGCCCAGATTATACTAACGTTAATCAGGCAAAAGAAATGATAAATGAAATTTTAGGAGAAGTGGAAATAGGAAAGGTTTATCTTGGTAAAATAACAAGAGTTGAAAATTATGGTTTGTTTGTAGAAATTTTCCCGGGAAAACTGGGACTGGTTCATATTTCGGAAGTAGACGATAAACCAATTAAGGACTTAAAGAGTGTATTTAAAGTAGGAGATGAGATTTTAGTAAAAGTTATTGATATAGATGAATTTGGGAGACCTAAGCTTTCAAGGAAGAGAGCAATTATATCTTTTAATGAATAAAATTTTACCAAGAGAAAAATTAAAAAAACTTGGAGTTAACAATCTAAAGGATGAAGAATTGTTAGCTATAATTTTGGGAACTGGAAGTAAAAATGAAGATGTATTTAAACTCTCAAAGAAAATAATAAATACTTTTGGAATAAAAGGGCTAAAGAGTATAAACCTTGAAACTCTTTTGCAAATTGATGGACTTGGGCTTGCAAAAGCATCAAGAATAATATGTGCTATTGAGCTTGGAAAGAGGATTTTTTCACAATCAGGTGAAATTATAAGAAGTCTTGACGACGTATATAAAATTCTAATACCCTATACTTATGAGAACTCTGAAGTTTTAGTAGTGGTATTACTTGATGGCTTTAAGAGAGTTATAAGGGTTGAAATGTTAGCAAAAGGCAGGAAAAACATAGTAAATGTTCACTACAGAGATATAGTGGAAATTTGTATTCTAAATAGTGCAAACTATATTATACTTGCTCATAGTCATCCTTCAAATAATCTAAAACCTAGTAATGAGGACTTAGAGTTTACAAAAAAGTTAGCTAATTTTTTAAAGCATTTGGAAATAGAATTGATAGAGCATGTGATATTTTCAAAGATTGGCTATATTGGACTATTAAATAAAATTTAAAATACGAAGTTAAAAACCATTTCTTTTAAGCAATAAAACAAAGCAAAATTTAGCTTTTATTTAGGTTTGGATTATTAGGATACTTTCACTTTAAAATTTAAAAACTATGATAGTTAATCTTTTAATAGCGTTGAGTAGAG